>CAZCXV010000025.1:0-1978 GCA_964502815.1 uncultured Gammaproteobacteria bacterium | reverse complement strand
CACAACCTTTCACCCGCATGGAACATTGTAGTTCAGAAAAATGTGGACTTTTTTAATAAAAATCTTAAAATATAACCCAAATGTCTCTTAAAGAAAATATTAATCGAGCCAGGATTGAGGCAATGCTTGAGGCCTTTTCTCAAGGGATTGAAAACCAAGATTCACTTTTAGATCTTGCAGATGAAGCTGAAAAAGAATTTACAGACAGAAGAGGAAATAATAGTGAAGCCAGATTTGTCGAAATAGCAGAAAATATTTCTGGAGTGTCTGTGACAAAAACAGGTGCTACTGAAGATTATTACCACGATATAGATTTCTTTTTACGCTACAAGTCCAACCCGGACAACAAAGATGAAATATGGATACCGGTGCAAATCAAAAGTTCATTGGGGGGGGTTAAAAAAGCCAAACGGGAGTTGTCCCCAGATGTGCTTGTTCTAAGTTGTGGACCAAAGGCGGCCTCTTATAAAATTAAATACCTTATTATTCAAAAAATTAAGCTCAGGCTGGCTTTAAGGAAGAACCTTAATAAAGTTCCTTGACTTTTAAACCTTTAGGAAGAAAAATAATACTTGATGAACCTTTTTATTAAACTGGGGATTAACATCTTTTCGCTATTGATAGTTGAGTATTTGGTCCCCGGATTTAAGTTTGACAGTATCTGGGCGGCTGTGGTTTCGGCCGTTGTTTTAGGAATTGTGAACATGCTGATTAAACCCATTATTCAAATAGTGGCTCTTCCTATTACAATTCTAACTCTTGGAATATTTGCTTTTTTAATCAATGTTGCTCTTTTATGGGTTGTTGCCTACTTTGTCCCCGGATTTGAAATTAATAAATTTTCCACAGCCATAATCGCATCAATTGTAATGACATTGGTAACCTGGTTTCTTCATAGACTCATTAAAGATTAGTTATGACTCAAAAGAAATCAGTCAAATCCAAACCTACCAAATATATTTCCAGTCCAGGATTCAGGACTTCAGATGTTTTCAGAAAAAAGATATTTTCCGGAAGAACAAGTTCTCAAGCAAAATTTAATCCTTCACAATTCAGGACCCAACACAAAGGTGGGTAACAACTATGACTAATTCCACTCAATCTGTAGTAGCCAAAAGTGATGATGGAACAATCCAGATAACTTTTACAATACCCAATGATCGAATTAAGAAGGAAAAGGAGAGCGTAATTGCCTCTGAAAGCAAAAACGTTCAGATTCCGGGATTCAGGGCGGGCATGGCACCAAAGGACAAGGTTGCAGAAAAGCTCGGTCAGACTAAAATCATGGAAAAAACACTTTCGGCAATACTTCCCAAAGCCTTGGAGGAGGTTTTAAGCAAAGAAAAATTTTCCCTCGCCATTTACCCCAAATTTGAACTTCTTTCAGCAAAAGAAGGAGATCCCTGGACTGTCCGTGCGACCACATGCGAAATGCCCAAGGTTGAAGTGGAAAATTACAAAGAAGTTTTATTAAACGAAGCCAAAGCCACGGATATTTGGACACACGATAAGGGTAAGCCAGACCAAAAACCCGAGTTGAAAGAGGAAGAAAAAGAAACACTTGTTTTAAAAAAAATTCTTTCTCTCTCTAAAGTAAAGTTACCAGAAATACTGATTAACCAAGAGGTTGACCAAAGGCTGACTGCACTTTTATCCAGACTGGAAAAACTGGCTCTAACTCTGGAAAGCTATCTTGCCTCGCAGGGCAAAACTGCAGCAAGCCTAAGAGACGAATATCGATCCCAGGTTAAAGATTCAATAACTTTAGAATTGGCTTTAAACAAGATTGCCAAAGAGGAAAAGATCGAAGTTAGCAATGAGGAAATAGAAAAAATTCTTTCTGCCAGTCAAGCTGACCCTAAATTAGCAAAAGACCTTAAAGACGAAGCGCAAAAGAATGTTCTCAAAGGAATCCTTCTCAGACAAAAAGCCCTGAAAAAACTCACCTCCTACTTTGCCTAAAAGGCCCTTGCTAAAT
>CAZCXV010000024.1:0-5709 GCA_964502815.1 uncultured Gammaproteobacteria bacterium | reverse complement strand
TTACAGAGCTCTGTCGGTTTGTCCGCAAACAGTTTCAGGTTCTATTTCACTGAGCGTCCCGCTCTACTTTTCGCCTTTCCCTCACGGTACTAGTTCACTATCGGTCTTTGCATTCATATTTAGCCTTAGAAGATGGTTCTCCTAGATTCCCCCAGAGTATTTACACCGGGGTACTTGGGATACTCCTAGAGGTTAAAAGAAATTAATATACAAGACTTTCACTTTCTATGGTCGGTTATTCCGAACCGTTCTACTTTTCTTTTAACTCCCACATTAGAGTCCCGCAACCCTTTTCTCATGCAAGCATGAAAAAAGTTTAGGCTGTTTCGCTTTCGCTCTCCGCTACTAACGAAATCTCGATTGATTTATGTTCCTCACCCTACTTAGATGTTTCAGTTCGGGCGGTCTCCTTTTATGCATTACTAGTTTGGATAAATCCAACCATTTGGTGCATAAATACCAGATAAAACTGGTGGGTTTTCCCATTCGGACACTGACGGATCACAGAATCGTGACTTCTCCCCGTCAAATTTCGCTGTCATGTACGTCCTTCATCGGTGTGCAAAACCAAGGCATCCACTGTCTGCGTTAGTAAGACTTTTTTTCTCACTTTCTTGCGTATGAGTATTTAAACGTAAATAACTTTTAACAGTTATTCACCAAAAATACATATATTTCGAAATTACTTTTCAAGCTTCCTTTTTTAAGGGATACTTTGCTTGAAAGACTTTTCGGCCTTTTCCTTTAAGATTTCAATGTGCTAGCAATATATACCTCCCTTTAGGGGGGTATGTACTCAATCATATTGAATACTTGTGATTAGTGGCTTATAACCAAAGTAACTAGGTTACTAAACCGCCATTCATAAATATTCAAATTCCAGATCCCTGTGGACCTGGAGGGAATCGAACCCTCTGCTTTCTCATTGCAAATGAGATGTTCAAACCTTGTAAACTTCAGGCCCGAGTCATTCTAAATTTAATGTACAAAAAAACCGGCTTTTAAGGCCGGTTAAACAAGAGTTCCAAGCTTACCCTTTTACCCACAAAAAGTGGCAGACGGTTTTTTTAGGTTTATTAGCTTCAAAATTCTCATTAACTTTGCCTTGAAAGGTATGCCTTTATCAGGTATAACCTGATTTAAGCTGTGCTTATTATACCCAGCCTGGGTACCTGCGTCAACCGGCAACTACAGCTATTGACATTGCAAAAAAAAAGATATTATAGGGCAAATGAGTGAGATGTTGTTTGTACCAAATTTGACGTCTGAAGAGGTTGGAATAAAACCAATTAAAAGAGGTGAATGGATTGCAGAATTCCCAGCAATTGGGTCTGCGTTCTGTAAATTTCAAGCTGCTGTGGCAGGCTTAAACGGCTATGTTATAGCCGAGTTTGGTTATAACAACCGCCTAGTGGGAGAGGCTCTTGGCTCACTCCCAACACCATATAGAGAAATTAGTACCACAATATTTGGCTTAACGGCTTTAGGATTTGTGAGCGCATCTTTATATTGTGACTACAAAATAGGTATGAACTTGATCCAGACAGCAAAGAACATGGCACTTTATATGACTGAAATGCCACAATCTCCAAGAGTACGCTAGGACTGTTTTCCTTTCATAAAATCCGCGACTTGAGCCCAAAATCTTTGGACTCCATTTTTATCTAATTTAGACAAAATGCTCAATTTTTATTTCTACACCACCTAACGCCTTTGACAAGGAGACCTCATAAGATTTCAATCCTTTATTCATAACCTTTTTAGTTTTGTCACGCATGTTTTGTAACTTCATACCCGCTTGTTCAAATTTGGTAAGGATCTTGTTTAGTGCAATATCGGAAGCACTTCTTTCTATTTCGGGCAACAACTCCCCAAGCCTTGTTTTTTCTACTTCTTCTAACTTGCTTATACCCCCTATAGCATTATTCATGATCTTTGTTCCTTCAACTGAAGGTTTGGGGTCTAATATTTCCAACCACTCATGACCTATCTCATGCAATACTCCAGCAAATCTTTCTTCGTTATCTATATTTTGAAACTGCAGATATTCTCCAGTACCCTGAGCAAAATAACTCATCGATCTAGGTGAATCAACTGAAACTGGCACATATCTTAACTCAGTAGTAGGAAGCAAACACGATTGTATATCTACTGCTAAACCTGTTGTTTTGTCATGTAAAATCAACTGTTTGCAGTTAGTATATAGGTTTTGGCTTCCTTCCATTCCTACAGATCCAGTTTTTCCTAAACCTTTAAAGTCTCCATCAACCGCATACCAAACTTCTAAGGCATCTGAAATGGATTCTCTGACTATCACCACTGTTCCCCCACCAGTCATGTTTTTGTTGAGATTATTATCATTTCTGGAGTCATAACTTAACCAAATATCAATTCCATTGCCAACTTTGTTTCCAAAAGAATTATAAATTGTTTCATATGTAGTGATTAATATTCTTCTTTCTTCATCATCTAAATCTTTATGGATTACAACTTTATTGTCTACATTCCCCCAAGGAAATCTAGTTTGAGGAACAAAGTCTCTTCTGATTTGATTGGAATCAGGAAACTTGTTGTGATAGATAACCTTTTGCTTAGACATAACATTTTTGACATCATCACAAATAAGTTCTTTAAGTGGTTTGATTATGGGTTTCGGTAATTCAGATTCTCGATTATTAACAAGCAAGTCAGTTAATGGAACTAAATTGACACCATTAAAATCTGGAGAAACGGTTCCCATGATACATTCTAACAACAATCATCTATAATGTTCCAATTCCTTTTGCAATTTGTCTAGCGAGGTTGCAGCCTTGAGATCTGCTGCCACTTTTTGAGGTCCTTGATCACCATAATCTGCCAGTTGTTTGCCATAAACACTATAGGCAACAATTTGCCACGGAAATGCAGAAAGCAATGCCGCAAGTGATAGTTCATGGTAGACTATTCCAAACAGGCCATATAAGTTGTTGTCCGGTTGCTTTGTTTTTTCATCCGAATTTCTAAACATTGGTAGCGATTCATCATTAAAACTACCTGACATTGAATAAGTATCTGTGTTAAGTCTAATCAACTGCCTTATTTGGTACGACAGTATTGTTGTAGACATAACACTTTCTCCATTTGTGTCTACACAAGTTGTTGCTTCACTTATACCAAGATAACTTCCTCGATATTCATCTTTTAAAGCCGCCCTTTCTGCTGTCATTGCATTTCTTGTGCACATTTTCAATGAAACAATAGTATCCCACAAGCTTTCCATGATATTTCCTTTGTTTATTTGCAAGTATGACATAAAAACATCTTCTATCGGTTCACGAAGCGGAGCTGTTAACATATGGAATTCATAATCATAATTACGGATATAGTCTTCAATCAACTTAAGTTTTGCTGGATCTTCATTTAAATGATAATTTTTTAGCCAGCTTGTGATAGTATCAAAATGTAAATCAAAGCGCTTTAAATACTCATTAACCCTTCTTTCTAATCCACTTCCAGGGATAATTGCATTAACAGGCCTTTCAATTACATGTCCCTGTTTTTCAAGTATTACTTGCAAAGACTCAGGCAACTCTAGCAAATCATAAAAATCATCATTTGGTTTATCTGTATTATTGTATTGCACCATTTTTTCATATATCCTCGGAGCCTTTTTTAAATAGACATCAAAACCTTGATAGTCAGGGTGATGTTTCCAATATGGAGCGCCAGTTAAAGTTGGATTTCTTCCTTCTAGGAATTTATTATAATCGATCATTTTTATAATTTTTTGCGAGAGAGGTTCCCAATTTGGATTTGGTTTTGCCGCCTCGGTATAACCCAACTGTAGCCTTTGTTCCTTCGAAATCTTATTGTATTTTTGAGATTCTCTTTCCAGAAGTATTTTTAGTCCCTCTGACGCTGCACTCTCCTTCCATTCAGGGTTAGCAGTATTCATAACCAAACCTCCTGTTGCAAGATAAAGACCACCTACAGCTACCCCCTTTAAAAAGTTTCTCCTAGATAAACTTGGTACTTTTTGAGAAACAGCTTCTGGAACTGCAACGTTTTTTACAGAAGTACCTTCAGACATATATTAAATTGTATAGCGTTTTCACCAAACCTCCAAACAACTTGCTTACTTCTCTTTTATAAATTTAGCCACATCTATCCAAAACCTTTGGACTCCATTTTTATCTAATTCATAAGGGTACTTATCATAGGGCTGGGCAAAGGATTTGTTTTCTAACATTTTTTCTAGTAGTCCTGAAATTAACCCCCACCAGATAAATTCTGCAGACTCTTTTGCGGAAGTAGGAAGCCGCAGTCCCCTCCACATTGATGATTTTGCTAAAAGTTCTGGTTGTGGATTAATTTTGTTTCTATAGTTTTCTAATAATGTTTTTGTTTCTTCCTCTGTTGGAATTAAAAAATGTCTTTCCATAAACTTCAAGTTATCTATCTCCTGGACGCCTACTGGAGTGGTAAAAAGCATAATTACTCCTGCTTCTGCTTGTACTGGAACCAAGACTTTAAAAGCTTGTTCTGAAGGCTTGGTTATTTCAAGAGACAGTATTGTCTTTTCAAAAAGGTGATCATATAAATCTACTACTTCCCGATCATTTTCATTACTAAAAAGTTTTACATGCTCAAGGTTTGTGATTCCTTTTATGAAATCCCTGGTGTAAGAAGCATTTCTAGTAACTACCCAAAAAACAAATCTTTCAGAAAACTTTGACAGATTTTCTATAATTTCTCTATGAAACCCTGTCCCTACAGCAGCCCCAGAAACTGGAATTGAAATGTTTATTTTGCTGCTTGCAGGAAAACCCGAAGGGGATTTATTTATACTTAATTGGTCCTGTCTATCTTTGAATTCGTTTGGTTCTAATGCATTAAAGAACCTTGGGTTTACAGGATATGGACAAACTACAATATTGGTTCTGGGTAAGCTTTTCCTCTTGGCAAAATCCATAAACCTTTGCTTTGCCAGCTCACTTGGAACAACTATTAGTTCTGCTCCCTCCACATACCACATGGGGTGGAAGGTATCATCTGTCACCTGAACAACTAAATTTATCTTTATGCTCTTTTCTTTTTCCAATCTTTCCTTGACCGCAACAAGCTGATGAGCCAAGCCAAAATGGGTTGCCACAACTAAGACTTTTTTTGGCTGCTTTACTCTTTGTTCAAGCAAAGTGAGCATTTGCTCGTACAAAAGCTTGGTATGAGTATGTAAGTATTTTTTATAGTAAAAGGCAAAAGATTCAGACAAAAGGCCCGACTGCAACCAGTCGTTTAGCAGTTTGAAAATCGGATGAATACTTATTACTCTATGAATATTTTTAATTGACTGATCATGGCTTCCTAGAAGGACTGCATCAATTTCTGGAGGCAGACCATCATGCAAGGCGCTAATTACTCTTAAATGCCCCAAACCTGCTGGAGCATATGAGAAAATTAAGACAAAATTTTCATCTATAAGAGCCTGGGTAGCATTATTCACTTTCTAAGTGTAATTTGAGAATGAAAAAAATACTAGATTGAGGTACAATATTCATGCCTAAAGGCCAGGGGTCGTTAGTTCATCGGTAGAACGCTAAACTGATAATTTAGAAGTGGATGGTTCGATTCCATCACGACCCACAGATTTGGAATTTAAAAACCCGCCTTATACAAAGCGGGTTTCTTTTTGATCTTCAATTCTTTCAAATTGACAATCAAGATATGTCT
>CAZCXV010000023.1:0-8939 GCA_964502815.1 uncultured Gammaproteobacteria bacterium | reverse complement strand
CCCTTGATAACGTCATAAAATAACATTCTACATCACGTTAACTGGGGAAGACCCTAAGTATTATTTCTGTATAGCCCTGTGATTTAGCTTTTTCTTCAAGTTTTGCAACCAATGCTTTGCCTACTCCTTTACCTTTTCTTTCATCTGCTTTGACATAGGCATTAATTAATTCTGCTGGAGTGGAAGTCGAAGCCCAAATACCCATTTTTACATCGGGATCTTTAAATCCTATTACCCCAATTACTTCTCCATCTAATGCTTCAGCAACAATATAAGTCCTTGGATTTCTGCCTTCAACACTATCAAGCATAATTTGAATAGTCTCTTGGACTTCATCAGGAAGTGGTTCTCCAGTATTCCTATCTTTTATCCAGGTTCCCAAAATTGGAATTAAGGGAGTCAAATCTTCTTTCCTTAGGTCGCGAATTGTTCCATCAAAAAGTATTCGCTCTTCTGTTTTTGGTTTATCTAAATCAACCATTTGAATGTATTATAATCCCAACCCTAGGCATAATCAAAGAAAATAGATGAGGCAATTGACAAATTAAATACTATAGGAGATAACGTGGATACGCTTGGGTCAGATAACAGAGACTTGCGATCAACAATTTTCTGTTTTAAACGCTCAATTGATATTTTGTATTAAAGGAAATAATACAAAAAGCCGTTAATATCCTCACCAAGTGTATCCACACTAGCTTGTCTTCAACCTTACATCAAATGTGATTTCATAGTCAGGATTGTCTTTTCTTAGTTTTGCTATTATTTTCATTACATCTGTAAAAGATAGAGATAAACCGTTATTGATAGATGTGTCTGTATCACTAGTTCCGAGCTCGCTATTTATCATTCCCAATGCTTTCTTACCTTCAAAAGTCAATTGGAGCTTATCCAGAGTTTTTCTACCACTGCGGTAGCTATAAACAGGATTAAGTAAGTTATGGTATTTAAGATGAAAAAGCATGTTTGATAACCAAGCCTTATTCTCTTCTACATTTTCAGGATTTGGTCTTTGCCACGCAACAAAAGCATCTTTAATAGACACTGAATCCTTCTCTGGAGTATTTGAAAATAATCTTTTGACATTTTCAATTGCTGCCTCTTTTGTTTTTATTTTTCTTGCACTCATATTACTGAGCAATATAACATTTTCTTTCTTCTATGTCAATGATTCTTTCTTTGTTGTTTCATACTAACTATAGATAAGTAGCTAAAAGTATATGAAAGTAGTAGTTGTCAAGTAATTAATATTCAAAAATGTGTATAATAGCGCATGCCATATTCAAAAGAATATTTTGAGTTACAATCACAATTTGCAAATAAAGTTTCAGAAGTAGAAGGATTGGATTTAGCAAAAGCTCTATTAGAATACACTTCCTTTTACAAAACATTTAGAATTGCTGGTTGGAAATTTGATCCAAACAATGAAACTTGGCAAGAATATTTATCTTCTCTTTCTAATTCTGACTTCCTTCAAACAACATATCAATTTTATTTAGATAGACTTCAAGGATCACAAGATGAAGAAACTTCAAAAAGATTTGGTTGTTTTACATATGAAGTAGATGAAAAAGTTAAAAGTGTTTCTGTCCACTTCAGAAATACCGATGATCCAGAACCAGGGGCATTAAGTAGAGAACGAATGAAAACAAGAATGCAGGAGTTACAAGATATGTTTACTGAAATTAAAAACTTACATCCAGAAGTAGAGGAAGTTAACGGTTGGTCTTGGTTATATGAAGTAGAAGCATATACAAGACTATTTCCATCAGAATACATATTGTCCAAAAAGCAGATTAGAAATTGGTTTAAAAGTACAGCTCTGTGGGGACAATTTTTAGATAGTGCTGGAAATGTCAAACCAGATCTAGCACATCAATTTCTTGTCTGCATTTCTAATAAAGATAAGTTAGATGATTTGATCGATTGCTTTCCGCTTCACCTTCAAGAAGTATCAGCTCCAATTGACCTTTTCTACGAATTCTACGAAATCTAGTCTAGCCTCAATTGATTACAAAAAGTAATCATTTAAAATATACTCATTCATGGTTACTGAGGCTCTAGCCTCAAACTTGGACATTTACTCTCCCAGAGTAACTAATGGTACCGTAACGGTGAACCGTTCCACCGTCAACGGTGGAATTGGCCTCAAATGACGGTGTTTTCCAAGTACTCTACGGTGAACCGTCAGGTACCTTCTTTGTCCAAGTTTCATATGTCTAGTTTCCAATCAGGAAACTCTCATCTTTTAAGATGAGAAACTGCCTTCTTTGGCAGTTGAGGACTGTCCAATTTCAGCCATGGCTGAAATTCTCTTGCCTGCAAGAAATTGGCTTTAGCCAAGAAAAGTGTATATTTTGCCTTGCAAAATACTGCCTGTAAGGCAAATAGGCGCCAGCCTAGTTCTCTCCCCGCGTCTGAAAAAAATGCGGAGGCGAGGGAGTGAAGCGACCGAAGCGGAGCAGACGACGAGGCGGAGCCGAGGAGTCGAGGCTACGCAACATACGGAGTTCGAGTTGTTTCCTCAAAGGTCACCATTTGAGACTTTGTCCATTTTCCGGTGGATAGCCGGGAATATCCACCGAGAGAAAAGACCGTGTGGAAGCCCATTTTGTAGTCAACCGAGAGTTGACGATTAAAAAGAAATAAGTTCGAGCAGGCATGTCTTCCAAAGGACGATAGTTCTTTGGAATTATTTTTTTCAGACGCGGTTTTTTGTGCCTGAAAGGCACAATTTATGAACTCCAGATAAGATTGGTTCAAGTGAGAATCTTTTGTTAGAAAAGGTTTTATATAGATTTCCTTTATAATAAATCTAGCACTAGCTTTGTATTATGTTTCCAAAAGACAACGGATTATCAGCTAAAGAGGTAGAAGGAAAACAACTCAAATATGGATCAAATGTTTTACCAGAAAAACCACCTCCAAGTTCAGTGTCTATTTTTATTCAACAGTTAAAAAGTCCCTTCGTATATATTTTATTTGCTTCATCTGCTGTCACTTTGGCAATAGGTCATTTTTCAGATGCTATTGTTATATTTTTTGCAGTACTCATCAACACTATTTTAGGATTTGTTCAGGAGAGTAAAGCAAGCAATGCACTTGTGGCTTTGAAGCATTATGTTACTAGTAAAACTATGGTTATTAGGGAGGGAAGTCGAATATCCGTTAATACATCTGAACTTGTACCTGGAGATTTAGTTATTTTAGATCAAGGAACCAAAATTCCAGCAGACGGAAAACTGACATTTGCTAACCGATTGCATATTGATGAAGCAATGCTAACTGGTGAAAGTGTACCAATTAACAAAGAAAATGGTGACGATGTTTTTATGGGAACACTAATTTCTGCAGGCCAAGGTCTTTTACAGGTAGAAACAATTGGATCAGAAACAAAAATGGGAAAAATAGCTTTACAAATACAAGAAAAGGCAGAGGATACTCCACTTCAAAAACAATTAAAAATATTTAGTAAGCAAATAGTATTTATTATCATTAGTCTAACCAGTTTTGTTTTTATACTTGGACTTTTATATAAATTAAGTCTGATTGAAATATTTACTACCTCTGTCGCATTAGCAGTTTCCAGCCTACCTGAGGGCTTATTAATCTCACTTACTGTTGTTTTAGCTGTTGGCATGCAAAAGATAGTTAAACATAAAGGATTAATACGAAAACTGTCTGCAGCCGAAACCTTAGGCGGAGTAACTACTATTTGCGTGGATAAAACTGGAACTTTAACTCAAGGAAAAATGGAAGTTGTGGATTATGTTGGAGATAAGGATAGGTTATCTAAACAAGTTGTTTTAGCTAATGACTTGGATGATCCAATTGTTATTTCTGCACATGAATGGGGCAAGAAAAACATTGAAAAAGATATTATTAATCAATATCCGAGATTGGATAGTATTCCTTTTTCGCCAAAAGAACGATTTTTTATAAGTCTGCACAAGGAAACAGACAATGAAAATACCATTTATGTTAATGGTGCCCCGGAATTAATTCTTGAATGGACAACACTTTCAGAAAGTCAAAAGCAAGAAGTTAAAAGTAAAATTGATATATTAACTAGCCAAGGAAAGAGACTTATTGGTTTTACACAAAAACAAGTATCTTCAAGCAAAACCAAACTAGAACTAAAAGACGCAAAAAGTAAATTAGTTTGGATTGGACTGCTAGCTTTTTCAGATCCAGTTAGAGAAGGTGTAAAGGATGCCTTAAAACAAGCCGAAGAAGCTGATATAAAAACTATTGTTATTACTGGAGATTATGCAAAAACTTCTGAATTTGTTTTGTCAGAATTAGAAATCCATATCACTCAAGATGAAGTCATAATAGGAGAAGAGCTGGAAAAATTAAGTATTGAAGAGTTGGCACAAAAAGTAAAATCCATTCGTCTTTTTGCACGAACAACTCCTGAGCAAAAATTGATGATCGTAGAGGCTCTAAAAAAGAACGGCGAGATAGTTGCCATGATGGGAGATGGCGTAAATGATGCACCAGCGCTTCATAAAGCTGATATCGGTATTGTTGTTGCAGAGGCTTCAGACGTTTCAAAAGAATCAGCAGACTTGGTTTTATTAGACTCAAATTTTCAAACAATAATTAAAGCAATTGAAGAGGGCAGAGTGATGTTTGAGAACATTAGAAAAATCATCCTTTATCTTATGAGTGATGCTTTTGCTGAAATACTTGTAGTTGTTGGAGGAATTGTTTTAGGGTTGCCGTTACCAATAACTGCAATTCAAATACTTTGGATAAACATAATTTCGGATGGATTCCCCAGTATGGCATTAACAATTGACCCTAAAAGAATAGATATTATGAAAGAAAGGCCACGAGCTTCAAAGGAACAACTTGTAAATTCTTGGATGATAGTTTTAATTGGCATAGTCAGTGCAGTTGCTGGGTTGGTCGCCTTTGCTTCCTTTTTTGTAGTTTACAAAAATACAAACAATCTTGTACTTGCAAGGTCTATCGCATTTATCACACTTGGCTTTAATTCACTTGCGTATGTATTTTCGATACGTACACTTATGTCTCCTTTTTGGAAGAACCATATTTTTGAAAACAAGTGGCTTATCTTGGCTGTCTTGGTGGGATTTACTTTACAAATATTTCCATTTATGACTTTGGCAACTAGACAGTTTTTTGGACTTACTAATGTAGATTTAATTTACTGGGTAATAGCGGCAGGGTTGTCACTTCTTATGTTTTTGGTTATAGAAATATTTAAATCAATTTATCGGTTTAGTGGTAAAAAGCAAATTTTAAAATAAATATTAACAATACTTTTTTTATCTTAAACTCAATAAATATAGTACAAAAAAAGATAGAAATATAAAACCTATTTTTCTGGGTATATTTTCCCCTTTGTATTTAACTAGGACAAAAATGAAAGCAATCGCGGAAGCAAGTAAAATAAAAATGTCTTTGGCAGGTAAGCCATTGTTTCCTGATACAAAAATGGCTACCGATCCAATCAAGGTAAGATTATAAATATTACTTCCCAATATATTTCCTAGTGTTAATTTATCTTGGTGTTCTTCCTGACTAAATATAGTAGTCATCAGCTCAGGGAGTGAGGTCGCTAAAGCGCTCAAAGAAAGCCCAAGGACTGTTGTGGATAAACCCGTTACAAAAGAAATTTCTTCTATTGATATAACAGTCATAAAGCTACCAATAATAATTCCAATAACTACAGGCAATAAATAAATTATTGAGAATATATTTAACTTGGAGCTTTTTTGGTTAGTAAACATCTTTTTATCTTCATGTGTTTTAGCTTCTTGTGCAAAACGATACTGAAAAAAACTTATGATTCCCCCTATTCCAAACAGAATAAGTGCACTGTAAACATGGTTTATTTTAAAGATTTGAAGGATAACAAAGGTTAGTGTTACTGCCAAAAGTATCCAAACATTTCGTTGAGTTTTGGTTGTACCCACACGAAGTTTTCCAATTACAATCCCAATTGGAAAAATAAATAGAACATTAACTATGTTAGAACCCACAACATTTCCCATTGCCAACCCATGGTCGCCTTTAATAGCTGCTGTAGTAGATACAGCAAGCTCTGGTAGTGAAGTTCCAATTGCAACAATGGTTAGACCAATAAGAAGTGGTGAAATTTTAAGTGACAAAGATAGTTTTTCTGCAGTTTTCGTTAATATGCGTGTTGAAACAAGGAGAATGATTATTCCTATTAAAAATTTAACAATTGAAGATAATAACATTACCTTTTAAGTTTAACAAAGTTTAGAAATATACGCTTCATTGACCTGAAAATGTTTAGTAGCTACACTTAGTGGAGTGGTTAAATATTTTTTAATTGTGACTATTGTTGTTGGGCTAATTACGAGCTTTCTATTTTTGTATAAAGATTCTATATTTAAAGACAAAATTCCCACTATGATGGTTGGTTTGCCCAATATAAAATCTGACCAAAACATAAATAAAGAGTTAAAATTTTCAAATCCCCAAAAAAGTGCCCACTACGAATCAAACACTCCAGAACATGCAAGCATTTTAGCTGGAGTTCCTGTAAATATAGTTATTGATTTTAATTTTGATCTTGCAAAACCATCGGAAATTAAAATTTTAAAAGACAATAAAGATGTAGGAATTGGCGAAACCACTATTGATAGTAATAAATTAACACTTCGAAGAAAGATAAATTCAGACGTCTCTGACGGTTTATATAAAGTTGAATATAAAGCTTGTTGGCCAGATGGAAGTTGTCATGATGGTTTTTTTGAGTTTGCAATTGATAAGTCAAAATCTAAGGAATTCATAGATAGAATTGGGAAGAAAGAGGTGACTATTGATATGAACGACATTACTTTCAATCCTAAAAATGTAAAGGTTAGCAAAGGAACAAAAATTATCTGGATTAATACTGAAGGTGTTGGTCATTATACAAATACTGATTCTCACCCAGCCCATTCTTATTTTTCAGATCAAAATTCAAAACTATTAAACAAAGGTGACACTTTCGAGGTTGTTTTTCAAGAAACAGGCATCTATCCATATCACTGCTCTGTACATGCTTCATCCATGACAGGAGCCATATTAGTAGAATAATTTATTTTCTATTTTGTCCAAGTTCTCTATCTAGCTTTTCCTTCAGAAAAGCTCTCAACTGGTAAGGTGAAAAACTGCCTTCCTTGCAAGTTGAGAAGTATCCACATTTGACCATGGTCAAAGTTCTCTCCCTGGAGGAGAAATTGACGTCAGCCTGGTTCTTCCCCCGCGTCTGAAAAAAATACGGAGATACGTAAAGCCGCAATTGCACAAATACGGCAATCATGCTAATATAATCTTGGTCACAAAGTAATTTGTGCCCATCGAAAGAAGGCCTTTACAAGAGGTCTTTTTTCGTTTCTGAGGGGTAAAAAAGAAGATCTTTGAGCTTTACTCTACTTAACTCATCATATCTCCAGTAAGTTCCTGGTTTCTTACCATATTCCATCATATGGTAAATTGGGTAGCAAAATAGGTCTGCAATCTGAATCCCTATGGTTCTATCTGAAGTTGCAAAAAGCAGTCTTTCTACAACATTAGGACTTTTGTCACTCTGCCATCTTGTTTTGTGGTGAATACTTTCCAATTCTTGACCAATAAAAGCTTTTTCAACTTGACCCTCTCTTGGATCAATAATACAAATTCCAAGTCCTTTTTTATCTTCAAGATGTTTTTGAAAACTTTCAAGTAAGTGTAAATAGGCTGTGTCATATGGATTTTGTGATGGAAATTCTTTCCAAAAAACAGTTTTGTCAATTATCACTGAAAATAAAATTATGGGTAGATCTTTTAGAAAGTCTGAAACATCTTTTTCCAATTCATCGTATTTTTCCTTAGAGTTAAGTTTCATTGGAGAACTTTGAGATAAGTCTGGACTAGCATACCGCAAGAAATTTGACTTAATCTCGATATCAGGATCTTGATAATACTTTTTCTTTATCTCTCTAAATTTTTGCTCAATTGATGGAATATCTTTTTCTTCAAAAATACACCCTGTTAAAACTAAAAATTTCTTCCCTTTTTGAGAGAGTGAAATTGTATCTCCGGATTCATCAATGTACATTAAATACATACTTCATATTACCATATAATTCCCAAAAATCTCTCTTCATCATATAAGTTTAGTTTCGACAATTGTCGAAACTTTCTTCGAGAAGAAGAAATTGGCGTAAGTCAAGATATTGTCTTGATTTGCTTTGCAAATCTCTGCCTTTTCAAGGCAAATGGGCCTGCTAAGCCAAGTTCTTGCGTCTAAAAAAAATGCGGAGGCGAGAGTTTTTGCATCAGTGGTACTGTATACGAACATTTCTTGTAGATTTATACCATTTGGAAAATCAGGTTGCTATCTTACTTCTTCTACTCACAACTAATAGTAAGGGTGTACACACTAAACCCACAAGTACCCCAATTAACATGAGTACTGTATCTATCGAGTAGAGATCCACTAGATAGCCAATGAAAATAAACACAGTTGAAATAAAAATATTGTTTACAAATAATTGAACTGACAAAACTGTTTAGATTATTATGCAGTAGCGATGTATGAATGAATTGGAGTTTTTTTAATCTTTCTGTCCACTGGCCAGCTGACAAGAGCTGTTTTTAGTACATCTTCAAGTCTTTCTGCAAACACAAATTTGATGTCTTTTTTGACTTTGTCTGGAATCTCTTCCATGTCTTTTTTATTGTCCTTAGGCAAAATTATCGTCTTCAGTCCAGCGCGATGACCGGCAATTGTTTTTTGCTTTACGCCACCTATTTCCATCACTCTGCCCCGAAGTGTTACTTCTCCAGTCATTCCAACCTGCTTTCTGACAGGAATTCCTGTAAGTGCTGAGACCAAAGCCGTTGACATTGATACTCCTGCAGACGGGCCGTCTTTTGGCACTGCACCTTCTGGAATATGGATATGCACA
>CAZCXV010000022.1:0-9020 GCA_964502815.1 uncultured Gammaproteobacteria bacterium | reverse complement strand
TATCAATCGGAGACTTATAGTTTGTAATATTAGTTAGTTATCTAGGGAAGACCCTATGATTTTAAAAAATGAAACTTAAAATTGACCATTTTTATATCAAAGTTAATGATTTGCAAAAAGCAATTAATTTTTATGAAAATCTTTTGGAAACAAAAGTAAAAAATATTGAAGGAAATAGATGGGCTGATTTTAATCTGAATAACGGGGATGTTTACTTTGGAATATTGAACTCAGAAGTTGATAATGAAAAACCAAATTATGGAGATAATGTTACTCCAGCTCTATCAACTGATAATGTACAAGAAGCATACAAAAAAGTTTCCAGTTTAAAACCAAAAACCATAACTGAAATATTTACCATTACACATCCAGCAATGTATAAATATTTCCAATTTGAAGATCCATGGGAGAATATTTGGGAAATAGCAGAATATAATTTATGAATAATTTTAATTTTCTTATAAATATGCAAAAACTTCAATTTGGAATTATGTATGATAATTTGATTGATTTAGAATTCGCAATTATTGGATACTCAAAAACAGACAAATCAGCATTCTGGAATTTGGCATTAACTAACAGAGTTTTAAGAAATGATGAAATATTTCAAGTTGAGGATAAATTTAAGGAACTTGACAGAGCTGCAACCATTTATTTTGAAAGTAGAAGAGATTTGGATTCTCTTGCCTCAACATTGAGTGATTATGGCTATAAAAAAGGGTTTGAAGACTCTTGGCAGTTTTGGAAATGTGGAGATATAGACAATAAAAACTTTGATTCTGTAAAGATAGTTACCACACCAGAAAAATTAAAAACATATCTTGAAACATTTAATGCTTGTTACCAAAAAAATGATCCACAAAATCCCTATGGAGAGTTAGGTGATTATCTAAAAGTTGCAGAAGCAGTTTGGCACAAACACAATAAATCAAATAGATTAGAATATTTCATTATTTACAAAGGTGATAAACCGGTTGCAGTATCTACACTCACAAACTTTGAGGGTATAGGTTACATTTCAAATGTAGGATCATTAAGAGAAGTAAGAGGGGAAGGTTATGGTAAAACAGCTACTCTTTACTGCATACAACAATCAATAAAGAACGGAAACGATCAACATTGCCTTGCCACAGAAGAAGGAGCATATCCAAATGAGTTTTACAAAAGAGTTGGATTTGAAATAAGATTTACTGCTGTAGGATACATAAAACAATGACACAGGAAAAATTAACCAATTAGCTAATAATTTATTAAAATACATTACATATGAAACTACAAAATAAAAATGCAATTGTAACGGGGGCATCTACAGGCATTGGTAGAGCAGTAGCAATTGAACTTGCCAAAGAGGGAGTAGTTGTTGGTTTGGTTGCAAGAAATGTTGAAAAACTTAATGAAACAAAAAGATTGATAGAGGAAACTGGAGGCATTGCAATTATCTTTCCAGTAGATCTTTCTGACTTTGATTCTGTAAGTGAACTGATCAATGATATTAAGTCAAAATTTGACAACATAGACATTCTAGCCAATATTGCAGGCATTTGGCATGGAAAAGATGAAGCCTATGCAGGGAAAAATTATGAGTTGTTTGACCCAAAAGTTATAACAGATACTTTTAGCGTAGGTTTAATTGCACCCTCACTTCTTGTGCGTGGGCTCTTGCCAATAATGTTTATGGGGGGGGTCTGTGATTAATCTATCAGGAACTTTTGAAAATGGTGCTAAAGGATGGTTGCCTTACTATGTTTCAAAAAGAGCGCTTGAAGATTTTACAGTTGGTTTAGCAGAAGATCTGAAAGAAAAAGGAATAAAAGTAAATGCAATTTCTCCTTCTGACACACAAACAGAAGCTTACAAAAGATTTTTTCCAGAAGATGCAGCAAATGCCCAAACACCAGAAACTGTAGCTAAGGTAATTATTGAAACTATCTTAAGAGAAGAGACAGGAAAAGTGTTTGTTGTTAAGAATGGACAAATTACGGAAGGTTTTCACAAATGAAATTATTATTAACATCAGCAGGTATAACAAATGAGAGTCTCAAAAAAGCACTTCTTGATTTGGTTGGAAAAGAAGTGAGTAAAACTAAAATTGCAATTGTTCCTACTGCTTCTAACATGGAAGAAGGAGACAAAGATTGGTTAATAAATGATTACCAAAATTTAAAAAAAATTGGATTTGAAGAAATTGATATTGTTGATATTTCTGCATTACCAAAAGATATCTGGGAGAAAAGATTAAGTGTGGTAGACATAATTGCCATCGAAGGTGGTAATGATTTTTACTTACGATATTGGTTTAAGAAGTCTGGTTTTGATGAAAATTTAAAAAATGGATATCTAGATACAAAAGTGTATTTAGGAATAAGTGCAGGAAGTTGTGTCACAACTCCCTTAATTGAACACCCTTACAATATACTATATGGAGAGGATTTACCTAAAGGAGAGATGAAAATTATAAACGAAGGGTTAAGGTTAGTTGATTTCCTTGTTTTGCCACATTTTAATTCCAAATCATTTAACAAACTAACAGAAGAAAATATCAGAGAAATTGCAAAAAACTTTTCTCATAAAGCATATGCTTTAGATGATAATTCTGGAATAAAGGTTACAGATGGAAATATAGAAATTGTTACAGAGGGAAAATATCTAGAATTGAATTAAGATGACTCAAGAAATAGAAAGAAAATTTATCGTTGATCTGAAACTGGAATAGGGGCTCGTTTGATTAACTATATGGTTGTTAAATGGCTAGCATATTCGTCCTGACCTCTAAATCTTATATAGCAAATCTGATTAGTTTCCCCTTCAAAACTGTTAATAAGTTTTTCCCAAACCCACCCTCTCGGCCAGACACCTCCTTGTGTTTCTGTTATTCTTATTCTTAGTGCCTCCGCATCTAAAGCTGTAAGACAACTAAAATCCCGATCATTTGGCACAAAAGCTCCCCAAATTCCGTTCAATTCAATAACAACTGCGTTATGGTTTACCCAATCCCCTTGGGTAAAACCAGAGGTTGGTGTGGACAAACCTTCTATTACAGCAATTTTAGAAACCTGTTTCTTTATTTCGCCAGCAACTTCTTTACAGATCTGCCTGCAGGAATCATTATTGGGATATCTGGCTTTTGCTTCTAAAAAAGCATTTGTCAGTATTTCTTGGAAACTGGCATCTAGCTCTGGCGTAACTATAGCCCCTTCTGTCATAATTGCCCTATTATACACTTTAGGATGAAAAAACTAGCAATTTTACTTTTGGCGTTTTTTATTTTTGCTTTTCTTATTTCACAACCAGTCTCTGCAGAAGAAGATTTTACCAATAACATTACAGTTAACTATTTAGTGCATCAAGATGGGGTAACTACAGTGAGCTATGATGTTACCCTGATTAATAACCTCTCTGGTTACTATGCACCCTCCTACACAATTGTTCTTAGCGGCACAAAACCCATGAACCCTAGAGCAACTGACAATGGTAAACCAATAGCTTTAGACAAAAGTGAGAAAGACGGAGTAATTAGTCTTAAAGTGCTGTTTGCCGATGCAGTTGTAGGCAAGGGAAATAGCCGACGGTTTACCATTTCTTTTGAAGACAATACTTTAACCACTAAAACTGGAGAAGTCTGGGAAGTAAATATTCCCAAGCTTTCCACCCCCAATGCCTTTAATGACTACCAGGTAAAACTAATAGTTCCTCCATCTCTTGGGGAACTTGCCTATATCTCTCCTCAGTATACGCAAATTGAAAATGTTAATGGGAACAAGGCATATGTTTTTGACAAAAGAACTGTCTCCAAACTGCCGGTAACTGCAGCCTTTGGCCAGTTCCAGGTGTTTGAGTTTGATCTGACATATCATCTTGAAAACCCTTTGTCTAAAACTGCCATTGCCGAAATTGCCATTCCTCCAGATACGGCTTACCAAAAAGTAAATTACAAAAGTTTATTTCCAACCCCTGACACTGTAACCATTGACAGCGACGGCAACTGGCTGGCAGTCTACAAATTAAAAGCCAGGGAAAGAATAGACGTTAAGGCAATTGGCGCAGTCCAAATTTTTTCCGGTCCAAGATATAGCGCACTTCTTGATCCTACAGTTAGAAGTGAAAACTTAAAGCCCACTGAAGTATGGCAAACTAAGAGCGCAGTTATTAGTGATCTTGCCAAAAATTTAAAAACACCAAGGGCCATTTACGACTACGTTGTAAACACTCTAGATTATGATTACCAGCGGGTTAAGCCAAATGTAATAAGACTTGGGGCAGAAACTGCTCTTCTCAGCCCTAAAAGCGCAATTTGCATGGAGTTTACAGATACTTTTGTTGCTCTAGCAAGAGCATCAGGCATTCCAGCTCGCGAGGTAAACGGCTATGCCTATACAGAAAATACCCAGATTCAGCCTTTGTCCTTAGTATCTGATGTTTTGCACGCCTGGCCTGAGTACTGGGATCAAGAAAAGGGGGTTTGGGTGCCAGTGGATCCTACCTGGGGCAAAACCACTGGAGGAGTAGATTATTTTTCCAAGCTTGACTTGAGGCATTTTACCTTTGTTATCCACGGATCTGATGCCTACAAGCCCTACCCACCTGGCTCATATAAACTTGGCCCCAGTCCGCAAAAAGACGTCTTTGTAAATTTTGGTAAGCTGCCGGAAAGCAGAATCACTACAGCCAAAATAACCGTCAAAACCTATCAACCAATTCCTGTTTTGACAACAAAGATTGTAGGTAATGTTACAAATCCCGGACCAACTTCGATTGCAAACAAAACTATCGAGATTTATTTTGACGGCAAGTTGGTCTTAAGTGAAAAAGTAACCCTGCTACCACCTTACGCTTCTTTGGGTTTTGAAAAAAATATCCCTTTTTCCTTGCTGGGTAAAAACACGCCATCAAAAATTGAGGTTATGTATGACGGCGTGGTTACCACTCTACCCACGCAAAAAAGTACTGTTATAATAGTAAGCCTGGCGGGGATACTCTTGGCTATTTTTGTCTTCATTCTTTTATATTTTGTAAAAGGCTTGAACAATAATAAATATGAAAAACTTAAAAAATTATTTAGCCGAAAAAAGTCTGCTTAAAAACCTGCCGGCAAACCCCGGTGTTTATATATTTAAAACCAGTGACTACCAACCAATTTATGTTGGCAAGGCTAAAAACTTAAAAAATAGGCTTACTTCCTACTTTTTCATTCAACTTCTGCCAAAAACTAGAGCCATGGTCGGGGAAGCCAAATATATTTCTTATATTCCAGTTGCAAGCGAATTTGAAGCCTTCTTACTTGAGGCAAACTTAGTTAGAAAACTGATGCCTAAGTATAATATTCAATTAAAAGACGACAAGACGCCCTTATATATCATTATTTCCAAAGAAGAGTTTCCTAGAGTAATAACCGCCAGAAAAACAGATTTAGCAAAAATTAAAGCCAAAAAAATCTTTGGGCCATACCTATCATCTCTAGTAGTCAAAAAAGTTATTTCCAGACTTCGAAGGGTATTTCCCCATTCTTCCCACAAGCTAGGCAAAAGAGCCTGTATCTATAGTCAGATAGGTTTGTGTGTCCCTTGTCCAAATGAAATTATAAAAAAAGAAGGATTTGAAAGAAATAAACTCAAGAAAGAATATCTGAAAAATATAGCTAACTTAAGTAAAGTTTTAGAAGGCAAACACAAATCAGTTCTGAAAGACTTAGAAAGAAAGATGAAAGCTGAGGCCAAAAATGAGAATTTTGAAGCAGCAGGAATCTACAAAAACCAAATCAGACAACTAAATTATCTTTCCCAGCCAAGGCAGGACTCAAGCTCATATCTTGAAAATCCTTCTTTAGTTGAAGATCTAAGAAAAAAAGAACTGAAGGCAACTAAAAATTTACTAAACAAATACTTTCAGATTAAGTCTTTAGATAGAATTGAGTGTTTTGACATTGCCCACCTTGCAGGATCCCACCCAACCGCCTCGATGGTAACTTTTACACAAGGGGAGCCAGATAAAAGACTTTACCGACACTTTAAGGTTAAAACAAAATTAAAGGGGGATACCGACAGACTGAAAGAAATCCTTGAAAGAAGAATGAAGAGATTGGAAGGTTGGGGAACACCTGATTTAATTATTATCGATGGGGGAAAAGGTCAAATATCGGCAGTGACGGGCGCAGTTCCTAAAGACATGCCAGTTGTAGGACTTGCCAAAAGATATGAAACCTTAGTTGTAATGCAAAGTGATAAAGATACACAGGGAAAAATATTTATAGAAGAAAGACTAAAACCTCCCGCACTTTACCTGTTTCAAAGACTAAGAGATGAATCTCACAGATTTGCCAGACGTCTTCACCACAAACAAATTTCAAAAATATTTGACAATAAATAACCACTTTGGTCTATACTTAAATGTAATGAAAAGAATTATACGAAGTATTGCAATTGAAGCCGTTGTCATTTATCTTATCTCCGCTGTCACTAAAGGCCTTATTTTTGAAGGCGGAATGGCTGCCATTCTTGTAACCGGCCTTGCTCTGGCATTGGCTTCATTTTTGGTAAAGCCGGTTGTAAATATTCTTCTTCTGCCAATTAACCTAGTTACTTTTGGGCTATTTAAGTGGTTAGGGAATGCTGTTACCTTGTATGTGGTTGATTTGGTTCTTAGTCAATTTAGAGTGGAAAACTTTGTTTTTGCAGGACTTACAAACGAGTGGTTTACTCTGCCTGCTTACTCTTCGGGCAGCATTATCGTTTCCTATATTCTTTTCTCTTTCCTGATCTTCTTTGCCTCAAGTATCCTTTACTGGCTGGCAGACTAGACTTTGGGGTATAATAGAAATCTAATGAAAGACTTACTTTTGGTTCTACAGATTGTAATTGGCATAATCTTAAGTGTTTTTGTTCTGGTACAAGTAAAGGGAACCGGCTTTGGCAGAGTTTGGGGAGCAACTTCAGCATCTTTTACCAGAAGAGGACTAGAAAAGTTGGTGTTTAAACTAACCTTTCTTTTAACCTTTCTTTTCATTCTGGTGTCCATTCTGCAGTTAATTATCTAAAACAGGGTAAATAATGTTAAAGTTTAGATACTACTTTAGATTTTTCAAGGCTTTTGTAGTCAGGTTCAGAGCTATTTTAGCTATTGGCATAGCTTTAGGAATGGTGTTTTTCTTGGCTTTAGGTTTTGCAGCTCCAAGGTTTTTCTCCCAAAAAATAGAAAGAATCGGCTACACCGGCAGATATACATCCGATGCTTTACCCCAAGAGATTTTACACCTTATTGGAAATGGTTTAACTAAAGTTAACGAGTCTGGTAATGTAGCTGGAGAGCTTTCTTCCTCCTGGGAATATACAGAAGACGGTAAAATTTGGATATTTCATCTTGACGACAAAAAAACTTGGCAGGATGGCAAACCGGTTACATCAGACGCCATAAACTACAGCTTTGACCAGGTAAAAATTGAAAAGCCGGATTCAAAAACCATTAATTTTATCTTAAAAGAGAAATTTGCTCCTTTTCCTTCGGTAGTCTCAAAGCCAATTTTCAAAAAAGGACTTTTGGGAACTGGAACTTGGAAAGTAACTAAGCTATCTTTGGTGGGTAACTATGTTGAATATATGAATTTGGAAGACAAAGATAAAAACAAAAAAATTATTAAGTTCTATCCTACTGAAGAAAGAACCAAGATTGCTTTCCAGTTGGGTGAAATTGACCGGATTGAAGATATTTTGGACCCTGAGCCGTTAAGTTCCTGGAAAACAGCCGCACTGACTGGGTCAGTTGTCTCAAATAGATATGTAGCCGTGTTTTTTAATATGCAAGACGTGGAATTTAATGATAATGATAAAAAGGACAAAAAAGCCTTTAGGCAAGCCCTAACTTATGCAATAGACAAAGAAGCCTTAAGTCAAAACCGGGCTTTGGGGCCAATTTCTCCCAACTCTTGGGCGTTTAACTCTCAAATTAAAAGTTATGATTATGATCCAAAACGAGCGAAGGAACTATTAGCAGACATTCCTAAAGCCGAGAGAGAAAAAATTAGCCTAAAACTTACCACTACCTCAAACTTAATAAAACAAGCTGAGAAAATCGCTAAGAATTGGAGTGATATTGGCATTAAAACCACCGTCTCTGTGGTAACGGGCATCCCAAGCGACTACCAGGCGTTTCTGGCCACTTATGACAGCCCCTACGACCCAGATCAATACGTTACTTGGCACTCAAGCCAAATGGCTTCCAATATTTCAAAATATGCTAGTCCCAGGATAGACAAACTTCTGGAAGATGGCCGATTGGAATTAAGTCAAAACGAAAGAAGGAAAATATACCTTGATTTCCAAAGATACCTACTAGAAGATGACCCAGCTGCTTTTCTTTATCATCCAACTTCATATACAATTACAAGGAAATGATCTTTGTCATTATTAGTGCCTTTGCAATTCTTCTTTTTTACAGTATTTTCAAGCTCACGATTGGCTCTATTGAGCACCTGGGAATAAAGATGAATACTTTCTACCCTTTCAACTTAAAAGTAGACAAACCAAATGCTTGGTCGACGCTTTTTTACCTAATTATCCTGATCATTCTTTCCTCTATTGTTTTAATTCTTGCAGGAGCAAGAGGGGAAGTTAACATTCCAGGTCTACCTGCTTGATTAAGTTAACGTTTTGTACCGACATGTTCTGTTGAGACTGGGCAACTTGCATGGGCTACTCTAACTTTTCTGTCAATAATTTCTGCCATTTTTCTTCTTTCTCTTTCTAAGTAAAGAAAGTAGTTTTTAAAATCAGTGATTGCGTTTGGCCCACAACCTACTCGATCGAGTAAGTGAACAGCCGAATCTTCTTTTCTGTCCTGCATTTGCTGGATTATACACCACTCTTTCAAATTTTTCTTCAATATTATGGGTGACTGACGGGGATTGAACCCGTAACCCCTGCTGCCACAGAGCAGTGCTCTACCATTGAGCTACAGCCACCATATTATAGGTTGTGAGCGGGTAGGGGGAATCGAACCCCCATCAAAAGCTTGGAAAGCTCCTATTCTAC
>CAZCXV010000021.1:0-9491 GCA_964502815.1 uncultured Gammaproteobacteria bacterium | reverse complement strand
GTATTCTTGGCTAGGTTAAACAACCAAAGGGTTGCGATTCAATATTGAATGTAGGTAAATCTATCTTCTCGTGAGAAATCAACTAAGCTTCTGTGTAATATTCGAATTTTATCGGAATGATTCATAATTCCATCTATTGCCATACTTTCGGTTTGACGGGAATAGCCACCGTCAGCCAGCACTTTTTGAACCATTGGAGCTAAAACCATCATCATGGCTTTAGCTCTAGGTAATAAGGATTCAACAATTTCTCTATTTCCGTCTGGCTCTTCATTCAAGAGTAAAATACATTCATCTTTGATAGTTCCCGAACTAATTAAGGATTGTTTCGCTTGTTGAGGTAAGGAAGTGTATCTAAATGCTTTGCTATGATCCGCTTTAATGGGACTTATCTCGCCCATATGAAGGTCAACCATTTCACTAAAACCATTCAAGATGGTCGTTCCAGATGTATTGCTGTAACCAAGCTGCAGTGACCATTCATGTCCTGCCTCCATTTCTTTGTTGGGCCTATTAAGAACACCACCTGGTACATCAGATACATCTTTATTGAATCTCTCTCTTTTAAACCCATATATTCTATATGACATTCTTTCCTTAGAGCCACCATAAGGTCTGAATTTTTCCTCGGGCACATACAATGAAATGTTTCCAATCTCACCATCAAATTGCCCCATGTCACTAACACCTTTATACTCGATCAAAACAAATGCACCACCTTCAATGGGGTGTGCTTCAGACCTTGTTACTTTACTTACTTCTGGTTGTTGATCACTCTCTTCAATGTGGCTTCCCCTCCACTGAACAATAACCTCAGAAATTTGGTCTCTCCAACCTTGACTATCCACTAAATTATGAATTGCGTCTGTGGTTCCAATCCAAAGAGAACTTTCACCTGGAATTAATTCATATCCTTCTATCCAGTTATCTCTAACTCGATGATGCAAAACTTCGTGCGATTCTGCCTTATATATGAATGGTACTTGTTCAGGAGTATAGCCTACAACTGCATCTGCAATTTTTCTGTCCACACCTTGTTCTAAGAGAGATCGTCTAATTGCCAGTTCTCTTTTTCGCTGTTCCAAAGGCTTTTCTGGTAAATATTCTCCATTATCAGCTTGTTGAATCTCTTGAGACATTATTTAACCTCGCCTTCTTTTGGAGTTGCAGGAGAAAACCAAACTGTTCCTTGTTTATCTTTTTCCCATGTAAGAACTCCCTCTTCAACCATACCAGCCAGAACCCCTTGAGCTATGTTTGAATTGGGGCAATTGGCAGTCAAGGCAATTGTAACCATACTCTCCAGACTTAACTTTTGAGTACCAAAACCAAAATAAACAAAGGCTCCCATGAGAACCTCTTGTGGAGAAATACTTTTAGGTTTGTTTTCTTGATCCATGTTGACTGTCGAAACAGTAAAGGGAGTATAATTCCGACTTTATGAAAAGTCAATATTATGGGTTACTATTGAGGCAATTGAGGATAATGGCAGTGTTTCCACTTTTTTCCAGACTTACACCAACAAGGGTCGTTTCTGCCAATTTTTGTCTGGTTTATTTTTTGCTTAAATGCAGAGTTTGATTCTCCTTCTCCCATTAATCCAATATTGTCTGATTGGTCAATGTTAGTCACCATCTGATCCAACTGGATTTCTGACTGTCTAGCTTCCTGCACCCCTATTCTAAAGATTCTTCGAGACAGTTCCTGATCAATCCTGTCTATCAAAGTTTCAAAAAGATCATAGCTTTCAGTTTTATAAATAACTATCCTTTCATTGTCATTATTTCCCCTTATACCTACTCCTTCTCGTAAGTTTTCCATTTCATCAAGGTGTTCAATCCATTTAGTGTCAATTGACCCAAGGAAGGCATACTTTTCAATTTCCCAGATTATTTTTTCACCAACCTGTGCTTGCCTGGAACTATGTGCATCCATGACTGCCTTTTCGATAAATTCTACAAGCTTTTCCTTAGTATCTGCTTTTCTTGCCACTTTTTTAATATCTTTTATTGAATCATCGTCAAAAGGAACTATTTCAATAAGACCCATCACGGCCGTGTCATAGTCGATCTCTCCTTTTTCCGAAACTGACATCAAAATAATTTGGTCTACTTGGGCTTTTAATTTTTCAACTATTTCTTCATGAATGTTTTTAGCCTCAAGAATTCTTTTTCGAAGTGAGTAGATAATTTCTCTTTGTTGATTTGCAATATCGTCATACTCTACAACTCTTTTTCTGGCATCAAAATGAAAGCCTTCCACTTTTACCTGAGCCTGTTCGATTGCCCGGGAAATTAATCTGTTTTCGATTGGTTGATCTTCGGGTAATTTTAATCTATCCATTAAGCCCGAAATCTGCTCTCCACCAAAAATTCTCATTAGATCATCTTCCAAAGAAAGATAGAATTTGGAGGATCCTGGATCTCCCTGACGGCCTGATCTACCTCTAAGCTGATTATCGATACGCCTGGACTCATGACGCTCGGTACCAATGACATGCAAACCCCCTGCTTTAATGACGTCCGCATGAGCCTTCTTCCATTTCTTATAAGGAAGACTATCTAGATATTTTTCTTCACTTTGGTTTTGCCTTTTGTCTGGCATTGCACCTCCTAGAATGATATCCACCCCACGGCCAGCCATATTAGTGGCAACCGTTATTGCCCCAGGTTTGCCAGCATCGGAAAGGATCTTAGCTTCCTTTTCATGGTTTTTAGCATTTAAGATGTTGTGGGGAATTCTTTTTTTCTTCATAAAGTCACTCAAAATTTCATTTTTCTCAATCGAAGTAGTTCCCACTAGTACTGGTTGGCCTTTTTTATAGCGTTCTTCAATTTCTTTAGCTACAGCGCCGTATTTTCCACCCAGAGTTTTAAAAATGGCGTCGGGGGAATCTAATCTGGCCATTTTCTTGTGGGTTGGAACTACAATAACCTCAAGCTTGTAAATTTTTTGAAATTCCTCGGCTTCAGTTGCAGCCGTTCCCGTCATACCAGACAAAAACTCATACATTCTAAAGTAATTCTGGAAGGAAATTGTTGCCAAGGTCTTGCTTTCCTGTTGAATTACTACTCCCTCTTTGGCTTCCACAGCTTGGTGCAAGCCATCACTCCACCTTCGGCCAAACATTAATCTACCAGTAAATTCATCGACTATCGTAACCTCGCCTTCCTTAACGACATAGTCTTTGTCTCGAAGATACAGAGATCTTGCCCTCAAGGCATTTTCAATATGATGGATAGCTTCAAAATCTTTTTCATATAGATTATCCACGCCAAGTATTTTTTCAACTCTGGTAATCCCCATTTCTGACAAAGATGCGCTTTTCATTTTTTCGTCAACAGTGTAGTCAGTATCGGGATTTAATTTTGAAATAATCTCTGCAAATTTATAATATTTGTCTGTAGGATCGGTGTCTGGAGCCGAAATAATTAAGGGTGTTCTGGCTTCATCGATTAACACCGAATCAACTTCATCAACAATGGCAAAATAATGCCCCCTTTGGCTCATTTCCTCAAGTGAAGTAACCATGTTGTCTCTTAAGTAATCAAAACCAAATTCATTATTAGTGCCATAGGTAATATCGGCCGTGTAGGCGTCTTTTCTGGGGCAAGGCTTTAAGTGTGCTAGCCTTTCATCTCCATGACTTGAATCATAGAAATTGTGATCGTAAACATACGACTTCATTTCTTGGACGATTACTCCAACACTTAAACCCAAGAGATTAAAAATTGGTCCATTCCAACCAGCATCACGCCTGGCTAAGTAATCATTAACCGTAACCAGATGAGCACTTTTGCCAGTTAAAGACCTAAGATAAAGAGCCGGAACTGCAGACAGGGTTTTTCCTTCACCTGTTTTTTGCTCGGCAACTTTGCCTTCAAAAAGAGCAACGGCTGCAATCAACTGTTCGTCGTAAAGTCGCATCCCCAAAGTTCTTCTGGCAGCTTCGCGGGCTAAGGCAAATGCTTCAGGTAATAGATCTTCGAGTTTTTGTCCATCGGTAATCTGTTTTCTAAATTCCGCAGTTTTCTTGGCAAAATCCAAGTCTTTGAGTTTTTTTACTTTAGATTCAAAATCGTTTACTTTGGAAACAATTTTTCTAAGCCTGTCAACTTCTCTGGCATTGGTATCAAGTAGTTTACTAAAGAGTTTGTGAATCATAATTTGAAACTATCCATTCTACACCATTTTGAGCTTAAATTGTAGCAGATGTACCTTACGAGTGCGAACAGACAAACATAATGTTGGCTTCCGGTTTTATAACTTCAACCTTTGGAAATATTTCTTCTAACTTTTCTTGAAATAAATGCGCTTCCTGAATTTTTTCCTGGTAATAAAGCCGATTGAAAATCACTATACCATCTCTTGTAACAAGACTCTTTATTGTTTTTAAAAATTTTACCGACTGAAATTTATTAGGAAAATTTTGCCCTATATAGGTATCAATGCAAATTAAGTCATAAGTTTTTTTCTTTGCGGCTTCCTGGTTACAAAACCTAACGCCATCTTCAAGAATTATTTTAAGGTTTAATTTGTCCAGTCCTAAATATTTTTTTCCCAATTTAACAATTACAGGATCTATTTCAACTCCGGTGATTTTTGCCTCTGGCCAATTTTTGGCAATAAGCTTGGCAATACCACCACCACCCAAACCAATAATAAGAGTACTTTTAAAATCTTTCTGAGCTACATGTCGAAATACTCTTTTCCAAATGTCTTGTGCAATTCCCCCAGACTGAGTTATTCCCCCTGCCATAATATGCGTCCCCCAGGCAATCTCTTTTACTACCGTTAACTTTCCATTAATTGCAGATTGTGCTTCCTCTAATATCAGTCTACCTGCTAAAAAATCTTGAAGTTTGGTCATTATTTATACCCCAAAGCCTGTTTATCAAACATCTTTTTATAAATTCCCTTGGCTTCCAGAAGCTCCTTATGAGTACCTTCCTCAACAATTTTTCCGCTATCTACAACAATAATTTTGTCTGCATTTCGAACTGTTGAAAACCTATGGGAAATAAAAACTAAAGTCTTGTCTTCATAATGGTCATGCAAGTTATTAAAAATTTCGTATTCAGCCTCTGCATCAATCGCACTAGTTGGTTCATCTAAGATTAGTACTGGCGCGTTTTCATAAAATGCCCTAGCAATCGCGAGCTTTTGCCACTGGCCCTGAGAAAGTTCCACTCCTCCTTCAAATTCTCTACCTAGCAACTGGTCATATTTATTCGGAAGTTCCTGTATAAAACCATCTGCTCCTGAAGCTACAGCAGCATTGCGCACTTTTTGGCTGTTAGTTTTTTCAGAACTTCCCAAAGCAATATTTTCGGTCACTGTAAAGTCATAGTGAACAAATTCTTGAAATAAAGTTCCAAGTTGTTCGTACCACTCTGTTATTTTAATATCTTTTAAATTTATCCCATTTATCAAAATCTCTCCTTCGTTGACATCGTAAAATCTACACAACAGTTTTATTATTGTCGTTTTTCCGGCTCCATTCTTACCAACAATGGCAACATTCTCCTGGGAGTTGATTGTAAAGCTTATATTGTCCAAGACTAGATTTTCGCTTCTAGGATAACTAAAGGATACATTTTTAAATTCTATTTTTGGAGGATTAACTCCCACAATTGGAACAGGTTTTTTTGAGTCAATAATTTTTCTGGGCAAGTCCATAACTTCAAAGAAGTGATTAACATATAAATTGTTGTCATACATGTCGCCAAAGTTAAGCACTAATCCCGCAGCACTGTTGGTAAGCCGTGCCAAAAGTCCAATAAAGAATGTATAGTCACCAACACTTAATGAGCCATTTAGAACATTAGGAAGCTTTATATAAGCAAATACAAAAACTGCAGCAATTTCAAATAATTTTGGATAGATAGCAACTGGAAGAAATTTATCTAGTGGATCTTTATTTTTCAAATACACACTATCCTGGATATCTTTGACCATTTTTAATAATTTGGCTCCAGTCTGAAAGATTCTAGTTTCAGTAACGGCATTTTTGTTTGTCAAAAGCCACCTATACACCCACAATTTTCTAACTTCAGGAATACTCGAGTCATATATTCCCCAATTCAACCTACTGAATTTTGTCCGTAAGTAGAGTCTAGGAATAGAAAGAAGCGTTAGGACTAGCGGCATAATGACGCCGTATGGTATGAGCAAAATTACAACTGTTAGATAGGAAACAATATTGGTGAATAAATATGACGATTGCCTCAAGTAATCAGGTACGCGCCAAGTAAATGTATCTCTGGCTTTAGTTAGTAAATCCTGCGTTTTGGGATTTTCATAATGGTCAAGATCAAGATTTGATACCTTATCCAAAAAAATCAAGGTTAAGGCGTTTTGCATTTTATATCTTAGTAAATAATCTAGATAAGTACTTTTTAGGCCATTGATCAAAAAATCACTTGCAACCTCCACTATATACAAGCTGCCCAAAATTGAAACTAAGATCAAAGGTATTGTAGCCTCTATTCTTTGGCCAGCAATCAACTGATCAACCATCAGTTTATAAATAAAGCTGGTTACAACTGGAAAAATTGCCCCCAAGGCAGCTGTGCCAAAGTAACCCAATACTACGAATTTACTTTCAGTCCAAGCAATTTTTAAGGTCTTCGACAAATTTACAGTTATTTCTGAAAATGAACCAATAATTAGTTTAATTTTGTCCATAGGTATATTTTACCCCAATTGCTTTTCATATTCTTGATTTGGTAAATATTTGGATATACAATGACTTCGTGAATCACATTCCCCTTCCTGAAAAATTAAGACCAAGTACTCTAGATGACTTTGTCGGCCAAGAGCATTTAGTGGGAAAAAGTGGAATTATAAACAGACTTCTTATAAACCAAAAAACAAACAATTATTTCCCCTCTCTCATTTTCTGGGGACCGCCTGGTTCTGGTAAAACAACCTTAGCTAGAATTATTGCCAAAGAGATGGCTAGAGAATTTTTTGAATTCAGCGCAGTGGATGCATCAATCAAGGAAATCCAAAAAAAGGTTAAAGACATTAAAAGTCAACCAGTGGTATTTGTGGATGAAATTCACAGATTTAATAAAGCCCAGCAAGACAAACTCTTGCCATTTGTTGAAAAGGGAGATTTTATCTTTATCGGGGCAACTACCGAAAATCCATCTTTTGAAGTTATTGGTGCACTTCTTTCCAGAACTAGAGTCGTTATTTTAAAAAGACATGAGGAAAAAGAACTGGAACAAATAATAAACAAAGCTGTTACCCATTTAAAAGTAAGACTAGGTGATCAGGCGACAAAATTTCTGACCGAGTCTGCAAATGGTGACGCCAGGGTTACTTTAAATGTCTTGGAAATTGCCGCCAACCTGGCAACAAAAAAGACAATATCTATCAAAGACATTGAAGAGGCCCTCCAAAAAAAGCAATTGTCTTTCGACGAGCAAGGAGATGAATTCTACAACGTCATTTCGGCATTTATCAAATCAATGCGGGCAAGTCAACCAAATGCCGCTCTTTATTATCTGGCAAGAATGGTTGAGGCAGGTCAAGACCCGCTATACATAGCCAGAAGAATGGTCATTTTTGCCTCAGAAGATATTGGCATGGCTCAACCCACAGCCTTAGTTGTTGCTAATGAAGTCTTTCGAGCTTGTGAAACAATTGGTTATCCAGAGTGTGCCATAAATCTGGCCCACGGAGTAACTTACTTGGCATCAGCCAAGAAAGACAGATCAAGTTATGATGCTTACTTCCAAGCTTTAGCGGATGTCAAAAAGTTTGGCAATCTGCCGGTTCCCATGAAGATTAGAAATGCGCCAACAAAGTTAATGAAAAATCTTGGCTATGGTCAGAAATATGAACAATACGACCAGGAAAGCTATTTGCCAGAAAAACTAAAGGACAAAAAATATTACAGATGATAGAGCAATCAATCTCCAACCATACACTACTGGAGACTCTTGTTAGAAATACTCCCTGTGATGAAAGAACTAAAAACAAATTTTTAGAAAGGTTAGTAGAAGGATTTATAACCAGAAATGAAAATGAGAAATCTCATCTCTGTGCATTTTTCTTACTGTTTGATAATAAAAGCGGTAAATTGTTTATCGGCAACCATAAAAAGTCTGGCCTATGGCTATTTCCAGGGGGACATCTAGATCCTGGAGAAATTCCTACTGAATGTGTAAAAAGAGAGGCTAAAGAAGAAACTGATATTGTCTTAACCGATAGACAAATAGGGGAACCTTCACTTTTAACAAAAATAGAGATTGAAAACCCAGAAAGACAAAAATGCAGAGTTCATTTTGATATTTGGTTTTTTATTGCAGTGGATCAAAAAATTCAAATGTCCGAAGAAAAACTCTCAAAAGAGTATTCCGACTGGGGCTGGCTCACGCCAGAGGAGATCAGACAACTGCCAAATTTGCCAAATTACATAGAAACTGTTTTACAAGCAATCGAAACAAATATGAGTTAGTAGAGTTTCAAACAAGATGAAAAATAACTTTCTAGAACCCTTTAAATCAGTTGTAGAAAAACTTATAAGTCTTGAAAAATACCCAGAATATCAATCTGCTTTCTTGTTTGGATCTTTGGCAAGAGGAGAACAAGAAGAAAACAGCGATGTAGACGCAATTGTAATAACCAAAAAAGGATTTAATTGCAAAAACATCAGCCAACCAAAAGTAAGCGGAGTAAAAATAGATATAACTTTTCAATCCTTGCAGCAATTTAAAAAACAAACACAAGAAGAAATAAAAAAAGGCACAAGAATTCCGATGATTTGTGAGTCCGCAATTTTATTCGACAAAAATGGAAAACTGACAAAATACAAAAGTCAATTAAGAAATATTAAACATCGAGGTGTCAAGAAAGATGGATATAGAATGTTGAGATTTTTGATTCACCATGCGGACAATAAGGCAAAAAGAAATATAAAAACAGATCCATACACAGCCCATCTTGCACTTAACATTAATTTAAATGAAATTATGACTTTTCATTACAGACTTAACAAGAAATGGTGGGTCAGCAATAAACGAATGCTTAAAGATCTAGACAAATGGGATTCCGGATTGGCTAAAACTTTAAAAAAGTTTGTAACAGAATTAGATATCAACAAAAAGTATGCAATCTGGGAGGAGATTGCGGATCATATTTCTATTCCTTTAGGAGGAAGGTTTAAGCTAACTGAAACCAACTGTATTTGTGACACATGTAAAAAAAACTTAAGCAGACTTAATTAGAAATCTTGTCTTTACCAACCCATCTACGAAGCACCTCGGGTACAACTATGAAACCGTCTTCCTGTTGATAATTCTCCAAGATAGCAATGATTGTACGGCCAATAGCAAATGCAGTTGCATCATTCATATATAGATACTGTAAAGATGTTCCCTTCTGTACTTTGGCATTTAACCTTCTTGCTTGAAAGTCAGTCATGTAATCAGAAGTGTGTGTTTCTCGATATTTATTTTGTGATGGTAACCAGCTATTTA
>CAZCXV010000020.1:0-9507 GCA_964502815.1 uncultured Gammaproteobacteria bacterium | reverse complement strand
AACTGGGAACAAATATAGTTTCTTCTTCCAAACTCTTTGCCAATGGATATGAAAAAGGAAGACAGGAGATGATTACTAGAACTCGTGGAGTTTGGCAGGGCCAGAGACTTACTCAGGCAGTCAATTTAATATTACGAGAGACTAAAAAGCCAGTGGCAACTGTAGGAAGTTTGACTAAAAGGTTAAGTATTTGGCTAGGAACGTTTGACAGCATAGTTATTTCAAATGATCCAACCAAGATTACTGATGTGACTATTGAAGAAACTGGCACAGATGCAAGTGGTCTAGGCTATGCAATTGTTTCTTTCAAAACTAATCACTTTGCCTATGGCAAGGTCAATTATGGCGAGTCAACTTCCTACGGCCAGGAGGTCGAATTACCTGCTCGTGAAAAATACCATAAGGCAAAATTAACTGGTCTTAAAAAAGGCCAGAAATACTATTTTGAAGTCATGGCTCAAAACAAAAACTATGCATATGATGCCTTCTATACCTTAGAGATACCTTCCGAATAATGGCATTTTTTGCTATAATAAAAGTAAGATGAATGATTTGCCTGAGAGTGTGTTGAAGTATTTTTGGGGGGATAAATTGGAAGAATTAGATTGGAAAAAGCACAAAGACTATGTAATAAAAACCATCTTAGAAAAAGGCGACAAGCCATCAGTAAGTTGGCTCCTGGCAAAAGTTGACAAAAGCTATCTTAAAGACTTGTTGAGAAAAAAGAAAATGGATCCAAAGTCTGAAAATTTTTGGAACATTTATCTATCATAAATGATTTTTCTACAGATTTTCTATATTTAAATGCATATAAACACTCTTCCCGATAATACTGAAGAAGTATTAAATAAGATTAAGAACTTAAGTTTTATAGGCAACTTCTATCTAACTGGTGGAACTGCCTTGTCATTACAGATTGGTCATCGGGAGTCTCAAGATTTGGATTTTTTTAACCAGAATATCTTTGAACCAGAGGCTATTCAAAGGGAACTAGAAAAAATTGGCAAATTAGAAAATGTTGAAGTGGCTCAAGGAACCCTAAACTGCTTTTTAGATAATGTTAAATTGCAGTTTTTACATTACCCCTATAAATTATTAGAACCGTTTATTAGTTGGAACGGTATAAATATTTCGTCAAAGCTTGATATAGCTTGTACAAAATTGATAACAGCCTCGGTCAGGGGAAGTAAGAAGGATTTTATTGATATCTATTTCTTACTTGAAGATTATGATTTAGAAACTCTTCTTGTCAAGCTAAGTGAAAAATATTCAGGCATAAATTACAACGAACCACACATTTTAAAATCGCTTATCTATTTTGAAGATGCAGATAGTCAACCTCTGCCACGTATGCACAAAGACATTGATTGGTCACAGATAAAAGCAGATATCATAAGCCAAGTTAAAAAACACAGTTTTTAGTTATCTTCTTTTCTAGACTCCTAAACAAAGTATATAATGTTTTAGATTAGAACATGCCCAGGTCAATAAACATCCAAGATCATGCTTACTATCAAGTCTGGTGGAAAATCAATAGACTTATTTTAAAAGAATTGGAATTTTCTTCTCTGGTTCAGGAAATTGTCAATGCCATCTTTTCAGAACTTGGGGCAGACCGCTTAGGTTATTCACTCATTGCCCTAATTGTCCCAGATTACTCAATTGGAGCCTTAAAAAGAATTGCCATCTCGCAAACGCCATCGGCCGAGAGGCTAAAAAAACTCCTACCCATTCCATATTTTGAAAAAGTAATCAATCCCTTTAGTTGTGAAGATAATTTGTGTGTCAGAGCTTTTAAGGATGGCAAAAGATATACCACTAAAAGTTGGGCAGATTTACTCTCTCCCTTTGTAGATAAAAAAACGGCTGAAGAGATTCAAGCCAAAGTTGGAGTAAGAATAGTTTACATCTATCCGATGATCTTTGGAGGTAGGGTTTTGGGGCTCATCAACTTCAATTTAAATAAAGATGAAAGCATGGTAGGGGATCATGAAACCATGCTTCTTGAGGGTATTGCCGACTCAGCAGCAGTTGCCTTGGAAAACGCCAGAATTTACTCAAAGTTAAAGGAATTAGACAAGTTAAAGGACGAATTTCTTTCGCTTGCAGCCCATGAATTGAGGACACCATTAACTTCTATTAAAGGCTACAGCTATGAGCTAACAAAATCTGAAACCATTGGGCCACAAGATAAGCAGTATGCCCAGAAAGTCTATAAATCTTCAGAAAGGCTGGCAAATCTGGTAAACGATATGTTGGATGTGTCCCGAATTGAGTCGGGCAGAATTGAGATTAAACTGGAGAAATTACCTGTCGATAAAATTATTGCTGATTGTCTTAATGATTTGTCAACCAAGGCCATAGAAAAACAAATCAAGCTATCTATTTACAAGCCAGATGCTAAACCCTTTATTAGTTTAACGGACAATGACAAACTGATTCAAGTATTGATGAATCTTGTTGGTAATGCCATTAAGTTTACCCCCAACGGGGGCAAGGTGATTGTGGGTTTGCAAAGAGGAAAGGAAATGTTACAAGTAAATGTTATTGATAATGGTGTAGGGATGGATGCAAGTGATTTGCAAAAGCTATTTGGCAAGTTTGTTAGGGTAAAAAGCGGCGAAGGGATTCCAGGAACAGGCCTAGGGTTATATATGTCCAAGCGCATAGTTGAACTGATGGGAGGGAAAATAGCGGTTAAGTCCGATGGTTCTGGACAAGGAAGTATTTTTAGTTTTACAATGAAAGTATGAACATTAATGCTATCACTAAAAACAAAGGTAGCTTGGCAATTTGGCTTCTAGCTCCAGCAATTTTTTTGATTACCAAAAATCCCCTGACTGGCCCTTGGCGGTTGGCTTTAGCCTTTTTTGCCCTTATTTGGTTGGTAATTGACTTGGGCTTTTTAGCCAAAGGTAATACTAAAAGAATAGTTACCGATATTTTAGTCTTTACGCTTTGCTTGGTTGGGGCGACCAATTGGTTTTTCTCACCCTTCTTTTTTAGTCTTTACTTACTTATTATTGGTTTGACTTTTGTTTTAGGGCCAGTAGCTGGGGCAGGATTAACAGTTTCTCTTTTAGTTTTGTTTATTTTCAATGTTGGGGAAGTGGACGTGGCTTACGATTCCTTAGTTCTTTTGTCCCTCCTGGCAACTTTCCCCATTGCCATGAAGTTAAGGCAAGAGTATCTAAAACTTCAAGAAGCACAAAAGACGATTTTGATACTGGAAAAACAAGCCAAAGAGAAGAGAACAACGGTCGAAGAGCTGTTATCAAATATTGTTACCCATACAACAGCCGACTTGAGGCAGCCCTTGGTAAATATTAAAAACCATGCCCATGTACTTTTGACAGATAAGAAACTGAGTGCAGCTAAAGGGGGAGAGTATTTGAAAAAAATTTATTCTTCAGCCGTTACTGCCTTAACTGAAATAAACAGGTTTGATGAGGAATCAACTGGCAGAAAGATTCAAAGTGCCAGTACTCCAAAAAACTAACCCCTAACCGTTTTAGAGGTAAGACTTTACTTTGGTAACCAACTCATCTGGATTGTAATCAGCCTTTACCAGAGAATCTTTGGCGCCGTTTTGAATAGCTTCTGTAACAACTGGATCGTGTGCAAGATTTGTAAGTAAGAGAATTGGGCCATTTGCAGATTTTGCAGGGGAGGCTTTTAAGGCTTTCAAAACTCCCAGGCCGTCAAGTTTTGGCATCATAACATCCAGAAGAATTAGTTTGTAGCTACCCTCTCTGGCCTTAACAACGCCTTCTTCGCCATCTGCTGCAGTTTCTACCTCAAAGCCCGCTTTTGTAAAAACATCCTTGTAGAGGTCTCTGGTAAACTCGTCATCCTCAATAAGAAGCAATCTCATACTTATAAATCCTAGATCATTTTTAAAAACTGCGCAAGTACGAAATTAGTTCATATACTTTAACACTTTTTGTTTTTCCTTTTACAATTACTTTATCAACTAGTTTGGCATTAACTTTTTCTTTAACTAGTTTGTAAGTGCTTTCAGAGATTAATATCTGGGTTAAGTAGTTTTTGTTTTGACCTTCAAGTCTGGAAGCAATGTTGACTGTGTCTCCTAGAGCTGTATAGTCAAATCTCTCTTCAGAGCCCATATTTCCTACAACAGCAACGCCAGTATTTATGCCAATTCTGGTATAAAACTCTCCAACTTTTACCGCCTTCATTTCAAGTGCGGCTTTGCAGGCATTCAAGGCATGATCCGGATTTTCAATCGGGGCGTTCCAAAAACACATAACCGAGTCGCCAATAAATTTATCCACTACCCCTTTGTGCTTTAAGACTATTTCAGTCATTTGGGTTAGATATTCATTAAGCATTGTGGTCAGTTTTTCTGGGTCGAGACTTTCAGAAATTGTTGTGAAACCTTGGATATCGGTAAAAAGGACGGTTACCAATCTTTTTTCTCCCCCCAAGGCTAGTTTCTTAGGATTATTGACAATTTCTTTGACTACATCTTCTGACACATAGTGTGAGAATGCTTTACGTAAAAATCTTTTTTGTTTGGATTCGCTGGTGTACTTTAGAACAATACTTAGAATAAAAGAAATGACAATTGCCAGTGGGGGATAGATAAGGCTTCTAATTATGCCTTGGTCAAAGGAGTAGGCTACATAGATAAAATAGCCAATTAATAAAACTAGACTTAATACAAAGCCAGTTCTAATTCTGACTAGAGAAAAAACAAGCGAAAAAAATAAGGCAAAGCCAAAAATTGTCAGGATAGTTTTTTGATTGTCTTCTAATTTTAGATATCTACTTTCAAGAATTGTTTGGATGGCATTTGCCTGGATTTCAACACCTGCCATGGGAGTGCGGTTTGAGGTTGGAACAATCTGGTTGTCGTGCAAATCTTGGGCAGTGGCCCCAATTAAGACTATTTTGTCGGCGAAAGCATTATTTAGGACTTTGCCTTCCAGAACGTCAATATATGAGTAAGTAGTAAAAGTATTTGGTTTTCCAATGTAGTTAATTCTCATTACCGGATCCAAAAATGTCGGCTTCGGATTTTTAGTGTCGTCTACTACTGCTGAGGCAAAATGGACGAAACCTAAAGGAAAATCGAGGCGAATTTTTCTAACCACGCCGTCTTTATCGTGAATCACATTTGTCACTCCTGTTTTGGCATAGCCAGAAAGTTTTTGAATAGGCAGAACTACTTGGCCATCTATTTCTTCAGAAGCTAAAATTACATTTTTTGATCTGTCCAAGGCTTCGGCTAAAAAAATATCGTCTTTGCTGTCTTCAAAAAAAGAAATATCCAAACCCACTTTTAATGGGGGGCTATAGCTGCTGTTTAATCTGTCTAAAAGTTTTGCATGGACTAATCTGTCCCAAGGCCATCTGCCAATCTCGGAGATGGATTTGTCGTCAATTGCAATAATGACAATTTTCTCGCTTGGCTTTTTAGGTAAAAATAAATTATCTGAGAGTTTTTCCTGCCAGGAGGCAAAAAGTCCAAGATAAAATGCCAGAGATAAAAAAGTGGAAATTACTATTCCTGCAAAAACAAAATTGGCTGTTTTTTTAAACATTTTTTACCTTGCAAAAATAATTGCAGTTGGAATATTTCTGCCAGGGCCAAATTTATAGGAACCTGCCACCCATAAAGCTGAAGAACCCCCACCATCAATATTTATTGCATTATCCACGCTCAGTGCTTTATATACTCTAGCCGAGTCCATGACAGTTGCACCGCTTGTGATACATAAATAAATATTGGGGGACTTTTGGACAAATGCGCCTCTGTTGGCTTTGACTGTTCTTTGTTTGTCGTCTAAGTTATTTTCAATTGCAGCAATGTTGCCACCCGCTACTAAAATTGGGTTGCCTGCAGTCCCGGCTTGAATTCCGGTATCCCTACCCCAATCCATGCTTCGGCCGACAAATCTTGGCGAACCATCACCATTTATTACCAAAAAGGGAATAGAGCTATAAACGTTATTATCTGAGTTTAGATATCTTTTTACTCTGGAATTGAAAAATAGAGTATCAAAGGAGTTCTTTTTATCTGCACAAGTTGGATAGTCTGCCGGACAGAAGTACATTCCGTTAATGGCTGCAATACCGTTATTTCTATTTGCATAGTCAGCTAAAGGAAGAACTGGGCAATCGGTTTTACAGTCTGACTCGGAAGCCGAGTCGGTTATCACTTTTGTCCCTTGGGGAGCGCCGTAACAAGAGAGTTTAAAGTCGCCAGAAGTAGTTTTAACATAGCTCGAGTTGTAGCCAGTCCCGAGCATGGTTTGGGTGTAAGTTACCGGAGCTTTAGTTGCAATAGGAGAAGACAAAGGTTTTGGACTAACCAGAGGCTTTAAAGACGGCAGGGGAGTAGGAGATGCAAAATATTTAGTCAGGGCGTCTTTAAATATCTGGGTCTTTGTTTCTTGGTCAATTGAGTCTTTATTTATTTCAAGCCATTTCTTTTCTTCTTCGGTCAGAGCTTGTTTGGTAAGTCTAACCAACCCAGCCTTGCCAATCTGGGCTTGCATACCTTCTTTTAAAATTTGCTTAGAGTTTTCCAATCTTTTGTTTGTTTTTGGATCTTTTTTGTAGACATTAAATTCACGGTCTACAGAAATAAATTTGCTCTCACCAAATTTGGCGTCAATTCTACTCATCAACTTTGTTCCCCGAACTGTAGCCACAGCAGTAGGGGTAGTAACGTCCAATTCTTCAGTTACGCCGATAACGGCCTTAAATCTGACAAAGATATTACCTGCTTCCTGAACGAGATTTAGAGTTTTTGTTTCAATATCCTCAGTTACGGCAAGTGTCGTGCTTGGAGCAATTCTAACTACAGTTCCAGAAGAGTATCTAAGTGTAGCAATGCCTGTTTCTGACGTACTAATAGTACTCCCGTTTATTACATCTGCAGTCTGGTTTTCGCTTAAAGTTTTTTCACTTGTCCCACTTTTAATACTTGCTTGGCCAATTTGTACTGATAAAGTGCCTGTTTCTTCTTTTTTAACTATCTCTGGAATAACTTCCTGAATTTTCTGGGGAACGTTTTTTCTGACCAAAAACAAGGATATAAAGACTAAAGACAGAACTAAAATTACTACCAGGGGCTTGTTTTTGGAAAATATATTTTTCATCTGCACTAGTTTACTGTAATTTCATGAAAAGTTGCAAGAAAAAAAGGCAACTAGGGCAAAAGTTCCCTGACTGGAATTTTAAATACTTGGGATACTTTAATCATGGTAGTTAAGGTAGGGTTTCTTTCTCCGCGCTCTAAAAAACCCATATAGCTTCTGTCAACGCCAACTTGGAAAGCCAAGTCTTCTTGTGTCAGATCAGCCTTTTTTCTAAAGATTTTGATCTTATCGCCTAATTTTTTGTGTGTTTGAGAAATAACATCCATCTCTCCACAAGAGTAAGCCAAACGCTACTACCAGACCAGCTTTTGTATGTAGCGAACTAAGGCTAAACTTACATGTCTTTGAAAGAAAAGTAGGAAGATTTGGTGATGATTAGATGATCGACCAACTCTATTCCTAAGATTTTTCCGGCTTTTTTAATTCTTTGGGTTAGGGTAATGTCATCAAGAGATGGAGTGGGGTCATTTGACGGGTGATTGTGAATTAAGATTATACTGGTGCAAGGAGTATTGATGGCTGGCTTATAAATGTCTCTAGCTTCTATTAATATTCTGTTTAGAGACCCTTGGGCAACCACTTCCTTTAAAATGAGCTCGTGTCTGGCATTTAAGTAGAGACAGACTAAGTATTCTTGGGCTTTATCAGAAATTTCCTTGACCTCATTAATTGCATCCTTAGTAGTAATTATCTTTGTTTTAAATAGGTTTTGGGAAAAAACCCTGTCAGCTATTTCCTTCAAAGCTATTAGTCTTGCCGCTTTGGTCTTGCCGATACCTTTAAATTTCAGAAGTTTTTCCAGATCTTTTCCTTCAAGATCTTTTAGAGAAAAAGCTTTTAGTATGCTTTCAGATAGCTTCAAAACATTTTGATTTTTTCTGCCCGTCCCCAAAATTATTGCTAGAAGTTCTGCAGTTGTCAGGTTTTGGCTGCCTTTTTCCAATAGTTTTTCTATGGGTCGTAGGGAGACAGGGAGATCTTTTACTCTTCTATTGCCAGTTGACATCGCGCTATATTATTGTAGTATAATAACCACGAGAGCAAAAGTAGCAAACAACATGAACGACAAAAAAATAAAAGACTTGGCAAAAGTGATCAAAGAAGCCAGAAGAGAGGCGAGGCTTTCCCAAGCTGCTCTTGCAAAACAAATTGGCGTTTCTGATAAAGCCATTTCTGCATATGAAACAGCTAGAACAACCCCAACACTTAGTAAATTAAAGCAGATTTCAAAAGTGACCAATCAGCCATTGACCTATTTTCTTGAAGGTAAGGTAGACAACGCAGTTATCCTTCAGAAATTGCAAAATATTGAAGATGAAATGAAGGAAATAAGAAAGTTAGTAAAAGAAACTTCAAAATAACCCCTTGACAAAGTAGATAATTCTCTAGTATTATGAGGATATGCAAACTGTCCTAGGTATTATTTTTATCGATCACACAGAAATACTTGTAAATACCTACCTAAAAGGCAAGGAAAAACTAATTTCCCTTGCAAGTGAGGTTTATGATCTTGATACTTTTGATAAAAACAATGGCAGAGTAAGTATGAATCTGCATTTAGAAATGCTTTCTTTTGTTCTATTAAAACACAAAGAAGTAACAAGTTGGGAAATAATGGCTAGACAAATTGATGAAGAGCTAATTTCCGCCATGAGCTATGCAGCCAACTTGGAAATCAAAGATTTGCCATTTCTTGAGGAACAAAGACTAATAATTGAAGGCAAGGTAGCTACTGTCCGTGGATTATTTAGATAATTTTGCAGGTCTGTCAGGATTTGAACCTGAAATGGACGTTTTGGAGACGTCAGTGATACCATTTCACTACAGACCTTCGTAGCTTGATTATACCTGACTTGGCTGGATTTCGGAAGGATATAAGTGTAGAATGTGTCCAAATGACTGAAAGAAAGTTTGGAGATGAAGCTATAAATATAAGGTGTTGAAGGGTTGTTGGAAGTCCTTGAGGAGACTCCGCCTACAGTGGTTGTTTTCTCTGGCCAAGAGTTGGAAAACGAATTCGGACAAATGATTGAAGGGTTAGAAGACATCGGTTACAAAGTGAAATATGAGAAGACCGGCAGGCACGATATAAAAGAACCTGAAGTTAGATATCAGGCAATCGCTTACTACGATGACACTTTGGAAGAAGAGTTTTAAGTTACTTCAGTTTTGCAGTCTCTTTATGGGAAGTATTTTTTTTGCAGTTTTTACAAAACTTCTTTAGAGCTAGTTTTCCTTCACCTTTAACCTGCATATTTACCTTGTTTCTCATGGTTACATAATTCTGTGCCTTACAGACAGAACAAACCATTGCAACTATTTCTCTTGCTCCCTTTTTTGCCATACAACACGTATTCTATCAAATCTTTAGGGAATA
>CAZCXV010000019.1:0-13497 GCA_964502815.1 uncultured Gammaproteobacteria bacterium | reverse complement strand
CTCGGTGGGCAGTTATGCCCTTTCATCCTTGGATCTTATGCAGTATTAACTATCCTTTCGGATAGGTATTCTCCGCCAAGAGGTAGATTCCTATCTTGTACTCAGCCGTTCGCAACTAGATTAGTATTGCTACTAATCCCGTTCTACTTGCATGCATAAAGCACGCCGCTAGCGTTCGTCCTGGGCCAGGATCAAACCCTCAAAAAGTGACGAAATGATTTCCTGGTCCTATTTACTTGTTTAAAATTGACTTCGTTTCAGACGGAAGTTAAAACTTCCGTCTTATTTAGAAGCTATCTAAACAATTATAGAACCAAAAAAGTTCAAGTCGTCTAGATTCGCTTCCAGTCATATCTTGATTGTCAATGTGCTTGACATAAAAAAAGCCACCCAGGTGGTGGCTTAAAAAGCTTGCCTAAAAAGGCATCCCATCTGGTCAGTCTTTCCTCATGTGCAAAAGCAATTATATATGAAGCTAATCCAAGGGTCAATGGTCCTTTTCTTGGAGTTCTTTAAGTTTTTCGGAGGCTGCTTCAAGTAATTGGTCTTGATTAGGGCATTGTTTAAAGAGACGTAAAGTAGAGACAACTTCCCCTCTATTGATGGATCCACGAAGTTGAGTTAAAGCCAAACACACTTCATCATCTCTACCTATAGCCCTGCACAATTCATAAGAACATTTTTCCATTAGGTCTGCATTCTACCCCCCAGAGAGAATATACGCAATAAGGCATAGTGCGATTGTGTATTTACACACCTTGAGGTAGAATTGTAAGAACAATGTTGGAGACAATACTTGTTGTCGAAGATGACCGCGAGCTTCAAAGATTTCTGCTTGAGCTTTTACTGGAGGAGGGATTCTCTGCAAAAGGTGTTTCCGAAGGCAGTAGAGTTATAGACATGATCGAAAAAACAAACCCCAATCTGATTCTTTTGGATTTAGGTCTCCCGGATATCGCCGGAGAAACAATCTGTAAAGAAATTAAAAAGTCATACGCAACACTCCCTATCATTATGCTTACTGCAAAGTCAGCAGTCACAGATATTGTAGAAGGCTTAAATGTAGGAGCTGATGATTATGTAACTAAACCTTTTGCAGCAGAAGAGCTGATTGCAAGAATTAAGGCTCGCCTTCGCAAGAATGGTAATCAAACTAAATTAAAGGTCGGAGATTTAGAGCTTGATCAACAGACTTTTGGCGTAAAAAGAGCGGGCAAAGATATCTGTCTAACTCCCCAGGAATTTAAGCTCTTACAATACTTAATGAGTAACTCTGGAAGAGTATTAACCAGAGAGATGATCTTAAACAAAATCTGGCTGTTTTCAACTGATGTGGGAACAAGAGTAGTAGATGTTTATATAGGCTATTTAAGAAAGAAAATTGACTTGGGTTATGAAAAGAAATTAATCCACTCAATAAGAGGCTTTGGCTACACAGTTAAGGAATAAAATCAAACGCAAAGAAAAGAGCCTTAGACAAAGGCTCTTTTTAATGTGCATGGATTAAATTTTTTAAATTTAAATTTACCAGCTTTCCCATCTTTAAAGAAGGGAAATAATTTAAGGTTGCTCTTTTTTTACTCTAAGGAGAGTTACCCATCTTTTATAGTTTTAAGATTAGAACATAAACATCACAAACAAAACAATCTGATGTAAGGAAACCTTAAGAAGGTTTATCTACATGAACGTTTTGTTTTCTAGAATAGAAAAACAATAATAAAACTACAACCAAGATCGGAACTAGTGTAAATAAATAGCTGATTTTGAAAATTGCCAATGCTATAGGCACAAAAAGTGCTGCTCCAAGGCTAGTCACAAAACTAACACTTGAAAGACTTAGGGCACGATCTTTGGAAGAGAAATAAGGATTTAGGATGGTAGGAATAATATGCCTTCTTGCGGTCCAAGCAAGATCAAAAACAACGCCAAAGATAATTGCAACAAAGAGAATGTTAGTTAATCCGAAAAACATAAAGAAAATTATTGGCAACAAAGTGTATATTACTAAATTAATATTGTTATTTTTGAACATCAATTTAGGCAGGATTATCAGCAAAGCTGACATCAATCCCAAAATCACCATATCTAAAACACCTAGGTATTTGATATCTAGTCCCAAATCAGTAATTTTAGGTGAATAGAGTGTCTGGTAAAAGATAATAACAATAGTCAGTAACACTATATCCATAAGTAGTAATAAACTGACGGATTTATTTTTAATAATAGCCTTTACACCATCAAATATTTTCACCTCCCTACTTACCTCTTGGGAAATTTTCTGCTCATCAAAACTTAAAATGTAGAAACCAAGAAACAGATGTGGAACTGCAGTTAAGATAAATGGAATACTGGCATTGATCACATACAAGACAGGTCCCACCAATGAGGCCAAAGCTCCTGCAATAGTTCCTAGAGTGGTACCTCTTGAAGATACTTTTAAGTAGTCTGATTCTTTAGCTGAAAACTTGAGTTCATCATATATTAACGATTCAGTTGCTCCACTTTTTAAAGCCCCTGCCAAACCCATAAGAAAGGAGATAAGAAATAAACCATACATATTACTGACAAATATAAGCCCAATAAAAGCTATGCCACTTGTAAAAAAACCAAGAGAAACAGACAGTCTCCGAGAAAACTTATCAGCAATAAATCCAGTAGGAATTTCTAGAGCCGTTATACACAAAGTCGTTGCACTCGCAAATAAACCTAACTGCAAAATGGTAATTCCCTTGCTTAGTAAGTAAATTGCTTGCAGGGCATAAATAAAGTAAAAACCATTTACAAACCTCCAAATATAGTATTTGACAATATTTGGAGAGGGAATTTTCATGGCTTAAGTATAGCTTTATTTAGAAACAGTTTCCGGCTTATTAGTATGTTGCGGAGCTAGGATTTGAACCTAGAGTCGCGCTGATCCAAAGTCAGGCGTGTTACCATTACACCACTCCGCAATATGTGGGTCGCCTGGGGATCGAACCCAGAACCGCTTCCTTAAAAGGGAATTGCTCTACCATTGAGCTAGCGACCCCTATTTTCGAGTAATATCTGTGACCCCACTGGGGATCGAACCCAGGATTTCTTGGATGAAAACCAAGCGTCCTTGACCACTAGACGATGGGGCCAATTGTACGGCAAAAGTATTTTACTACAAGCGATTAGCTTGTGCCAAGCTTAGGTTGTAAAATGTTGTAGAATAAAGTATGATTGTCCGTTTCTACGAAAAAACTTCCAGATCAATAGTCAAGGCAATTACCTTCAGGCTTGTCATTATCATTACCAATGGAATTATAGTTCTGATTGTCACCAAAAACTACACTGCCACAGCCGGTGTCATTGTCCTCTCCAGCATTACAAGTACTCTCCTCTATCTTATCCACGAAAGGCTCTGGAATCATATCCATTGGGGAAAACACAAAGCAAAGTGATACAATAGCCTTCCGACATGCACAGACTCAAACCCGATGTTTTAAGAAAAGTGGAACCGAGTGGGGAGGAATTAGCAAAGATAATTAGAAACCCGATTTATCTTGTTTTAGATAATGTCCTTGACACCTATAATATCGGCTCCTTATTCAGGCTGGCTGATGCAGTAGGAGTACAAAAGGTTATCTTATGTGGAAATATGGAATATCCCCCTTCTTCCAGAATCCACAAAGCCGCAGTAGGCACTGAAAATTGGGTGCCTTGGGAGAAAAGAGATACAACTCTAGAAGTTATTCGAGAATTAAAAGAAAAAGGCATCCAGACAGTTGCAGTTGAGCAAGACAAAAGATCTATCCCCTATACAGATTTAAAGCCAAACTTTCCAATTGCCATTGTCGTAGGCCACGAAACAACAGGGATATCAACAGAGATATTAAATGAAGTAGACAAAATTGTTGAACTTCCCATGCAAGGCATTAATCATTCCTTTAATGTTTGGGGCTCCGCTGCTGTAGTCCTTTACAAAATACTTGAAAGCCTTTAATGGTTTTTATTTCAAAGCAGAATCTGCAACTGCCTTCATCTCAGCCCAGCCATATGCGCCTTTGAAGAGTTGGTCATTTAAGATATAGCCTGGAGTTCCAGTCAGGCCTAGGGATTTTGCCAAAGCAGAGTCTGAAGCAAGTCGGTCATCATACTTACCACTGTCTAGACAAGCTTTCATATCAACTGGACTCATTGCAGATTTTAGGTAATCGGCTAGTTCTTGAGATTTTGCTTTGTCATTTTTAATAGTATTATTCAAAAAATCATATGCCTTATTGGTCATAAGTAAATCATGTACTTGCCAAAACTTGCCTTTTTCATATCCACAATACATTGCCTTTGTTCCCATTTCTCCATTGCCATGACCTGGCGTGTAAATGTAAATATAGGAAGCCTTGCCCTGGTCAACCAACTTTTTGATTTCTGGAACAGGTGGCTGATACGTCCCACCGTCACTAACATATTTAAACCTGGCATCGACTTGAGCGCTTAGTTCTGGGTTTAATCCCCCCGCAATATGACAGTAGGGACAACTAGGGTCAGCTACTTCAACAATCAAAAGCTTTTTCTTTTTGTCGCCAAACTTGATTAAATCTTTGTCAAAAAGCGCCTTCACTGTGTCCAAACTAACTTTAGGCTGTTCTTGAGTTTGTGTACCTGCAGTCGTAGTTGTTGCAGTTGTTTTAGCTCCCCCACCTTCAAGATTTTGCACTTTCTGCCAAAGAACGCCAACTGCAAAAGCAAGACCAATAGTTACAACTAAAATTGCCGGTGTCAAGGTCTCTAAAATATTTTTCTTTGGTTTTTGGGGAGTGTTATTTTCTTGCATGTTGTTTATTCTCTTCTAAATATTTCAAAACGTCAAGTCCCGCCATAGCCCCATAGCCTGCTGCAGTAACAGCTTGCCTGTAATGATAATCATGGACATCACCAGAAACATATATACCTTCTACACTTGTTTGGCTCATATTGTGGAGTTTGATATAGCCTTTCTCGTCAGTGTCAACATGACCTTTAAAGATTTCACTTTCTGGTTTGTGGCCAATAGCTACAAACATGCCGTCAATTGCAAGTTCAGATCCTTGATTAGTTTTCTTGTTAAAGATTTTTATTTTTTCAAGCTTTTGCACGCCAACAGCTTCTTTTACCTCTGTATTCCAAATAACTTCAATTTTAGGACTGTTAAAAACTTTATCCTGCATTATCTTTGAAGCTTTGAAAGAATCCCTTCGGTGAATTACATACACTTTGGAAGCATATTTAGTCAAAACTAAGGCTTCTTCCATTGCGCTATCTCCTCCTCCAATTACTGCAACTGTTTTTTCTTTAAAAAAAGGCGCATCACAAGGCGCACAGGAAGAAACACCTCTACCTATTAATATTGCCTCGCCCGGAATATTTAGCCAATTTGTTGCCGCTCCAGTTGCAATAATTATCGACCTAACAAAAAATACTTCTTCTCCACTCTGAATTTCAAAGGGGCTTTTAGTAATGTCAATCTTGGTGGCATTTTTTTCTAAAAATTCTGCACCAAATCTGACGGCTTGTTTACGCATATTAAGCATCAAGTCGGGCCCCATGATACCCTCTGGAAAACCGGGAAAGTTATCAACCATTGAAGTTAACATCAATTGCCCTCCCCATTTCTCTCCGGCAATAATTAGAGTTGACGCAGCTCCGCGGGTTGTATAGACAGCGGCAGTTAAAGCCGCAGGTCCAGAGCCAATAATAGCCACATCCCAAGCTTCACCTAATTTTGGTTTTGGAGCAAAGATTTGTTCTTGCATTTTTACACTCCCACTACTGAAGGAGGTGTTTGACCACCTTGGTCTCCACTTCCAGTTCCAGTTATATTACCTCCTGGCATTTGTGGTGCCTGAGGAGCCATAGGATCAACTGCTACTGGTGTTTCTGTCACAGGTGTTGGTACAACTGGTTCTATAGATACAGGTTGAACAGACATACTAGGCGTTTGTGGTATAGCTGGTTGTACAGGTGTATTTACATCTCCTGGCATTTGTGGCACCATAACAGTTGGGTTTTGATTATTGTTTTGATTATTGTCCAAAATTAATTCACCCCCTTTTTGATTAATTCTTCAAAAGCTTGCTTTCCTGAAAAACCAATTTGTCTTCCTTTTTCGGTTCCATTTACAAAAAGAATTGTTGTAGGAATACTCATGACGCTAAACCTTTGTGGTACTACACTATTTTCATCAACATTCATTTTCATAATTTGCACCTTGCCTTCGTAAGCTGTGGACAGCTCTTCTAAAGAAGGTTCTGCCATTTTGCAAGGACCACACCACGGTGCCCAATAGTCAACAAGAACAGGGAGAGAACTTTTTAATACTTTTTCTTCAAAGTCAGAATCAGTTACTGGGTTAATAGCCATACGTTAACCACTATATCTTTCCAGAAGATGTGAAGTCAATACTTAAGCTCCACCTGATGGACAAGGTTAAGCTAAGCTTGGCACTCTCACTTTGCTCGATTGTAGAAACTTATATTCTCACTTTCTTTAATCTTAAAGAATTTCCAACAACTGTTATTGAGGAAGCTGCCATGGCAAATGCTGCCAGTTCTGGGTTAAGAAATATTTTTAAGATTGGGTAAAGTGCTCCTGCTGCAACTGGGATTAAAATAACATTATAGGCAAATGCCCAGAAAAGATTTTGTTTTATTATATTGATTGTTTTTTTACTCAAAGTTATTGCCGAAGTTACTGTATTTAAATCTTTGTTCAAAAGTGTTACTCCAGCAGCTTCAATTGCCACATCTGTCCCTGTTCCCATGGCAATACCAACATCAGCCGCAGCCAGGGCCGGGGCATCATTGATGCCATCGCCAACAAAAGCCACCTTGCCTTTTTTACTTAATTTTTTCAATTCTTGCACTTTCTGGCTTTTTTCAGCAGGCAGTACATCTGCCAAAATATTTTTGAGACCTAATTTTTTGGCGATTGCCTTGGCAGTTCTTAAGTTGTCTCCAGTTATCATCCAGACATTAATGTTTTTACTATTTAGATTTGCAATCATTGCCTTGGCAGTTTCTTTTAAGGTATCTGCTACAGCGATAAGGCCAAGTAAGTTTTTTTGATCCGAAACCAGCATGACCGTCTTGCCTTCATTTTCTATCTTTTCAATTTTTTCTTCATAGTTTGTGAAACTTACGTTTGCTCTAGTCATTAATTTACTGTTTCCCAAAAACAGATGCTTGTCGCTTACTTTTCCTTCAACTCCCATGCCAGAATGGGCTTTGAAATTTGCAACTTCTACTAATGACAGTTTCTTGTCTTTTGCTGAATTTACAATTGCTTCAGCCAGAGAATGTTCTGAACCTTGCTCTAAAGAAGCTGCAAGCTGCAAAAGTTCTTTCTCGCTAATCTTTTTGTCCAAACTGACCATATTGGTAACTACTGGCTTTCCTTCTGTCAATGTCCCAGTTTTGTCAAAAACAACAGTGTCTACTTTGTAGGCAATCTCCAAGCTTTCTGCATTTTTAATTAAAATTCCTTTTTCAGCACCTCTTCCGGTTGCAACCATAATCGCAGTCGGAGTGGCCAAACCTAATGCGCAAGGGCAAGCAATAACTAAAACTGCAATCATGGCCGTAAAGGCCACGCCAAAGCCCGATATCACATACCAAATTATAAATACCAAGACTGCAATTATTAAAACAACCGGGACAAAATAGGAAGAGACAAGATCAGCGAGGCGCTGGATTGGGGCTCTTGAAGACTGGGCATCTGTTACCATCTTCACAATTTGGGCCAACATGGTTTCGTTGCCTACTTTTGTGGCTTTAAAAATAAAAGACCCAGATTTATTAATGGTTGCTCCAATTACTTGGTCTCCCATCATTTTGTCTACAGGAATAGGTTCACCGGTAATCATCGATTCATCAATCGATGATGACCCTTGGGTTATTGTGCCATCGACAGGAACTTTCTCTCCAGGCCTAACCCTTATTAGATCTCCCTTTCTGACTTCTGAAATAGGTATGTCTATTTCTTGGCCATTTCTAATCACTCTGGCAGTCTTGGCTTCCAGTTCAAGAAGTTTTTTAATGGCATCTGAAGTGTGGGCTTTAGCTTTGGCTTCCAGGTATCTGCCAAGGAGAATTAGAGAAATTATTACGGCGGCGGTGTCGTAGTACATCGCCATCGTAAACCCCAGCATTTCTAATTGTTTGCCAAAAAGGGTAATGATCACCGAAAAGAAAAAGGCTGCCGAAGTTCCAATAGCAATCAAAGTATCCATTGAGGCAGTTCTATTTTTTAATCCGGACCAAGTCGCTTGATAAAATCCCCAGCCTGCCCAAAATTGAACTGGAAGAGTTAGAAGCATTAAAACAAAAGGCTCTTGCAATTGTTGTGGAACAAAAGGAAACCAGCTTGGGAATGCTCCTAAAAAGATTATTATTGAAAGACCAATTGAAACTGTAACTTTTCTTTTTAAATCTTTAAGCTCTTTTTTCTTTGCTTCCTCTTTCACTTCGTCAGCAGTTTTATCGCTATCTTTTTTTTGAATAACTGCCGTGTAGCCAGTCTCTGCAACTGCTTTTTCAATGTCATCAATGGTGCAGGCGCTGGGGTAATAATCTACACTCGCCTGCTCACTGCCGTAATTGACGGCAGCAGAAATTACTCCTGGCACTTTTGAAATTCTTTTTTCCAGTAATCTTGCACAAGATGCACAATGCATGCCAACTATTGGAAATGCCGTTTTTTCGATCTTTATCATTTGATTTTTACCTTTCCAAAAAACATATTCATACTACAATGGAAATCCCCTTCGGTGTGTGGAAGGTTTAAAGTAATTTGTACTTCTTCATTTAAAGGTAAATATTTTTTAATTTTATAGTCAGGAAAAACTATTTCTTCTAAACAACTATTCGAATCACGCCTAATAAAGGTAAGTGTTCTTTGTTTATCCTTTTCCACATAAATTATGGAAGGCTTGTAGCCTCCTTCAACGATAACTGTATCTTTGTCTTGATTCATATTTTTACCATCTTCTTTCTCTTCTCCCTTTTTGCCAAAGAAGAACCACCAGATAAGACCTATTAGACCTAACCCAAAAGTAATTACCATAATTTTGTCTATTGTCACTGTTTGTTAAATAAATCTAATATTTCCTGAACCAACTTCTCGCTCTTTGCTTTTGGATGGTGTAAATCCTCCAAAACACAGGAGTGTAAATGTCCATGCAACACTATTTCATCAACCTTTTTCAAAGCTGCCTGAACTGCCCTCGACTGATGAATAACATCAGGACAGTAAGTACTATCCATAACCATTTGTTTAACTTTTTTTAAATGGCCTTCTGCTATGGACAGTCTATTAATTATTGACTGTTTTGTCTTATCGTCCATTTTTTACTTCTTTGCCAATTTATTGTAAACTAAGGCAAATACATATCCACTAATCCAAGCGAAAATCACTATCGTTACAAAACCAAAAAGAAAGTTTCCAGGGAAAGCTCTTCCCGACCAACTTTTGCTTAGATCAATTCCATGAAACCAACTTCTTGCCACCATCATCATAAATCCAGGCGTTGTAGAAACTAATAATCCACAAATAACATAGATCGCTGCAGTAATCAAAGCAGTAGCATTCGCCCAAGCTGTTATATTTATTTTCATATTTTTATGTTTTTATTCACCTTCTTTCTTTATCATTTTTTATTCTAACTCTTATCTATGCACCACATCCACCGCCAGTTGATTTTTGAAAAGGCAATTCTCCAACTTGCTTGGCAATTTGTCCTGCACCTTGACCAGACGAATATTTTGCACTTAGGGCTTCTTTAGCATCGACGTCCTGCCAAGCTATTCCCTGTCTGGCAAAATAAGTCGCGGTTGTCACGTAGGTTGACCCAAACCAAAAGGAGTTTAATCTTAAGACATTCTTGTAAATTTCTTGATCTGACAAGCCTTCTTTTACCATCAGCTCCACCGCAGCCAGAGCTGCCATACCATGATTACAATCAGGAAAAGAGGTTGGATTCCCACAGCAAGGCCTAAAAACTCCCTTTGAAATTTTCATCACTCTTTGGTGTTCCTCGGCAGTTAAGGCTATTAAGTTGTGTTTGTTATAGTGATCCATTGCTTTGCCTTTTGCCAAAGTCCAACCCCCGGTTGAAGAAAAGTTACCCGTTTTATCTTTATATTCTTTGCCCATTGGCCCTTCATCATAGATGACAGATTTTTGAGCCAGTCCATAAGCCCAAAGCATGTCAACTACAAATTGGCCATTTTGAGAATTGATGATTATTTTTTCGTCTGAGCCTTTGGTTAATATCTGTTTTTGTTCGTCATCCATTTTGACTGCCTTTTCAAACTTGTCGCTATCAATTACCCCAAGCTTGATTAGCTCTGGCCCCATCTTGCCCCAGGAAATTGGCAGCTCAAAACCATCCTTTGGCAAAACCTGGTCTGGAATAGAGGTTAAATCCAAAAGTGAATAACCTGCCTTTTTCCAAGCCTCCATCCCTCCATCCAGATGTTTGACGTTTTTATAGCCCAAATCATTTAAGGTCTTTACTGCCTGGCTACTCATATTTCCACTTTCACAATAAACAATTATTTCTTTACTCTTGTCAGCTGGCAAAAGTCCTTGATTTGAAACTATTTCATCAAAAGCGATAAAGGCATCAGTTTTTACAATTTCCCCACTATAAGGCGAGTGAACATTTAGAAACAAAAAATTCTTGTTATCAAGTTTTTCTCTTAACTTAGCGGCAGAGATAATCTGACTGGAAGCAAGTTTTGCCGATTTAACCGTTATTTCACTAACTACTCCCTTTAAGTTTTCAACCTTTTCAAAGTTGATTCCGAAAAAGAAAGCTAAAGCTACAATAAAAACTAAAAGGCTAAATTTTTTATATGTCATGTTTATTTTTTAAATTAGGAAATTTATTAAGTAATATTGGCCAAGGCTTGTTAAAAGTATGCTACCCAAGCTCACTATTATTCGCTGGTAGGGAAAATAAACTCCGCCGTTTTTCTTAATTACTAAATCATCTACCAAATCAACAAAGTAAAATATTAGTCCTCCAACAATCATTCCATAAGTCAATTTTTCCATGCCAAAAATCTGATAGAGGGTGTTTACCAGATTAAACTGGTAAAAAGAAGCTATTGTTAAGCCAAATATCGTTATATATATAACTGGCCTTAACAGATTTATTAAAAATATAGTTTTTATTCTAAATAGTTTAAAAATAGGTCCCTCACTCCAAAAAGAAATTGCTCCAAGAAAGGCCGCCAGCCAAATGCCAGTAACACTGTCATCAACCCCCAAAAGCCTTGCAAGAGTAAGACCTGCCCCCGCACCGGCAACACACAAAGGACAATGAGCAAGGACTGCCGAAGGCAGAGACAAAGAAAGTCCGGAAAGTATTCCAAATGTTAGTAATAATTTTAATTTAGATTTTATCTTTTTTATCATGGTATTATTTCCCCGCTAAATTTAGCCTCTTTGATTCCCACCGGGTCTGCAAAAGTCAGAGTTATCACTCTGTCAAATTTACCAATTCCCTTCAGGCCATGGAGGGCAGGGTCAAATTTGACCGTCAGTTTGGCAGTCTTGCCCGCAGGAATGTCAAAATTGATTCTTGGGTTCTTATCTCCCCCCATTTCCATGGCGTAAAAATCCGTTTTCTTGCCATCCACACTAACGGAAGCTCTGGTACACATGCAGGAGGTAACTATTTTTTTGAGTCTTAAAACCCCTTCTGAGTCATTTTTTATTTCATATTCTTTAATAACTATTCCACCTCCAAATTTAACTTTCTCAAAATCAATGAATTCTGGGGTAACAATTATTTTCGTGGGGTCTGCCTTGACAAGATCCTGATCTTTAACTTTTGGACTTCTTAGAGATAACAGGAATAATCCCCCAAAAATAACTGCTGTCACAATCAAAAATAAGATTGATTTTTTCATACTTTGTTATATCCTAACCCCCTGGGGGGGATATGTCAATATTGTGTTTTTAGTGTTAGCAGAATATCATATAAGCTGATGGGAAAATTAAAAGGCCTCTTAGTCATAATACTAGCCACAGGAATTGTCTTTGGAGGGTTATTTTTACTGGCTAAAAACAATAAAATAGCCAATACTAATCTTGGCCCGGCTACTTCATATGAATATTATTGGGGTAATGGCTGTCCCCACTGCAAAGTTGTGGCAGAGTTTTTTGATACTTGGACAGGCCGTGACAAAGTTCAAGTAGACAAGAAAGAAGTCTGGAACGATCAAGCAAATTACAAAAAAATGCAAAAACGTGCCGAGGCTTGCCAAATTTCCAAAGACCAATTAGGCGTTCCCCTCCTTTATACACCAGAGGGCAAATGCTATGTCGGAGACCAACCAATTATTGATTTTTTTAAAAATCTCAATTACTAAATATGTGTCAACTTTGTACTATAGCTGTTGTAGGTGGACTTGGAATCTCTCGTCTTTTGGGAGTTGATGATCTTGTTACCTCAATCTGGATTGGAGCTTTAATATTATCCACTTCTTTCTGGAGTCTAAATTGGGCACAAAGCAAATGGCCAAAATTGCAAATTGCTAAATACCGTCTGCCAATAGTTTTCGCAATGTACATGTTAGTACTTGCTCCACTAGCAAAAGCTCCTACAATTTCTAAAATAATTGTCGGTACAGCACTTGGTTCAACTGTACTGTTGGTTGGCATCTGGCTAGACAAAAAACAAAGACTAAAATATGGTAAACAATTCTTTCAGTATCAAAAGGTTGTCTTTCCAGTAAGTTTGCTTATACTTACAAGCCTGGTTATGTTTTTGGTGACCAAATATAAATTTGTATGAAAAATTCAAAAGATTACCAAGATTTGTTAAGTAGAGTTGACAAAGTTGTCACCCAAAAAGACTTGGATTTGTCTTCCGATGAAGATTTATCAATTGGGATAATGAACTTAATTTCAATCGAAGAGCATTTATTCTTCACTTCCCAAAAAACCGGCAAGTCTTCGTATCTTGATCTTTTGAATGAAGTCCGTCTCATGAGAACAGACTTACTCAAGATGATCATTACGGACTATGAAGGCGAAGTGTGGTGTATCTCGAAGCATTTATTGGCCGCCTCGATGAGAGTTATGGAAGTGGGAACAAAAGCCTTGAAAAAGGGTAACAAAAAAGGTGCAATGGAACTGTTTAATAAATCCTTTAAGCTCTATTCCCTTTTCTGGGGCATTAATTTAAAACTTGTTGGTATAGACAAGGTAAAATCTACGTCTAAAGAAGAGATAGATTTCCTTGACGAAAAAGCAAGTAAAAAGGGTACTAGTTCAATTTTTGACAAATTGGGGGCAGTTGTCCAAAAAGCAATTGACTGCTGCAAAGAATAAAAAGAGTTTTTAGGTTAAAATACAAACCATGAATAATATTTGGCTGGCTTTTATTACAGGACTCACCACAGGTGGGCTTTCCTGCTTTGCTGTTCAAGGAGGACTTTTGGCATCTTCCCTGGCCCAAGAAGAAGAGCAAAAATTAGTTGAGGC
>CAZCXV010000018.1:0-14002 GCA_964502815.1 uncultured Gammaproteobacteria bacterium | reverse complement strand
TGTTTACCCATATCCCCTGTAGAACAAATCATTACTTCATATGGGATGTCAAGTTGTTGCATGAGATATTCCTGAATCCTAACTATCAATTTTTGCTCAAGCTCACCATTTTCTGGAGCAACAAAAGTTTCCATTTCTAATTTATCAAATTGATGTCTTCTGAATATGCCTGCTGTATCCTTCCCGGCAGCTCCTGCCTCCCTCCTGAAAGCAGTCGAATAGCCAATATATCTTATTGGCAAATCTTTCTCCACTACTGTCGTATCCATCAGAAGTGGTCCTAGTGTATGCTCTGCACTACCAACTAACAAAATGTCATCTTTCTCTAAATAATACCTTTCTTCAATTGGATCAAACCGATCCATTTTCTTCATTACTTCAGATTTTATTAAGACCGGAGGAACAACGGGGATAAATGGCTTTCCTGATGGGTTACCAACCTCTTCTGCTAATTTCGAAATAATGTCTTTATTTGTTAATACACTAAACGCAAATTGAATCAAAGCAAACTGAAGAAGTACTGCATCGCCAAATAAATAATTGAATCTTGCTCCAGAAACAATAGCTGCTTTATCTGTATCAATTATACCTAAATTCTTCCCTAACTCCAAATGATCTTTTGGTACAAAATCAAATTTCTTTGGTTTCCCCCACCTTCTAACAACCACATTCTCTTCTTCCCCTTTTCCAATTGGGGTATCACTGGAAAAAAAATTAGGCAATTTTCTCAGAGCCTCTTTATGTTGTGTCTCGACTTCTATTAGCTCATCTTCGATTGATTTTAATTCCTCTTTCAAAGATTTTGCCCGTCCAATATTCTCAGGCAGATAATCTTTTGAAAGTAAATTTCTTTCTTTTCTTAGTTCTTCAACTTTCCGCAACAACCCTCTCCACTTTAAATCTATTTCTAAAGCAGTATCTACAATATCAGGATTAAGCTGTTTAGCAATAACAGCTTTCTTAATTTCTTCTGGTTTTTCTCTTAATAAATTAATATCAATCATTAGGAGTATTATGCTACAAACCAAGCTCTGGGGCAATTGATTGGATAGCAGTTAAGCAAATCTGCATAAAATCATCCATTTTTATTCCCAGTTTTTCTTCACAAACTTCGCTATTGGCTCTAATTACTCCGGCGGCAAAACTTTTCTGGCTCCATTTCTTTTTCATTTTTTCAATTGTCACCTCTAATAACTTTTTGTTGGGAGTAACCAATGCACAAGCAACTATAAAACCAGATAGCTCATCTGCTGCATAGATAGACCATTCCAGATTATTTTCTGGCTCCTTTGAAATATGGCTGTGTCCCCAGGCATGAGCTTTTATAGCAGCTATTATTCTGGTATCAACATTTCTACTTTCAAGTTCTTCAAAGATCTTTGATGGATGGGTTTTAGGATCATTTTTAAACATTTCATAGTCGGCATCATGGAGTAGTCCCACTAGTCCCCATAATTCTTCATCTTCGCCAAAGTGTTTTGCCAAGGCTCGCATTTCAGCTTCCACGCAAAGCATATGCTTGACTAAGTTTTGATTCTTAGTCCAATCAGTTACCAATTGAAGTGCTTCTTTTCGAGTCATTATTTTTAATATCTATTTAAGAGGCCGCATTGTAGGATAAAGAATTACTTCTTTTATCGACCAGGTATTTGTAAAAAACATAGTTAGCCTGTCTATTCCTATGCCAATTCCCCCCAAAGGGGGCATACCATATTCCATAGCTTCCAGGAAATCTTCATCAACTTGTTGGGCTTCTTCTTTGTCTTTTCGGGCAGCTTTCTTATCAGCTTCAAATCTTTGCCTTTGCTCTTGCGGATCGGTCAATTCACTCCAACCATCGCAAATTTCTTTTCCACCGATATAGCCTTCAAATCTTTCCACCCAACCTTCTTTTTCTGAATGGTCTTTAGAAAGAGGACTAACATCTTTTGGGTAGTCAATAATCCAAGTTGGATTTACCAAGTGGTCTGTTACTAAGTGTTCAAAGATGATGTAAATCAGTTGACCCTTAGTTTCTCCACCAACAAAGCTAATTTTTTTGCCCTTTGCAAACTTTACCAGTTCGTCTTCACTCGTATTTAAAACATCAATGTCTAAATATTTTTTGATGGCAGTAGTCATTTCAACCCTTGGCCATTTGTCGCCAATATCAATTTTCTTCTCTCCTACAGTCATTACGGTTTCGCCGTAAAGCTCTTTGGCCAAATGCTTAAACATACCTTCAGTGACATCCATCATTCTGTGATAGTCAGCATAGGCTTCATACCATTCAATCATCGTAAATTCCGGATTATGAGTTAAATCCATTCCTTCATTCCTGAAATCTTTAGAAATTTCATACACTTTTTCATAACCTCCTACAATTAACCTTTTAAGGTAAAGCTCATCGGCAATACGTAGGTACATATCCACATCCAAGGCGTTTAAGTGAGTTGTAAATGGTTTGGCATTGGCTCCACCATACAAAGGTTGCAAGACTGGAGTTTCAACTTCCATATAGCCCAAGCCATCTAAATATTTTCTAATCTCTCTGGTTAATTTAGTTCTAGTGTCAAATCTTTTTTTGACTTCTGGATTAAATAATAAATCCAGATATCTTTTTCTATATCTGTCTTCAGTATCCTTTAAGCCATACCAATCATCAGGTAATGGTCTAATGGATTTAGACAAAAACTGAAAGCTTTCAACATCAACAGTTATCTCACCTGCCTGGGTTTTAAAAATTTTTCCTAAGACTAGAAGAAAGTCTCCTACATCAAAAAGTTTTGTCAGCTTGAATTGATTTCCAAGATTTTTTTTCTGCAAAAAAATCTGGAATTTTCCAGATTCATCTTTCAAATCTGCAAAAATTGAATTGCCGTGTTCCCGCCACCTAGTTATTCTGCCAGCAATAACTACCTGACTTTCTATCTCTTCTTCCATGGCAAGGGAAATGGCTTGGGGCTTTTTGACTGGTTTTGAGGGATATGGATTAATTCCAAGTTCTTTAAGTTTGGCAAGCTTTTCCAATCTTGATTTTTGCATTTCTTCAAATCTTGTTGCCATTTGAAGCAATTATACAAGAAGATGTTAGCCAATAGCTACGATTTCGTAAGCAAAGCTTGGCCAAATCTTAGCCAATAGCTACGATTTCGTAGTGCACTGTTCCTGCAGGGGCTTCAACAGAAACTTTTTCTCCAACTTTTTTACCAACAAGTGCTTGTCCCAAGGGTGAAGTTGCCGAAATCTTTTTCTCCATTGGGTTTGCTTCCCACTCGCCAACTATTTTATATTCCTGTTTGCCACCATTTACCTTAACAGTTACTTTATCTCCCATATCAATAAGGGAGCTTTTAGCAGTGCTGTTTTTGGCAATAATTGCATTTTCAATAACATAGGTCAATTCATCGATTCTGCCATCCAGAAACTCCAATTCTTCCTTGGCATTGGTGTAGTCAGAATTTTCGGACAAGTCGCCTTGGCTCCTGGCATACGATAGCCTGTCAACTAATTTCGGCCGCTTAACACTTACCAGCTCTTCCAGTTCCTTTTTAAGGGAATCAAAGCCTTCCTGAGTCAATTGTAATTTTTTAGAATCTTGGTTCATTTTTTTAGAAATCAGTAATTTTCAAAAAAATCGCCCTCTCCTTTCTTTACCTCTTTAAATACAAATACCTCGAGATTTTTAGGTAAAGATTGTCTTTTAGAGAGGGTCTTTAATCTTGTCTTTGAGGTATGTTTTTATTAACTAAAAAGTATTTTACCATTACCCTATGTAGTGTCAATATTCTCTTACCATTTTCTAACAAAAACACCAGAAGGCCATCCTAAACCGCTTGCCCCTCGCGCTTTAAAAACGACCTTCTGAATTTCTCTATCCACCGCCGCAAATTTAATGTTTCTCAATTAAATTACAGCTTACTAGTTGTAGTGTGCTCTTTTAGGATAAGAAAGGGATCCGTGAAATGTAAGGAGGGGGTAAGGGGGCTATTTTCTATATTCTCCTGAGATCAAGATAATAGTCCCTCCTTGAGGATTTTGCTCATTAACGGGTGTATAAAGAAGGTCTGGATCATTCCATTCAATTTCCTTGCCACTACCGCCTGGGGTTACTATTTTAATTGGTATTTTTTTTAATAACTCAAAAACCACTAAGTCATCAGTCTCTATTTGACCAGGAATTCCTACAACTATGGCTACTGGACCTTTAAATGGGGAGACTATTCCGGCTTTCTCTACCAAACTAAGTAAAACACCAATTTCTCTTCCTTTCACGGTAAATGGAAGAAAAACTATTCCAGAATCAAACTCCTTTTCGTCTAAAATAAAAGGTTCTTCACGATAATATTCAGTCATCTCTAAAATTATATGGGAAATTGAAATTGAGGACAACCATCAAATAGAGTAAAATAGGTTCATAAGGCCCCATCGTCTAGTGGTCTAGGACATCAGATTCTCATTCTGAGAACTTGGATTCGAATTCCAATGGGGTCACACAAACAGACATGTTTACTCCCAGGGTGGCAAGTCGGGTTTTGCCACCAAGAGAAAAGACCGTATCGAAGCCCTTTTTGTAGGTGGGAAGGAGATGACGATTAACAAGAAAGACGTTCGAGCAGGCATCTCTCACAAAGGACGACAGTTCTTTGTGATTATTTTTTTCAGACGCGGTTTTTTGTGCCTGAAAGACACGTTTTATGAACTCTTCCTTGCATTCGAGCGGACTAATGCCGTTATTAAGTTTTTGTAGTTTGTCTTCTAATCCTAGCCTCAAATCGAAGAGTTCATTTTTCTTAGATTTGTAAGACTTTTCATCAATAATTCCTTCTAAATAAGTATCAAGTAAGGTGCTTAGTTTCCTCTCAACAGATTGCATTTCTCCTTGAGTTTGTTTTATATTTTCTTCTTTATTAATTCCCTCTTTTTGTTTATCTCGCTCAAGGAGTTTTAGCCATGTCTCCTGCCAAGAAGTGGGGATTGCTACATCCCAAATTACATCACGCAATTTTTGATCCAATTCTTCTTGGGTGATGTAGGGTTCAGTACACTTCCCGTGTTTTCTGGTACAGCGATAATAAAGATGGGTTATTTCTCTCCCAGTGGTTTTGTAAGTTCTATGTTGACGCTCGCCAGTAATAACACCATTGCATCCACCACAGCGAAGTAATCCCATGTAGGGAAGTCGTTCTTTCTCACCACTTCTTGGCTTTTCAAATCTTTCAATTTGCTTTTGGACTGCTTCAAAAAGTTCTTTTGATATAAATGTTTCATGTATGCCTAAATGCTTCTCACCTTTAAAATTCATAACACCTAAATAGAATTGATTAGACAGCATCTTTTTAACTCTGTCTGGAGAAATAATTTTATTACTACTTTTTCTAATTCCTCCAGTAAAGAGATACCTTGATATGGAAGTAAATGAAACATCTCCTTGTGAAAAGACTTCAAATGACTTTTTGACAATCGCTGCTTTTTCAGGATCCACTTTTATAGATTTGGTTTCTTTGTCATTTATATAACCAATTGGAGCTTGAACAGGCCAAATACCCAGCCTAACTTTGTGCTTCATACCACGCTTTACATTTTCACTTAAGTTGTCGACATAATATTTAGATTGTCCAAAAGCAATATTTAAGACGAATTTTCCTTGAGGAGAGTTTTCAAATGAGAAGGAAGCAAATTTAAGATCCCTTATTTTCCCAGTATCTAATAAGTAAATAATCTGTCCTCCATCAATAGAATTTCTGGCTAGACGGTCTGGGTGCCAGCTTAATATCCCATCTGCCTCACCATTTTCTAGTTTATTGATCATTGTCTGAAACTGAAGTCTGCCAGGAATTTTTGCAGTTTTTGCCTCTATTATAAATTCTGAAATTTGGATTCCGACTTTTTGAGCAAACTCCTTGAGTTCTGCAATCTGTTGATCAATTGATAGAACCTGTTTATCTTTTTCATCAGTAGATTTTCTACAGTAAGCTATATATTTCATATTCTCTTTCTTCGTTTGTTCGCAAGAACAAACATATTTAAATTTTGAGCGTTTTATTTTTGTTCTTTCTTTCTATTAACCGTCAATTAAAAGTAAGTTACGAAAAAGGCTTTGATTCGGTCTTTTTGGCGTGTGGCGGCCGCGATCCCGCCACTCTCAACTGGACGAAATCCCAGATTGTGAGCGCTACGAAAAATGTTCGTATGCAACACCGCTGACGCGAACTGCAACTCCCCGCCTGCGGCGTCTTCGCTTTGCTCCGGCTCGGTCCTTCGGCCCTCGCCTCCCGCTGCTGCCTGCGAGAACAAAGTATTTATTCCCTAATACAAAAATGAAACGCGAAAAAATTTAAATATCCCCGTGTATACTTTCAATTTAATACACAGGATGTGAAATGCAATATAGATGTTGTGTATGAAAACTAAGGATTAGTGGCACATTTATGGACTTAAATGAAGAATGCTCTTTAATGTGCCTAAACGTGACAAGCATTCTGGAATGAACTTAAGTCCCCGATTTACAAATTCAATCTTTCTTTTTCTTTTTGAAGTTCTATTAATTTTGGATTAACAGATCTTATTTCGTAGCTAACAACTTTACCTTCATCATCCTTTTCTATGTTTTGATACATATGATCAACAATGGTCGGGAAATATGTCTCCCAGTATTTGAATTCCTTACCAGGTAATAATCCGTAACTTTTTAAATCTTCCACTAACATTGGTTCTCCTCCCCAAGTAAAATCAATCTGTGCTTCTTGTTTCAATCTATCCAATAAAAAGGGAAATTGAACAGCAAAATTAACAAGTTGTTCTCTAGCTTCCGGACTTAGATATCTCGAATCGGATGGATCGAGATTAGATGCCCATTGGATTGTTCCTTTCATACCGCGCATGATCTCTCTTGGTCTATGAGATCTAATTAAATAGTCCATATCACTCGGATTTTTGGGAATTCCAGTAATATTTACCATTTCTTGACCAAGTCCATATGTGTCATTAGGATCCAAGTTGTATAACCATTGTACAAACTTTTCACCAATCGGAAAAAATTGAGCAGTATCAGTTGAAAAGCTTTTATATCTTCCACTTAACCAAAAATCAGGATCCACATATTCGGGTTCTACTTTTCCATCTGGAGTGTAATATTTTAAATCTGGAGTTTCAGGCATTTCTAATTATACAACTTACAAATTAGTCAAAAACCATCAAAAAGAGAATAATTAATGGTATAATTCGCCACCATGACTGACAGAGAACCAAATGAACAAAGATCACAAGAAATTTGGGAAATTGTATATGGAGCATTTGAGGCATTAAAGTCTGATCAAAAAGAAGCTTCAGAGTTGGCTCTTCAAAAAATTACAAAAGGTGAGATATCTAATGCTTTAGTGCAATCAATTCATCTTGCAGATCAAGTAATTGGAGGTGTTTCAGGTACTGAAATGCCTGCTATTTTTAGAGTGATTGAATATCTGAAAATTCAACAGCTTTCTGACCAACCGGTTGATATGAATAAATATATCGAACAATATTCCTTGTGGCATTCCACAGATGTTCAAGTTTGGCAAGCTTTTACTAAGATGGGGAACATGAGACTATTGTTGGAAGTAGGTAATGAGCCGTTTAATCAAAGTTTAAATAGTTTAAACAGAGAGGATTCAGTGAGAACTATGGAAACAGCAATAATATATCGTGATATTCTAAAATATAGAAGAACACTTGAGAAAGATCAAGGTGAAACCGAACTTAATTTGCAACTTCAACTTGTTGATCATTTGAGAACAAAAGTAAAATTCTCTGGTGATAGTTCATCTCTATCTTAAACAAGATTTTATCTGAGGGTGTACAACTAATCTCTATATTTTGGTACTGTTTATAATTTTATCAGCCATTAAGAATAATTACCCATCACACCAAGACCATCCGCTTATATCCCAAGGTATTGTTTTCTGATAAGTTCTTCCCGTTATGTCCACAGGAAAGACTTCAAAATATTTTGAATACTTACCTTGTACCCAAATATTAGCTTTTGTACCATTTGGAAAATACAGATTATTAAGTGGCAAATAAATGTCATGTTTTTCTTCAATAAAATTAGTCAGTGACTTTTGAGAAAACTGTAAATCAAAAATTCTTCCTTCAATGTGAAGCTGGACTACTCGGCTTGAAGTATTTCCTTTTTCAGAGTCTGATTGTGGAAATGAAAGTTTATAGAAAAGATTGAGATTGTCATATTTGGAAGTTGGAACCCCTAAGAAATTTCTGTCGTAATATGAGCCACTCATGCAAGCATCACCGTATAGTTCTATTTTTTCTGGTAAATCCTGTTTTGCTATAGTTAGGCCAGGATCAACTTCAAATTTAAGTTCTTGTTTTTCTCCGTTTTCAAAAGTTACTTGTAGAGTGTGATTTCCTTTGGCAAGAGGCTGACTTGGTTTAAAGTAAAACAAAACCGGGGGTAATTGGTCTGCTTTTCTTGTTAAGCATTCTGCTTTTGTAACAAATGGTTCTGTTGCTACTGAGCCTCCATAGAAACCTAAAAATTGGTGCAGTAGTAAATTACTATCAAAATGATAGTCACTCCATCTTTGATCGCGATGAACTTCTTCACACTTAATAAACGGATACTGAGCAAATCCAAAAACGTCATTTACTTTTTTACCATCTAATGTAAATTCGACATTTTTAAGTCTTCCTGGTTTCAAATATCTTAAGAAAAATCCCTTTCCCGAATTTCCTGGAGATGGTTCTGCAAGTTCAAAAGAAGACTCAATATATTCTGTCTTTCCTTGTCTGATTTTTCCACTTATTGTCGGTAAGGTGGATTTAATTTTTCCATTTTGAAGTGGAAAAAATAGTAATGCTTCATTTTTAGTTTCTATTTTTGGCAACTCTCCAATAATGTCGCTAGGGCTTGGGACAGAATCGTCTGTGAATTGGAAATCAGTTAATAATTTGTCCAAATCTTCTTTAGATTTTGCATGTAATTCGTAAACAAGTGGCCCTTTCTGAATTGCTGTTACGCTATATGGTTTGAAATGTTTCACCACTAAATCGTCTTGTGTCATATCCAGCCTTACTGCTGAATAACCCGAAAATTCAAAATTGGATAGCTCCTTATTCTCCTTCACACCTGTTTTGTAGAACGAATTTGTTTTTGACATCTTAGTTTCTTCTCTGAAATGAGCCTTTATAACATCTTGGGTTTCTAGAAGTTCTCCATCTTCACCATAGAAATATCCAACTGTAATTTGAATATCTTTAGTTGGCCAACCAATTTCAATGCGCTTTCCATAATAATGTTGGTCTTGAGTTTCATTGGAGTATGACTCAGGAAGTGAGAACTTTAAAATTGGATGAACATATCGTCCATCTTTAACTAACATGTTTGGTTTAACATATTCATGTTTCTCAGCTGTAAGTTCACTGATTCGCTCATCTGTTTGTCTTTTACTTTCCCAAGCACGATTTCGCATATTTCTTATAGTTTCATTCACAAAAACAATTAAAGATAAAAATACGAATGTGATAACCATTATCCTCAGTACGGAATACTTAAGGCTTTTGTTGCCCCAAAATTCTTTAAGTTTTAATTTTATAATTTTCATAATTTTTGCCTTAATTCTGAAACTTTGAATGTTTGTTCTCTGGGAGTATTTTGAAAGTTGGTTTTAAAGTCTTCAATTAGCCAATCTCTTATTTCCAAAGGATACACCAGTAAGTTTGGTAGCTTATTTATTTCAACCCACATTGGTTTGTACTGATCATTTTCGTTTTGTCCTTGTTTTTCATTAGCATCTCCAAGTTCTGGCTCTCCTGAAATATATGAACAAAGGTAAAAATACTGGTTACCACTATCAATTAAATTATGTGTGTAAAGTAGTTTTTCAATTTTAACTTCCATTGAGGCTTCCTCTTTTGTTTCTCTAACTACTGCCTCTTCAATTGTTTCATTTTCTTCCTTTCCACCTCCTGGAAAAACATAATATTCATGTCCGTCTTTTTTCCTCCACATCAGAAGAACTTTACTATCATTAATTACAATACCTACTGCTCTTGGGATCGGTTTTGCCATAAAGATTCTTCCTCCAAATCTCTTTTCTATTTCTTTAAAGTTAGGAACATTCTTGTAAATATTTGTATAGTTAATTTTGGCTTCAGAAGGAAGCATGTGTTTTTTGATTGCTTCTTTGGGTGGAAGGGAAATTCCAAGAAAGTCGCATATTTTTTGTAAATTTTTGGTATTCTGTTCTAAATCTTCTGAATACAAGTCCTCGTAATACAAGGGCAAATATTCTCCTTTTCTGTTTTTCTCAAGAAAACTTTCATATTTACTATTCATGTCAGTTATATAATCAATCATCTTTTGCATATTATCCAAGTCAATTGGCTTTAAGTATTTATAAATTTCTTGATTATCTTGTTTGTGATATTGGGAAGTTTGTTCAGCAATAAGTCCTGAAAGAGCTTCCTGAGCAACATATTTTCTTCTAAGAAACAGAATCTTCAAGTCTTTCCGTCCAAGCATAGTGTAATAAATCTCTTCTGGGAATTGGTAGGTTAGTACTTTTATCGCTGTATATTTTGAAAATAGCTCATCTAAAGCACTGTTCATAGTTTGAGGATCCTTAATTAATTCGCTGTAATTTTTCTCCTTTGGATTCCACTTGGAAAAACCTTCATGAAAAGGCTCAATCTCCATTTTTACATCAGGAGATTCTGACAACACTTTTGCAAGTGAAGTACTTCCAGTTCTTGCTCCAGCAAATATTGCAAATTTATTCATATTTTATTTGATTATATTTGGAAAGTATTTAAAATATTTTGGTCAAATTTTGTATTTTCATCAATTATTTTAAGAACAGGAATATCTAAGTTTTCTTGAATCTGTTTTTCAATATCACGACACGCAGAAACTAAATCCTCAAAATCTGGTCTAGAAGTATATTTTGGCATTCTTCCTCTAACATCAGCCAATCTTTCATCCAAAGTACCAACACCAAAAGGAAGTGTTCTTAAATCAGCATAGTACAGGAGTTTTAAATGCCAATCTGTAGAGTCTTTGACACCTACTGAATTTCCAAAAGCTTTATCCTCTATAATCTTTATTGCGTTTTCATCGATACCTACTTCTTGAAGCATCTTTTTGGTGGCTTCTTCTTCATCTAAACCGTACTTTTGAATTGTTTCCTCTCGAACATTTTTCCAATGTTCAATGTTCGACTTCTCTGAGCCTAAAAACTCAGGGTGTGCATCTAAATTAAATTTGATTATATTTCCCATATCGTGAAGTAGAGCAATCTTTTTGACTAAATTCCAATCAACCTTTTCGCCAGTCCAATGTTCTTCAGCAAAATATATTACTCCAAAAACTCTAATCATATGCTCTTGAAGATTTGGGGGTATCCTAAAATTTTTGTAGATTTCAAATATGTTCATAATTCTTCCTCTAAAATTAATGGGTATATATCAAAAGCTACTTCTTCATATGGATGAACTTTCCTAATTGCAGCTATTACTTCTTTTGCTCTATTTCTTTCACAAACAGCTTCTATTCTTTCTTCAACAACTTCTTCATACTCTCCAACCTTTCCGAGCGTTGGATTGGCTCCTTCCATGGGAATATATCTTCCAATACTATCAACAGATGAAGAACAATGGCTATATAATCCTATTCTGCCAGCTCCAGCATCTCCCATAGCCTTCCTAACAATATCAGTGTGAGATTTTGGGACAAATACAACAATTTTTATATGACTCATATTTTTATCCTAAAAACAATTTTTTCAATTTAATCATTTTCTTTTCATCTAATTTTGCTTGAAGGAATTCAATTTGCATCTCTCTTCCTTCCAGTTTGCCGTCTGCTCCAAAATCTATAAATTTATCAAAGGTCACGAACTTTAATTTAATCTTTTCTCCACCATCTAAATGCATATCGGCCACTTTTTTGCAATCTTTTGCAATTAAAAAGTAAATAGTCCAGTCAATCTTCATATGAGGATTTGTAGCAAACCATAATTTGATTTCTTTTGCTTTATATCCTGTTTCTTCAAGAAGCTCTCTTTCTGCAGCTTTGATTACATCTTCTCCTTCGTCAACTCTACCTCCAGGATTACCAACAAAGAATGCTTTCCCTGGTTGTTGCTCATCAACAAGAATTATTTTCTTGTCATCTGTTATGGCAATAATAATTACAGTATCTGGTCTTCTTAATTTTTCAAAAGTAGTAAATTTTCCATTAAACAATTTTTGTTGCCATTGATATACATCAAAAATGATACCTCCAAAAACTTTCTTGGCATTTTTAGGAATTGGTTGTTTTGATGAAGGTTTATTTATTTTCATTATCTTTCAGGTTTTCATCTAAAAACTTTTTTAAGGCAAACAAATCTTTCTTTTCAGAGTCATAGTGATATGAAGTTATTCCAACTGATTGTGCAGATTCTACAGCTTTTGGATTGTGTTCAAAGTAAATTACTTTTTCTGGCTTTAGGTTATATTGTTTTAAAAATGTTTGAAAATAAATAGGGTCAACTTTATCAGGATTATGTTTCATGGTAAACATTTCATAAGGAAGATTAACTAACCCAAATGGTTCCATTTGTTCATCATTTGCATTAGTCAAGATTATTTTTCTGTTGGGATACTTTTCCAGTAGTTTATGCATTGGCTCATATACACCTTCTCCTTCAATTACAAATGTATCTACTGCATCTACTAATATTGTTTTCATACTGTTTTTAAAGATAACCCTCCATCCACTATTACAATTTCACCTGTCATAGCATCATTTTCAACAATCGCCTTTGCCATGTGAGCAATCTCCCCTGGCTTAATCATTCTTTCAATTAGTTGTTCCATTCCACTTTCCGTAAATTCTTCATCAGTTTTTTGTCCCCATAGTGGAGTTCTAACGTATCCTGGTGCAAGTGCATTTACTAAGATTTTTGGAGCAAGATTTTTTGCAAGCATTTGAGTGTAATGGTTTAGGGCTGCTTTTGCTGCACCATATGATGCTATCCCTTTGTAGCAAGCTTTTCCATCACCATAGATAGAAGTTATATTTAGAATCTTTCCACCATCTTTCATTAATTCAACTGCCTTACCAGTAACAGAAACTACAGAAAATAAATCTACTTGGAATATTTCTTTCCAACCATCTACTTTAAACAACCCTCTTGGTTTATTAATTCCATGATTATTTACCAGAACATCAAGTTTGCCGTACTTTTCTTTGATAAAATCAAAAAGTTTTTCAATTTCTTCTTCACTATGCATATCCACCTTAAACTTTGATCCATTTTTGCCAAGTTGTTTTAATGTCTCTTCTGCGCCTTCTTCGTTGGAATTGTATGTAAAAATGACTTTTGCACCTGCTTTTTCCAACTCAATAGAAATAGATTGCCCAATTCCACTGCTTCCTCCTGTAACTAATGCTGCCTTCTTTTTTAAATCCATATTATTTATTTCCAATCAATTGAACTAAATTATTATCTAAATCATAAAAAGTGGCAAAGTACTTATCAAAAGTTGGAGCTTTAAATGGTTCTGCTAAGAATTTAACTCCTTTTGATTTTAAATATTCTGTCGCTTCAGTAACTGAATCCACATCAATGTTAAACATGTGCCTATTAATATCTTGGTTTTTTCCTTTTACTTCAGAGTGCTGGCCAATCCAGAGATTAACATTACCAACCCTAAAAAGTACTCCAGTATCTTGAGGATGATCTAATTCTTCAATAACTTTAAAATCAAATACTTCTTTGTACCAATCAGCTAATTTTCTAAAATCTTCTGACCAAATTAAAACAGTGGAAATATTTTTAAACATAATTAATCAAGTATCTTTTGCCAAACAGGAGCATCTCCACCTTCACCATAGTGTTTTGCTGATATTCCAATTCTTTTATATCCAGGAAGTTTGTCATAGAATCCCCATCCAGTTTCTTTATACCTTGGTCCACTATTAAGTATGGGTCTTCCCTAGATAACTAACTAATATTACAAACTATAAGTCTCCGATTGATAG
>CAZCXV010000017.1:0-14403 GCA_964502815.1 uncultured Gammaproteobacteria bacterium | reverse complement strand
CTCTTGCTCCCTTTTTTGCCATACAACACGTATTCTATCAAATCTTTAGGGAATAAGGAAGCTGTGAGCATGTCTATCAAATCGCTCGAACTTATTTTATCGCCACCTACTAATCTGTATTTGCCTCAAGAAAAGGGGTTAAAGGGGAAATGAATTGAGGCAAATCTCTTCTGCGTGTCGTTGCGGCTGCGCCTCCTTGCAGTCGGCTTGCCGAACTCTCCGGTGCGTCTCATCCTCCGCTAACGCTTCGGATTCGACTAACCTTGTGCTCAGGCTTTGCCTTCGCATACTTACTGGGGAGAAAGGGGAAGAAGGGAACCAAAAGGTAAAGGGGATATCTGTAAAGTCCTCTTGTCAGCGGACTTGTATGTCAGGGTTTGACTTGTCAGCCAACCCCTTTTACGGTTCACCGTAAGGTACTTGGAAAGTACCGTCAAATGAAGCTAAATCTACCGTTGACGGTATGACGGTTGACCGTGACGGTACCGTCACATTTCACGTGAAATGTAGGCAGGGATTATACACATTATCAGCTCTCCCAAAGGGAAGGGAAAGGCGACCCCGATTTCGCTCGCTAGGGCTCCCTTGGGGGAGCCTTGCCAATGTCCAACTTTGTCTAGGTTCTTGGTACAGTATCTTCCCCGGTTCGCAGCACAAAATGTAGACATTTGAGGCTAGTCAGCCTCGCTGCTCACCTCAACACAGCCTTGACTTACTTTCCAGGCTCGCTACTGTGGGGTTTCCTGTTTTCTGCCCCCGCCTTTACTCTCTATGTTTGTACAGCGTCCAACCGCTCGTTTGCATACTTGTGGTATCCAGCCTTAGGGAAGGCTGGATTGTTTTATAGCACCTCTTCGCACCTAGTTCACACAGCGCAGTGGCTCATTTACTTACTACAAAGATAATTCTCGCCACTGCTTAGATGGCGGAAAAAGCTCTCCAAAAGTTAGTTTTTGTTTACAATTTGTCTTTGCTCGCTTTTTCCTTTTTTGCATGTTTCGTAACAAAGTAGGGCGGGAACAGAAGGAATCTTGTGCTTTGCAGCACAAGAGAAACAATTATTAGATTTCTTGAGATTAACGAGTTATACTATAGGCAAAGTATGACAGATCAAGACACCGAACACAGAACAGCTCATTCAGACATTCATGTATTAATTTTACATGTGGAGTGGAAATTGGCAGAATTACCTAGATTGGCTAAAGAGTTTGGATTAGGAGAAGCTCAACAAGAGTTTTTGCATAATTATCTTTCTGAAGAATTAAACAATCTTCGTGGCTTACCAGTTGATGTACCCGAACCAGAAGTAGATTCTGCTTTTGAAACACATTTTGAAAGATCAAGAGAATTCAAATCAAGAGTTCTTGGTACAAACAAAGAGCAAGAATAATCCCTCATGACAATAGAATCTAACTTACTTGGTATGCCTTTGGAAATTCGTGGTCATCATTTGCCACGGTTAGTTTCTCTTGTGTGTTGGAAAACTGAACCAGGGAAATATGCTGAGAGTATGGTGATTATGGCAAGGAAGAATAAAAATCCAGAATATAGAATGGACTTAATAGGAGATACAGAAGAGGAAGCCCAGAGATTTTTAGATAAAAATACAGAAGTTGCAAAGAGATTTATGGAGTTACCTGATGATTACCCTGTCAGAATTGTTTTTGGTAAACCAGATGACATTTGTAGGACTTGTGCCATTGGAAATCATTGTCAAAATGAGAAAATACGTCATGCAGATTGGCTTGAATCCCACAATTTCTTTATCCAAGCTGGATTTATGCCTACACCTAACAATGGGGAGATAATCACTCTTGGTCAGTTGAAAGAAGCAGTCAGAGAATATAACAGAAAACTTTAATATTGATTATTCCTAATACTTGGCATTAAACTTAATTACTGCCATGGACAACAACCAAAATAATTCTCAAGATGGTGTTGATGAGACAAGAAGTAATATTGCCAAAAAACAAGTGAGAGATGAACATGGAAGATTCTTTTCAAAAGAAGATCCAACAAAGATTCCTCCAATTCAAGTTAATGTAAGTCAAGATCCAAGAGTAAATACAACAAATCCACCAGATTTATTTAATTTTAAAATTGCCAACCCTCTTATCTACATTAAATACTGGTGGAAAAGAATAATGGCAAATGAGGGAGTAGAACTTAAATTTAAAGCAAAACCAGTTACAGTATTTGGTGTAGCTTTAATAGCTTTCTCACTTGCTTTTGGATTAGGTGGAGTAGTCTTTCCTTTTGCTTTTCCTTGGATCAAGGTGAGTGGAAACCAAGTTAACCAAAGTCCAACACCAATCCCACAGGAATGGAAAGAAACTGCAATCAAAGGAACTCTCAAGAAAACAAACACAATTCCAGTCAAATTCTTCCTTCTTGGTTCCTCTGATGAAGCAGTAACATTACAAGTTCCCGCAAATTTAAATCTAACAACACTTGTTGGAAGAAGAATACTTGCAACAGGAAGTTACAACGCAAAACAAAAGTTACTTATCGTGAGTGATGTTCAAGATTTAGAAGTACTTCCTACAACACCAGTACCAATTCCAACAGCTAGTGCAACACCAACCCAAACACCTGTTCCAACACCAAATCCAACTGAAACTCCAACTTTTGCACCCACCTCAACTCCTGGAACTCCAGAGCCAACAAGTGGAAATTGAACACTTTTTATATTCTATTTGAAACTAAATGTATATCAACTATTTAAATCAATTTATAGTTTTAAAGTGGTAAAATATACAAATTTTAAAATTATTTATGTCAAATCCTTATCTAGAAGAAATACTACAGAAATATCAAGCAAGGGATGTTGCAAATTACTCAAACTCGATCTCTCGACTTAAAAATACACTTGTCGAGTGGGCTGGACAATGTTATTTAAACATTATTGATTCAGGATCAAGAAAAAAAGGTACAGCAATTTCAATTGCGTCTGATGTAGATTATATGGTTTCACTTATCAATGGATGTAACCAAAACATGGGAGGTTTGGAGTTTACGTTTCATCAGCTTTATCAGTATTTAAAAGATCATGGCTATAAAAATGTGCGAATGCAAAACGTATCTTGTAGAGTTACCTTGGATAACTTAGAAGTTGATATTACCCCTGCCACGAAACAGCCAGGAAATACATCTGACCATAGTATCTGGTTATCTAAAAAGAATACTTGGCAAAAAACGAACATTCAAAGACATATTACAGATATTTTTCAATCGGGTAGAACCAATGAGATAAAGTTAATGAAAATATGGAGAGAATTAAACCATTTGGATTTTCCATCAATTTATTTGGAATATCTTATAGTCAATAATATTTTATACAATAAAGCTAAAGATATTGATAGTTTAGAAAAAAATGTTGCACATATATTCAGTGAATTAGCTAAAAACATAGGAAATCCATTAAATGCACGCCTCACTGATCCAGCGAACACATCAAATATACTTTCAGATTTATTAAATCAAACGGAGAAAGATAGAGTAATTAGTCTTGCACAAAAAGCTCTTCCATTAACTTGGGGCCAAGTATATTGGTAATATTTAACATGGCAAAAAAAATCAACATTCAAAAACTTTTTTCTGCTCTTGACGAAGAGATGAGGTTAAAATTGTCTAGCAAAATAGATGAGATTTATCATCCAACTGCCAAAGGGTCAGAAACTGAATTAAACTGGATTGGATTATTAAGAAGTTATCTTCCTGAAAGATATAAAGTTGACAGTGGATTTGTAGTGGACCACGAAGGAAATATTAGTGAACAAATAGATATCATTATTTATGATAGACACTTTACACCATTTATATTTAGGGGAGAAAATGTTGTTTATATACCTGCAGAAGGCGTTTATGCAGTTTTTGAAGTAAAACCAGATTTAACAAAAGAAAATTTTGATTATGCAATAAAAAAATTAAATAGTGTCAAGAATCTTAAAAGAACCTCAGCAAGTTTTACCCATATTTTAGGTACTGACAAAAAAGATCTTTTTGAAGTTATTGGTGGAATCTTAACCAAAAGTAACAAAGCTAAAAGTTTATATAAAAATCTTAAGGCAGAATCAGAATTGACAATTGTCTTATGTTTAGATCAAGGAATAAAAGTAATAAATGATAAAGCAATTCTGGTTCAAGAGAACGAACCTATTTTAGCTTTCTTTTTACTAAAATTAATTGAAAAGTTAAGAGCTCTAGGATCAGTACCGGCTTTAGAAGTAGACAAATACTTGAGCTTTATTGATAAAATTAAGGATTAAACTAAACAGTAATTGGTCTAGTTTGAAGAACAAAGAAACCTTCTTTAGTAAAAGCAAATTCTATATCTTGAGGAGATTTATACAATTTTTCTATTTTCATAGATTGGTTAAATAATTCTTTTATATCTTCTTCAGACAAAACTCCATTTCCAGTTCTGGACAGTATATTTCCTGATGCTTTGTCTAAAATAACCCTATTTGGCTCAACTGTTCCATCAACAACTTGCTCTCCCAGTCCTTCAGCAGCTTCCACAATAATTTTATTGGTGTCATTATCTAAAACATCTTTTGTAAATATTACTCCAGCACTTTTTGGTTGTAACATCTCCATTACTAAAACTGCCATTTTAATTGAGGAAGTTGGGACACCATGGGAAGAAGCATATGCGATAACAGAATCTCCATAACTTGATGCCCAGCATTTTTTAACTGCTTCAATAAGATTGTCTTTTGTAACTGCCAAGAAAGTTTCAAATTGGCCTGCGAAAGAGGCAGTTTTACTGTCTTCCACGTTTGCTGATGATCTAACAGCAACTTCATTAGAATGAAGCTTATTAAATGCCTGCAAAATACTGTCTTCAACTTCTCGACTTACTTTTCCATTCAAAACTTTTTCTCTCAATTTCTGTGCAAGTGGTTTTATTTTGTCTCTATTTTTTTCTCCAGAAAGCAACTCAATCTCTTTTTCCAGATCATTATCTTCAATAAAGGCTTCAAATGTATCAGTTGTGATTATGAAATATCTTGGAACTTTAAATCCTTTATTTTGCAATTCGATTATTCTAGCTGATTTTCCACCAATCATATTATTTCTTGTTGCTTTGAAATTCTCTTCAGAAATAACATAGATAGAGTCTTCCAATTTTTCAACAACTAGCTCCCCACCTTTTTTGGAAACAAAAACTTTCTCTCCGGTTTTGAAAGTTTGATTTCCGACATAAACAACGTGATGTCCCTTTTCTCGAAGGATTGTGACTGCATGTGCGGTTGTGGCAGTTCCAGGATACAAAACTATAATTTTCTTTTCGACACTAAGAGCAATAGAAGTCAATAAATCCATATTTCTTTTTTGAATAACGCTTGGATCTATGAAGACTACATAGCCATTTTTGTTTAATTTAACTAAATCGGTAACAGAGCTAACTCTTAACACTGTTCCTTTTGTGTCGATGAATGTTGATTTGTCTTCCTTTGGAAATTCGAATGGAGTGCAGTCTCTAAAGAAAACTCCATCTTCTTGAACGGCAAACTCAACCCTTTTCGGTCCATATTTATCCAACACCTTCTTAAATTCTCTAGCAACAGTCAAAACAGTAAAATCACTAATACATTGTTCTTCTTGGTATTTGGCCGGTACTTTGATAGTTTCGTATTTGAAATCTTCGGTTGCTTGAAGACACTCTGGCTTCTTTTGAATATCTTTTTTAAGGATCACCATTTTATTTACATCAACATAGAAAGTGTCATGATAAAAGCTTTGCACTCCTTCATCGTTTCCATAAATTGCTTCAACGATTAATTCATCTTTGTGTCTTCCAGAAGGGGTAATACAACCTCCAGACATTGGAAGAACTGGATTGATAAACGGATGCATGATTAGATTTATTTCTGCTCCTGGAATATCAAATTTACTATTGATTGCAAATTCAAATAATTTTTGTACTTCTTCCAAAATTACTGATTCACTTCTAACGGATGCTGATCTGGGGCCGGGCGGAGATTGAAGATTTGGAACATAGTAACCACGGCCTGCATAAACTCCACGGCCAGGATTTCTTTCTCCTATCTCTCGGTATGCATTCAAAACCTCTTCTTTAAGTTCACCGGTAACCCCATGCTCTTTAAAGAAAAGAAATCCTTCGTGGGTAACCACCTTGACTGGATTTGGGATATTCAAGCCAGCAGTAGTTAGCGGCCTCCAGCCTTCAATTCTCTCTGATTTTGAACTATATTCGGAAATGTCTTTAACAAACTTCATCTTACAAAAATAAGCCTAGTGATAGCCTATAAATCACCAGGCAAGCATATTTTACACCCATGCTATTGTCAAAACAATTGATCTTTGATTGTGCTCAAGGTTAAGGACTATAATATTCACATATCATGGATATAAAAATAAGTGGTGCTAGAGAACATAACTTAAAGAACGTCTCTCTTACTATTCCTCGTAACAAAATAACAACCCTAATTGGGGTTTCTGGATCGGGAAAATCTACAATTGCTCGAGACATTATTTATTCTGAAGGTCAAAGACAATTTCTGGAATCAATTAGTACTATTGCAGCAAGATTAATGAAGCGAACTCAAAGACCTGAAGTGGACGAGATAAAAGGTATCTCACCAACAATACTTATTGACCAAGCTCGCCTTGGTGCAAGTACTAGATCAACTGTTGGAACTGCTACTGAAATATATACATATTTAAGACTGCTTTTTTCAAGAGCTGGTTCCAAACAACTAGATGCAGGTTATTTTTCTTTCAATAATCCCAAAGGTGCATGCAAAGTGTGTCGTGGACTTGGAATAGAAGTTGATGTTGATATCCATGTTTTAGTTGATTTTGAAAAATCTTTAAATGAAGGAGCAATAAGAAATAGTGTCTACAAACCAAATGGCAGATATATGAGCATTCTTAAAACTACTGGCAAAATAAACTTTGATATTCCAGTTCGTGATCTTTCAAAAGTAGAATTAGACTTACTCCTGTATTCTCCTCAAATAAAACTTAAAAATGCAGAGCAAGGTTTTGTTCAATCGTATAGCTGGGAAGGTATTGTTCCACATTTAATTAAAAGAACTAAAGATGAAAGAGGAGTTTCTGAAACCAAGGAAAAAACTGATGGAGCATACAGAACAATGAAAACTTGCTCTGCTTGCAATGGCGCAAGATTAAATGAGAAAGCTCTGGAATCAACAATAAACTCCAAAAATATTGGTTACTTCTCAAATTTACCAATTACAAATTTAATAACAGAAATTAAAGAAATAAATGCACCACATGTTCAAGCAGTTGTTGATAGAATTGTTGCCAGTTCCCAAGCTTTAATTGATGTGGGAGTTGGATACTTGCATCTTAATCGAGGACTGGATACTCTTTCTGGTGGTGAAGCCCAAAGAATAAAATTAGCTCGTGAACTGGGAAGTGATTTAATTGAAATAATTTATGTGTTGGATGAACCTACTGCAGGTCTTCACCCAAAAGACAGAAGTAAATTAATAGCCATTCTTAAAAATCTCAGAGACTCACAAAATACCGTCATAGTTGTTGAACATGATGACTTGGTAATGAAAGAAAGTGATCTCTTAATTGAAGTAGGACCAAAAGCTGGAAAATTTGGAGGAGAAATTATTGCACAAGGCACACCAGAAGAAATAATGGAAAATACTAATTCCTTAACAGGAAAATATTTAAGTGGCAAAGTAGCCAGTCCTTTAAAAAATGATGTCAGAAAACCAAATGGTCATTTAGAAATTAACAATGCAAATTTGCACAATCTTAAAAATGTTAGTGTAAAAATCCCTACTGGAGTTTTTGTAACAGTGACTGGAGTATCTGGATCTGGCAAGAGTTCATTAATAAATGATCTTTTTGCAAAGAAATACTCAGACCGTGTAATTATGATTGATCAATCTCCACTGGGTGGATCTCCAAGAGGCAATGCTGCAACTTATGTTGGCGCATTTGATTTAATACGAGATTTATTTGCAAAAGAAAATAAAGTTAATAAATCATTGTTTAGTTTTAACTCTGAAGGAGCATGTCCAGATTGCGGAGGTTTGGGATATATAAAAATGGATATGCACTTTATGGCAGATGTAAAAACTGTTTGTGAGACTTGTCTTGGAAAAAGATACACAGAGAAAGTTTTGGAGTATAAATACAAAGATAAAAATATGAATGATATTTTAAAAATGACAATAACAGAAAGCTTCGACTTTTTTAAGGATGAAGAAATTAAAAATAAATTCAAAGCTTTAATTGAAGTTGGACTAGATTATTTGGAATTGGGACAAACTCATGATACTTTCTCAGGAGGTGAAGCCCAAAGATTAAAGTTGGCAAGTAAACTTCACAAAAAAGGAGAATTCTATATTTTAGATGAACCCACTTCAGGCCTTCATTTTTACGATATTGAGAAATTAATAAAACTACTCAACAAATTAGTTGATGCTGGGAACTCAGTTTTGGTGATAGAACACAATTTAGATGTTATAAAACAAGCTGATTGGATTATTGATATGGGACCTGGTGGAGGAAATGAAGGTGGAGAGATTATAGCTGAGGGAACTCCAAGTGAAATAAAATCCGACTCTGAAAGTATAACAGGAAAATTTTTGTAAAAATATGGATTGTCCATTTTGTAAATTAGTTAAGCAAGGTCTGCCAGATCATTGTATATATGAAGATAATAATTTCTTTGTAATTTTAGATAAAGGCTCACTTGGATTTGGTCACTGTATGGTAATTCCAAAAGAACACAAAGAAAAGATATATGAGTTGGAAGATGACAAATACACTTCTCTTTTTTCTTTGGCTAAAAACCTAACACAGAAATTATTAAAAATAACCAACAAAAAAGCTGTTGCATACATGGCTTTTGGTAGTGGACTTCCTCATGCTCATCTTCATCTTGTTCCTCATGATGATCAAGATGTTTTAATAAATCCAATGAAATATTTGAGAAAACTAACTGATGAAGAATTGAAAAAAGAAGCAGATGAAATCAAAATAAATTTGAATTTATGAAAACTAAATATATTTTGCATGGAGGAGCAGCTCAGCATCCAAATAAAGAGAATGACAAATTCTTTGAGGAAATATTAAAAGGTGCTCCAGCGAATCCAAGAATACTTCTCGTTCACTTTGCTAGTGATCCAGAAAAACAAAATAAAAATATAGAAAAGGATACTGCTCAATTTGAAAGAGTAAGAGGAGATAGAAATATTACCTACATTGAAGCTCAAGAAGAACTATTTTCACAACAAGCTCTAGATGTAGATGTAATCTACTTTGGTGGAGGAACAACAGTCAGACTTTTAGATACTATGAAGAAATTCAATGATCTGGAAAAACTATTTGAAGGAAAGACAGTTGCTGGTGAATCTGCTGGAATGAATTTCCTTTCAGCATATTGTTATAGTAAATCTGGAGGAGGAGTAATAAAATGTTTGGGAATTGTTCCATTCAAAACTATTCCTCACTATTCAGACGAGTTTAGAGAAGCAAAAGAAGAGCTGGAGAAAATTCCGGGAGATTTTAAAACACTAGCTTTATCAGAATATGAGTATACAGTTTATGGAAGCGATCAATAAAATAAATGCTATGGAAAATTATCGAGAATTACTTCAAAAATTTAAATACGTTAAACAACAGGTAAAGGATTTAATAGACCAATTTCCAGAAAACAAAAGAGAAGAAATTCTTTTTGACAAATGGTCTTTGAAAGATGTTGTTGCTCATTTAAATCACTGGATGGTTCATGATATTGATTGCTTAGAAAACTTACTTAAAGGAGAAGAACCATACTGGGAACCAGACGTAGAAGAATTCAACACAAAAGGAGTAAATGCCAGAAAAGATAAATCATGGGATGAACTATATGTTGAATTCACTGGCCTAATAGAAAAATTAACAAAACTATATGAAAATCTTCCAGAAGAACTCCAAAACAAAAAAATCTGGAAAGATAAAGACGAAACTCCACTTAAATTTTTAGAAGAAGATATACACCATTGGGAAGGTGAACATATTCCTGCGTTAGAAAAAGTCATCAATTAATATGGATTACTCAATTAGGATTCCAGCCACAGAAGAAAGATTAAAAATATTAGATGAAAAAAATGTTTCCAAAAAATCTTTGTCTAAAATAAAAGACATATTATTAAAGCCCATAAATACTTCTTTAAAAGATTTTCATCCAGATAATGTTGCTGTAAGAATTAGAGAATTTGTTGAAGAAGATAAACCAGCAACATTCATTAAAATGACTTTCACTAAAACTGATTCTGGATACACTGATCAAAAAGAAGATTATGGAAATGGAACAGTAGAAGAATTACTCCAAAAAGCAAAACAAATGGAATATGAAAAATGGGGAGAATTAGAAACTGAATCTATAGAATACATATTAAATTTAAATAACCAAAAAGTAACAGTTCTTTGTCAAAATATTTCTCCTCTTGGAATATTTTTAAAAATAGAATCAGAAAATCAAGAAGCATTGGATCAAACATTGAATCTATTGAATGCACAACCAGATGATAAGATAGAAAAGAATGCGGCCATATTATTAGCTGAGAAACTTAAATTAATTTAATGGAAACAAAACTAGACAATCTGCAAACAACTGAATTAACAGATCAAGAATTAGCTAAAGTTAAAACTGATTTAAATTTCATAGATGTATTAACCAAAAAAGGAAAGGAGTTAGGTTGTCGTGTAATTATTCATGGAGGCTATGCAGTAGAAGGAGCATTGGGAAGAATAACCAGACCTCACAATGATATAGATATCCAAATCCATAGTAATCAAGATTCTCAAATTATTGAAAGGTTAATTGCAGACGTTGAGAAAGATCCAAACTTTCAAAAACTTACTTTAAAAGATAAAGGAAGAAACATGTTTACCCATAACTTTTTTGCAAATGGAGAAGTACTTGGTGCAGATATTTATTATGTTCAAGTCAAAGGTGATCCATTTGCTGAAGAAAAGGAAGTAATAAAACAAGATGGAACAATTTCTACAAAGCATGGATATGGCACACAAACATATACTTTAGAGGGTGTAACTTTTGAAGGCATAAATCCAACCTCGGAATTAGCAGACAAAATTTACAAAAGAGAATACAAGAAAGATCCAGTCAAACCAAACCATACTCAAGATATAGAAAACTTAAAATTAATAACAGACCCACAAGAAGTAGAAGCTAACGTTCAGGAATTTGTAAAAAGATAAAAAAATGAAAATAAACATAATTGGTCCATCTGGAAGTGGAAAAACTACCCTTTCAAAAAAACTTTCACAAACTTTAAACATCGAACCCATCAACTTGGATTATGTCTTTTTCAGACATGCCAAAGACAAGCAAAGAGAAGAAATTACAGAAAAAGAATGGAGACAAAATTTAAATAGCAAATTAAAAACAAATAATTGGATTATTGAAGGAGTTAATCCAATTATTGAAGTAATGGATAATGCTGATTTAATAATCTATTTAAGACCATCTCTTAAAACTGCACTTTTTAGACAATGGAAAAGATATGTTACAGATCCAAAACAAAGAAAAGAACATGGGTTTAAAAATAATCTTAAACTTTCTCAATATTTAGTAAAACAATACAAGGAAGAAGATGATCCGGAAAAATATGAGGATCTCAAATATGTTAGGGTCAGAAAGCTAGATAAACTAACGGAAAAGTATAAAAACAAGGTTAAAATCTTGTCTAATAATTCTGCGATTAAAAAGTTTTTGAGAGAGATTTATGCTAATCTTAATTAGATGTCAAAGAAGATAGACATAACCTTACCTGTTGGAATTATTGGGGGATTGATTTTAGCTTTTGTATTACTAGAGATATTTTAATGCCAAACAATAAATTTATATTAATTCCAGTAGATCTTCTCAAAAAAATTCTTCAACAAGTTTCTGGTACTGATTTAGAAGATGATGTCAAAAAGATTTTGACAAGTAGGGAAGCTATTGAAAACAATCAAGTAACCAAACTTCCCAAGAAGGCTGTTGTCAAAGATGTAGTTGATGGTGACACTGTAGAACTCAACAATGGCTTGGTATTGCGTTACGTTGGTATAACAGCACCAGAAACAGGAGAACCATTTGAAAAAGAAAGCACAGAAGCCAATAGATCTCTTGTTGAAGGAAAAGAAATAACTCTTGAATATGATAATTACAAATCAGACAAATTTGGAAGAATTCTTGCATATGCAATTGTTGATGGAAAGAACGTTTCCATTGAACTTGTCAGAAAAGGTATGGCTGAATTAGTCATATATCAAAAAAGGAAGCCATTTATTTACCAGGATAAATTACTCCAAGTTCAAGAAGCTGCCAAGAAGAATAACCTTGGCATATGGAAAAACAAAAATTGAGGGACTTAAATTTTTTCTGGAATGTTTGTCACGTTTCGGCATATTAAGTAACATTCCAAATTTAAGTCCATAAATATGCCGATACAAGAAACAGTAAGTATGCGAAGGCAAAGCCTGAGCACAAGGTTAGTCGAATCCGAAGCGTTAGCGGAGGATGAGACGCACCGGAGAGTTCGGCAAGCCGACTGCAAGGAGGCGCAGCCGCAACGACACGCAGAAGAGATTTGCCTCAATTCATTTCCCCTTTAACCCCTTTTCTTGAGGCAAATACAGATTAGTAGGTGGCGATAAAATAAGTTCGAGCGATTTGATAGACATGCTCACACCCCCGACTTGGCGGGTCGGCGTGCAGCGCCGACCAAGCATTCTGGCCTTCCCCACGGGAACATTTAGGACAAAATAAGGAAAGTAGAATTTGATATTAATTGATCTGCTTGTTGAGTGTATTTTCTCAGAGTATAACTAACATAATGCTTACTCCAGTAAATACTAATAACAAATTCTTTTTGTATGCAAGAAAATCAACAGATGTTGAGGATATGCAGATTCTTTCCATAGAAGCACAATTATCAGAACTTCGGGAATTTGCAAAAAGAGAGGGACTAGAAATAGTTGAAGAACTAATTGAGAAAAAATCTGCAAAAGTTCCTGGCCGCGAGATATTCAATAAGATGTTAGATAGGATTGAAAAAGGTCATGCTAACGGCATTATTTCATGGCATCCGGACAGGCTTGCCAGGAATTCTGTTGATGGAGGAAGAGTAATTTACCTTCTGGATACAGGTAAATTGTCTGCCCTCAAATTCAATACTTTTTGGTTTGAACCAACTCCACAAGGAAAATTCATGTTAAGCATTGCTTTCTCGCAATCTAAATACTATGTTGATTCACTTTCTGAAAATACTAAAAGAGGTTTGCGTCAAAAAGCTAAAAATGGCTATTGTCCCAATATGGCACCTTTTGGCTACATAAACGATGTGAGAACAAAAACTGTAGTTGTGAATAAAAGAGTTGCGCCATTTATAACGCAAGCATTTGAACTATACAGTAAAGATGAATCAACAATAGGAGATATTATTGAATTTTTTACTAAAAATGGAATTACAAATCCTGAGAAGAAAAAATTTAGAATAGATAAAATAAGAAAAATATTTAAAAATCCATATTATTATGGAGTATTTAGATATGCTGGAGAAATCATTGAGGGCAGACATGATCCAATTATTTCAAAATTACTTTTTGATAAAGTCCAGGAAGTACTAAACTCCAGAAACCATCAATGGCAAGAAGCAAAAACTGACAGAATTGAAAAACCCTTCCTTGGACTTTTGAAGTGTGGTGAATGTGGCATGATGATAACGGGGGAGATTGCAACCAAAAGATATAAAAATGGAACTTCAACAAAGTTTAGATATTATAGGTGTACTAGAAAATCTAAAACCCACAGATGTTTGCAACCATTTATTAGAGAAGAAGATTTAGACAACCAACTCACCACACTCATCAAAAAGTATCATTTGAAAAAAGATTGGGCAATAGATATTAATAGAAAATTAGATGAAGAACAAAAGGATATTGCCCAATCATCCCTTGCTGCAATTTCTGTTAAAAGAAAAGAAATTGATGAGATAAATGGCAAGCTCCAACTTCTACTGGACGCATACCTTGATCAGATAACAGACAAGGAAGACTACAAGGACAAGAAGTTGGATCTTGTTGGTAGAAAGAGAACACTGGAGGAACAGATAATCAGATACCAGACCCAGCAAGGGAGTTGGATCGAACCCATGAGAGCATGGGTTTCTGAGGCTATTAAAGTCAATGAAATCGCCTTCTCAGGCGACTTAATAGCCAAGAAGGTCCTCGCCTCAAATATCTTCGGCTCGAACCTGACCTTAGAAGGCAAAAAAGTCCGTGGGGAAGGCCAAAACGCTTGGTCGGCGCTGCACGCCGACCCGCCAAGTCGGGGGTGTGAGCCCGATGAGAGAGTCGAACTTTCGTCTGATTCTTACCAAGAATCCGTTTTGC
>CAZCXV010000016.1:0-15528 GCA_964502815.1 uncultured Gammaproteobacteria bacterium | reverse complement strand
CATCTTCAAAAGTAATCTTTTTTCTTCGGGTTCAGAACTTTCAAATAATCCAGGTGCGTCAGTACACAGTTTTAATATGTATTCTGAGGTCAAATAGTATTCCTCATCTGCAATTTGTAACTTGCCAATCTTTTTAGTAATATCCTTTTGCTTTCCGCGGTATTCTTTTCTCTTTTTCTCATAGTAATCCTCCTTGGGACATATATGATAAGCAAAACACAGACCTAAATAAGTTTTACAAAGACATGCTTAATGAATTTATGCGAGCTTTAAGACCGAATGGAATAATAATCATATTAACTGCACAAAAAGAGGTACTGGAAGATATTATTGGTAAAGACACTAAGTTTTCTGCTGAAGCAAAATATGACACGTTGGTCTCAGGTAAAAAGGCCTCTATTTACAAAATAAAAGTAAAATAACCTTGTAAGCTGTATAAATTGCTATACTAACTTCAATGAGCGACAAACCAGAAAAAACACCATTTATCCAGGTCATAAATCAAGTTGTTGCCACTTTCATCGAGAAACAAGGTAAATATTTTTTTCATAAACCCTATTTTATCAATGAATTAGTGTTATTGTAGAGTGAAATTAAAGAAGAAAAGTTTATTTATCAATAAACTTCAACACAAAATCTATATACAATTTGTATGCCAGCCTTTTGTCTTTTCCATTTATCTTTGAGAAATTGTGGTTGGCTCCTTCAATTATAATCTTGGTTGTTTTAGCCTTCTTGTAACTCTTTAGGAGCTTGTCTTGTGCTTCAATTGGTACAACATCATCTTTACTACCTTGGATGAGTAAAACATCACCCTTAAAGGTTGCTGTGGACTTTAATATCTCTTTTTCAGGTGGACAAGTTGAAAGAATTGGCTTTGTTGAAGATGATGAGCCAGTTCCTGATCCGCAAAGTACTATTTTGTCTATATATTTGAATTTATCTTTTAAAGTTGAAATTATTGTTCCGCCTGTGGAGTTGGCAACAATATATAGCTTTAAATCTTCCTTTTTAATTCCAAATAAGGGTTCACTTTGATCAACTATTAGATCAATCGTGTCTCGTAAATCGTCTGCTTCTTGTTTAAATGTTTTGTTTTTAAAACTTTCAATTTGTTTATCCCAAACGCCATCTTGAAAAATTGACCAGTCCCTGGAAGCCGAAAACTGTACAACATTGGCAATATTCTTTTCAATTATTTTACTTCCAAGTAATTTAGATTTTGATCCAGGATCGCCAGACATTCCATATACACCATGAACATTTATAACAACCTTATTAGTTTTCTTTTTTGTCTTATAAACCCCTAATTTTATGAAAGATTTATAGTTACCTTTTAAGAAGACTTCCATATCTGTGCAAGTATATTCTGGATTTCAGGTAGTAGCAACTCACTAACAATTGTGTCTATATTGTCTGTAAAATCTACAAACCTTGAGCGAGCTTGGGGTTTCTGAATCTTTTTTGAAGTGAGTCTGAATTTTTAGCCACATAATTTCTAAAACTATCTATATCCATAGTTATTTCATTCCCGCCAAGTGACACTCTAAATGTCCTTTGAGGGAAATCAAAAGTTATGTAGTCTTTGCTTCCATTATCATATTGTCTTGTCATTTGATACCTTGTTCTTGCTCGAAGTAAGTTCTTTTGGACAGATTCATCGGGATTTAGTACTTCCTCAAATGCAAATACTCTACTTAACATTTCTCCAGTTGGCTTAATTGTTATTACTTCAAAATTGTCAGGAGTTACTTGGGCAATCATATAAAAGTGTTGCCAAATGATTCAACTTTATATCCTGGAGTAACTACCATTGGCTTATCAATAGTTAAACCAGGTGCTAAAAATAACCACTCTCCTTTTTCGCCTTTAGTTAATCCAATTAAATCAATTGTTCTGATTTGTCCGTAGTCATCTGCCTCTTCTGTTAATAAGTAACGACCATAAGAAGGGGCAAGGTGTGTTTCAACGCCAGAATTTGAGAGTCGCGATTTAAGCTCAATTGATAGCCCTGTACAATTGGTACCATTATATTGCTTAATTAAAGATTGTGTAGGAATCGGTACCGTCCACTCGGGACATTCCAGCTCCCCAACTCAATCAATTCATCCTAATTCGTACCATCGTTCGAGCTGATACAAATTAATATAATTTCTGCTATATTATGCTTAATGACAGAAAGAAAAAAAACTGGACATTTACGGAGTATCTCCACAAACTTAAAGCATATGTGAATACTTTTAAAGATGGGAACATACAATCTCAAGCGTAATATGAGTTATGGTTCAAAGAAAATGGCTATACAGATTTATACTCAACTGGTTGGGATGAATAGGTTCTAACATAATAGTCCATCAGGTGGAGCCATTTTTTGTTTATTTCATCCCAGAAATTCTATAATAAGTAGTTGGTCCAGCACCTTGCTTCTCCAAAACTTGTACATCCTCAAGTCGTTTTAATTTATCCTGTGCTGTACGTTTTGGGATGTTTAAAATATCTACGACATCAGAACTAGTAATTTGACCCATGGTAATTGCAAAATCTACTATTTGTAATTCATCTTTGTCCAAAGTATTCCGAGTAGTTTTTAGATCTCCTATCACGGATAAATTTACTACTTGATCCTTTACTTTTTTTGCTTCTTCCAAAAAACCTGCAACAAAGTACGTCAACCAAGAAGTTAAATCCACATCCTGTCTTTTTTCATATGTTTCTGCGGTCTGGAGTGCTTCATAATAGGCTTTGCGGTTTTGATTATAATAATCTTCCAACACTAAAATCTTTTTAAAATCCCATCCAGATTGATATAAATGTAGTAATGTCATAAGTCTACCAGTTCTTCCATTCCCATCGGTAAAAGGATGTATAGTTTCAAATTGATAATGAAAAAGTCCCGCTCTAATAATTGGGTGGATTTCTTTGTTCTTTTGAAGCCAGGTTAATAAATCCCCTATCAATTTTGAGACATTACTAGCTTGTGGTGGAGTATAAGCTATTTCATCGGTTCCATCCGGTAATTCATTAACAACATAAACTGATCCTGGTCTAATAGCACCAACTTTTTTAGTATCTACCAAACCGTTAACCACATTTCTGTGAATCGCCAAAATATCGGTTAAGGAAATTTCTGTTTTTAATTCAGATAACTTATCAATCTCATGCAAAGCCAATAAATAGTTTTTAACTTCTAAAACATGTCTTTCTTCGGCATTTACTTGTTTTCCTTGAGCTACTTGGGCCACTTGATATTCTTTAAGTTGATTACCTTCGATCGAAGTTGACGTGTGAGCCATTTTTACAGCTGCAGCACGTTTCAAAAATACTTCCCTTTCAGGAAAAAGAGTCGATTTTGCCACCAAAGACTTAATTTCAGCAATTTGGGAGAGCTGGTTCACTATCTGGTTGGAAATTGTGTACCTAGGGTTAAACATACAAGCATTATATCACGCAGTAATCGCGCAGAACATCGCGCAGGGGTTTGACTCCCCAATCTGCAAAGTCACTATACAAAAACGACCTACTATTTGTTAAGTATGATTAGTTTCCAGCCAAAAGCAGGTTCTACAATCGAACAAAGTGAGAGTGCCAAGCTTCGCTTAACTTTTATCCACCAGATGGAACAAACATTTTAAACTGCAATTATTTATTTTGGGTATGCTACATAAGTAGCTTTTCCTGGTAAATCATTTCTAAATCCTGAAACTATTTGAGGTTCAGGTAGGTTAAGCCATGGATCCATCCATTTGTTTTGATATCTCACTAAGAAATGTCCGAATGGGAGTTTGGAAGATTGTTCGCAAAATACTATCGCTAGGTCTTTTTCTAACAACCCTTGATTTTTATTGGTTAGCTCTTTCCAAGAATAATCTAGTCCTTTCTTTTTAAGTATTTCAACTATTTCAGGAAAGTAAAAATTTGGTATTCCTTGAACTCTTCTTTTTCCATCTATAAAAAGTGCTAAGGTTTCTTGGTAGGGAATGTTAATCACAAATGCGGTTGATGCAACTGCGCACCCCAACCCGTCTTCTTGAGCTACAGGCTTTCGCGATTCTGAATGAACCGTTTTCATGCTTTGATTATATATCTATTGTTAACCAATTAGATTAAAAAACAAGTTCTAACATTGTCCACCAGGTGGAGCCAGATATGGTTTGATATAATTACTTAATGACCAACCAACCCGAACAACTTCCCCAAAAAGAGATGGACAGCCTTGGACCTGAAGAATCTTTTGCTCAAGACATCATATCTCAGAAATTGCTTGCAGACATTTCCTTTGCTGAAGTTCCTGACACTCTTACTTTTGGCATTTGGCTGAATCAAATGTCTTCTGAATTGACCAGTTCTGTTTTGGAGAATAAAAAAGATAAAAGAAGGAAATTTGAATTACTAAAAAAACGATTAATTAAACATTATTCAGACAATCAAAACCCAGAAGATTTAATACATCTTACACATAGTCCTCCTGATGCAGCAACCGAATTTTCTCTAAAACTTTACTTAGTGAATGGACAATATATTAAAGGCAATGTTCACAAAGGAAAAGAAGGTCACATTCCTCATGTGCTTCAAAGAGACGAAATTCTTGATAATCAATCTGTTGTAAATATTCACACACACCCTTCTAATTTGGCTTTTTCCAGAGAAGATATAAGGACGATGCTGGCAGAAGACCCCAGTGTGCCAAAAAGATGTTTAAATATTGCTTTAACTCCAGATTATTTATTTTTAACGTTTCCGACCACAGATTCACCGAGGATGGATAAAGATGAGTTAATTGACTTTCTTGGCATCTCAAGACAACCAATAACTGATCATGACGAAATATATAATTACAATCAAAAATTATTGGTACAGCTTCAACTTCCAGAAACAATAGACAAAGATACTAGGATATTGGGTTTATCTATGTTAGATGCACTATATTTTTGCAATAAAGTGCAATCGCCTTTGTATGTGGGAAAGTCTGGTGCGACTACGCTTACTCGTATAAAATCAATTGACGACATACAGGGTATTTTGAACTTTGTTGAATAAGAAACAAGTTCTAACATAGTCCATCAGGTGGAGCTAATTTTGATATAACTTTTAACTTTTGATAATTACAGACAACGAAATAAGCAAAACAAAACCTTATCTGATTTGAGCACAACACAAACTTGCAAACAAGATAATAAAAGAGCGATACTTAATGATGATTGTAAGGCAGGTGATTAAAGTATGACAACTATAGTAAACAATCCCCCACCTTCCTCTGATAATTCGGGTGGGCCAATCGCAATAATTATTGTACTTATCGTTTTAGCAGTTGTTGGGTACTTTGTGTATGTTTATGGCCTTCCAGCCATTAGACAAACCCAAGTTGCAGCACCGCAAATTAATGTACCCAGTACAATTGATGTAAATGTTAAACAAACAGAGTAATTATCTTTAGATACACAAGACAATTTTCAGTTTAAAGGAGGTGAATCATTTGCAGATATTAATTAGTCTACTTTTGAGTGGTATTGCAGTCTTAATTAGTGCCTATATTTTGCCAGGTGTGAGAGTGGATGGCTTTTTTACAGCCTTAGTTGTTGCAGTTATTTTGTCTGTAGTTAATACTTTTATAAGACCATTCATCGTAGTTTTAACACTACCCATAAACATCCTAACGCTAGGACTTTTCAGCTTAATCATAAACGCCTTAATGGTTATGTTAGTTACAAAAATAGTTCCAGGCTTTGAAGTTGATGGCCTACTTTGGGCTCTTGTCTTTAGTATTGTCTTGTCTCTAATAAGTGGAGTTATCTACCAATTGGCACCAGACAATAAATAAACTTAGGTTTTATTTACTCAAGGGTGATTGTTTTATTTTGTCTAATGCCTGCTTAATCAACAAAAGTTGGCTATTGGAAATTAATGGTAGGTTTTCAAATGCAAAAAAATCATACTCTACGACTTCAGTACTTGGAGTAAATTCCCCACCAAGAAATTTACCCATGTAGGAAATATCAAGTCTGGCAGTCTCTCTGTCCGTTCTCGTTTTCAGTTTTTCATCAGCACTAACAATTAGGCCTGACTCTTCTTTAGTTTCTCGCTCCAGACCTTCTTTAGGATGTTCTCCACCTTTCAAGTAACCTCCCGGCAAACTCCAAGAAGTTTGGCGATAGGTGTGCTTAAAGACTAAAACCTCATTTTTGTCATTAAAAAATACTCCAGTTACACCAATTAAAAATTGATCTTGCAAAACGCGCATCAGAAATAACTGAAAGTTTTTAGGCAAGTGGAGGAATTTCCAAATTTTGGCTAAGATGGCCTTCATAATGAATTATTATCACTATTCTCTAAATCAGTTTCTTTTTTGAGTTTAACGTTTTCCAGTTCTAGTTTGTGGATTCTTTTGGTTAATTCAGCAACTTCCTCTTTTTCATGTCGTAATTTTTTGTCTTTACTGTGGAGTCTAATAGAGGTATAAATAGAATGTCCAAGATAGATAACATAAGACAAAAGTAAGCCAATCAACATTGAACCGATAATCACATAATAAAGAGGTAAATCAGAAATGGTATAGTCCAAAAGATGCACAGACACCAACGTAGTATTTTGTAAGGACAAATAAGCAATTATAGAACCAACAACAAGAACAATAATTAATGAGAGCATTGTTCTTCTATTATACCTTTATACCTTGGTAAATGCAGTTTTACGTTTTTTTTGCTATTCACACATAAATATTGCTATTATTAGAATTAGATATATAAAAGGGGGTGAGTGAATTATGGCAGAAACTATTAAAATAGCCCCAGTTAAAAGAGAAGCAACTGACTCTCAAACCATAGAATATTTTGTGTATTTTATATTTGGCGCTTTAGATATACTGCTTGTTTTTCGTCTTGTTCTTAAGCTCTTAGGAGCAAACCTCTCAAGTTATTTTGTAGGCTTAGTCTATAACATTAGCGGAATCTTTATTTTGCCTTTTGAAGGAATATTCCGTAGAGGAATAACTCAAGGACTGGAAACAGCATCTGTTCTTGAGCCGTCAACGCTAGTTGCAATCATCGTCTACGCTATTATAGCTTGGGGAATTGTTAAGTTAGTACGGATATTATCTGGTGAACAACAAGCAAATTAATTTTTGATTTGGGGGTGAGAAATATGACTATACTTTATTGGATTGTTTTTGGACTGATCGCGGGAGCGATTGCTAATTTTATTGCTCCTAACTCAAGAGGAGGGATTGTAGGATCGATTATTTTGGGAATTATCGGAGCCATAGTTGGTGGTTATTTGGGACAAATATTTTTTGGCGTTGGAGTTACGGGTTTTAATGCAACCTCTCTTGTAGTAGCAGTAGCAGGCTCACTACTAGTGCTCCTAGTTAGCCGGTTGATTTAAATTAGGTTCTACAATCGAGCAAGGTGAGAGTGCCAAACTTCGCTTAACATGATCCCACCAGGTAGAGCAAAAAACTATATTGCACAAGTTTATCTAATAATAGACAATATGTATACTCATGCAACCAGATCAATCAATCCAAATGCCTCCAGCAACTCAGACTCAAGTGGCGCCTACTGACCAAACACCATTGCCGCTTCAGTCCACTCCTACACCACAGCCTCCCAAAAAATATTCTTCTGTGTTGAAGGGACTGGTGATACTTGTTGTCCTTGGTTTACTTGGAGGAGTTGGGTATATTGGCTATCAGAGTTACTCGGCCACTTATTTAGCAGAGTCCATTAGCTCTCCCCAACCTACACCTACTACTACATCCAAACCTACTCCGGCTGATCCAACAGCAAATTGGGTAGAAAGAAAATTTGAAAAACTTGGGCTTACTTTTAAAGCACCTGCCGATTTAACTATGGAGGAATCAGAAGAAAGTTCTGGGCAACTTGTCAGCTCTATTCAAAATGACAAAATAGGTGAAGAGTTTTTCCAGATGTATTTTGTATACCAAAAAACTGGTAAAAAAGTAAGAGAGGTAGATATCCAAACTTTCAAAAACGACCCCAAACTTATCATTCCAGGAACGGCAAGAGATATACAAGTAGATGGCTACAATGGATTTGCTGGCCAAGTAGCTGACAAAGCAAAAAGATTTATAACTGCAATTGTCAAAAACGGTTATTGGTTAATTATCTATACTGCAGAACCTACACAAACAAACAAAGAATTATCTGACAGAATAACATCTACTTTTAAATTTACTGACTGAACATACTTTCCAGTAAGTAAAACTTAAGTTATTTTATGGCTGATTCAATGATATCTTTTGGCAAAGAGGCTGTGGAAAGTAATGCGGACCTAACCGCCTTGCCAGTCTCACTAGAAATTTCATCCGCAGCCTTAATAGCTGAGACTGCAGCTTCACGAGCAATATCAGTTGTAGATTTGCCAAGATTCCCAGCAACTTTTACTGCTTCTTCAACTGCTGAAACCGCGACGGCTGCAATATCCCCCCCCACCTCGGCTGCACCCTTGATTGCTCCACTAACAGCCTTATTGGTAGCCAAAACAATATCTCCACCAACTTCTGAGACAGATGCAATTGCTGCAGACACAGAATTACCGGCTGCACTAACTAAAGTCATACCCGCACCGCTGGCTGCAACAACCGCTCCTTCAACCACTTGTTCTACTGTAGAAAGCGTTTGTCCTGCAACATCTCCAGTATCTTTAAGTGTTCCGGTAATTTGGTTTTTGACAGCATTTCTTAAGGCTGTAAAAACATCATCAACGCCAGTTATAGCTGCAACAATTCCATCTTTAATTTCATTAACTACTTGCGATAACAAATACACTCACACCCTTTCCTTTCTTTAAGTATTTCAGATCTAGACTGGTACTGTCAAATTGGTGATACTAATCCCTCAATGCTAGACATACATCTAACATCAGTTGATTAATTGATAAACACCTTGTATATTTATTACATAGAGAGACAAAACTTTTAAATAAAGTTTAAGATTGTCACCCATGAAAAAAGCTCTCACAAAAGACATAGTATCAAAGACAAATTTCATTCTTTACACTTCCCCTAGTGGGCAAGTAAAACTTGATGTATTTCTCCAAAATGAAACACTTTGGCTAACTCAAAAGATAATGGCTGAACTGTTTGGAGTAGACGTACGCACAATTAATGAACATTTACAAAATATATACAAAAGTAAGGAATTATTGGGAAGTCGAACCATCCGGAAATTCCGGATGGTTCAAAGTGAAGGAAATAGAAAAGTGTCGCGAGAAATTGATTATTACAATCTAGATGTCATTATATCTGTTGGCTACCGAGTCAACTCTCAAAGAGCTACACAATTTAGGATTTGGGCAACTCAAGTTCTTAGAGAATATATCATCAAAGGTTTTGCGATGGATGATGAGCGCTTAAAAGATCCTAAACATGCTTTTGGCAAAGACTATTTTGAAGAACAACTAGCAAGGATTAGAGAGATCCGCTCAAGTGAGCGCAGATTCTATCAAAAGATAACCGATATTTATTCCCAATGCAGCGCAAATTACAATCCCAGTGAAGAAATCACTAAGGAATTTTTTGCAACTGTTCAAAATAAACTCCATTGGGCCATTTCGGGCTTGACTGCAGCAGAAATTATTTTTTCCAGAGCAAACCACAAAAAGCAAGACATGGGATTAACTAATTGGAAAAACTCTCCTAAAGGCAGGATTCGAAAAATAGATGTATCAGTAGCCAAAAATTACTTGAACAAAAGGGAACTTGACGACTTAAACAGAATTGTTTCTATGTATTTGGACTATGCCGAATCCCAAGCCAAAAGAGGCCAAATAATGTATATGGCAGATTGGATCAAAAAACTTGATGCCTTCTTGAAGTTTAATGAAAAACAAATTCTAGATAATCCTGGAAAGGTATCTCACGAAGTAGCAATAGCGCTTGCCGAAAAGGAATTTGAGAAGTTTAGGGTTTTGGAAGACAGACTCCTAGAATCTGATTTTGACAAAATCTTAAAAGAAGTAAAAGAAATGGAGAGTAGACAGAAATGAAAACATTTAAAGAAAAAGTATATGCAATAACAGATAGAATTCCTAAAGGGAAAATTGCTACCTATGGCCAGATTGCAAAGCTGGTTGGAAACCCAAAAGCAGCCAGAGCAGTTGGTATGTGCATGCGCACAAATCCAAATGCTCCATACACTCCTTGCCATAGAGTAATCTCATCAGACGGCAAACTCACAGGCTATTCAGCAAATAGTGGCATAAGGGCAAAAAAGAAAATGTTACTTGCAGAAGGTGTCATATTTAACAACAATAAAGTTGATCTAACTAAATCCCTCTGGAAACCTACGTATTAACAATCAACTTTAATACGTATATGATAACTCTATGGCTACAAAACTAACTTTAAGCATTGATGCAGTTGTGGTGGAGAAGGCAAAGTCTTTTTTGCAAGGGAAAAACCAAAGCCTTTCTGGTTTGGTAGAAGATTATTTCCAATTACTTATAAAAACCGGGCAGCATAAAAAAGATAGAGCAAGCTTGGGATGCATTAAGAAAATTGCGATTGATTTTCAGTGTTGCAAAAACAAATCAGTCTACAGTAGATCATGTACTTGCATCTGGTTTCATAATATATGTTTTATTCCTCATTGTTTTTGCCAAGTAGAAACAGCTTGCATAATTGTTTTAAATTCTGATCTTCGCTGCCATCAATTCTTTCCAAAACATACTTCTGCAATTTTAGAATAATGGGAAGATCTGGATAATGTGTTTGAGCAAGTGTAACAAATTCAATTGCTTCAGAAAGAGTTGGTTCCCAGTGTCTACTTCCTTCTGACATTCTAACAACAAGTTTTTCGAGAGGATTTACAAAACATTCTATTTTTTTATACCCTCTAGTTCCTAGATCAGAAGGTAATGGTTGGACTAAGTGGTTTCTGCTTCCATATCCTAAATCTTCTTTATATTCTGAAGTCATATTAAAAATTCCTTTAAATTCCAAAAGGACTCTATTATTCCAAATAATCCTTGAGAGCTCTCCTTCTTGCAGGATGCCTTAATTTTCTAAGTGCCTTGGCTTCAATCTGCCTAATTCTTTCCCTGGTTACGCCGAATACTTTACCCACCTGCTCCAAAGTCATTGGCTGGCCATCTCCCTCGAGACCAAACCTGAGTTTTAATACTTTTGCTTCTCTTTCAGAGAGGGTCCCCAATACTTCTTCCAAATGAGTTTTAAGTAGTTGTCTTGAAGCTTGATCAACAGGAGAAGGAGAATCGTCTGGAATAAAGTCGCCCAAAAAGCTTTCTTTGTCTTCGCCCACAGGAGCCTCCAGAGAAGTAGTTTCTTGGGCAATCTTAAAGATTTCTCTTACCCTGTCTCCCTCCATCTCGAGCTCTGCCCCTATTTCTTCAGGGGTAGGCTCACGACCCAATTCCTGCATTAATTTTCTGGAAGTTCTATAAAGCTTATTAATGGTTTCTACCATATGAACCGGGATCCGGATAGTCCTGGCCTGATCGGCAATAGCTCTGGTAATGGCCTGCCTTATCCACCAAGTTGCATAAGTTGAAAACTTAAACCCCCTTCGCCAGTCATACTTTTCAACCGCTCTTATAAGTCCCTGGTTTCCTTCCTGGATAAGGTCTAAAAGTGACAGTCCCCTACCAATATATTTTTTGGCAATCGAAACAACTAGTCTTAAGTTAGTTTCAGTAAGTCTGTCTTTTGCCCTCTTGTCGGCTTTTTCGTATCTTTTTGCTAACTCAATTTCCTCTTCTGCATCCAAAAGTGGAACTTTACCTATTTCCCGCAAATATTGACGCACTGGGTCGGTTGACTCTACCCCTTCAAGCTTTGTTAAAAGTTCAATTTCCCTTTCCAGTCTTTCTTGGGCTTGCTTGTCGGTTTCAATTTCTTCTGGAGTGACGGACTCAAAAACGTCAATTGTTTCTGCCAACAAAACATCATAGAGGTTGTCAAGTTCCTCCAACCTCTTTTCGGCATCGGGGAAGACTTCTAAAATATCCTCTTGTGTCAAAAATCCTTGTTCCCGGCCTTTTTTAAGTAGTTCCTCGGTTGCTTTCCTGAGCATTAGCTAGTTTAAGACGCAAAATGAGGCGAGCTTTTCTCGCCTCTACTTTATATCCTCTATAATACCCTGTTTTTAGCTTCTGTCAAGCTCAAAAAGCTGTCTGGAGATTAAAGAGTATCTCTTAGTTAGTTCTTTTAAGTCCTCTTCTTTTTCTTGATTTTCCAAAACAGAAATTTCTCTGGCCAGACCTTCCAGCTCTGATTTCAAAATCAAAACCTTAAGCTCTTTTTTAACCAATTCAATCTCCTTGTCAATTTGGATGTCTTCTTCATCAACTTCAATATCGCCTGATAAAATGATTTGAGAAAAACCATCCCTCAATTCCCCAGGCAGAAAAAAGGCAAATCCCTGCAAACTAAACTTGGCTTTAGAATTTTTACCTAAATATTCTTTCAAATAGTCAACTATCTTTAAAACAAAGGCAGAAATTACCAATTCTCTACTTTCCAGAAGCATCTTTGGATCTTTTTGGAAGGCAAGAGCCACAAGCCTTTCTTCCAAAATTTCCCTTCTTCCCCTATTTTTGTTTTGATTTTCCAAAGCCTCTTTAAGGCTGCCACTATCTTTCTGATCTTTTTCTTTCATATTTAAACTATCTCTTGTCTCCCCATGTCCATACATATCCTCAACTTTATTCTTTGCCACCTGACTCTCCACTGCCTCTTTAGGAACTGACAGTTTACCCGCAACTAGTGAGACATAATGAGATTGAACTATCTTGTCGTCAATTGAGGCTAGGACTGGAATAATTTCCCTACTGATGCCCTGCTTACCTTCCCCACTTACTTCATTAAACTTGGAAAAAACTGAATCAATCAAGAAATCCCAAACACTTTCTGCTTCCTCTAGGGCTTTTTTAAAGCCTTCCAAGTCATTTTTTACAAATTCATCAGGATCTTTGTACTTCTTGCTTGGCTTTAAAACTTTTACCTTTAATCCTTGAGCCTGAGCCAAAGAAATACCCTTTCTAGAAGCTGCATCACCTGCAACATCAGAGTCTAGTGCTAAAATCAGGGTATCTGTAAACCTGGAAAGTATTTTTATTTGCTCTGCAGTTAAGGCAGTTCCTTTAATGGCAACAATATTTTTAATTGCCTTTTGCCAAACCGAGAGAAAATCAACTTCACCTTCAACAACTAAAGCAAAGCCAGTTTTTTTGATTTCTTGCTTGGTGACATCCAAACCATACAGCATGCTGCTTTTGTGATAGATGGCTGTTTCTGGTGAATTAACATACTTGCCCAAATGCTTGTCTTTAGGCAACTTGGCTTCAATAGAGGGTAGGATTCTGCCTGCAAGACCCACACACGTGCCCCTGTGATCCAATAAAGGAAAAATAATTCTTCCCCTAAATCTGTCAAAACTTCTTCCCCTGCTGCGGATAACAAGTCCTGCCTTTTCTAAATCAACAATACTAAAGCCTTTTTTAGAAATTAAAAACTTGCAAAGTTCATCTGAAATATCCGGAGCAAAGCCTAAGTTAAACTTTTTAATTGTTTCCAAGCTAATTTCCCTTTTTTTGGTCAAATAATCGAGAGCTTCTACTCCGCTTTTGTGGCTCAACAATATATAGTTATAAAATTTGGCAGCTGTCTCATTTGCCTCAATCAGTTTTTCCTTTTCAGAATATTTCTCTCCCTGAGGAGCAATAAGCTTCACACCCGACTTGACAGCCAGGATTTTCAATACATCGTAAAATTCTAACCCTTCAATTTTTTCCAAAAAAGTTATAACATCTCCCTTTTCATGGCAACCAAAGCAAGTAAAAATTTGCAGTTCTGTTGAAACCATAAAAGAAGGTGTTCTTTCTTGATGAAATGGGCAAAGTCCTTTGAAATTTCTCCCAGCTTTAGTTAGCTGCACATGTTCACCAACAACTTTGACAATATCAATTTTTGACTTTATCTCTTCAACCTGATCCATGCCTAATTGGGATTGTAGCACAAGGGCGATTTTTTCTTGTAGTTAATTTGAGCGGTAGGGACAGGATTTGAACCTGCGAGTGCTTACGCACACACGATTTCCAATCGTGCTCCTTAAACCGCTCGGACACCCTACCTAATCTGGGTACTATACTTTGACTACTTCCGGTATCAATTCCTTTTCAAAATCTTCCTCTTCCTCAATAATTGGATTTTTCTTGGCTTTCTTTTCTACCTCTTTTTGTAATTGCCTGGCTGAAGAAAGAATTTTTGCTTCCTTTTTGTCTAACCTTTTAACTGCTCTTGCATAATCCATCCAAGAAGATTCATCAAAACCCAGTACTTCTCCTCCCCCTCTTTCAATCAAAAGATAGTAGATTATTTTTTGATCGACAGGCTTGCCGTTGTGCAAAATAACCTTCATGGTTCTTCCAGCTTCCTCCAGTACTTTTGCCTTCATGCCAGCTTGCTCTGACATAGCCCTAATGACAGACCTGACAGAGGATTCACCTCGCCTGACAGAAGTCTTTGGAAACTCCCAATCGCCTTCTTGTTCCCTAACTAAAAACCAAGTTATTTTCCCGTTGTCTTTTTTATAGACAACAGAACCTCCAACTAGAATATCTTTTTGTTTGTTGGTGGAAAGTATATTAATCATTTCAATTTAACCTTGGTATTATACCATTCTGGCGGTAGGTACAGGATTCGAACCTGTGAAGGGATTACTCCCTCGAGTTTTCAAGACTCGTGTAATTGGCCGCTATACGAACCTACCAATTATAGGATATTGGCGGAGGATGCAGGAGTTGAACCTGCCGGACACTTGCGTGTTATGGTTTAGCGAACCATCCCCTGAACCGTTCGGGATATCCTCCATCATGCCTATTATAGCAGAAACTTAAACTTGGTCGATTGTAGTATTTTAGTTTGAGGTATAATAAATTCATGCAAGAAAATTCTGCCCAGGAAGGGCAAAACACTTTTCAAAAACCACAGTCTGCACAACAACAAGTTCAAAACCAAAGACCAGAGCCAGAGCAAGAGTTAATAGTTTGGACTGCGCCGGCAAGGCCGTTTAAAAGAAGAAACCGAGAATTCTATGTCACCATTATCTCAATTGCAGCCGTTTCAGGCTTGGTCTTATTTTTAGTTGATGGCTGGCTGCCAGTGATGCTTATTATCTCTCTAGTTTTTCTTTTTTACGTTCTTTCTACAGTAGAGCCTGAAAACATTAACTATAAAATAACTACTTACGGCGTAAAAATTGCCGACAGACTAACTTCTTGGAACTCAATGCGTAGGTTTTGGTTTACCAATAGATTTGACACTACTCTTTTGGTAGTTGAAACTTTTACCTTACCTGGAAGATTAGAGATTGTAACCACTCCCCAGATAAAGGAGCAAATAGAGGCAGATATGAAAAAATTCCTTGTCCATGAAGAAGCTCCACCATCATTCTTGGATAAATCTGCAAATTGGTTTGCAAAAAAACTTCCTCAAGGCTACGTAAGTTCTAAATCGAATCGCAACCCCTAGGTACAATACCTTGTTAAGGGGGT
>CAZCXV010000015.1:0-15985 GCA_964502815.1 uncultured Gammaproteobacteria bacterium | reverse complement strand
AAAAGACTGGCATTCGCGGTCGGTCGAAACCTTAGGCTAGTCCAGTCATCGTGATTACTGATATACTAGCATGAGAAGTCATGAAAGTCAATTCAATCCCCCCAAGAATAGTCCTTACAGGAGGACATGCGGCTACTCCAGCTTTGGGCACAGTTGAAGAGACTCTAGCCAGACAAAAAGACTGGAAGCTTTACTGGATAGGGCCAAATTCGGCAATGGAAACTGCCAAAATAGCTACCGCTGCCGAAAAAACTTTGCACGAATACGGAGTAGTAATTAGAAAAATTGTAGCCGGCCGTGCTCTACGCCGGGGTCACCCGTTTACGCTTTTAAAAGCCTACTTAAAAATTCCTTTTGGCTTTGTTCATGCTTTTTGGGAAGTGGTAAAAATTAGACCTCAGGCAGTTGTCTCTTTTGGCGGCTTTGCGGCTTTGCCAGTTGTTTTTTCTTCCTGGCTAATGCGAATTCCAGTAATTATTCATGAGCAAATAACTGGAGCAGGACTGGCGAATAAAATATCTTCGCCTTTTGCCAAAAAAATTGCAGTAGCCAGAGGTGAGAGCTTAAAGTTTTTCCCTAAAGGCAAAACTCAAGTAATCGGCAATCCCCAAGTGGCCAAGTTTTTTAATATTTCTAGAAAGCCAACTATTGGAAAACCACCAACTCTATTTATTACTGGAGGTTCTTCGGGCTCCCAAATAATAAATGAAGTGGTAAAAAAACTTCTAAATAGGCTTCTGAAAGATTATTTTGTTATTCAGCAAACAGGGGAAAATAATCTCGAAGAGTTTTTAGACTTAAAAGTCGGTTTGCAAAAAACTTCCCAAGATAGATATGAAGTTTTTGGTTATGCCAACCCTAAAGACATGGCAGATTTTTTTTCTAAGGCAGATATTATAATTTCCCGAGCAGGAGCCAATACGGTTTCAGATATTGTAGCCAGCCTACGTCCGGCGATTTTGATTCCCATTCCTTGGTCAATAGGAGATGAACAGACCAAAAATGCCCAAAGAGCCCAAGAAACGGGCTTGGTAACAATAATAAAACAAGACGATTTGACTGAAGAAAAACTAATGACTGAAATTACCAGACTTAAAGCTAATTGGCAGGAAATTGTTGATGCAGCCAATACATCAGGCTATGATTTGGATAAATATGCTTCCCAGAAACTAGTTGATCTAATTGAAGGAGTGCTAATTTAAAAGTGAAGAAACTTCTTTTGATCATTCCAATTCTGTTAATTGCAGCCCTTTTTTTTGTTGTACCAAGAGTTTTGATTATTTCCCAAATTGACTGCACAAGCCAGTATGGTCCTTGCGATGGTGAGCTAAGCCAACAGTTAAAGCAATCTCAAGGCAAAAACTATCTTATTGCCAGTAAAAACACAGAAAAACTCTTAAAAGAGCAGAGAGATATCGCAAATTTTAGCCTTAGGTTTTTATTGCCTACAAAGCTGGCAGTAGAAATACTAGGAAAAAAGCCAATTGTTGCGTTTAAATCTGCCCAGACTTACTTTTTGATGGACAAAGAAGGTTATATTTTAGAAAGATTGACAGAAAATAATTTGCCGGTGATTGTCGTTAGTGATTATGATCCCGGCTTTGAAGTTGGCAAGAAGGTAAGTGAAAAGGAAATCTTTGGCGCAAAAATATTACAAAAAGCCTATCTTATTTATAATGTTTCCCAAAGCCAAATGAATGAAAACAAGTTAGACATAAATCTTTCTAACGGCAAAAAGATTATCTTTCCTCTGGAAGGCGACATTGATGTTCTATTCGGATCACTAACTCTTGTACTCTCACGGTTGAATAGTACATATCAAACTTCGTTTGCTATAATAGACTTGCGATATAAAAATCCAGTTTTAAAATAAAAATAATTTAAGATCATGAACTCAAAAAATAGATTAGTTGCAGCTATAGACATCGGTTCTTACAAAACTACTACCCTAATTGCCCAGGTCGCAACCGACCTTTCCAGTTTGGAGAATTCTATCAGTATTGTTGGTGCATCTTCCATGCCTTCCAAGGGTGTTAAAAAAGGCCAGATTGTTGATATTGAAGAAGCAGTAGAGGGTGCGATCAATTCGGTTGAAGCGGCCGAAAGGATGGCTGGCTACAACTTGACGGATGCCTTTGTATCGGTAGGTGGGGGTCACATCGAGTCTTTAAACTCAACTGGTGTGGTTGCCGTCTCAGATCCGCATGGCGAAATAAGCAATGAAGATATTAGCAGGGTAATTGATGCTGCAAAAGCCGTTTCTTTACCGTCTTCTAGAGAAATTATCCACGTAATCCCCAGACATTTTATGGTTGATGGCGAAACCGGTATTAAAGACCCTGTTGGGATGAGCGGGGTCAGGCTGGAAGTTGAAACGCATTTGGTGACTGCGTCTTCGGCCGCACTAAAAAACTTGTCGAAATGTGTTAATGAAGTAGGTATTCAAATTCAGGAATTGGTATTTTCTGGTCTGGCTTCAAGCTTTGCTATTTTGTCAGATACTGAAAAGGAACTTGGGTGCGTACTAATTGATATTGGCGGCGGTACAACGGCAATTGCGGTTTTTGTTGACGGCTCTTTGGTTTATTCGGCAACTTTGCCCATTGGTGCTAAAAATGTTACCAATGATTTGGCAATAGGGTTAAGAGTATCCTTGGATGCCGCAGAGAAAATAAAGCTGTCTTTGTCTGCAAGCAAGCAAAACAAAGATGACTTGAAAAATGACACAATTGATATTGCAGACCTTGGAGCAGAAGAAAATAAAAAAGTATCCAGAAGAACTTTAGTGGAAGGCATTATAAAGCCAAGACTCAATGAAATTTTTACCATGGTCAGACTTGATTTGGACAAGAAAAACTTAATCAATAGAATTCCCTCAGGAGCAGTTATAACCGGTGGTGGAGCCTTAACAATTGCGGTTGAAGAGTCAGCCAAACGGATGCTATCTTTGCCCGTAAGAATTGGGACTCCTCAAGGTGTAACTGGCCTGATAGATGACATTATGACGCCTGCGTTTGCAACCTCTGTTGGTCTTATTCTTTATGGGTCGCAAAGAGGCTACACACAACAAAGTCATAGCTCCTTGCCAAGCTTTGCAAAAAAGATTAAACTGCCTTCTATGGGGATATTTGGGAAAATAAGCGATGCAATTAAAGATCTCCTGCCTTGATTAATTTTTCTGCCCCCTGTAGAATCTGCTCGTATACACAAATGATTTCAATATATGGCTTTAGTTAAACCTGATTCAGCAAGAATAGCAAAAATAAAAGTAATAGGAGTGGGCGGTGGTGGTGGAAATGCTGTTGCTTCAATGGCAGAAGGCGGGCAAGTTCAAGGAGTCGAATTTATAGTTGCAAACACAGATGCTCAAGTACTTCTCAATAACCCAGCTCCAACAAAATTGCAAATTGGTGAAAAATTAACCAAAGGATTAGGAGTGGGAGGTAATCCGGAAATTGGAGCCCAAGCTGCAGAGGAATCTCAAGAAAAAATAAGAGAACTATTAATAGACTCTGATATGGTTTTTGTGACTGCCGGGTTTGGCGGAGGAACCGGAAGTGGAGCTTCGCCAATTATTGCCCAAATTGCCAAAGAAACAGGAGCTTTGACGGTGGGTGTGGTTACAAAACCTTTTTCTTTTGAGGGTAATAGACGAGCAATGCTTGCCGAAGAAGGGATTGAAAAATTAAGAGAATCTGTAGACACTTTGATAGTCGTTCCAAACCAAAGATTGATGGATGTAATTGATAGGAAGATGACCTTAGTGGAAGCTTTTAAAATTGCAGACAATGTCTTAGGCCAAGCCGTTGGAGGAATCGCCGATATTATTACTACTCCAGGCTTAGTTAACGTTGATTTTGCGGATGTTAAAACAATTATGAAGGATGCAGGCAGCGCTTTATTGGGTATTGGAACGGGCGTTGGCGAAAACAGGGCTCAAATGGCGGCCAGAGCTGCTGTTTCTTCACCTCTACTGGATTTGTCAATTGACGGCGCTAGAGGGGTTCTTTTTAATATCACCGGCGGACCGGACTTAACCATGTTTGAAGTTGATGAGGCAGCGCGCATTATCTCAGGGGCTGCCGAGCCGGATGCAAATGTTATTTTTGGAGCTGTTATTAAAAATGAATTCTCTGACCAAATTAGAATCACCGTTATTGCCACTGGTTTTGATGAAACGTCTTCAAGAATTGCCAGAATGGGTAGACCAATGGTCGAAAATAGAATTGAGGGAGTAGTTAGTGAAGCGCCTGTTGCAACTCAAGCAATTTCAATTGGAACAGGGCTGGGAGGAGCCCAGGTAGTTAATAGTGACTCCCAGGATGATCTTGATGACATGGAAGAAGCAAATGACAACAATAACAAAGATGAGTTTGGCGACAAGTTTGAAATCCCCGCCTTTCTACGAAAGATTCACTGACGCGTTTAGATATAGTTGAAACCGCACAATTTTGATGTAATATTTACTCATGACTTCTGCAAATAATGAACTCCTTAAATCCTTTAGAAAAATAGTTAGAGAAGAAATTGAGACTGAAGGGAAAAATATTCGAGATGAAGTAAGTTCTGATGTAACCAGTCTAAAAATTAAAATATCAAATGACATAAATTATCTTTCTGATAGGGTTAAAAATGTAGAAGTGGGGATGAATAGTTTAGATAAAAAAGTAGAGGAATTTGAAAAGAAGGTATTCAGCGAGTTTAGAAAAGTTAATAAAAACATTAAAGACTCAGTTAATTTCTTGGATAAGGAAAATCTAAAATTGCGAAAAAGACTAGAAACTGTCGAAGGTGAACTGAATATTACACCACCAGCTGCACAGCTTTAACTGTGTTTGTGCTATACTACAAAAAAGCGGTGAGGGACTATCAATCCTTAAGCTGAAGGAAGAACGGCGTTAAAGGCCAAATAGAACCTTTCGGGTAAGCCCGTAACAGCTTTGAAAATGAGAACAAAATTAAGCAAAAGCTTTTTTTGTTGAAATAAGGTGGTACCGTGGCTTCATTAACCTAAAGTCACCCTTAAAAATGCAAGGCATTTAAACTTTGCTATTATTAAGGGGGCTATGACTAAAAAATATTTTGAACATATAGAGCCAAATCTTGATTTACCTTCTTTGGAGAAAGGGGTAGTGGATTTTTGGAAAAAAGAGAATCCTGTTAAAAACCTAAAGAAGTTGAGGGAAAAATCTCCAAATAAAGTGTATTATGATGGACCAATAACTTCAAACGGCTTACCTCATTACGGCCATGCTTTAACCTGGATTTTAAAAGATGTTGTGCCAAGATTCTGGAATATGAGTGGTTTTCAAGTACTTCGAAACATGGGTTGGGATTGTCAAGGATTGCCAGTTGAGTATGAAGTGGAAAAAGACCTCAAATTTGAGAAGAAAGATGATATAGAAAAATTTGGTGTTGAGAAGTTTAACGAACTTTGCAAACAGTCAGTTTTAAAATATCAAAGTGCGATGTTTAAATATGAAACGCTTGTTGGTAGATGGTATGATCCTGAGGAAATATACTCCACCATGGACCCAAATTATATTGAGAGTATATGGTGGTCCCTTTCCAAACTATACAAAAAAGGGCTGCTGTATGAAGGTTATAAGGTGGTTCCGTATTCAACTAGAGCTGGCACATCTTTGTCTTCGCACGAAGTCAGTGAAGGTGGCTATTCTGACATCGAAGATCCGTTTGTTACTATTAAGTTTGAACTTTTCGACCAAGAAAATACCTATCTACTTGCTTGGACAACAACTCCTTGGACAATGCCTGGCAATTTAATGCTTGCAGTTGGCAAAAATATTAACTATGTAAAGGTGAAGTATCAAGGCAGCAACTACATTTTGGCTGAATCCAGACTCGAAGAAGTGTTTAAGGAAAAAAAATACCAAAAGGTTGCTGTAGTAAAAGCTCAGGATTTGATTGGTTTAAAATATAAACCGCCATTTGATTTTTTTTTAGACAAACAAAATGAGGGTTGTTTCAAAGTATTGGCCTCCGGACATGCAAATACTGATGAAGGAACTGGTATTGTCCACCTGGCGCCATATGGAGAAGAAGATTTTAAGATATTTATGGACCTGGGTGTAAAAATGTTTGACTATCTAGACGATACAGCCCACTTTACAAATATGGTGCCTCCTTATGAAGGCATGTTTTATAAAAAGGCTAATATGCAAATTACTACTGACTTAAGCGAAAAAGGCTTACTTTTTGAGTCTGGAACTTTAGTTCACCGAATGCCAATGTGTTGGAGAACTGGTACACCGCTTATCTATAAGCCAATTAGAAGTTGGTATGTGGCTGTAACCAAATTTAAAGATAAATTGGTTGAAAATAACGAAAAACTAGATTGGCACCCCAAACACTTAAAAGATGGTAATTCAAAAATATGGCTGGAAAATGTACGTGATTGGGCTTTGAGCCGAAATAGATATTGGGGAACACCTCTTCCAGTCTGGGTAAATGATCAAACAGGAGAGAAGGTTATTGTGGGATCGTTTGCAGAACTTAAAGGCTTGTCAGGTATGGAAATTACTGATCCGCACAGACCGTTTGTAGATAATATTTTTTGGGAAGACAAACAAAATGGGGGTACTTACCGCCGGGTAAAAGATGTTATTGATGTTTGGTATGATTCTGGGTCAATGCCTTTTGCTAGATTTCACTATCCGTTTGAAAACCAGGAGAAGTTTGCTGATAATTTCCCGGCTGATTATATTGCAGAAGGGCCAGACCAAGTAAGATTATGGTTTTATACGATGCATGTACTTGGACAGGCATTATTTGAAAAGTGTCCATACAAAACCATTCTCACCAATGGAACAATACTTGACGAAAAGGGTAAAAAATTAAGCAAAAGCAAGAAAAACTACAAGCCAATGGATGAAGTTTTGAGTGTCTATGGAGGAGACGTATTAAGATATTTCTTGTTAACGTCAACTATTACCACTGGACAGGATGCACTTTTTAGCGAGGATCTTTTACGAAACTCGTTGAGAGATTTCTTCTTGCCGTTTTGGAATTGCCTGCGTTTTCTGACTACAAATGTCAATTTAGGTGACTTCAATCCGCAAGAAAAGTACAAACCAAAAAGTTTGCTGGATCTTTGGGTTTTAGCGAGATTTCAAGAAACTGTAAACAATATCCATGCAAACATGGAAGTTTACAACTTAATGGAGGCATCACGGGTGCTTTCAAACTTCGTAACCGAGTTTTCAACTTGGTATGTGAGAAGGTCTAGAGATGTGGTTAAAGAAGGAGTTAAAGCTTCGCTTTCAACATATTATCAAGTTTTAAAGGAGTTCACTTACTTGATGGCGCCATTCTTTCCTTTTTTTGCTGAGATAGTTTTTGACAAACTTAAGTTGAAGGATTTAACTCAAAATAATTCAGTTCATTATGGGTCTTTGCCGATAAAAAGAGATTTAAGCAAGACGGAAGAGGCTATCCTTGTAAACATGGGTAAAGTAAGAGAATTGGTGGAAAAGGTGCATGCGATTCGCAAGGAAAAAGGTATTGTTCTAAGGCAGCCACTGAGCAAATTGATGGTTTCAAATTATGAGTTACCCGAAGATTATTTTGATTTACTCAAGGATGAACTGAATATAAAAGATATTATTATAAGTGAGGGCAAAGGAGACTTGAAGGTAAAATTAGATACTAAAATCACATCAGAACTAAAAGCAGAAGGGGAAGCCAGGGATATTGTCAGAAAAATACAAGAAGAAAGGAAGAACTTAGGAACCGACTTAAAAGAATTAGTGGAAGTAACTTTATCTTCATGGCCCAAAGAGTTTGAAGGTTATATTAAGAAAAATGCTTTGGTGTCAGATCTTCAAGTGGGTCAATTTAAGGTAACTAGAAAAGTAAATTAAAATTATGATCACTGTCAAGGAAAAAAAATACGATTGGCCACTTATTACCAGTATGGTGATATTGATTTTAATGAGTATTATCATACTTCGGTCAATTGCTCCATTTGTTTTCCCCGGCTACTTTGTCTATCTATTTCTAGGAATTATTGCCTTTATTTTTTTTTCAAGGGTTTCTTTTGATATTGTTTCTTTATTTTCCTGGCATTTCTACATTTTTTCAATTCTTTTTCTAGTAGTTCCACTTTTAATAGGCCAGGTAACCAGGGGAGCGGTGCGCTGGATCCCCATAGGCAGCCTAACCATTCAACCTTCTGAACTTGTCAGACCACTTTTGTTGGTTTTCTTTGCCGATTTTTTGACTAAAAAGGTTTTAACTCCAAAAAGATTACTGCAGGCCGGTGTTTTATTGGTAATACCCTTATTTTTAATTTTTGTCCAACCTTCTTTAGGGGTAACAGTTTTAACTTTTACCGGCTTTATAGGAGTACTTCTTTCAACGGGGGTTAAAAAGAAATACCTGATATATCCGGCCTTAATAGGTATTCTTTGTCTGCCTTTTGTTTGGTCTATCTTAGCATCTCACCAAAAACAAAGACTGGAGACTTTTCTTTTTCCAATGAAAAATCCAACAGGAGCTGGTTACAACAGTTTGCAGTCAATGATTTCAGTTGGTTCGGGAAAACTTTTTGGTAGGGGACTGGGAGAGGGAGTGCAAACCCAACTGCTTTTCTTACCTGAAAGGCATACTGATTTTATTTTTGCTTCGGTTGCAGAAGAACTTGGATTTTTGGGAACATTAGTACTTCTAATAACTATATTTTTTGTTTTGACAAGAGTAATTTCAGCAGTAGAAAATGCCAAAAATCTTACAGCCAGAGCTTTTTGTGCCGGCGTCTTTCTAACACTCCTGGTTCAGGTTGTGGTGCATATTGGCATGAATATGGGTTTGTTTCCGATTACTGGTCTCCCTTTGCCTTTGGTGTCTGCAGGTGGAAGCTCGCTTCTTGCGACAATGATGACCTTGGGAATGGTTGTGGGAGCCAGGAAATGATGCTACAATAATGCCTGTTATTATGAAATACGCAGTAGTTAAAATCAGTGGTCACCAATACAAAGTCGAAGAAGGGCAAGAGTTTTTGGTGGACAAATTGCCAGATCCAAAGAAGATTGAAGCAGAAGTTTTGATGATTGTCGATGGCGACAAAGTGGAGATTGGTACTCCTATCTTAAAGGAAGCTAAGATTTCCTTTAAAGTGCTTGCGGATATGGAAAAAGGTGACAAGCTGCATGTTAGAACTTATAAATCTAAATCCAGATACAGAAAACATAAAGGGTTTAGACATCAATATACTAGGCTCCAGGTTGTAAAGATTTGATTTTTCCAAACAAAGTATATCAATATATAACTTACCTATGTATTGACATCTGTGAAAACCTTTAGTATATTCTTTTAAGGATTAAAAGTGGCACAGATTTGTGCCATATTCATAAACTCATATGGCACATAAAAAACAAGGGGGAAAAGCAAGACAACACGTTAGGCCAGCAGGTAAAAGGTTGGGAGTTAAAGTTTCTCACGGTCAAAAAGTTAAAACTGGAAATGTTTTAACCCGCCAAAGAGGAACAAAATTAAAAGCTGGCAAAAATGTTGAGGTGGGTCGTGATCATACCCTTTTTGCAACAGCCGCAGGGGTAATTAAATTTGGACAAAAACTAGGACGAAAAGTAATCTCTGTAGTTACAGAATAAATATGGCCGAAGAAATATTACAAATACCTGTAGACCAATTGCAGCCAAATCCCCTGCAACCGCGCGGTGTCATCACTCCAGAATCTTTGGTTGATCTAGTCGATTCCATTAAAGAACATGGCATACTTGAGCCATTAGTTGTTGCCAAAACTCCTGCTGGTTATCAAATTATTGCTGGTGAAAGACGTTGGAGATCCTCAAAACTTGCAGGTCTTACTCACGTGCCAGCAATTATCAGGGAAACCTCTCCCAAAGGTATGCTTGAGATGGCTTTAGTTGAAAATGTCCAGAGAGTTGATCTTAATCCTTTGGATCGGGCAAAAGGTTTTGAACGCCTAATGAGTGAATTTGGTCTGACAACTTCTGAGATTGCCGTCAGAATTGGAAAAAGTGTAGCTTACGTCTCAAATTCTATGAGACTTCTGTCTCTTCCTGATGCCTTAAAAGATGGACTTTTGTCTGGACTTATTTCAGAAGGCCATGCAAGAGCACTGGCTGCAATTGATGATCCTGGACTGATGGTAGAGGCCTACAAGATGGTTTTGCGGGAAGGAGCGTCAGTAAGGCGTGCCGAAGAGATTGCTCGAAGAATGAAAGCTAAAGGCGGACAAGCGCCAAAGCCAAGAGCCAGAATGGAAGAGGTGCACATTCTCTCTGAAGAAAATGACAGAATGGAAGAGGAATTGGAAAAAACCCTGGCCAAGCTTGCAGAGGGAGATAGTGATGATCAAAGTGGGGCAACAACAAACGGCAAATCAAATACCCAAGTGAAATTAATCAGATCCAGAAGGGAAACCAAAGTTACTTTTGTTTTAAAAGGCAGTCCTGAAGATACCGAAAACCAGCTGCAAAAGATATACCGTTCAATCACTTCATAAACTCATAGTAGTTATTACTTAACACTTACTTGACTTCCATGTAAATTAAGTTAACAATGGAAGCATGAATAAACAGAAGTGTATTATCTTAATTGACGGCAGTAATTTTTACTTTAAATTAAAAGATTTGAAATTAAATAATCTTTTGAGTTTTGATTTTTCTGCCTTTATTAAAACATTATCAGGAAACGATGAAATCATAGATGTTGTTTACTATGTAGGAAGAGTTAAAACTGATGGATCTAGTAGATCAAACAGACTTTTGGCGGATCAGCAAAGACTGCTCGTGCACCTTAAGCAGCATTCTGTCCGTTACTGCCTTGGATATTTGATGAAATCAGATGGAAAATATCATGAAAAAGGAGTTGATGTAAATATAGCAGTAGATATTTTAGTTGCAACTTATGAAAAAACTTGTGATCGAATTTTGTTGATTTCCTCAGATACAGATCTTCTGCCAGCCATTATGAAAGCGAGACAGAAAGGTATAATGGTAGATTATATTGGTTTCTTACACAAGCCAAGCTTGGCCTTAGTTGCAAAATGTTCTCATTCCAAACTTCTCACTAAAAAAGATCTTTCCTTGAGCACTAAGTCTTAGGCAAAAAAAACCTGCAAACACCCGAAGGTCTTGCAGGAGATTTTAGAATTTTACTTTACAATATTAAACCTTCAATTGTCAATAGCCTTAAGGCTAAGGTCAGAATCCATAATTAACCTCAGAAACCACTCCCGCTTTTTGCGGCGGCCAATAAACTACCCAAGCTCTGCCGGTTATTTTCTCTTTTTTTATTGGGCCAAAGTTTCTACCATCAAAAGAATGGGCTCTGTTGTCGCCAAAGACTAAATATTGTCCTTGGGGAACTGTTTTTGTCTCTCCCTCTCTGGCAAAGCTACCTGATTGGGTGTAGACAGTTAACGCCAGATATTTTTCTGACAATAGTGTGTTATTGATATACACCCTTCCGCCTTCTACTTTTACATTGTCTCCAGGGAGGCCGATAATTCTTTTAATATATTCATCGTGGTCATCAGGCGGAGCTTTAAAAACTACCACATCGCCTCTTTTTGGTTCGCCAAACCTGTAAGTTACTTTGTCGGTTAGCAAAAACTCCCCATCCTTAAAAGTTGGATCCATTGACTGGCCTTTGATTTTGTGGGGCTGGAGGATAAGTAGGTAGACAAAGAGAAAAATGGCAACTGCAAAGACAACAACCTGTAAAATATCTAAGAGAAATGTGCCCAGGGCGCCAAAAACGGCAGCAATTTTTGCGAACATACAATCTTAATTATTGCTGTTTAAAACTTAAGTTACAAGTAGATATTGTATTTCTTTTGGAAGAGTAATATAAATGAAGATTGCAAGTTGTTGTTTGTAAAAGTGAGGTCTTTTAAATTGAATGGACATTCACAAAAATTCTAGACTTTATAAAAGTAAGGGAAAGTTTTTCCTTAGAGCTTTTGGATACCGTGAATATGAAAAGTTCTTGAAAAAAGTTGATATTAATAAATCTCCTTGGACAAAGCTACATAATTTAGAAGGTAATATTGAGGAAAGATTGAAAAAGAATTATAGCGTATTTTGCCTAAAGCCAAAAGACCCAGAAAAGCACGACAAATATGGTTTGCAAATGATACTTTCTGATATTGATCTAGATAAAACAGCCGATCATCAGCTGATTAAAATATCTGATTGGAGAGTTAAAAAAGCATATGCCCAGAGAATTTACTATTTGTCTTTATGTAACTGTCTTGAAAGACTTAAACGTCTTGAAAGTTTGGAAAGCCAAAAAGAAAGACCAATTAAGCCGCTATTTTTTGAACCGATTGACAACACAGTCATCTCAGACAAGCCATTATCCTATGGAAAGCACAAGCTTAATAGCGAGCAAATAATTAAAAAAAACAAATCGGTTACTTTTGACTACAAAGATTTTGGCTACGAGACTAGATATAGCCTGTTTAAATCTTCAAGAAATATATTGGTTACAGATGGGATCTATGTCCATATAGGCAAATACTTCAGATCTATTCTTTGCCTTGCTCCAATGCCTGACTCTACTGGTTCTATTGATGTAGTAGTTACAGGAGCCTTTTGTCATATGTTGTCTGTTATCCCTAGAAATTCTGAATTTAAAGACACCACTCGCCAGGTTGCTTTCGCGAAGTCGGTTTTAATTGAGATTGACAATAGTGAGCTTTTAGATTTACCTAAAAAATATCGGGCTATGGCGAAAAAATACGCCAGGAGAAATGTGTGTGCTGCAATTGGTGTCAATGATCTTAATAGATTTAAAAAGCTATATGAAGTGGGGATTAGATCCTTTAGGCTTTACAGTGTTGCCACAGACGCAAGAATAAAAGAATCTTTTCACTCTCTGATCTTGGAAATTGACAAGATTGATACTAAAGGAGAAGTTGAGTTATTTGTTGGTCAAATTACTACAGTAGCACAGTTTGAAGACTTATACGATTCAATTTCGAAAAAAGCTTGGTCTAGAATATCAGGTTTCTATATCGGCAACGGTGGAGGTAGTAAATGTAAAACTGCAGAAACTGGCATGCGGGTGACTTCACCCCAATTGTCCTATCAATTAAGAAACAATAAAAGACTAGGAAACAAAAGCTTGATTGTGGAAGGCGGCGTGGGCAATGAGCCAGCTGCAGCTCTTTTACTGGGCGCTTCTGGTTTAAGTTATTCGGCTGGTATTACAGGGGGCTGTATTGAGTCTCCTGGTGGAGCACTATTTATTTTAGATGGCAAAGGTTACTGGAAGCCATATAGGGGGGAAGCAAGTCCGTCAACGAAGATTATTGAAGAAAACAGCTATCCAACGGGTGACGCCAGGCAAGTTGAAGGCGCGAATGGCTTTATTAGGATGGAGAAAAAATACCCTTCGATGTGCGGTAGAATCTTAAACTTAACAGAATGGATTTCGCAGTGCTTTGTTAAGCTTGGAGTAACAAATATCGAACAATTGCATGCTTTGGGGGCAGAACTGACAAAGTCCGAGATGGAAAATATTTTCAAAATGTCAGTTAAGAAAATTCCAGATGTTTATAAATTAAAAAACGGGAAATATTATATTCCTTTCCCATTGGGACTAAGGTCGGAGGCACAAAGGAATATTGCCAAAGCCTACGGAACGGGTCAAAAAATCAGAGAGAACGAAACTGCCGACATAGATTACACAGTCAGAATAAATTAGAAGTTTTTGTTTGCGAGATTTGGTATAAAATACGCACATGGTGGGTCTAGAATCATCAGAAAGGTTTTTGCTTAAATTGGGAGTTGGTACGGTTGTGTGGCGGAAAGATCAAAATGGGAATAGAGAATTTTTGCTGGGGGTCAGAAATACAGTTCCAGAAGGTAAATTGTCTCTTCCTGGAGGGACAAAAGATGATATTGCGGTTGGTGTTGTAAAAAAGGCTGACAAAAATATAAAGAAAACTGCCATTAGGGAAATATATGAAGAAACCGGAATTGATATAAATGAGGATAGGTTATCGATTATTTCTCTTGACGATTCTAATGTTTCAGAAATGGGCTACTTAAATTTTGGTTGTGCTGTGGAAGTTAATGCTTCTGTGGAGCCGGATATGTCAAAGGCAAGCCATGCATATGAATTTAAGGAGTGGAAATGGTTTCAAGTAGGGAAGAATAAATCTGGAGAAAATATCTTTTGTTCGAATGATGGTGATATAGTAACTGAAGACGACATTTTTAAACCTTGTATTCCAACTATAAGGTCATTTCTAGAAAATAAATTACAAGTTAAATGATTTGGATCCGTAGCTCAGTGGTAGAGTGTTCGATTCACATTCGAAAGGCCAGAGGTTCGATACCTCTCGGATCCACAAATTATAAGATATTGACTTGTCTTCACAAATATTCTTACAATGATTATGCACTTCAATTGTGATACTTCAAAAGGTGGTGATTATAGATGAAATGGTTACATATAATTTCCTATACTTTAGTCGTTGTTGGAGCTTTAAACTGGGGACTTGTAGCTTTACTTAATTTTAATCTGGTTACTTGGCTTGCAGTAATTGTTGGAATTTCTGGTCTTGAAAGCATTGTTTACATTCTTGTCGGAGCATCAGCTGTTTATGAGGTTTTAACTCATGGTGGAAGATGTAAAGAATGCATGAGCATGATGAAGAAATAAGTATTTCTTTTTAATCCTGGCCAGGTAATTGCATATAGTTTAAATTCGGTTTTTTTATTTGCTACAATAGTCAAGATGTTTGAAAAGTATTTGGCTTCAGAAGTTGATTTGAGAGCTGTTGAAGAAGCTCTTGGATGTGTTCTCTGTCCAAAAATGAAATTTGTGTTTGCTGATTTTTCAAAACTTAAAAACACCCATGTTATTTCTTTTGATAGCAAATTTGTTTATGTTTGGAAAATTAAACCAATAAAATTAATTTATAAAATAGGACATGGAATCAAAGTTTTAGATAATTGGCAACAAGCATGGCATGTAGGAGTTGTGGATAATAAGCTTGAAAGTCTCTTACCTTCTTCTCTTCGAAAGAAAACCAGATTTACAATCCCTTTAATATCTGGCGGACTCTTGACACCATTTCTAAATCTTCAGTCAAATAAAACTATTTCTTCTAATCCGTACACAACTAAGGAATCATATCTGGCAACAGTAATTCATGAGTTTGGTCATATATACTGGAATCAGCATAAACTTTGGTGGTTTTCTGACAAAAAGACAAACATAGATTATATTAACGTAGCCTTAAAATTTCAGAAGCCAAATTCTTTTAACAAGAATCTTTCTTTGTCCTTACCCATACCTACTTATTTTAGTGAAGTATATGCATTTTGCACAGAATATTATGCCAGTAGTGTTTTCTTTCCTGAACACAAAAAAAACTTGGACAGATTTATGAAAGAAAGATTTGAAAAAATGAAACGAGAAGAAAGAATAAAAAATCTGGAAATAGAAGACTCTGTAATAGAACCAAACAAACACATTCACGATTTTTCCCTAGTGTTTGGAAAAATCATTCTCTCTAAACATCCCAATTCCTGGCCAAAGAAATTAACAAAATTACAAATTAACTTGGGCGAGGTGGTGGAGGAGGTTTAGGATCTCCTCTTGTTGGTCCACAATCTCTTGGCATTGATGATGGTGTACAAGCCGGCATACAATCTGGACTACATGCCGTTAAAGGTGCACAAACAGTTGGTCCGCAAGAGTGTGGAGAACAGATAGTGCTTGGCGAACAACCTAAATTTATAACTTCAGGAATATTTGTGATTAGAATTATTTCTGGTTGGGCTTCTCTTTCACTTTTCATTTTTTTACCTCCTTTCTAAATTAATATTCTGTCGATTGAGTCTTCTGATTTGCCATAACCTCTTTAATTACTGGTTCTAATGATTCATTATAATACGGTTTTCCTTCCTTATCTAATCTCCATACACCCTTTGCCCATTCACCAGTGTAGGGATTGTAAGTG
>CAZCXV010000014.1:0-16284 GCA_964502815.1 uncultured Gammaproteobacteria bacterium | reverse complement strand
CCAAACAATAGATAGAATTGTTGATGTTTTCCCCGAAGAGCAGCAAATCCAAGTAAGAATGCAGCTCTCTAATGTTATTGAGGCAGTTTTTTCACAAAGACTCGTCCCGACAATGGTGAAAGGACGAGTTGCAGCCCACGAAGTAATGCTTGGCTCAACCGCCATTAAAACTGCCATCAGGGAGGGTAAGACGCATCAGATCGATTCAATTATTCAAACTTCGTATGAAATGGGTATGCGCACTCTGGAGATGTCTTTGGCTGAGTATGTCAAGCAAGGAACACTCGCCTTGGATGTCGCCCAAAGTTATTCTCTTCGGCCAGACGATTTAAACAGACTTGTGCAAAGATAATCATGAAAAGATTTACTTACAAAGCCAAGAATAAAGAAGGAAAAACAATAACTGGAACTGTTGAGGCGGCTAGTGAAAGTGTGGCGGTCAAGTTGGTTCGAGCAAGAGGGCTTTTAGTTATCAAGATTTCTAAAACTATTAATATTCCTTTTCTGTCTTCTGCAAAGTCTGGAAGAATACAGGCTAGTGAGATTTCACTTTTTACCAGACAATTTGCAACTATGGTCAACGCCGGTCTTCCGGTTACTGAATCTTTAGCTATTTTAAGGTCGCAGTCAAAAGCAAATCTTCAGCCAATGGTATCTCAAATCCTCGCCGATATCGAAGGCGGAGAATCCCTCTCCACTGCCCTCACTAAACATCCAGAAGCTTTCGGCTCGACTTACATAGCTTTAGTCAAGGCTGGTGAAACAGGAGGCGTGTTAGACAATGTCTTAAATAGAATTGCCGATAATTTGGAGAAACAGGAAGAATTTAAAGGAAAAGTGAAGGGCGCTCTTATTTATCCGGCAATAGTTGTTATTGGTATGATTGCCGTAACTTTCATCATGATGATTTTTGTGGTTCCAAAACTGACCTCTCTTTATACCGAGTTTAACGCTACTTTGCCACTGGCTACCAGAATACTGATAACCACATCCAATATCTTTGTTAATCTTTGGCCTTTAGTCCTTACAGCAGCCTTTTTAGGCTTCTGGGGCTTTAGCGCCTACAGAAAAACAGCAACGGGCAGAAGAAAAGTTGACGGCCTGATTTTTAAAATTCCAATTTATGGGCAGTTGCAAAAGCAAATCATTTTAACCGAATTTACCCGGACATTGGCTTTGATGGTTGGTGCAGGAGTTTCAATACTTGAAGGAATGGCAATAACTGCCGGTGTTGTTTCAAATACCATCATCTCAGATGCGATCAGAGACGCCAAAGAAAAAATAGAGCGAGGCTTTCCGGTAGCGTTTTCTTTTGCCAAGCACCCTGAAGCTTTTCCCTACATTTTGTCGCAAATGGTGGCAGTTGGAGAAGAGACTGGAAAAATGGAGGATGTTTTAAATAAGGTTTCGCATATTTTTGAAATCGAAAGCGACCAAAAAGTGAAAGGATTAACTTCGGCAATTGAGCCAATTGTAATGGTTGTACTTGGCCTTGGTGTGGCATTTTTGATGGTTGCCATCATTATGCCGATATACAATTTGACAAGTAGTTTCTAATGCTATGATAATGAATATATATGAAAGGGGGTGATTAGATATTAACAAATTAAATATTAAAAGAAATTTAGGTTTCACGATGATCGAGCTTTTGATAGTTATTGCAATTATTGGAGCTTTAATGGCAGCAGTCTTTGTGGGTTTAAACCCAGTTCAAAGACTTGCTCAAACTAGAGATGCAACCAGAATTCAAGTTGTAGGTCAACTTGGAAGAGCCTTAGATGCCTATGCCGTCAATAACAATGGTAATTATGTTGTGGAAAATGCTACTTGGATAACCACTTTGGTTACGGCTGGAGATATAACCAGTATTCCATCTGCACCAACATACAGCATTACTGGAACATCGGCTTGTGCTACAAACGTACAGCCAGCTGGTGGTTATTGTTATGATACAACAACACCTGCAACAGGAGGTGGACCAATAATTGTTTATGCCAGACTTGAAGCAGCGTCAAATACCAGTAAGTGTACTTCTCCTAATGTGGCGTTTACTGCTTACTCAACCGCAGATGGTCGAGGAGGAATAGTCTGTGCAGCAGCAGCAGGTCCTGGAGTAGGTATCCAAACATTTGTAAATTAACATATGTTTGAGATATTTTTAGTGACTGTTTTAGGACTAATAATAGGTTCGTATGTTGCAGCGCTAACTTGGCGAATGCCAAGAGGAATTAAAATATCAAAAGGAAGGTCAATCTGTCCTAACTGCAGGAAAAAGATATCTTGGTTTGACAACATTCCAGTTATATCCTTTTTCCTGCTTAGAGGCAGATGTAGAAGTTGTAAAAAAAAGATTTCTTTTCGTTATCCATTAATTGAGCTTTCCGCTTCTCTAGTTTTTGTGTCTCTGTTTTTAAAGTTTGGCTTGACCATCGATTTATTGTATTTATACTTTTTAAGTATTTGCCTGATCTCAGTTTTTATTGTTGATCTGGAAGAAATGCTCATTCCAGATGAGTTTGTTTTTGCCGGCTTGGTAACAACTGTTGTTTATTTACTTTTACTAAACCCGCAAAATCTATTCCCCTATTTACTCTCAGGTTTTGCAGCTTCACTGTTTTTTTTGCTAATTTATTTTCTAACCAAAGGCAAAGGTATGGGCTTGGGGGATGTAAAATTAGCCCTTCTGTTGGGCCTAGTTTTGGGCTCAAGATTGACAATTCAAGCTTTATTTTTTGCTTTTGTGATTGGAGCTATTGTGGGCATAATCATGCTTATTTTTGGTAAAGCTCATTTAAAAAAGCCAATCGCCTTTGGACCGTTTATGATAATAGGTTTTTATTTAAGTCTGTTTTTGTCAAATATTGTATACTTGTTGTAAAGACATGTCGAAAAAAGAACCCCTCTTCACTGTCCCCCATTTGATTATTGCCATATTGTCGGTATCTGTCATTGTCGTAGTTGTTATCTTTGCCATAAACCCCAAAGAAATGGCCGGGAAGAAAATGGATGCAAATCTTTCTAAACTTGCTTCGTCTGAAAATCCATTAAAAGATTGTGCAAGCATTGGCCTTTGCGACTATACTAAATTTTTAGTGAGTGACAGTTGTTTTGCTCCAAATTCTTTCTACTACAAAAAAAAATATTTGGCTGAAGAAATTGTAATTGTAATAAAAGAAGGTCAAGAGAAAAAAGAAATCGAAATCTGTGATCCAAAGGCGCAAGATTGGCAATCCTTGAGTTGTTTTGTCTGTCTATGAACATTTTAAATTTTTCTAAAAAAGAATTGGCTTGGTTATCTGTTTCCCTAGTTGTTATTTTTTCTTTAATCTTTATAAATTTGCAGTCCTCAATGAGAAGCAGCAGAGATTTTCAGAGAAAAGATGACTTGGGCTACATCTTAAAAATTGTCGACAGCTTCCAAAGCAAATATGGCACAATCCCCGCTTCCTTGGATGGCCAGATAGTGGCCTGTAACCCCAAACAGCAAGCCGACAACTCCTTTGTCTTTGAAAAATGCCCTTGGGGAAGTTTTTCTGCAACCGGAGACAGAATTCCAGTTGATCCGCAAAACGACAACGGTATTAGATACTATTTTCTATCAACAGGAAAAAGATTCCAGATTTTTGCCAGTCTTGAAAGCTTTAAAGAAGACGAATATGAAAAGGAAATAGTCAAACGCAAACTTAGTTGTGGGAAAAGAACATGCAATATGGGCAGGGCTCCTGAAAAAACCCCGGTAAACATTTCTTTGGAAGACTACGAGAAAAAGTTGCAGGATTTGGAAAAGAGCAAGAATTGAGCTATCCTAAAGAATATGAAACTTGCCCAACTAAAACTTCAAGACAAAAGACGTGTCCGCGGCTTCACCTTGATTGAACTTCTGATTGTTATTGCAATAATTGGCGCAATTTCAGCTTTTGTAGTTCTGGCGCCAATTGGAGCAACTAAGAAGGGTAGGGATACCAGAAGAAAGTCAGACTTACGGCAATATGAGGCAGCGCTTGAAACCTATGCTAATAAAAATGATGGTATGTATCTATCTAGAAACGCGGCCCAAAATGCTGCCGAAGCCTCGGTCTGCGGATCCTTGGGACTATCTAACTGTCCAGAAGACCCGTTAAATAATCTGGCAACTGGTTACAAATATAGATATTTATCAGACGGCACTGGAGGAGGACTTCCAATTGCAACCAAGTTTATATTGTGGACCAAACTTGAGGCTACTGTAAACTCATACGTTGTTGTCTGTTCTAATGGCAAGGCAGGGATTTGGACATCGGCCACTGCCCCGTCAACGGCAGATTGTCCATCGCCTTTAAACTAATATGCACAAAGGTTTTACTTTAATCGAGCTTTTAATAGTTATGTCAATTATAGGCATTATTAGTCTGATTTCTGTTTTTGCTCTGCAGGGAGTAAGATCTTCTTCAAGGGATAACCAAAGGAAAAACGACTTGGCCTATATTAGAGCCCAAATTGAACTCTACAAATCAGACTGCGATAAGTATCCAACTACTCTTCCCGCAGTTGGATCTTCCTTAAAAGGAGACGGCTCATCAGCTAGCTGTGCTGTGGCTAATACTTACATTGCTTCCAGACCGAAAGATCCAACTACCGGCAGAGACTATTATTATTCAGGAGCAACTGCAACCTATGTTTTGTGTGCAGCCCTGGAAACTGCACCTAATCCAGCCGATACTTGTCCAGGAGTTTGCGGTACTGGAATTACTTGCAACTATAAAACTATAAATCCATGACTAGAAACACCGGTTATACCTTGTTGGAAATTTTGATAGTTTTAGCCATCTCTTCAACGATTTTTGCCGTTGGTTATACCGGCTTTAGGGAGTTTGCCAGGAGACAGACTCTAAATGCCGCAGTCAATAGCGTTAAAGCAGATTTAAGCTTAACCGTAAAACAGGCCTTGGATGGCAAAAAACCAGCCACTTGTACCGGAGGACTTGAAAACTATGCCTTTAATGTCACTAGTACTACGACTTATACCATCTCAGCTAGTTGCGACACGGCAGTAGTTGGGGTTAATACTGTTTTGGTTAAATCAGTAACCTTGCCTTTAGGAATAACACTTACTACCCCCTTTCCTAATCCGCTTGAATTTAAAACCCTTGGCCAAGGAACAAATATAACTGCGGGGAATTCTGCCACTTTGACCATCAGTAATGCAAAAATTAATTATTCGCAAACTTTAATTATTGGAGCAAATGGCGAAATCAACTAATCAAGGACAATCTCTGTTTGAAGTAATTATTGCCGTGGGGGTTACTTCTATAGTTCTCGTGGCGATTATAAATACTGCCATTGTGTCTGTCAGAAATACTTCCTACTCCAGAAATAAAACCTTAGCTGCAAGACATATCCAGGAGGCCAACGAATGGCTTAGAGGTGAGCGGGACGCAAGTTGGGATAGTTTCTCGGCTCATGCCACAATATCTCCAAGCTGGTGCCTTTCGACTCTTGACTGGGCCAAGGCCAGGTCGTGCACAGAAACTGATAATATCGTTGGAACACCTTTTGAAAGGGAGCTTATTTTGACAATTATTTCCACTCAACAAATTAGTACGCAGGTAAAAGTTTACTGGAACGATTCCCAGGGTTATCATGAAGTAAAATCAGCAACTTATTTGACCGATTGGAGAATTTCACAATGACAAAAGGATTCTCACTGATAAGAACCCGCCTTCGCCGGAACCTTGTCAGTGTTCAAGGATTCTCACTGATTGAAGTAATGGTGGTTTTGACCGTTTTTTCGGTTTTGGCGATTATCTCTACTCAGGCAATACTGACAACCCTAAATGCAACTACCAGAGCCCAGTCTGCAACTAAAGTTAGAGGGGATGTTGATTTTGCCATTTCAGTTATTGAACGAAATATCCACAACGCTGCAGCGGTTTCTTCCTGCGCAGGGCAACAAAGCTCAATCCAGTATATAGATGGTTATGGAAATTCAACTAGTTTTTCTTGCATCGGTGTTGGTGGAGGTGGAGATGCCTATATTGCCTCCGGTTCAGCCAGACTCACGAGTACCAACATTAAAATCACAGATTGCGCTTTTTCTTGTGAAGATGCAAACGGTACAGTTCCTCCTAAAGTGACGGTAGTAATTAGCGCCAAAGACGCCAGAAAAACGGGACTTGAAGGAGCGACAATGTCCACCTCAACTGAGATACTTCTCAGGAGTTACTAAATTATGATATCCTGATACTAAATGAAAAAACTGTCCAGATCTTCAGGTCAAGCTCTTTTAATTGTTCTTTTGTCAATGGCAGTTATTTTGACAGTTGTTCTGTCTGTTCTTTCTTCTTCAATAACCGATGTTGCCGTAACTTCGAGGGAAGAAGAAGCCTTAAGAGCTTTTTCAGCGGCTGAAGCCGGGATTGAGCAAGCTTTAATTGCTGGAGTTGGAGGAACATCCAGTCTTGGAAATTCTACTTTTACAACCAGCATTGCCACAATTGCTGAGCTGGAAAAAGACTTTAATTATCCACAGGACTTACTCTCCGGAGACACTGGAGTAATTTGGTATATCTCTCACGGTGACACGGCTGGGAAATATACTTGCTCAAGTAGTAAAAAATGTTTTAAAGGCAAAACTGCCCAAGTTTGCTGGGGGAACCCTGGGAGTCAATCAACCGACAGTAAAACTCCGGCTTTGGAATTGATTACATACTACGTTGACGAACCCGGAAATTACAAAACAACTAAAATAATGCGCATGACGGTCGATCCAAATGTCAGCCGTACTGGGGTCAATAATTTTACTCAAGCCGTGGCAAGTAAATGTACGATTGATGGCAAGGATTATGCATTTCAAACAACACTGGATTTGTCAGCTGCCTCTTCTTGGGGTCAACAAGGGGGTCTATTGTTTACACTTGTTAAAAGTATCTACAATACTGATACAGCCCATTCTTTTGGTGTAAATGTTGACTATCCAAACGGGTCGCAGTTGCCTTCTCAGGGAAGAAAAATAGTTTCCACAGGAACAGCAGGTGAAGCAACCAGAAAAGTAGAAGTCAGTTCTCTATATCGGGCGATGCCTGCTGTTTTTACTAACTCAATTTTTACCTTGGGAGGAATTACCAAATGAATTTAGTCGGGCTGGATATTGGTTCAAAAACGATTAAAGCGGTTGAACTGTCGCCCGAAAAGGGTAAATTTATCCTAAAAGCTGCCGGCGTTGTTGCCTACTCTGGAGTCGATATTGAACACATTGCCGAAGAAAAAGATTTTGTCTCGGTTTCCCAAACGCTTAAAAAGCTGTTCAAAGATATTAAAATTTCGACTAAAAATGTCAACATTTCCCTTCCCGAAGCCCAAGTTTTTACTAGATCAATTACCTACCCTACCTTAACAGACCAGGAGATTTCCTCGGCAATAAAATGGGAAGCGGAGCAATATATTCCAATTCCAATTAGCGAAGCTATTGTGCAGCACCAAATTCTTGAAAGGCGGGCGAATACAACTCCGCCGGAAGTATCGGTCTTATTAGTCGCCTCTCCTAGGGCTTTAGTTGAAAAATATGTCAAAGTTGTCGCCATGGCTGGCTTAAATTGTGTTGCTGTTGAAACGGAACTTATTGCCCTGTCAAGGTCTTTGGCTCCGGCAAATCAGACTGCTCTTCTAATGGATTTTGGCGCTAGGTCAACCGATATTGGGATTGTCAAAAATGGAATGCTAATGTTTTCCAGGTCTATTCCAACTGGAGGTGAAGCTTTTACCAGGGCAGTGGCGCAGTATTTGGGAGTTAACCCGGCACAGGCAGAGGAGTATAAAAGGACCTACGGACTTTCTTCAAACCAGCTTGAGGGTAAAGTCGCCGGAGCAATTGATCCGGTTTTTAGAATCGTTTCAGAAGAAATAAAAAAAGCAATTCACTTTTATCAGACTGAGCAAAAAGGAGACCTACCAGCTTTAGTAATTCTTTCGGGTGGCGCTTCAGGTATGCCCGAAGCAAGTACCTATTTAACCAAGGCATTGGGTGTTGAAGTCGCAGTCGGAAATCCTTTTTCAAGAGTTGAAGTTGAAGCAAATGTCGCCAAGACTTTGATGTCTTATGGACCTCTCTACTCTATTTCGGTTGGTTTGGCTATGAGAGAGATGTAAATATATGGCTACAATCAATATCAACCTACTGCCGGCAAGTTTTAATATCCAAAAAGGTTTTTCTGTTTGGGCTCAAAACCTGAAAAAAATCTTTATCGGTGGAGCTTTTTTATTGGTATTTTTAGGCTCGGTGGGAATCTTGACCATTCTTTTGTTTACAAAAAACTTAAATCAGGAAAAAGCTTTAAACCAAAAACTCAAGTTAGACATTACCGACCTTCAGGCAACAGAACAGAGATTTTTTTTAGTTAAAGATAGAGCCCAAAAAATTCAGGCGGTTTATGCAGAAAAGAAATTAGAGCCTTTAGTTTTGGATTTGCAAAACATAGTTTCAACTCTACCGCCAGGCACAAGCCTAGTTTCTACTGATCTTGCCTTAAACAAGTTAGAAGTTGAGTTTTTGGCCGACAGCTCCCAGAGCATGACTCAGTTGATGACAAAAATAGTTTCCGACGATAAATTTACAAAAATAGCTTTAAAAAACTTTGACTTTAATTCTACAAAAGGCTTTAGTATTGCCTTTGGTCTTGAAAAATAAAAAATGATTAGTTACAAACAAATTATAGTTCCAATATGTTTATTGGTTGGACTTTTAGTAGCTTATATTTTCAGCGGAAAATATTTGCTCGATAAACTGTTTTTTTTACGGAAGGAAATTGTTGTCACCCAGGAGGAGGGAAAAGAACTAAAAAGAAAGTTAGTAGTTCTTCAGGATAGTGATGCCAGTGTAAATACATTTAAGGATAAAGTAGTTTTAGCTTTGCCTGATGCAAACCCAATTTTGGTCGGCATTGCCCAAATTAGAAAGATAGCCAGTGAAGAGGGAGCAGGAATAAGCAATTTAGCTGGCGGTCAACCAACGAGCAAAGGAAATTTAAGCCAGACGTTAGTCAGTTTTGACCTGGATGCAAATACACAGCAGGCCTTTAATGTTTTTAGAAAGATTTCAAATTCTGCTCCCCTGTCTACTCTTACAAGACTTAGTCTTTCCAAACAAACCGAGTCATCAAGGTTTTCGCTAAGCCTAAATTTTTACTGGGCGCCTTTACCCCAGACAATAACTGCCGTAACGGGGGTATCAAATCAGCTCTCGGAGGCCGAAGAGGCTGTTTTGAGACAAATTTCAACACTGAGTTACCCCGAATTAGGAGAGGACAGCACGGCACCAGTAATTAGAGGTAGTGTTCCAGACAGAGACGATCCATTTACGGCTGAATAAATTAAGCGAGTTATTTTTCGCTTACCTGAATGTTTACAGCTTGGTGAGCAAGAGATGCCGGAATAGAGAGGATTTTTCGCAAGGTTTTGATGGTTTTGCCTTCCTTGCCGATAATAAGGCCAATTATTTCTTTGTCGGCTTTGACTTCTAAGGTTACTCTACCATCATCATCTTTTTCCAAGACTGCAAAATCGTCTGAGCCGGTGATGTTTTTAATTAAAAAGGTAAGTAGTTTGACCATTTTTAAAAATTTATTTTTCTAAAAGCTTTTTGACAGCTGCCGAGACTTGAGCCCCTTTCAAGGTCCAAGCTGTAACTTGGTCTTTTTTTATGTCAACAAGCTTCTTTCTTGGATTCCAATAACCCAAAACTGCAAGAGCACGGCCAATATTTTTTTTGGCCTCATCAATTGCCACAACCCTGTAAAAAGGATCATTTTTGCGGCCAACTTTAGCTAGTCGTATTTTTACCATCTTTAGAAGCTATTGTAGCATCTAGGCTTCCCAAACCTCAAGAGCAACTGCAGCAGCTTGTTGCTGGGCGGCGAGCTTATTTTTTCCTTCTCCTTGAGCAATGATTTTGCCTGCGACTGAAACGACAATTGTAAACTGCTTGTCGTGGTCTGGGCCTACTTCCTTGATAACTTTATATTTAGGAGTTGTAAGTCCCCTGGCTTGTACCAGTTCTTGGAACCTACTTTTTGGGTCTTTCAAGGGAAGAGTCAATTTTTCATCAATTTGCGGCAACAGATGGTCATTTATAAACTTCTGTGCAAATTCCATACCTAAGTCTAAATAGATTGCCCCAATTAAGGCTTCTATGCTGTCTGCCAAGACCGAGGAGTTGGTTCTTCCTCCCCCATCCTCTTCACCTTTGGAAAGAAAGATATATTCACCAAGATTAAGCCTTTGAGCCATTTTGGCTAAATTAACAGTGTTGACTAGATTGGATCTTAAGTTTGTCATAAAGCCTTCCTTTTCCTCTGGAAAGTTATTAAATAAATGAGTTGAGACTGCAAGTTGCAAGACCGCATCTCCTAAAAATTCTAGCCTTTCATTGTGTTGTCTTATTCCTGGGTGTTCATTTATCCAAGATCTATGGGTTAGAGCAGTATCAAAGATAGTATTGTCGGAAAAACTATCTCTTAATTTGGCTAAAAAATCGGGGTTAGTGGTACTTTGAGGATTATTTTTCATATATTTTTAATTAACAATTGCTCCCAAAACGCCATTTACAAAGGCGGGAGAGCTTTCAGAGCCATACTTTTTAGCTATTTCAATGGCTTCATCAATTATTACTTTTGATGGAGTTTTTTGGCTATCTATTTCAAAAACAGCCAATCTCAAGATAGCCAGGTCAATTTTGTTTATTTTTTCAATTGGCCACTCAGGCGCAGCCTTTTGAATTTGCAGATTAATTTTTTCGTTTTGAGCCAAGATCTTTTTGACGTCTTCAGATAGATTGGTTTCTTGGAAAGTGGAAGCAAAAAGCTCCTTGACGATTAAGATTCTTTTTTTGTGCCTTGGGTCTTGGGCTGATTTCATGACAAGTTTTAAGCTGAAACTGCCTCAGATTTGTATTTTCCACAGAATTTGCACACTGTGTGAGGGTATTTAAGCTCTCCACAATGCCCGCATTTGACTAGGGTCGGAATACTAAGCCTATTAGTGGCAGCATTTTTCCTTAAGCCCGTTCTTCTATGTGTGTGTTTTCTTTTTGGTAATGGTGTCATTTATACTTTTGATTTTAGCAAATCTTCGGCTACTTTTCTAGATCTAATAATCAAATCCGTATCCTGCCAGGTGGCAATTTTTAATTCAGGAAAACCCGATTGCCTGGTACCAAAGATTTCACCTGGGCCGCGGAGCTTTAGATCTAATTCTGCCAATTCAAAGCCTGAGTGGTTCCCTTTTAAGGCATTTAGTCGGTCCACTACTTTTGCTGAATCATTTTCGGTCATCACTAAGCAGTAAGATTTTTTGATTCCTCTTCCAACTCTCCCCCTGAGCTGGTGAAGTTGTGCCAATCCAAATCTGTCTGCAGCCTCAATCATCATAATGGTAGCATTTGGTGCGTCAATGCCTACTTCAACGACGGGTGTGGTGACCAAGATGTCAATTTCCCCTTTTTTAAAGCCGTTAAGGATTTCATTTTTTTCCTTAATATTTTGCTTGCCGTGCAGCAATCCTAGTTTTTTGTCCTTAAAGATTTTGGTTAAAGTTTCAAACTCAGTTTTAGCAGCCTTAATCTGCTTCATGGTCTCGCTTTCGGATTCTTCTATCAAGGGGCAAACAATATAGACCTGTATTTTCTCACTGTTGATTTGTTCTCCGATCCACTTATAGGCGCCTATTCTTTTTTCTTTGGGTACCAGCCAGGTAGGGATTTTCTGTCTGGATTTTGGCAGTTCTGTCAAAACTGATAAATCCAAATCGCCGTAAAAGCTCATAGCAACGGTTCTGGGTATTGGTGTTGCAGTCATTGTCAAAACGTGCGGGACGAGGTTTTTAGTGCCAGTTTTTTTTATTAGCAAGTTTCTTTGTTCAACGCCAAACTTATGCTGTTCATCAATTACAATGAAGGCAACATTTGCAAGATCCAGGTTTTGATGGATCAAGGCGTGAGTTCCGACAAAAATATCTGTCTTTTTGGTGGGGATTTTTTTAGTTTGAGAAGTAATTAAAGATACTTTTACAGCAAAGGGTTCAAATAAGTCTCTTAAAGTCTGATAGTGTTGTTGGGCCAGGATTTGGGTAGGGGCCATAATGACCGACTGATAGCCGTTTGTGAAGCTGGCAAAGGCACCGGCTGCTGCAACTACTGTCTTTCCAGACCCGACGTCGCCTTCTAAAAGTCTGTTCATAGGTATTTCTTTTTCTAAATCAGTTAGTATTTCCTTAAGAGATTTTTCTTGGGAGGTAGTTAGAGAAAATGGCAGAGAATGGGTGAATTCTTTTAGGGTCTTTTTATTTATACTTAATTTAAAAGAAGCTTTGTGTTTTTGCCACTGCTTTTTTCTTTCCAGAGCTGCCAGGTGCAAAAGAAAAAGCTCATTAAAAGCCAATCTCTCTCTGCCTTGGGTAAAATCTCTATCTTCTTTTGGAAAATGGACCTTAGTAATTGCTTCTTTATAACCAATCAACTTTTCCTGTTTTAAGACTGCCTCAGGCAAAAATTCAGTTATTTCAATATCTTTGGCATAGACTTCAGAAATTCTTTTCCTGAGCCACTTAGAGGAAATACCCGCAGTCTCATGGTAAATTGGCAGCAAGCGGCCGGTATGTACTCCCTGAGAAAATGCTTCATATTCAGGAGAAATTATGGCTTTTTTTTTGCCATACCAGCCAACCTGGCCGGCAACTGTGATTTCACTACCTATTTTGACTGTATTTAGCAAAAAAGGCTGATTAAAAAAAATAATTTCCATTGAGCCAGTATCATCAGACAGCGTAAACATTTGAATTTTCCTAGCCGTTCTGGTGTATTGATTTTTGGCCTCTGTAATAGTGCCCTTTATAGTTACAAAGTCATCAATATTAAGGGAGTTTATTTTGGAGGTTTTTCGAAAATCAATAAACCTAAAAGGAATATGCAGCAGTAAGTCCCCCACTGTTTTTACGTCTAAGTTCTCCAGTCTTTTGGCATATGCCGGACCAATATAACTTAGGTTTTCAACTGCATCTATGAGTTGCATAAGCCAATGATATCAGAGAAAGCTTAGAAAAGAGAGATTATATAGGGAATAAAAGGAAGGAATGTTCCCATTAATAGACCTACTGCCGCAACAACTACTAATAATATTTTAAATGGACTTTTTTTCTTTTTTTGCATAACTATTTAAATTAGTACTAAAAATATTCTTTTACCAACTTTTATCTTGTCCCCTTTTTTAACTTCGAAAGCAAAATCTTTAACTGTTTTTTCATTTACATCAACAGCTCCTGCAGTCAACAGCCTTTTGGCTTCAGACTTGCTGCCAATTTCTATTACTTGGGCAATTGTATCTAAAATATTGCCTTTACTTGCAACTTTTTGGCCGGTTATACTAAAAGTTTTATTTTGAAAAGTTGATTCAAAGTCTGCTTGAGCTTTACAAGAAGCATCTTCTCCCCAAAGAATTTTAACTACAGAAAATGCTAAGTGTTTCTTTTCTAACATAGGATTTGATTCAATTTTATCCTCCATACCCCCTAGTTCTTCTTCTGTGAGAAGTTCAAATCCAAGCTTTATAACCTCGTCTGGAAAAGACATGATTCCTGCATAGAATGCCTCGGGTGTAGAGTCTAGAAATAGTGCATTACCTGTGGTTTTTCCTACTTTTCTTCCTTCTTTGTCAACCAGTAGTTTGGTCGTTAGGACATATTTTTCTTTATTTTTAACGGCTTTCATTAAAGTGCGCCCAGCCATCATGTTAAAAAGCTGATCCGACCCACCAATTTCTAGGTCAACATCCATTTCAATACAATCAATGGCAACAGAAACAGGATAAAGAAATTCATGCAGGTGAATGGGCTTATTCTCTTTTAACCTGTCTTGGAACATATCTCGTTCAATCATTTGGCCAACGGTGAAATTAGATGCTGTTTCAATAATTTCCTTAAATGTAACTTTGTCTAACCATTCCGAGTTAAATTTAATTTCGGCTGCATTTTCCCCTTCAAAATCGAGCACTTTTGATACCTGCTCTTTCCAAGCTTTGGCATTTTGAAGGGTATCTTCGCGGGTAAGTTTTGGTCTGGTTGCTGATTTATCGGTTGGATCCCCTATCATTCCTGTAAAATCACCAACTAGAAATATGACCTTATGGCCTAGTTTTTGGAATTGTCGCAATTTGAGTAGTCCAACATAATTTCCGAGATGTAAAGATGGCATCGATGGATCAAAGCCTTGATACAGTCTGATTTTTCTCTCAGACATCAACTTTGCCAGGCCTTCTTTTGAAGGTAGAATTTCTGCAACTCCTCTTGTGAGTGCTGTATTTAAGTTGTTCATGCTAATCATAACATTATACCTAAATTAAGAAATTTAACCAGGGACTATTATTTTCTTGATCTGTCCATCTGCCAATATTGTGGAAGGGCGCAATGACGCCGATTTTCTTTGCAGTATTGAATCCATCTACTTCCATTTCAAAACCTGCTAGCCTTGTTGTACTGACTATAAAAATCGGGTTTGGAAAGCCATTAGTAAATTTTTTAGGGTTTGTAAGTTTGGCTAATTTAGGTAGAATTTCTCCATCAGCCATAAATTCGGCTAGTAAAAATCTGACTCTATTCCAGAGAGCTTCAGCGCCTTTTTTACTTTGCCAACCAGTAGCAACAAAATTTTGGTCTTGTCTTGTCAGTAGTAAATGTTTTTCCCAAACCTGGAAAAGCGGATTTGTCGGATCAAACATTTCAGTTTCTCTATCTTCAATGATTTCTTTTCTACTTTTTCCAACTTTATTTGCTTCAATGTTTAGAGATGATTGTCTTCTGACTTTAGGTATTTGAATACCATTTTGTTGAATAAAACCTGGATGTCCCAAATCAAAATCTTTAAATAGTTGTTGAATCCCCCTAACGCTTTGCTCGGCAATAATATTCATATCGTGTAGGTTTTCAAACATGTTTTCAGCACCTTTTTCTACACTATCTGCAAAAACCAGAAATACATTGGGGGTTATTCCTAAGGTATTTTTAGTAAACACTAAAAATCCAATTAGCTCCTCGATGGCCATCTTAGCTCGTGGTAATTCTGTAGTTAGTGGCATCAATCTTCTTGTTTGGCTCTTAGAATTGGGAATATCTAGATTTTTTATCGCCGGACAAAAAGTCAAAATAAAAGGCAATGGAGCCTGTAATTCTCTAGCCTCAAGTATAGATTTAATGATGATATCCTCATTTCTGACATTAAATAATGACAACTCCTTAAGTTTTTGAATCCATACAATACCCGCTGGATCTAGTTTTTCCAGTTCCGCCACATCTCCATTAATTGTTTGTATATTTTTCATATTTTCAATCGTCATGTGTGTGGAGTAAGATTTGCACTTACGACAAGCTTTTGGCTCCACTGTTTTACAGACAGTTCCGTTAGACTACTCCGGCATCCACACAAAAAGCCCTTGCATATCCCCAAACTTTTTTCGGTTTAGAAATACACAAGGGCCTTTAAATAAAAGACGGTACCACCTTGTTTCCAATTAGCCTTACTTACAAAAAAAAGACTTGGTCACCCAAGTCTTCAAACAGTTAAAAGCTAAAAGCTCAAAGTTTGAATGCTCTGTTTCTTTTGTGACACATTCTAGTTCTATTACGGAAACACCCGTCATCTTTTCTTGATGAGGCTCAGCTAGGGTTAATTCGTCTTGTGACCTTGCAAACCTTGCAGCAACCGGCTTGTCTCTATCTTTCCGTATCACAAGGCTACTAATTCTGCTTCATAGCCTTTACTTGAAGGTATGTTATCTGATTGCTCTCATTTTGTCAAGCTTATTTCTTCGAGGGTTTTTCTTATCGCCATATCGTTTACTTCAAATCCTGGAAGATATTCTACTGTTTCTTGCTCATAAGTCCCTTATTTTTTCCTTAATTAACAAACTCCTTAAAAGAGAAAAGATCAAAATCAATCGATTTTCTGTGTCCTAGATGAAGGGCTATTGCAGTTTCTCCAACTAAGCCAAAGCTATTGGAGAATGTAGATAGGCAAGGCAATATGTTTTTCTGTTCGTCGGACAAAATCTCTTCATGCATATTTTTGAAAATATTTTGAAAAATAGTTCACTACTTGAGGTCTTAGGTTTATTCTTTTTCTATGTGTCATCTCTTCAAATAGATTTTTCAACTGCTTGATACCCAGTATTTTTTCTGATGCTAGATATTCTTTCCAGTTTCCATAATTTAGAAGGGTCTTCCCCAGTTAACGTGATGTAGAATGTTATTTTATGACGTTATCAAGGG
>CAZCXV010000013.1:0-19326 GCA_964502815.1 uncultured Gammaproteobacteria bacterium | reverse complement strand
CTGTTGGAGTTGGTCTCTTACAGTAAGGACACAAAAGCCACTGACTTTTGGACCACTCTAAACAAGCCTCACACAGATACTTTCCCTCTTTGCTGCAATTAACACATTTTCTTGGGAAAATTAGGCTTAAGCAAAGCTTGAGTATTGCACTAAAAAGATCCACTTAAGCTACAATATAGCAAATGAAGGTACTTAATAAACGGGCTAAATTTAACCACGAGCTTCTGGAAAGAATTGAGGCTGGAATCTCTTTGTCTGGAAGCGAAGCCAAAGCCATAAGGCTTGGGCACCTAAATATCTCCCAGGCATATGCCAAAGTCCTTTCTGGCCAGGTATATTTAGTAAACGCCACTATCTTGATTGAAGGCAAAAAAAACTACAACTCCACCAGATCCAGAAAACTCCTTCTCCATAGGCAAGAGATCGAGGCAATTGAAGCTAAAATAAAGGCTAAAAACTTGACTTTAGTGCCTGTTTCCCTATATACTCAGGGTCGCTTTTACAAGGTTGAAATAGCCTTGGCAAAGTCTAAAAAGAAATTTGATAAGAAGGCCTCTCTCAAGGAAAAAGACGTTGAAAGAGATGTCCAAAGAGAATTAAGAGGCTACAAAGACAATTAATGGGGATGACCGGTTTCGACGAGAAGAACTTTGACAAAACTGCAAGCAGACTTTGAATCTAGAAGTCTTTGATTAGATTCAACAATAAATGCAAATAAACCTGCATTTACTTTCAATTACGCGTAAGCTTAATTGACGTCCTTAAGATTCGATTCTTGACCAGATCTAAAGGGTGTAACAACAGTCAGGATGCCGCTTAGTAATTTTTGATTTAGAGTTAGTAAGCGAAAGACAAATAAATCTTACTTTAGAGAGTATGTTGATATACAAACTTTAAAGAACATTTAAGTATCAACTAAGCTTGTAGAAGTTTTGATAAATTACTTTTCGGACGAGGGTTCAACTCCCTCCATCTCCACTTGAAAGGAATCTGAGCCTAATAATTATTAGGTCAATAAACTTGTTTGATGCTCAATCTCCAATTTCTTCAGCTCAATGTATGGGATTAAATACAACCGGTATTCCAATGATACTAGTAGGAAGCAGGCATACGATTATGCACGATATGTTAATGAAAGAAAAAATAAATAAAACTAGACACACTAGACCCCTTCATTCTCTCGATTAGCTTTCATAGGGATAGCAACCTCCCTATATCTATCTTCTATTGTTTTAAGTTCTTGAGTATCTAAAGGAATTCGTCGAACTTCTATAAGATCTGCCTCCATCTCTGGATCAATTAAGATTTCAAACGAATGTCTCCACCAATTACCTTCTGTTCGAAAAGTAATATTGTTGTTATATTTTATACCTCTAAATCCTTCAACAGTTGTCTTTTTATATGCTTCGACAAACTTTTTGACATTTATCATTGCTAGCACAGGCTCCCTTCTTGTTCTGTGTCCTACCGCAAAGCCAATTGCTTCCTCGGCATTTGGAGAATAGTCCATTCCCCTAAAACCAGATCCAGACCAAAAATCAGTCCCTCTGAAAAGTGTAAAATTGGGAAAGTCATCGCTGATTTTTTCCAATGTATCTAAAATAACTTCCCATGACTCATGGCCACTCCAAGAGCTTAACTTTCCTTCGTTTAAGGCTTTCGCCGCTTTGAGAATATCTCCATCATAAAACGCTATTTCTTGATCTACATCTTTTTCTTTCATGGCTTTTCCTAAATATTCTAGGAAAAAAATCTCAGTTATACCCGCCCTAGTTCCCGGAGGCAAACCACAATTTTCTTTGAAGTCATTAGGTTTGAGTATCGGAACATCATCAAAAGTTTTATACTCAATTCGCGGTTTTTTAGAATCTGCTTCGTTTTGAAATATGAGTTCCTCAACTCCAATGTCAGTCATATATTTTTTAATATTCTAATGTAATATGATGTCAAATTCTATTGACAAACTTCAGTTTATCTAAAATTTCCTCTGTCTCAATTATTCCACCCCCAGAATCTTCCATATGTATTGTCCACACTGTTCCATCTCTGTCAGAACCTACATTAAAAGATCCAATACCCCAAAACATTGGTCTGTCATTACCATCTGCTGAGTCACCAATCTTAGCGATTTCATTAACTCCGATCCCTTTGCTTTCTAGCCAATCTAAAATGTTTCTTTTACTTGCTCCTGCGTGCCTAATCTGAATTGATCTTCTACTATCAGATACCACTTTCAATGGTAGACCAGATTTTTCAATATCTTCTCTAATTTGATTTAAAATGTCAATTTTACGATCTTGGTCAAAGTCTCTTAACACAACAGTACCTTGTTCAGAATATGTCTTAATATTTGGATTTACACTTAAAATGTTATTGACCAAATTTGAGACACCAATCGGAAGAGAGAGATTTAAGTGTGGACTGTTTAAATCAGCCAAAGTTGTTATTGCAGTCCCATTTTCAGTAGCCAAATGAATATGTTTCATTTGTTCTTCTGTTAGATTTCCAAATTGTTCAATTAAGCTTTTAACAGAACCACTATATTCAGGATGATCAACAATAGATCTCGCCGTTCCAACTACAACGTCAACTCCATTTGCTGTGAGATCTTTGATTTTCTCAAGAGCTCTTGAGCTGTATTCACCTTTAGATCCTAGCGTTCCATCTAAGTCTACTACTAAAGCTTTATATTCTTGTTTGAAAGCTAAGTCTTTTAATTCTTGTTGAGTTAATATTTCCTCTTCGACTGTCGGTTGCATTCTAAATTCTTCCCTGCGTTTCAGTGTGCCACCAGATTCACTAAATCCTTCATATCTAAACGAGACTTCGTTGGCCATCATTTGTTTCCAGAAGTCTTGAATAGTACCTACTCCATATGGACTTACTGACGTATAGCTTGGCTTAACAACTTCTACAATACCTTTTCCAGTTACTTCTGGAACAAATCCAACAGAATCGTCATTCACTGGTTTTGTTTGTGAATGCCATGGATCAATCATTGCAATATTCATGACGGCAGTTGATGGTGAAACTTCTTGCAAGTAAGTTCCGTTTTGACCTCTAGTATTATTTATCTTTCCAAACAGTTTTATATTTACACCACCCAGATCAGATTGCCTTCTTTGTAGAACATTATATAAACACTCGATGGAACGAGGCGCAGATCTTGTAGACTCATCCATAAATAAAGTCTTGCCACCCATGATTGAAGTTAACTTAAGGACATCGAGTATGATATCAATACCATCTGGCTCAATTGAAGCAGCATTTAAGCTTGAAGGAATCTTTAGTCTATATAATGGGATTATTTTATTTTTATCTGCACCAAGCCATTCAAATAATTCTTGAGGAAGAGCTTGAGATACATCTTCTCCCAGTCTGAATCGATCATATAAATCACTTATTGTTTGGTTATTTTGTTGGACCCAGCTGTAAAAATTATCGTAATTTACCCACTTTGAAATGTTGAATCTACTTGCAAAATCATCTGGTAGATATTCTGCAGCCAAATCGGCAGGCCCAGTTCTTTCGTTTGCAATTATGAATAATAACTTTTCGGGTGTTTCTTTTTGATATGTAATTGCATTGGACCAAGTTGTTAGAGATGCCTCCACATTGTTTTCCATTTCAACAAGTAATGTTTCAGCAGAATATTGCCCCCTTCTTCTTCCCGTTCTGTCTTCGGTTTCTCCTATTTGGGAATAGGTCAAGTCTTCTAATGTGTACGCAGTACTTGCTTGGCTGATTTTATTAATTACAAACACTCCTAGTTCAGGTAAAAATTGTGTTGTAGAGTCTTCTCTTCTTCTTGTATTAAAATCTCTAATAAATTCTTCAGGTAGAGAAAGTGTGACTCCATCAATTATTATTTGTCTTGATTTCAAACCAAACCATTCACATACACCATTCAATCTCGAAGTAAGATTGTTCACATTATCTTTGTTGAGAAATGCAGCGTTTGTCGTGGAAAACATTCCTCCGAATCTACCCCTTAGTTTACCTTGTGCATCACCGTATTTCTTTTGCAAATTATCCATAGAATCATTAAGATCAATTGAAGTTTCTGGCAACCATCGTAAATATTGAGACAACTTGTTAATTTCATTTTTAGAATAGCCTTTCCTTATTGCATTTATAAGAAGTCCCATCTTGACTGATTCAAATCTTTCGGAAAAACAAGCATAGTCGAATATCAATTTGTTTCTTTCAGTATTATCTGGAATCAAATCTTTTAATGCTTTGCCAAATGGGCTTTGTAAAGCATTCATATATGCTTCATTTCTCTTTGGTGAAAATGATGTGAAGGTTTCAGAGAACACTAACCATATTTCTAAAAATGTGTCTCTATTTTCATATAGTATTGTTCCAGCCTCTAAACTATTGAGGTAATAATCAACTAGATATCTATGATCAACTCCTGGGAGCTGGGATAATTTAGTAAGAAATGCTATATCGTAAATTTGATCTTTGTTATCAATAGTTATTTTACCTTGTACTAAATCGCTCATATATCTGCCAATTATCCATTCACCAAGTTCCTGTTCAAAATCTTCTTCAGGAAGAATTGGCAATGGTGCACCTCCGGGTAGTGTAGGAGACGGAATAACGTCTTTGTCTACTTTATGTTTTGCGGAAATAGCAGCAAGCGAGTTTAAAAATTCCAGATTTACAAACTTATATCTATCTTCATAACTTATGGCACCATCAACTAAAGCATCGCAATAAAATGTTAACAAAGTATTTCCTATGTTTTCGGAAAAACCAGCTAGACTATTAAGAAATCTAATATCTTCTTCGGTTCTTAATAAAATGTCTGCTTTTTGGAAAATATCTGAGAAGTCACGACCATTGGAAGCAATATTTGGTGCCAACAACGGGAATTTGAAGATTAATTCCATGTCTACATTCGAAGTAATCACTGCTTCAACAACAGAGCCCGAAGAAAGATAGCTCATAGTGTCCAGGTCTTCTTGGATATCTAACATCTTGCTTGATAACTCAACCAATCTCGATATGTTCTTGGCATAACTTTCATTGGTTGAATCATTTATTAAACCAAACAATATACTTCTCAACCCATCTTTATAATGATAGTCATTTATATATGGATACTTATTGTCTAAAACGTCATCGCGTCTAGCATTCCAAATACGTTCGGTAATATCTTCAAGAAATTGCCCACTCTGATTTAATAGAATAAAGTCTTCTTGTGATATTGAACCTTTACTGTTTAAAATTTCAAGAAGAGAAGAGTTTGGCAAAGATTGCAATGCTAACTCTCTCAATCGACTACTCGCATTATCATCGGAAAATAATGACACTGCAAAATCTCTGAAAGCTTCCTGGACGCCTGGTCTGTTTGAATACTCTGTATACTTCCAGTTTAATAAAAATTCTTTAGAAGACTTTAGACCTGGATATTTTTCTATTGCCTGGTCAATTAAATCTGGCCAATCTGATCTTTCTGCCAACATAGTCAGAGAATTGTTGGCATGATTAGTACGATATTGTTCGCTGTCAGCTGCTGCTATAATCACAAAATTCCTTATTGCATCAGGAGTAGGGTAATGGGCTAAATTATCAATATACCCTCCTTGTGTATCCACTAAAGATTTATGAAGTGCAGTCTCATAAATTTCTTGATCGACCTCATTAATTCTTTCACCAAAGATTTCTATTACAGAAGGTGTAGCCTTTGTGGCATCAAAAACATACATACTTTGCCAATTATTATCCGGTGATAACTCACCCAAATCTTTAAGTTTTGACTCGTCTTCAAAATCAGAGCGAGAAAATCTAACCTGAGCATTTTTGCGAACATAATTTAAATTACTTTCAACATGATATTTCCAGTCGTAGCTGTCATCGATACCACCTATCTTTTGAACTCTATCTTCCAAATCTCTTAAATCTGCATAAGCCATATCTGAAACCAAATTTTCAATCATTTGTTTGTCTGCCCCTCTAACAATCATCTCTACGTACTGTCGAACATAATAGAGGCCACTCTTATTTAATATTTCTTCGACACTATCCGGCGTCTCAGGAGTACGACCATAAGGATCGCTAATGTCAGGAACAGGAATATTTTCAAGCTCTTCAAGTAAAATGTCCGCATCTTCTTGACTAGTCCTTCCTTCTCGTACAAGCTTTTGAAGCTCCGGAACAATTCTTTGATCAACAAATGCTTGCCTTAGCTCATGAACAATATCTGTGTTGGTTGTAATATCTTCGTAAAAATCACTGTATTGTTTTTTTATTTCTTGAGCCTTGATACCAACTTGGTTACCCACCAATCCTCTTTGATATTTACGAACATTTTTGTAACTTGTCTCATATTCCCTATGTTTTCCGTTTAACTCATTAATTTGGTCAGCCACTTCTTGACCTTCTCTTTTAATTTCAATTTGCCTTTTTTGATAACTATGTTGTTTTACAGATCCCACTGCTTTTTTAATCAATCCTTTTTGATTTGCTGGATTATGTTGTTCTTCTTTGTAACCGTATAGAGTAAGTTCATCATTTAAATCATTTAGTCTTTTTGCTAAAGGTTCTCTTTGCTCATTTATTTCACCTACTGCCAGCTTCATTCTTTGGACTACATAAGACACTTGACTTAAATCCTCTTTTTGTTTGTTGTCTGGATCTGAAATTTTTGTTGCTTGTGTTAAAGCTTCTTCTTGAGATATTTCTTTAACTTTTTGTGTGTCTATGGTAACTCCGAGTAGTACTTCTGTTTCGGAAACCGTTTGATTTATAATTCCTATCGTGCGTTTTTTTAGATCGTCTAATTTCTTTGCCAGTTCACTAGAAGGAGACTTTATTTCCAATTCTGGAGCACTGGTTTTTGAAGCCGGAACTTCACTTTCAATATTCATATCATTAGGCAACATATCTGACATCTCTTATTTCATTTTTGCATTTGCGAAGCACTATTACAACAATACAATTGATTTTATAAGCATTACAGAACTATAATTTTATTAATGCCAGATAATCCTGTTCCACCAATTATAAATTTAGCACCTCTTGTTCCCCAACAGCCAGTAATTCCAAATTCTACTCCACCAATTCAGCCAACACCAACCACCCAAGTCACGGAACAAAGAAAACCAAATCTAATGGAAGGAATTGCAATTAAGAATAATGGATTATCTGAAACTCAAAGAAACAGACAATCAACAAAACAATCCTTTGAAACAGAAATGATGCCATTAGAATCTGAAACCCAGGAAGCAGAAAAAGTATATCTGGCCGCAAAACAAAGAGTTTTTGATATCAAAAAAAGAGAAACAGAAAGTCTAGATAAAATATCTGACCAAGAACACAAATTTCTTCAAGATGGCATAACCATGGTAATGAGTAGTTTATCTAGTCTCAAAAATGCTTTGGAAGAAAAAACAAAAACATTTCCATCAACACCACCCACCAGCACCAACCAACAATCCCAATTTGCAGGAGTATATCTAAACAAACAAGCACTCCTAGAAAAGAACCAACAGACAAACTATTCAAACAAACCAACCCAAATATTGGTTGGTGAAATTATTGAACATGTTTGTGGAAGTGAAGGAGATACCCAAACTCAGGCAATTGCAATTGAATCTCAAAGTATAAACTCAGATTTTGATCAAGAAACAAATGGCCATACGATCACATTAGAACTAGGAAGAGCTAATAGTGAAGTTGCACTTACATTTTTACTAAAACATGACTTAAGTAAAAGTCCTGAAGAACAAATATTAGTGAGTGTTTGGAATGACAAAGAAAAAGGCCGTTCCCCTGCCAAAATTTCTCAATTTGAAAAAAGATTCTCAATCCTACCAAAACAAGATCAAATTACAGTGATTGCACTATTTATAGAAAGCATTCAAGAAGAGGTAACAGGCACAGGATATTATTCATATAATCAAACTACTAAATCTTCACAATAAAGAAAATAATTTTAAATTAATAAAAAGTACTCTAGTGGAACTTTTACTATATTGTCCTCTTTTGCAAGCGGAGAGTTGGATATAACAAGTCCATATTTACCTTTTATTTTTTCAAGCGTTTGTTTTGTTTGTTCAATACCTTTATTCCCATAGCCAACTTCGATTGCGATTTTTTCTTGAGATAAATTCAAAATGAAATCAGCTCCACCTTTTGCACTATCGTAAAAAAGTGGTGATGCTAATTTTTGACCAAATTCCCGATATAAAGTGAGGGCAATAATATCTTCTAAATATTTACCTTTATTATTCAAAAATGCGTTATCACCTTCCACAATAGTCAATAAGGTATGTCTTACCGCTGGAGTCATAAAGTGATATTTGGAAGGTTTTCTGACTTTTTTGTATGCTGAGCCATATGGATACACTCTAATTAACATTTCTGCTTTCTCTAAAGCGTTGAAAACTTCAATTAAAGTGTTTATCGCTAAATTAGATAATGACTTAGTTAGATTTGTAAAACTGATTTCAGAACTGGCAGCAGTCATCAAAAGAATATTTTTAACAGCATCAATAGTGTCTTGGTTAAATTTACCATAGTGAGAAAGGTCTTTCTCAACAACTTTATCAATGAGCTGATTAGTTAAGACCTGGGTTCTATTTTCATCTTGAATTGTCAAGGCAAAAGGCATTGTTCCAAATCTCATGAATCGATCAATTTCCAATCTATCAATTGTTGACCAATATTGAGTAATTTGATTTTGAATGCTCTGAAGTTTTGCGAAACAGGTTTCTGCACTATCACTGGCAAATAAAGATTGTCTTAATACTTCTTTTAATCCTTTGACCGGAAAACGAACATTAACGGCTCTATTTTGAATTGAAATATATCGAGTTTTAAGTAGCACATACTCCGTAAAGTTCATTGGATAAAGTTTTTCAAAAATTACTCTTCTAGCTAAATCAGAAGTGGATTGGAGAGACAAAGCAGACGAACCTGTACAAATAATAAAAATGTTTTTAGAGCGATCATAAAGCATTTTCAAAATCGAAGTCCATTTATCATCAAAATGAATTTCATCTATAAAAAAGTAAAGTTTACGGTCTAATGCTTCAAAACTAGTACCAATTACTCTTTCAAATTCTTCAAATACTGTCTTGAGATCTGAATTTAGAACATTTACCACCTGGTCAGCAGAAACATAAAATAAATCTCTTGGATGTTTTTCGTAAAGATCCATAAAAAGTTGTGCTAGTAAGGTGGTTTTTCCAACTCCCCTAAGTCCAGGAATTGCAATAATTCGAATTTCTTTTTGTCCATTAGCAAAATCTCTAAGTTGCTTTTGCAATCTAATAAATGCATTTCGAGTCAAATATTTATTGCCGACCTCATCTTGGACATAGCTTTGAAGCAATGTTGGACCTCGACTAATCTGATTTTGAATATACTGGTTGACTGTTTCGTTCATTTTTCTATATTAATCCATGTCTACAGAAACTTTATTTTCTATATTAACGCATTGATATAGAGATGTCAAGTGTTCATTTTGCAGGCTGAAATAGGCGTTTTTTGACAAAAACTCTGTTTTGAAAACACAATTAATTTATTGAGTAGGTTCAGGAGTGGGAGCTACTGTTGGAGAAGCTGTTGGCTCAATAGTTGGAGTTGATGCAGGTGTATTTGTTGGCGCTGGAGTTTGGGTTGGAATTGGCACTGGTGTTGTTGGAAGAACTTCTAAATCTTGTACATCAGAAATTATTAAAGTTTTTTGTTTTTGATTATAATTTCCAGTAACCAATATTCTTCTTCCAACTAAAGAAAGTAAATTAAGATTTGTTGGAACTTGTAGCGTTACTGCTTCGTCAGATGAGGTAAGTAGGAAAAATTTCACTGGAATTGTGTTTGTTTTCTTTAAAGTCCCTTTAATTGCTGTTTCTCGCCAATCATTGGGGGTAGGTGTTGGACTTTGCTGAACAGAAACAGCATTACTTTTTACTTTAATCCAGGGAAAAGCAAAAGGAAGTACTACTCCCCCAAGTCCAAAAGCTAAAGAAAAAGCAATTAGTGCAACTCCAAAGACAGTTACTGGCTTTGCAGTGATTTTTATAGTTATCCCCTCATGAGCCATAATTTTCTTCCACCAATATTTAATGTAAACAAGCGGGTTTGTGATTCTAAAGTTAACCAAGTCCGGTGGATTTGCAACGGAAACTTTTTGAGGTTCTTTGGTGGTCACAACAATTGTAGGAACTTGCCTCTTTGGAGCTTGAGTTTGATTGTTATTATCCACGACAGTAATTAAATTTTAAACTTTTTCAAGTGTGAGAACAATAGAAAAAACTGTAAAGTAATAAAATCACTTTGTAGAGGGATTACCTAGATGCGAGGGTTCGTAACCCACTCTCCATATAGCTCCATCAACTTCTGACATTACTAAAATTGTTTCTGAAGAAGAAAGTATGGTTTTAGGGCCATTGCCAAAAAAACTAAGAGAGGGAACTACTTTTGGGAAAATAAGATTATTCCCTTTTTCTCTTGGATGAGACACCTGCCTTCCCCCACCTTCAAACAATCCGTAAAGAGTTCCCGCTAAGGCCTTATCTCCTCCAATGATAGCCACTTTTAAATCGCTTTCAGCTAGGTCTATTTGAGAACTACTTAAGGGTTCTTCTTTGTTTCCATCTGGAAACAATTCTTTGAGCCTTGTGGCGATTTCTCCTAGATAATCTTTTTTGCGCGGATCGATAACATATTCAGTCGGCTTACCTGCACCGGCACTAAGAACATATGGAGACAAATGAATCTGAACTGATTTTCCCGTTGACTCTCTTGTCATGATTAATGCATTACAGTCCCGATAATTATCCCCAACAATAGGGGGTCTTTCAGAAAATCTGGAGACTAAACCGGCCTCCTGTGGATAATGAAAAAACACAACTCCAGCCGAGACCGTTTCCTGCCATTCTCGTTGAAGAGTTTTTTGTCTCTGCTGCTCTGGACTAGAAAACATTCTTTGCAATATATCCATGTAGTAATTGTATCAAAATCGACCAAAACAGAGCTCAGCTAATTTATATATGCTTTAGCTCAATTGCATAGAGCTTATCTTGAACCATCAAGATTATCTTTTTCTCTTCCTCTGAAACTACTAATTTAGCGGCCTTTTTTATTTCCTCTGACAAATATTCAGCCTTATACTGCCCTTCTTTATCTATTACTATTACTCTCCCTTTTTGGTTGTCTAAGACGTAAATATATTTCATAGCTTCGTCGGTAAAGATATCTCTAGCTCCTACCACACTTCCTTCAAGGCCACTTAGAACAAAATTTTGCGGATTGCCATTAGTATATTTCTCAATTTCTCCAGACTTTGTTAAAAGCCAGATTGAGCCATCTATAGACCAAGAAATCACCCCAGACAAATCAACTGTTACCCCCGGCGCAAACCAATTCTTGCCACTGCCAAAACCTGACTGACTGCCTGAATACCTGAATATTTCGTTTTTGCCTTTATCAAGTAAATAAATGTTTGCCGAAAAAGCATGAATACCCAGTGGATCTTCCCAGTCTTTTTCAATTGCAGGCTTAGTTGATCCCACCAAGACCTCGACTATCTCATTATCTTTTAAAACATAGTTTCTGTCTGCGTAGACCGCGGTAAACTTGGCATTCATTAGTTTTTCTGGTCCCACAAGAACTCTGGTTTTTTTGCTGTCCAAATTTACGCTTACCAATTTTCCTTTGGTATCTAAAATCAACATCCTGCCCCCAGAAAAGGACAGATCATCCCCATTAAAACCTTCAGACAACAAAGACAGATCCAAATAAAGCTCCGGGGTCACTTCATAAATGCCTGCTATTATCCCTATATTTCTATTTATATCCTCTAAAACACTATCAACTCTTTCATCTTTAACACCTTCTGACTTTATTCCATTCAGAGTTGCTCTAGCAGACAATAAAAGTTCCCTAGATCTTGCCTGATTGATAGTTGAAAGGGACTTTGCTTCTTCGAGTTGGTGCCCAGAATTTGCCAACCGATCCTCATATTTCTGCCTGGCAAGTTTCCCTGACCTTTGAAAAATACCAAAAACAATACTGACTACAAGTAGAAGTAATAGTAAGCCACCAACAAAAATCATTCTTTTTTTGTTTTTTCTTTCTTCCAAATTAGAAAGGTCCGGGTAGACTGAAATCTTTCTTTCAGGCAATCTTGAAATAACGCCATCAATTAAGTTAACCATTTTGGCCCTAAAACTCGTTAACCAAGTAGAAACAAAATTAGGTTTATTTAGCGTAGAATAATCAGAAGGAAAGTACTCTAGTGTTGATAGCGCTTGACTGGGAAACTTTACAATTGCCGCGACCACTGCTTCATACTCTTTGCCATAAATAAGCGGAGTCAAGCTCTCAAGACACATATCAGCCGTCTGTTTTTCCAGAGCAGCTTTAATAATTCCTTCACTTAGATTTTGTAAAAACGAATCTGTCCCAAGCAAAAAAGCATCACCAGTAAATATATTTCCGGCTCCACTTACTATGCCCATCTTAGGGTTCAGGATTTGTGCCAAGCTGCCTTTTCTTAAGACATAGCCCATAATGCCTGCAGAAGCCGAAAAAATGATTTTGTCGTCGATTAGTGCTAATGCTCCAAAGCGCGTCTTTGTAGACTTAGTTGAGAACTCACCGGACACCTGGTCAAGCGCTTTAGTCAAAGCTTCAAAAAGTGGGGTTTTAAGTTCTCCAAAATACTCCTCATGCAAGCGGGTTAATATTTCTCTTCCTAAGTTAAGAGCTTCAACCTGGCTAAGGAAATTGCCATCCATAGCAATAATTGCAATTAGACGTCCGCGCTTTGCCAATTTTTCGCTATCACTGGGCGTAAAGTCATGAACTTGACCCCAACTGGAGGAGTTTGGAGCAAGGCTAAACTTGGCTACTTGGGCGGACAGATTGTTCACAATATTAATATCGCTAAAATATTTTGTTTTTACAAAATTATTACTGCTAATACAAAAGTTCCGATTGCAAAAAAAAGGTGACCCCAGGCAATTAGTTTTATGGGAATTTCAAAACCAATTTCCAAAGTCTTAGTCATTAGCCCCACTTGTCTGACAATTACAAAAGCAAAAACAATATAGATTGCAATCGCAAACAAAAACAAAACCTTCACTACAAACCAAACCCCTGCTGCAACTGCTGGAGCCGTGAGCATCATCTGACTCTGCCCTCCACTTTCTCCTGTTCCTCTTCAACGCGTAGCTCCCGAAGTATTTTTGCCACCCGATCCGGATCTGGCGAAGCTTCAAATTCAATATTTGGCTGGGCTGAAGCAGTTTGAATTTGAATGTCACCGTAATTGAATAGTGTTCTAATCACGCTACCCATTTTGACATTCACATCTTGAATCTGGTCAATATTGGCTTCAGCAATTTCTCGGTAAACTAAATTTACAAAGTCGACGTCAAACACTCTTTCATCAGTCACAATATAGACGCTGAAAAACCAATCAAGAAACGATTCAAAAACGTAGGCTGTGGTAATTAAATACCATAAAACAACTGCCAGAAACTGAAATCTTTCGGGTAAAAAAGAAAGAATTGGAAAGAAAGACAAAACCCCTGGGGCAAAAAGCATCACTAGGCCAAAAAAGATCCAGGGGACATTAGTTATTGGATGCCTGCGAAGTAAAAGGACAATCCGTTCTTTAGGCTCCTGGGCAATAAAACTAACCCCGTCTGGAAAATATAAAAAAGTAGACAAGGGGTTATGGGAGTGGCCAGTCAGATGATGAACATCTTTTTTTGGATGCTTCAAAATATCTTTCGGCGAACTAAGATCCAGCTTTTCTTTCTTTTCTTTACCATCTACAACTAGATCATCATTTGGATCATTGGGGTCATTTAAATAGATATCTGGCATCCTAAGCCCATTATATACCTAAGAAATCATTTGTTAAGCAATAATCAAAACCCCCCACCTAAACCGTTTCTATGTATTGACAAAGTATCCGGGCCAAAAAATAATGGTTGTTGACATAAATAACTATGCTTATGTGGTTCCTTATGTGCTAGATAAAAAAAGAAAGGTTATTTTTTTAAAAACTACTTATCCAAGCAAAATTTTAACAAAGAAATATCTAAGGTAGAAAAAAAGAGTGAAAATGAATAATAAAATAAACAAAAACATTATAAATACAGTTCCTCTAGATGATTATGAAAGAGAGCTAGAAGAGTTCCTTAGCAAAGGTGAGTATGTTGATGACAAAAACCTTGGAAGTACCAAGGAGATGTTTTCGGAAGCTGCAAAAAGACATAGAGAGCTAACAGAAACAAGAAGCATTACTTTACGAGTAAAAAACGAAGACCTAATAAAAACTAAGGTTAAAGCCAAGAAAAATCAGATTCCCTATCAAACTATTATAAATCTCCTCATTAATAGATATGCTAAAGGTGAAATTGATATAAGTATTTAAAGCTTCTCAATGTTAAACAGTGAAGACTTAAGGCCCACATAGCCAGGAGCTCTTAAATTAAAAGCTTTTTTAAATTCCTCACCACTAACACCAACACTTCCCTTATTTGTTCCAAAAGTGACCGACTGGGTAGAACCGCTATTGGCATAAACAACTGAAACAGAAGACACAGAGCTAAAGCCGCCGATGTTTCTTAACTCATCTTTTGAATAGGGATTTCCTCCCCAGCAGTTAGTATCTATTGGACTAATTCTTCCAGTATCTCCTCCACCCTGATACAAAACTTTCCAGGCATTTAAAATATCGGCCATTTCCTCACCTGTCAACCAAGGATTACTCCTTCCGCAACTACTTCCCCCACGGGACTTATACCAACCCATGTAAAACCAAGGAGATCCTCCTACTTTTTCATATGCAGTAGCTGGCCAATCCCCTGCAGCATCTTTTATGCCACTCCAACCCCACTGACCAACAGTATAACCCCCTGAAGTAGAAGCAAAATAGGTTTTGGCAGCTAGATTATCTTTCATCATTACCCAACCACGGGTTGCACGAACCGCTTCTGCCCATTTGCCGGATTTTAATTGTGGCTTATACACCTGACAGGCTTCAGTAGTGCAAATTGTCCCAGCGCCATTGTTGGTATATGCCAAGGCATAGCTTCTGGCAGCAACCGCCTGAGCCTTCAAAGCTTCCAAGCCGCCGTTATCTCCCCAACTTTCAGGTACTTCATAAATTCCTAGTAAATAGTTGTCTTCAAAAGACACTCTGCCAATGCCACTAACAGAAATAGTATCCGTGGGTAAATAGTTTTTGTTTAAATTTGCTCCTTGGTAGTAAGCTGAAAGAATAGTTTCAGCAGATTGGCCAGATTTAGCCCTACCATACGCCCCATATTGGCTCATGCCTGTCCTATGGGGGGCGCCAAACGAGAAGGCTGCAAAGGCTGGCCTAAAGCCAGGATCACAAAAATTAGAGGCGCCAGACTGGCCGGCGCAGGGAACAACAGACGATGGAGTTTCGCCGACTGAAGTTGAAAAACCACCGGCTTTAAGGGCAGAGAGCTCGTTTTGCTTGGCAGACAAACTAGTCAGATAATTTTCAACTTTATTGACTTCACTTCCCAAAACTTTGGCTTTGGCTTCAACGTTTTTTTGCAAAGAGGCCAAACTGACTTTGTTTTTCTCAAGTGTTTCTTTGTCAGTTTTTAGCTTCAAAAGATCTTTGGCATATTTGTCCATAGTTATCCGATCTTCATCCGAAGCTTTTTGGCGAAAAACAATTTCCCTGAAGGCATCGGAAGCAGAAGAAGTTAAAAATGGCGACAGTGGATCATAGGTACGAAGGAATTGATAGTGATTTTTAGCCTTTTGGTTAAAAATTTGCTTGGCATACTCCAGATCTTCTTCCTGCTGCAAAATATTTTTTTCAACTACCACAAGCTGAGAAGAAAGAGAAGTAATTTTTTTCTTGAGATCAGAAATTTGTGAATTAAGGCCAGACAACTCTTTTTTGTTGTATTCGTGGGCAGGCTTTAAGGTATCAATTTCAGTCTGGATTTCAGTTATTTGGCAATCATAGTCAGAAGAAGGACAATGAGAAGCAAGAACAAGGGAATTTAAAGATAAGCCGAGCTTGGCGCCGCTGTCGCGTAGTAAAAAGGTTAGAAAAGAAAGAATCAATACAAAAACAACCTTTTTCATATTCTTCATTATACATATACATGATAAAATATTAATTGAGAATGAAAAAAATATTTAGTCTTGCATTTGCAATTTTTCTTCTGTCGTCAAGTTTTGAGATCACTCTTGCTGCTGGAGATAAAGTGCTTGGTGGAGGAACTTGTGATTCTGAAGAAATCAACACAGCCATAGGCTGTGTGCCAATTACTGACCAGAATGCACTTGTAGGTTGGATTCTGGGCTGGGCAATTGGCATTGGTGGAGGAATTGCCTTTATTTTAATTTTAATTGCCGGCTTTCAAATAATGACTTCTGCAGGAGACCCTAAAAAACTCCAGGCCGGACAAGAACTTCTTACTTCTGCCATAGGAGGCCTTATTCTTTTGATTTTTTCAGTATTTATATTAAGATTTATTGGAGTAGATATTTTAGAAATTCCAGGATTTGAAAAACCATGAAGTATTTAGCACAAATTGATTTTCAAGGTCTAATAAACCAAAGGGATCAAAATAATAAACCAATAACATACGTTGGAAGTAGCTTTGGGAGTATTATCACCAACTCTTTAACATATATTTTTGCATTTGCAGGACTTGGCCTTTTGACATATTTAATTGTGGGGGGTTTCAAATTGATGACTGCAGCAGGAGACCCAAAGAAAATGCAGGAAGGTCAACACACAATTTCTAATGCCTTTATTGGTTTTGCAATAATATTTATAGCTTTCATAATAGTTCAATTTATAGCAAAAGTTCTTGTTTTAAACACAATCTTAACAATTTTTTAGTTGATCTAATTTAGATAATTGGAACAGAACAACATGAAACATCTTGCACAAATAAAAATAGATGAAGCTTTTAAATCTCCTTGGGGATTAAGACCAGCTCCTGGTGGAACAGAAACTGGCAGTATTGGTATTTTAGTTTCGCTTTTTTTGAATGTTTCCTTTGCAATATCTGGGGTTATTATTTTATTTATGCTTATCTATGCCGGTTTTAAAACTGTTCAAGGCGCAGGCAGTGGAGATCCAAAATCAGCCGAACAAGCTAAACAAGCAGCTACCAGTGCTGCCATTGGTTTTGTTATAATATTCTCAGCATTCTGGATAATTCGCTTAATTGAACTTATAACTGGTGAAACTTTTATAACCAACCCAGGATTTTAAAATATGTTTAATCTATTACTATTTCAATTTGGAACCATTATACAACCAGCGGCTTTGGATAAATTTAATCCAGGAAACTCAGGAACTGGTATTGGAAATTTTTTGAATTTAATTTTTCAAATTATGGTGGTTGGAGCAGGCCTTTATGCTCTTATAAATTTCATCTTGGCAGGCTATGCATTTCTTTCTGCTGGTGAAGATTCAAAAAAAATTGAGGCCGCCTGGGCAAAAATCTGGCAATCGGCTCTAGGCCTTGCGTTTGCAGCAGGTGCTTTTGTCCTAGCCGCAATATTTGGCAAGATAATCTTTAATGACTGGAACTTTATACTTAATCCTTGCATACCAGCACCAGGAGCACAAATATGTCCATAAACAAAATAGTCCAAACAAACTTAGCGCCCGCAGATGGATTTAGGGGTTTTGGTCCTCTAGGACTATTTAATAGAGAGGCAGATACAGCTCCAGATGTTTTTACTAATGTACTGTCGACAATTATTGGTGTGATGACGGTAATTGCTTTCATTTGGTTTGTAATCCAGTTTTTCCTGGGAGCCGTAGGGATAGTCTTTTCAGGAGGCGACAAAGGAAAAGTTACAGAATCCAGAACAAAAATGACCAACAGCCTAATTGGACTTGTGGTTGTAATCGCAGCTGTTGCGCTTATCCAGTTAGTTGGAACAGTCCTTGGGATAGACATTCTAAACATCGCAACCTACATTAGAAGACTATGATGAATTTAAACTTACTAGCAGACGCTTGCAGTGATTGTTGGGCAAGGGGTGGAAATACCTCAACTTGTGCTTCTATTTGTGCTGGTGGAGGTGGAGGAGGAACAAATGCAACAGATAAAATAGTCAATCCTATTTTGCCAGCCAGCTTGCAAGCAAAAACAGGCCAACAGTTTATTTCAGGATTACTCCCCGCCATAATAGGCTTCATTTTCGTTGTTGGCACAGTAGGATTCTTCTTCATGTTTCTTTTTGGAGCAGTCCAATGGATCTTTTCTGGAGGCGACAAAGGAGCAGTCGAACAAGCAAAAGCAAGGATCACTCAAGCTTTTATTGGACTTATTATACTTATTGCCACATACGCAATTATCTCCTTAGTTGAGACCTTTTTGGGGATTAATATCTTGACTATTGACATTGGGTCACTTAAAATACAATAATAAATTATGAAACTTTTGGCACAAGCAGGAACAGAAGATATTAATCTTTTACCGCCAGCAGGAACTCAATATTCACAGCTGGGTACTCTTAGTTTTACAGACATACTTCAGAAATTAATTCAATTTGCGCTTGTTGCAGCTGGAATTTTATTCTTCTTTATGTTAGTCATTGGTGGCATCAAATGGATCCTTTCTGGTGGAGATAAAGGCCAAACCGAATCTGCAAGAAATCAAATTACAGCAGCTCTTGTCGGTTTAGTAATAGTTTTTGCAGCTTGGGCGATTGCCAATCTTATCCAGGTATTCTTTGGAGTAAATATTATCAGTCCTGGTCCTCTTCTTCCACAGTAATAAGTCCTATTGTTTGGCGCCTTCATTTGAATTAAAATTGGAGTATGTTTGATGTCCAAGCAGCTCCTCTTCCCATTGATCCAGACACTGGTGTTGTAACTATCGGAAGTCTTGAAGGATTGTTTTCTAATGTAGTAGGAGTTGCCATAGGGCTAGCTGGAATTGCCCTTTTTATAATGCTTCTAATAGGTGGTTTTAATATTTTGACAGCCGGAGCAGATGCTGGAAAAGCCCAAGCTGCCCAAAAAACAATTACCTATGCAATTTTAGGCCTTGTGTTTATTGCCGTTTCATTTTTGATTCTCAGGCTTATTGCCTCATTTACTGGAGTTGAAGGAATTTTGAACTTCACAGTGGTTAGACCATGATTTTTCTACGAGAAGCAAAGCTTGGTACATTAATGTAGTAAAATGTTTGTATGAAAAAGTTTCTGTCCTTTCTTTTTTTTCTTTCTTTATTTTTTCTTTTAAGAAAACAAGCGTTTGCCCTAGGACCAGATCAATTCAACTGTGACTGGAACCCTGGAACCCTTGAATGCTACGTTTCACAAAAC
>CAZCXV010000012.1:0-22265 GCA_964502815.1 uncultured Gammaproteobacteria bacterium | reverse complement strand
AGGAACTCTTGGTGTATACACTAATGTAGCCTGAGTCATAATCAATAACAAATCTGTCTGTTGAGTAATCTGAAGTCAGAGGAATATTGTCAATTACAATGTCTCCACTGTCTCCATTGTCCAGTTCTAGTCTGTATTTAGAGAGACCTGAAAGAGAATCACTTGATACTTTCCACTTGAAGGTTGGTCTGGTGTTTGTGGTGTAACTGTCCCCTGAGGGAGAATCTAAATCAAAATTTGCAGGAGCGGTGGAGTCAAGAGTAATCGAGTCAGAGTAGGTACTGGACTCGTTAGAGTTAGCGTCTCTAAACTTTACATACACTGTTTGACTCCCATCGGTAGTACTCCCCAAAGTCCAGGACTTAGAAGTGGCATAGTCTTCATAGCTCCCGGAGGAGAAGTCAGAATCATTGGAAATATGCATATCCAAATCTGCAGCAGCATCCACATCGTCAGTTGCGGAAAGGGTTAATGTAACACTGGTACTCTTGGCATACGTCGCTCCCGAGTCAATGGAGATACTCCCTGTCGGAGACACCGCATTGGCAAAGGTGAGAGTAAAGTCAGAGAAGGTGGGAGTACTCACGCCATCACTACTACTCAAGGTCACGTAGTACTGGGCATATCTGTGGCCATCGGTGACACAACCGTTACTGGATATATCACTTCCTGAGGAAATGGCTGTACAAGAAGCAAAGTCCGTAGCACCTGTCATACTACTTGAGTTACTCGTCCTCACCTTCACGGTAGCCGTGGTGTTACTGGGTGTTGTTGCGGTGTACGTGAGTGTCCCCCAGTTGGAACTAAAGCCAGAGTCATAGATACTGGAAGTCAGGGTTCCTGTGCCATAGTCAGTCAAACTAAAGTCATCCACATACACCGTCTTTCCAGCCAAGACCTGGACTCCATAGTCGCGAGATTCGTTGGCTCCAGTGACTGATCCGGTTAGTTTATACCAACCACTTCCTACTGAGGTGTAAGTAGTTGAAACAGTTGCATTGTTGTACCAAAGAGAGACATCAGAGGAAGTGACGGCACTTCCGTCCGTGTACACGTAGGCCGAAAGTGCGTAGGTGTTGGTGTCCCCTACATTCACACTCTCCACAAACTTGCCATTGTAGCCTTCCTGGGGAACAATCTTGGCAGAAGCAGTGCCAGCATATTTGGTTCCTGTATCACGAGTAGCAGTGGCTCCTGTGTACAAGTTGGCAATTTCTGAATCACTTAAGGCTCTACTGTACAACCGCACGTCGTTGATCATGCCGGAGAAGGGGTTTGTGCCTGTTGAAGAAAGAGCTCCTACACTTACTGTTGTTGAAGCCAAATTCCCGCTCCATGTTCCCAAACCAGTCTGGGTTGACCCCGATTGAGAACCATTAAGATATCCTTTTACCTCATCACCGGCTTTTGACCAGGAAATTGCAAGTTGAATCCAGTCCGTGCTACTTGAGGTGATGTTTACGCTTTCTCCGGTGCTGCCAGCAGTATAACCAACTGAAAATTGGTTATTTGTTGTTGTTTTTCTAATAAGAATATCATCACTTGAACCAACTGCCAGTCGTGCAATATACCGAAGAGTTCCATCCGTCAAAACACCGCTATTTGCCACTTTTACCCACGTTATCAATGTACCTTCAGAAGGGTTAAAGACAGAATTAAGATCTGAAGAATAGATATTGACGTTGTCATTACTCCCATCAAAGGTGTAGGCATTGGTCAGGTGGCCATTGGCTGTGGAACCCATGGTGGGTTGGCGGGTGGGATTGGAGTTATCCAATGCAATTCCCACCAATGGATCAACTTCTGTTACAGAAATATCATCATATTCCGTATACCGACCACTCACCGAAGAATTAGTAAAAAGATAAAAAAATGTATTGCCTACAGGAATTCCAGTTACATCAAACGCTTGCCAGCTTGTTGATGTCGAACCTTCCCATATCTTGAAATTGCCACCTAAATATACTTGAGGCGCTACATTACCATCACTTCTCGCATACCCTGTTACACGATATTTTTTCCCTATGTTCAATGGAATTTGGCTTACACTTGGATTCGCCACGCCTCCACTTGTAACTCGTATGAGTTGTGATCCACTATGAGGACTCGTTGTATCCTTCGCTACTGTCGCAGAATTATTGGCCTTCCATACCCCCGTCCCACTGGTTTCCATATCTCCATCCTGAATAATCTCTCCCAACCTCACATAGTTGTCCAAAGACACCACCACATCGTCAAATTCTGAATACTGACCATCAATGAGAACAGATGACGCTCGCAAATCAAATGTCGTGCTTGTTGCCACCACCACCACATCAAAAGGTTGCCATGAAGTCGATGTAGTACCAGCAAAGCTTGTTATTTGAGCCGCCATTGCAAGCTGAGGAACGCTAGTCCCATCGCTTCTAGCATACCCGCGTATTCGGTATGTGTTACCAATTGTTAATATTGTTTGTCTAGCAATAGGCACATTAGAACCGTTTCTAGTAATTCGCAGTGCTTGGCTTCCCCCATGGGGAGAGGTTATTTCTTTTGACAAAATTGCCAAGTTTTGAGCACTCCAAGCGCTCGTCCCTGCTGTCTCCATATCCCCATCAGTCAAAAGCTGGGTGCCGGTCGAGGAAGTGGAAGAAGGGACGTTGACTTGGGTGACGGTAATGTTATCGATATCTGCTACCGAACCAGCTAGACTCTGAATTTGAATATACCCACCACTTGATGGCATGACTATGGTTGATGATGAGGTACCATTAGCAGTTTGAGCTGTACCATTAGTGTTACCTATAACAGGATAAAAAGTCCCCGATATGTAGTTAGAAATTGTAATCGTAATTGTATACACCTTTCCTGGCACAAGAACGGTTGTTCCAGGGGTCTGAACCAGATAGGTGCTACTTACGTTTGTTCCATCGCAATGAGCAACACCGCTGGCTATGGTCCAGCAAGTCCCTTTCGTCCAACTGGTATCACTATCAAACGTGCCATTGATAACCATATTCCTCGTCGGAGTAAAAGAAGGATTAATCACTCTGGCATATGATTGGGTGGTAGTGGTGTCATCCAGAGGCCAGGCGGCTACAGCTCCTGAGGATGTCTGAAAGTTACTGTCACCGAACGTGCTGGCACTCCCTGTCCAACCAGTTAAGTCTGTTTCAAATCCAGTGTTGGTAAGTTTCTCGGTAGTGGGAATGGTAATCTGTCCAGCCGTTGAGGTGGTTACATTTGTCCCACTTTGTCCTGTCCAATCAGTCTCACTCCAGGGAGAGCTTGCTGCTTCAACAATACTAGGAAGAATGGGAGAAAGAATACCAAAAAGAAAAACAAAAAGTAAAAGGACAGATATTATTTTTCTCACCCTTACAATATATCAAATAATTAAACTTCCTAGTAGTACCTGCAGGGTCTCACCCTGCAGGTCAATAGACAGCTTCATAGTGGTTAATCCTCTCAATGGCTAGATCCCAACTTAAGACAATTGCCACAACATCAATTCTTTTAGGGGAATTTGCAGCTTGGTAATATGTATTTGCCATTCTTTGGATTTGATTAAGCTTTCTTGAGCCTACCATTTCCTCGGGACTGCCAAAGTCCATTCCCTTTTTGGTTTTGACCTCCACAAAGATGGTAACGTCTTTGTCTTTAGCAATAATATCAATTTCTCCCCACTTACTGCCCCAATTTCTCTCAACTATTACATAACCCTTTTTCTGCAAGAATTTTGCAGCCTCATCCTCCCCAATTTTGCCTATTAATTTATTTTTGGTTCTGTCCATATCCTATATTTCTACAGGGTGAGACCTTGCAGGTTAAAATACCCTCACCCGGTATTGCAAAGCCTCAGCCAAATGATCAACTTTAATATCTTTCTCCCCTGCCAAATCGGCAATAGTTCTGGCAACTTTTAAAATTCTAAAGTAACCTCTGGCAGATAGATCATGCTTGTCTACTGCCATTTTCATTAGCCTCACTCCATCTGCGTCTAATTTGCAATACAGCTTTACCTGTTTATTTTTCATTTGGGAATTTGTGTAGAGGTCATTTTCATTTTCAAACCTATCTGTTTGAATATCTCTGGCTTTAATTACTCTACTCCTTACAATGCTGCTTTTTTCAGGCATTTTAAATTCGTTATCTTCAGCTAATTTTTCTGTTTCAACTGCTGGAACATTGACATGCAGATCAATTCTATCAAGTATTGGCCCTGAAATTCTTCTTTTGTATCTTTCAATCTCTCGGATGGTGCATTTGCACTCCTTTTTAGGGTGATTTAAAAATCCACAAGGGCAGGGGTTTACAGCTGCAACCAACATAAAATTGGCAGGATATTCAACCCTACCTGCAGCTCTTGAAACTACAACCTTCCCGTCTTCCATAGGTTGCCTCATAGCCTCCAAAACTGATCTTGGAAACTCCGCCATTTCGTCCAAAAACATTACTCCAAGATGAGCCAGGCTAATTTCTCCAGGAAGCGGCTTTGATCCGCCACCAATAAGTCCTACCAAGCTAGTTGAATGATGCGGAAACCTAAAAGGTCTTACTCTGATAATTGCTTCTCCGGGAGACAAAAGTCCATTTGCTGAATAAATTCTAGTCACCTCCAACGCCTCTTTGGAAGTAAGTGGAGGAAGTATTGAAGGAATTGCACGGGCAAGCATTGTTTTTCCTGATCCAGGAGGACCACTCATCAAAATATTATGTCCTCCGGCTGCAGCTATAGTTAAAGCCCTTTTGGTTTGTTCCTGACCCATCACTTCCGAAAAATCAAAATCACTTACAGCGTCTTCCATCAATCTTTCAACTTTTACAGTTTCTAAAGGTTCAATTTCTTTTTCAATATTCAAGTGACTCATTAAATCGGCTAAGTTTTTGACGGGAAAGACATGAATATTTTCTACAACAGCAGCTTCAGCTGAAGATTCAATTGGTACAAAAACTTTCTCAAAGTTGTTTTTTTGGGCGAAAATTCCGACCAATAAAACTCCTTTGGAATGTCTTAACCCTCCATCCAAAGAAAGCTCTCCATAGTAAATTGCCTGATTGTCTTTCTGGGATTTAATTTCACCAGATGCCATCAAAATTCCAACAGCAATAGGTAAGTCATAACAACTACCATCTTTTGCCAAGTCCGCAGGAGCCAAGTTAACAGTGATTTTCTTTTGCGGAAAGGAAAGACCAGTATTTACAATTGCCGTTTTAACTCTTTCTTTAGCTTCCTCAACAGCTTTTGAAGGCAGGCCAACAATATTGAACGATGGAAAACCTTGAGTGGCAACATCTACTTCCACTTCAACTGGAACAGACACTAAACCAATGTGTGCAACCGAATTCACTCTTGCCAACATAATTTTATTTCCTTTACTTGAGGTTAATGTAGTACTTTCCATTCTCTTCTGCAAGAAGACCTTTAACTTCCATTAAAGTTAATTCTATTGCCAATTTTTCAACTGGAATTTTTAGTTTCATTGCCAATTCATCCATTGTTAAAGATTCGTTTTCTAACAAACTAATCACTTGGTTAGTGGATTTATTACCTTCAGGGTGACACCCTGAAGGTTGGGTGTTCCAAGCCATTTCGGTTAAAATATCTTTTCCCGAAGTTGCCATTACCGCATCTTTTGATTTGATTAAATTATTCGTTCCTTCTGATGTTTTTGAAGTTACAGGCCCGGGAACGGCAAATAGCTTTTTGCCAAATTTCTTTGCGAATTTAGCAGTAATTAAGCTGCCTGATTTTTCGGCAGCTTCAACCACCAAAACTGCGTCAGCAAGTCCTGCCACAATTCTGTTTCTTTGTGGAAACATCCACAACTGAGGCCTCTTTTTGCCATCATATTCACTAAGAATAAGTCCCTTGTCTTCTATTTCCTGATACAGTTTTTTATCCGTCACTTCCACTTCCCAGTCTATTCCCCATCCTAAAACCGCAATTGTCTTTCCACCACACTCCAAACAAACTTTATGCGCTTCCTGATCCACACCATACATAAAGCCCGAGACAATTGTTACTCCTGCATCAACCAGATTTGGAATTATTTTCTCAATCACTCTTTGGCCGTACTGGGTTATTCTCCTTGAGCCTACAACTGCCAATATCTTTTTTGAAGACAGTGAGTCAACATTACCTTTATGATAAAGCTTTCCTACTTTCGGCTTTACATCTTTTAGTTTTTCTGGAATACCCACTTTTTTGTTATCTTTGAATAAGCCCATTTGTTGCAGGCAGCATACCAATTACTTCTGGAAAAGTGGCAGATCTGGGTGTCACTATAAACATTGGTTTCTCATCATAAAATTTTTTTGTCCCCTGGGTTTGGGGATCTGTTCTCTCTGAAATATCCCACCACCTTTGATTAAAATTTTCTATATTAAACTTCCTGTCCCTGATCGGGTAATACGGGTCGGCAATTAAAAGATAACCTTGATCCATATCGACGTGAGTTACAACACCATAATGACCCGGATCTTCATCACTGTCCTTATGATCAAACTCACCTTGCCACTCAACGCCTACCGGATAGTGATACAGTTCTACAATGTACCTCAAATCATAAATTTCAGAATTAAACTTGTACCAGAAAATTAGATCTGTATACAAATTTCCAATTGAAACAGCCAATTCGTCGATTGTCATTCCTTCTGAGGCAATCCTAGCTCCCATACCTCCAGCTTCGGCAATTTGAGTTTGAGAAGCAGAAACACCAATTTTTGAGAGTAACATTTCAACTACTGCCGGGGCGCAATGCGAAGCAGTAATTTGTCTTACTCTTTTGACATCTGGAAGAAAAATCCCTTTAAAGTAGTTGCTTGGCATACTTTGATAGCATGGATAATAACATATCGGCAAAACTTACTCCATGCATGGCCAGAACTTCAGTCAGGGGCAGTCCCAGATCAGGTCCAATGGCAGTATTGGGATTTGAATCTGTGAAATATGGAGTGTTTGTAGACTCCTCCACCCGAACGTCAAACTTGGCATAGTCTTTGTGATACAGACCATTAAAAGCTCTAATTGCCAGAGTTCTAATCTTGACAGCCAAGGGTTCCTCTACATGTTTGTACTGATAAGCTCTGATGTCATCATAAGATTCAAAACTGGTAAAGAAGTGCTTGCCGTCTGGCTTTTTCCTAAATATTTTTTCGGCCATAAAAACATGGTTTTTGGCTCCATCGTCAAAAACAACTACCGTAATTTCCGGCCCATCGACAAACCTTTCTACAATTACCGGCAGTTTGTAGGTGGAAATCATCTCGTCTACTGTTTTCTGGGCATCTTTGACTGTTTCTTTTACTGCCTTGTTGCCAATACCCACGCTTCCCCCGCCTTCATTGAGTTTGACTATCAAAGGCAGTCCCAGTTCTTCATCAATTGCCGTTCCAGCCCTTCTTACAAACTGGAAAGCAGGCGTGGGAACATCATAACTTGCTAGCATTCTTTTGGTGAAGTTTCTGTTATTTCCAATAACCAAGCCTTCCATACCCGCTCCTGTGTAGGGCGTTTGTGAAAGCTCTAGTGCTGCAGGAACAGAAGTTTGCAAACTGTCCTTACCTCTTAGAGTGTCAACTAAATTTAAGACCACATTTGGCTTGTCTACGAGTAATTTTGTCAGCAGGTAATTATCCCCAGGATATAGCTTGCAGGGAATCCCCAAATTTAAAAGTAGCTTTTCAATATCCTTGGCTCTATCCTCCACTTCAATCTCACCTTCATAGGCTTCCTTAGTTGGAAACATGTTTCTTTCAACATGCGAATAAGCAATAGCCACCAAACGAAGTCTTTTAATGGCATCTTTATCTATGGGCAGTTTCACCTTCATTCAAGATTAAGTGTACAGTGTCTGGAAAGTCATTTCAAATAATCAGCCAGGAAGGGTTTTGGGTTCATATGTCTCAATAAGTATGCGTCGGCAGTCTCACCACCCAGATCTTCTTGTGTTGGTCTAACAACAACGCCTGAGGCAAACATCGCCTCTGAAATTATAAGAAGTCTTTCCTTTACTTGATTATCTGGTTTTCTGCCATCAGAAAAATAGTTTTGTAGAACACGAACATAATCTAAAAAACCAATTTCAGGAAAAACTAGGCCAAAGGTTAATGTAATTGTATTGGCTAACTCTCCCACAGTTACTTGGTTAAAATTGGTTCCACGAACCTGGTTTTCAATAACCCTTCTAAACCGGTTATTTACATCTACTTCAAGCATCGGATCAGTAGTTTAACCCAAAGATTGCCAAATTTCAATTATTTGCCAAGATCTGTTAGAATAAGGCAATAAATCCAAAGAAAGGGGTGATTTTTAGTGGTAGTAGTTACCAAGAAAAAAGGTGAATCAGACGACAGGTTAATTTCAAGATTCAGGAAAAAAGTTCTTTCCTCTGGAATTTTAGTGGAATTTAGAGAACGAGAAAGACACAAGAAAAATTCTGAAAAAAGGAAAGAACAGCTTTATAGAGTCAGGCACAATATTGAGCTTGAGAAAAAACGTGGAAACTAACTGACATTTGTTTTTCACCTATAAGTTCTAATCTAAATTAATCAAAGTAGTTAGAAACTATTGACTTCTAAATACTTTTTTGGTAAAGTGAGTTTATGTATAAAGTTCAACTTACTTTTACCTCTCAGGAGGCTGAGATTTTAAATCAAAAGGCAGCTCTTATTGGTTACAACTTAACTAAGTACATCAAGCTTCTTTTAGGTAAAGAGGTTTTGGATGTTGTGGGCAACTACCCTACCTACAGGCTTAGCAGCAAAGCCATCAAGCAAGTTAACGATTCTTATAAGGAATACAAAAACGGCTTTGCAACTAAGTTAGAAAATATTAATGATCTCGATTCGACATGAACATCTATCTGTCTAGTGCTTTTAAGAGTGCCTACAAAAGATTAGTCAAGAAAAACAAGCCACTTCAAAGGAAAATAAAGACAAAAATTCAAACCTTTAAAGATAAACCCAATCACTCAAGTCTCAAACTCCATAAACTAACTGGATCACTTCATGACACATGGAGTTTTTCAGTTGAATCAGATCTCAGAATACTATTTTGTTACATCGAAGATGGAGTGTTATTTGCAAATATTGGCAAACATGAAGATGTATATTAAAACTAGATAGTTAATAGTAACCAATTATCGGTTTTTTCTTTTTGTTTTGCAGACAATTTGTTGCTGTCATTTATTAAAACTTCAACTTCTTTCACGGTGTGAAAATAAGCCGAAGTAAAAATAATGAAACCTGCAATGAAAAGTAATACCTTTTTTGAAACACTTTCTTTCGAAACTAAAATCTGGTAAGTTAAGTTTAGTAACATATGCATAAAGCCACAAAAATTCTACTTATAATATTTTTTTTGGCCTTGTTATTACGAGTAATTCACTTGCCTTCCACTCCTTTAGGCTTTCACGCAGATGAAGTCAGAGTTGGTTGGAATGCCTGGTCTATTTTAAAAACTGGCAAAGACGACCGTGGAAATACACTTGCTCTATACTACAATACTTTTGGTGATTTTAGGCCAACTGGCATTTTTTATCTAACAATTCCTTCTTTAATAATTTTTGGAAAAACTATTTTTGCAGTTAGACTGCCTTCTGCACTTTTGGGGGCAGCAAGTATATTTCCGTTCTATTTACTGACCAAGGAAATCCTTAACAGAAACAAACATATTAATTATGTTATCTTTCTTCCCAGCCTTTTTCTGGCAATTAACCCTTGGCACATTCAAACAAGTAGGAGTACGAGTGAGGTAGTTATCAGTACTTTCTTTGTCCTTTTTGGCTTGTATTTTTTATTACAGGGAATAAGGACAGGAGCAAAAAAATCTTTTTTTTACTGTTTTCTTTTTCTACTGGTAAGCTATCTTTTTTACCACTCAATTAGACTTTTGGCTCCTCTAATGGTTGCGGTTATTGGCCTTTACTTCTGGAAACAAATATCGTCCAAAAATATAAAAAAATACCTTGCAGTCGTATTTTTGTCTATTGGCGCATTAACCGTTCTTTTGATTAATAACCCTTCGGCCAGAGGCAGATTTTCGCAGGTCTCTATTTTTAACGATTTAGACGTCCAACACGAACTTTCCAGAATGCCTTTTGAGGAGGGTCCTGGAAAAATATTTATTGCGAGAATGTTTCACAATAAACCTTCTGCCTATGCCAGAAGGTTTGTCAATGAATATGTCAGCTACTTTAGTAGTGATTTTTTCATTTCAGATACTGCCAAGCCTGGAAGATATACAACTATTGGCGTGGGGCTTATTACCTATGTTGAGTTTGCTTTATTAATTGCCGGACTAGTGGCGATTGCTCAAAAGAAAAATTTCACTTCTGCTCTTCCTTTGCTTCTATTGTTGGTTGCCCCTTTAGCTGCAGCTCTAACTACTGAAGATGCGCCAAATTTGCACCGGGCATTTTTGATGCTACCTTTCCTGATGATTATTGAAACCTTTGGATTTGTATACTTAATAGACTACAAAAAAACGCTTAAGCCTATTCTTATCACCCTTCTAACCCTAAACTTCATCTTTTTTTCCCATATGTACCTGGTGCACGCCAGAAACAAAATCCAAAGAGACAGGAGTTTTGGCGCCAAGGAACTGGCAGTCAAGATTAATGAAGTTCAAAGTAAGTATGACAAAATAATTGTCACCAATATCCCAGATGATCCTTATCCTTGGATTGCCTTCTTTGGAGACAAAGATCCAAAAACTTTTAACACCGATGCAGTCAAAAGAACAGCCGGTGTTTGGCAAACAGAAAACCTAACATTCACTGGCCAGAGGTGTCCATCAAGAGATGCCTTCACCAAGCTTGCCCCTAGCGAGAGAATTTTGGTTGTCGATGCCGAAAGTTGTGCCACCGAAAGCAAATTAAACGATAATCCTGATGTAGTAATCTTAGAGCAAATTAAAAGAACAGACGAGGCTAGAGGTGATGTCTACACTCTCTGGGCAACAAAATAACCCTGCCTGTTGTCTCTGGAATAGTTTGGTTGTATAATTTGACCTGTTCCATGAAAGCTATAGTAGATTATTTTGTCGGGGTCAAGGAAGAACTGTCAAAAGTAATCTGGCCCAAAGCATCCCAGGTAGTCAAACTTACTGTGATAGTTTTTTTGATTTCCGGACTAGTTGGAATTTACGTAGGCGCTCTAGATCTGGGATTTATTAAGCTTTTAGAGGTAGTAATTGGAAAATAAAGATAGATGGACGACAACCAAAAAGAAATCAAAATATTAGAAAGAGGCACAGGCAAGAAAAAGATCCCTGGACATATTGTATTGGCCCAAACTGAAGACCCAAATGCCAAATGGTTTGTTGTTCATACCGCTTCGGGTCACGAGGTCAGAGTTTCAGAAACTTTAAGACAAAGAGTAGAATCTATGGGAATAACCGGGAAGGTTTTTGAACTTCTAGTCCCTACCCAAGACAGAGTTGTAGTCAGAGGTGGCAAGAAAGCTACTATCAAAGAAAAAATATTTCCAGGTTACTTACTAGTTAAAATGATTCTTGACGATTCGGTTTGGCTGGCAGTTAGAACAACGCCTGGCATTACTGGATTCGTGGGAACGGGCAATAAGCCAACTCCTTTAGTTGCAGAGGAAGTGGCAAATATTCAAAAATTCGTTTCAGCCCCGGCTCCAAGATACAAAACCAAGCTTTCAACTGGAGAAGCAGTCAAGATTACCGATGGACCATTTACCGACTTTTTGGGAACAATACACGAGGTAGATGAAGAAAAAGGTAAAGTTAAAGTCTTGGTCTCAATCTTTGGCAGAGAAACCCCAGTAGAGCTTGACTTCCTGCAAGTACAAAAAGTGTAGTTATTATTTAATGAAGATGTTCTTAGTCTCTTCTATACACGCTTGAAGTTGTTCTGGTTGTTTACAATTACCAAGTTGTTTTTCTGCTTCTTTTAAAAGAACCGCAAATTCCTTGCCAGTAAAGCCATCTTCTACTGATTGTCTTACAAAGCTCACCCAGAAACAAATACCAATGCCGTTTGATCCTTTACAAGGTATTCCACAAGGTCGCTCCATATATTGACAATTATAAACCCATCTATGATTTGATGTAAATAATAGTTTATAATTAGGGCATGAGCGATCAAGAGCCAGCAGGCATATCACAACCATTCTTAAATAGAGTTATCAAGGGAACAAGAGGTGCAGAGATATTACCAGGCGGAAAGTACGATATTCCTAGACCTGAAGAATATGATCTTTCTGTATTTCCAGAAGAAGATAGAGACGTAGTCGATGTTGCTGTAAAGCAACTCAGTGCTTATTTGGGTTACCCAATGATTACAGATAACTTTCCAAATCATAATATTAGGCGTACATGGAGAGGTCAAACGTCGAAATTCTTGCACAACAGATATGGACCAGAAGCCTCAAGAGCATTTGAAAAAATGCTAAGAGAAAATAAATTGAAATCAAATGCAGTTACCCCGATCATAGGTTATGTTTCTATGCTTCAAAATTATCTTCCTGAAGAAATGGTCGAAGGTATATTAAAAATTGGTGATGACTTTAATAAAGGTAACAGCTCTCACTGGAACAAACCAACTACACCAGAAAGAATTGAAGCAATTAACTCTCTTTCCCAAAAAACCGCCGCCGTGTTGAATTATTTATATCATTCAGACGGCAAACCAATCGAAAGAGTTCCTAAAGAAGAAACAATTCACACTTAGTTAAACGAAGCCTTGACATTTTTTTTACAGGTTTCATACTTAAATAAATGGATAAGCAAAGCTTGTCCACAAGTAAATTTATGGATAATCTGCCGGAGTTTTCAAATACCAATATGATCCCTCCTATTTCTGATTCCTCTATTCCCCAGAATGAAGATATTAAGAACAAAAGTACTCTTAGTTTAATTGGATCTGCCTGGAGAAACATGACAGGTCAGCAAAAAACAGTTTTAGCGAGCATGTTGGTTTTGGTTTTAGGTCTGCCAGTAATTGTTGGTGGTCTTTATGGAACAAAACTCATAAACCAAAAAGCATATGAACCTATTACTGTCCCCATCACCGAGCCATATAACTCACCTACCCCAGCACCAACAAATTTACCAACATCAACACCCAATGCAACACCCCCTCCTAGTGTTTGTGTTCCTGTAGCTCCAACAGTCGTTCTTGAACCTCAAACCAATGTCGGTTATTCGGAAAAGAAATACTCTCTTACTTTGACGGTAACCAACAATAACCCTATTATTTGTGGAACATCCAAATATCAAATTACTTCTTCATATCCAACCAATTGGGGTCTTTACTCTGACAATCCAAATACTTTTCCTCTGAGCCCTGGTCAGAGCTATACCTATAAAACCATAATCTCTGTACCCATAACTCCACCTGGAGATTATTTTGTCAACTTTAGTGTAAATATTTCTGATCCTTTCTTTGTTTCTCAGTTTGTTCAAGCCAAGTTTAAAATCAGTCCTAGACCAATTCAAATTATCCAAAATGGTTCATTTGAAACCGATAGCGATAACGACAGAATTCCAAATAGTTGGAACTGGTATTTGGCCAAAATAGGCACTACTGAGGGTAGAATCTGCGGGCTACCAGTCTATGTAGCCACAGGAAACTGCTCTTTTAAGTTTTCAGCCAGTCTGTCAAGAAAAAGCCTAACTCAGGAAATTATTTATCCAGCCCCCAAGGGTAGTACTTATGAGCTAAAAGCTAAAGTGAAAGCTCAAGGAGTATATGGAGTCAGTCCTTTTCAAGTTACCACTTCTCTAATGGATGAAGCAGGTAATTTATTTGATACTACAAATTATACCTTTAAAGGTGGAACATATGGCTTTACCGAGTTTAGTCCAGGAGTAAAAACCGCTTCAAAGCCATTTTCTAAAATCAGAGTTAGTTTGAGATTTGGTCAGACGGCCGGAACAGCCTACTTTGACGATGTGGCTTTGTATGTCACCAGACCAACACCAACTTCTACTCCTACACCATATCCATCCACACCCTCTCCAGCTACTCCCAAGCCATAATTATTCCTACTATCAACCAAAAGATGATTTCCTCTGATATGGAAATAATATTGGTTTGAGAATGAAAAACAAAAATTAGAAAAACTGACAACAAGCAGATATTCCAAAGGTTTTTATTTTTTAGATATGCTTTTACCAGCCTTACAAAGATATATAAAAGCAAAACAAGATATACCAAAAAACCTGCCAACCCAGTTGTCACCAATACTTCCAGTAAATGGGAGTGAGCTTTATCTACGTAAACATCGTGCAAAAATTTAACTGGCCAATCAACTGCGCTAAAAGCATAATCAACATTGGCCCAGCCATAACCCAGAATAGGCCGCTTTTGAAAAGCCAAAATAAGCTTGGTAAATATTCTTTGCCGACCTTCGGCAACTACAACAGTAGGATTATCCACCACCTCGCCCAAATGCTGACTTCTCCACCAGTAAGCCCCAGTTATTCCTGCTACTGCCACACCAATTATCAAAGACAAAAGTAAAACTTTAAGCTTTTTCTTTTCTAAAACTAGCCAGACAAGAAATAAAAGAGTAACTCCCAAAAATGCCCCCAAGGAGCGAGTCAAGACAATTCCCATCAGTTGAATGGCAATTGTAAAAAGATATATTTTTTGCCATCTTTTACTAGATCTAAACAAAAAGAGAGAAAAAGGTAAAGCCACCAGTAAAAAACCTGCCAAAAATACAGGCTGGCCAAAAGTTCCACCGAAACTGCCATACCAACTTGATCCACCCTGCCTTAAAACAAAAAACTTAAAGGCTTGGCCAATCACCCAAATTGCCGATAACATGCCTCCAAGGGAAACTGCCTTGGCAATTAAGTGCTGCCATTTTTCTTTCCAAAAAAGAAAAATAAAAAGCGAGAATCCTAAGAAGTGAAAAAAGGTTAATAGGCCATCCCTGCGGTAGTAATTGCCTGCCAGGCTTTTTGAAAAATCAAAGCCCTTAATAGAAGCTAAGAAAGCGACAAAGATAAAAATTGCAACAATCACCACAAGCTTCAGGTCGATTCTTTTAACTTTTAAGTGCTTTAAATTAAGAATTGACAGGACTGCCAAAACTTCTACCCAACGTTCAAAAAAGATAACTCTAGGAATTTCAAAAGGAATCTTTGCCCAAGGCCAAAAAACCAGAGGCATTGCCAAAATGCCTAGGAAAAAGACCAGATTGAAAAGAGGCATAGTTTATTCTACAATACACTTACCTCAAAAGAACTCTAGATTCTTTTCTGAGGAAGAATTTCTAAGTCAAGGAAACTCGAAAAAATGGCAAAAAAAGTAAAGACAATAATTAAAATTAATCTTCCTGCAGGAGCTGCTACTCCTGCTCCTCCAGTTGGAACCGCACTTGGGCCACATGGGATTGTCATTATGGACTTTGTCAAAGCCTACAATGATGCTACTGCAGATAAGCGTGGTCAAATAATTCCTGCCGTTATCACTATCTATGAAGACCGCACTTTTGACTTTATCACCAAGCTTCCCCCAGTTTCAGAAATGATTAAAAAAAAGCTTGGTCTTACTAAAGGAGCCGGCAAAACTCCTTCCGAAATAGTCGGTAAGTTAAGCCAGTCTCAACTCACTGAAATTGCCAAGGAAAAGATGGCCGATTTAAACACTGAAGATATTTCTTCTGCTAAAAAGATCGTTTCAGGAAGTGCCAAAAGCATGGGGGTAGAAGTAGAGGAAAACTAATATGGGAGCCGCAAAAATTAAAACCACCACCATTGATTTAGCTCAAGAAGAAACAGTTGCAAAAGAACCAAAGACAATAAAAAAAGCTAAAGTTAGAGGTAAAAAGTATAAAGAAAACAAAGCTCAAGTCGACAGAAACAAGTTTTATTCTCTTTTAGATGCCATTTCTTTAATCAAGAAAATTTCTTATTCCAAGTTTGACGGAACCGTCGAGTTGCATTTAGTTACTAAAAAGGCCGGTATTAGTGCCAATGTCACTCTTCCCCACTCTACAGGTAAAGTTAAAAGGATTGAGGTTGCAGACGAGGCTACACTGGAAAAATTAAAAACTGGCAAGATTGACTTTGACGTTTTACTTGCAACAGCTGAAATGATGCCCAAGCTTGTTGCTTTTGCTAAACTCTTGGGGCCAAGGGGCCTCATGCCAAATCCAAAAACTGGAACTCTTTTAAAATCGGTTACCGATGCCAAGAAATTTTCGGCCGATACATTAACAGTTAAAACTGAAAAGAAAGCGCCGGTTATTCATACTACAGCTGGCAAAGTAAGCATGGAAGAAAAAGCCATCAAGGAAAATATCGAAGCAATTTTTAAAGCAGTAGGCAAAACTCAAATCCTCAAAGCTTACATAAAGCCTACTATGGGTCCAAGTGTAAAGATTGCTTTGGGATAGCTGTTTGCTATATAATGATGTCTTACCTAAGACAGTAGGCATGTTTTGTAAGTCCTACCGAGGAGATTTAGACGTCTTAGGACGTCTTTTTTATTTTAAAAAATGCTTAAAGCACAAAAAACAGAACTATTAAAGGAAGTGACCAAAGACCTTTTGGAGGCTCAAACCATTGTCTTTGTTGATTACACAGGCTTAAACATGACAATGCAGCAGGAACTCAAAAAAAGGCTCAAGGAAGTTGGAGCCAGAATGGTAGTGGTAAAAAATACTCTCATTCGTCTTGCAGGAACCCAGGCCAAATTAACCGACGAGGCTCTAACCGATTCTGTTCTTTCTGGCCAAACAGCAGTCATCCTCTCTTCTTCAGACCCCATTGCCCCAATCCAAGTTATTGGCAAATTTGTCAAGGAATTTTCCTTACCAAAATTTAAAGTTGGGATAATTGAAGGCAGTTTTCAAGATGCCACAAATTTAACAAAATTATCCAAACTTCCCTCAAAAGAAATTCTTTTTGGCCAAGTGGTTGGGGCTCTCGCTTCCCCAATGTATGGCTTAGTATTCACCTTGAATGCAAATATGCAGAAATTGGTCTTTATCTTGGAACAAGTAAAAATATTAGACCAAAAGGCAAAGGGGGTGACTAATTAATGGCAAGTGACAAAGTAAACAAGTTAGTAGAAAGTGTAAGTGCCTTGTCAGTTCTGGAGTTATCTGAATTAGTCAGCCAACTACAAGACAAGTTAGGCGTTTCAGCCATGCCAATGGCAGCAACTCCAGTAGGAGTGCCTGCAGCTGACGCAGCCGGAGCCGATGCTCCAGTGGGCGGAGGAACAGTAGTAATTACTGCTCCAGGCGACAATAAAATTGCTGTTATTAAAGCTTTAAGGGAGATTAATCCAAATCTTGGATTACAGGAAGCAAAAGCAATGACTGAAAACTTACCTGCTGAAGTAATGAAAGATGCAAAAAGCGAAGACGCAAAAAGTGCTGCAGAGAAATTAAAGGCAGCAGGAGCAACTGTCGAAGTAAAGTAACCTATAATTCTGCAGGGTCTCACCCTGCAGGTTAGGTTTTTATTTTCTATTGATTAATCCCAAAAATCTTTTTATCCAACTAGGGGAAGAGTGATCTGGTTTAAATCTTTCACATTCACTGGTGGCGTAAGAAAATTTTTCTGCAATTTTTTGATGTAACTCTATCCATTCTTTAGAATGGCCATGGGTCGACATCTGGTGAAGCTGGCCGAGAGTATATTCAGAATCAACTTCATAAGTAGCTTGCAGTGCATCTGGTAGGGCTGGACAAGATAGCGGACAGGATAGACCCTGGTTGTAAAAACACCTGGCATATGATTCTCCCCTATCGGTTTTCATAATTCACTTTTAAGTGATTAAAACTTACTTTCAAAGTTAGTAATTAACTCTTTTAGAAAGTTGTCTCTTTTGGCCATTTCCCACCTCGGAAAGCCTATCTGGTCATTGATTTCAAAAATGTAAGGTTTGCCGTCTTTGCCTATGCCAAAATCCAAGCTAAAGATAGGATTGTCGTATTTGACAAAAAAATCTTCTGAAACTTTTTTGACTACTTGCATTATTGAATTTGGAAGAGCATTTAAATTAAGTTCTGTTAGAATTCCCCCACCGGCTGCATTTGAGGTAAATTTTCCGGCTTGCGGAACTCTAACATGTCCCCAAACAAGCTTTTTATTTATGACAACCACTCTGATGTCATGCATACCGCTGACTATTTTTGGTACACCACCTGAAGTATCCACAAATTCCTGGACAATATATTTTTTATACTTTGGATCAAATTTAAAATCCTTCTCTCCCCCTTTTGAACCAATATAAATGCCTTTGCCTTGCAGGCCATTGAAGGGCTTTACCACTACCCAATCAGTAGCGATTTTTTGTACAGTTTCAGTAAGTTGTCTCATATCTTCTATCCAATATGTCTGGGGCATAAAGTCAGATAACTCTTGATATGCCGCCCATTTATCCCAACAAAAGATTTTAAAGTCACGAATATTTACTACCTTCAGGGTGTCACCCTGAAGGGGAAAGTTTACTCCTCCCGTCCGGTCATACACCAAGTCCGCAGTTGTTTTTTCATTAGTCCAAACAAGTTTTTTGCTTGTGTACTCCCAAGCGCCATCAAACACTCTATCTCCCAAGTAGGTTTTTTTGGTGAAAACAAAAGTTCTCCAGCCTTTTTCCAAACAAAGATCCAAAAGCCGGTCATACACTGGCCGTTTTTTGCCAACGTGGGATAGCGGGTCAGCTTTAGTAATTTCTGGAGAAAAACAAACGCCAACAACTGCCATTTATTTGTTTAACTCCTCTACAAAGTACTTGGCTAGCTCAGTTAGTTCTGGAGAAATTGCTGTGTCATAGGTCAAACCTGGTCCCCTATTTGCCTCGAGTAGCCAACTTGCACCAGTCTTGTCAGTTGCAATATCAACACCTGCTATCTGGATATTTAAAGCCCTGGCAGCCTTGATTGCCATATCTTGAATATCAGCTGGAATTGACTTAACGCTCAAGAATTCTTCTCTAGCGCCAAGAGAAACATTGTTTCTAAACTCGTTTTCACTAGTGGCTATTTTTTTTTCTGCAACTGCCACCTTGTCCCCCAAGACTAAAAATCTATACTCATCTTTTTTGTCAATAAATTTCTGAAAGAGATATTGGTTTTCTCCTTTTCGATTTTCGGACTGAATAGGTAATAAATTGAAGTCTTGTTCTTTTTTAATTAAATACACACCCCTACCAAGCTGCGTCCCTAACTCTTTGGCAACAAAGGGAAAGCCAAATTTAGAAATTATCGTTTGTTTATTATCTTCCACAGCTGTATTCCAACAATAAAAGGTTGGAATAATCTCAATCCCAGATGTTGCCAGTTTCATCAAACTGGTCATTTTGCTACCTAGTGGCCCTATTTCAGCCCAAGTTCTGTCAACATAGCTAATACCCAAGAAGTCCAAGCCAGCAGCCACTGTTGCCGCTACAATACCAAAAGATTTACCCGCTCTTCTAAAGTAAACAAAATCAAAGCTGGTTATATCTTGATTTAAGCCTTGGACAAGCATTTCAACTTTGCCTTTTTCAATATAGAAAGAGATGTCTGCCAACCTAGCAAGGTAAATTTTGCAACCCCCAGGCAATCTCTTTTGAATTTCAATCACAAAAGTTTCCTTTTTCTCGCCAATTGTGTCTGCTAGTATGAGCGCTTTTTTCATTCTATTTGTCTCCCGAGACTAAAAAGCCCGTTAAATCTTTTCTGCCAATAATAAGCGGTGTCCGTAAGTGTCCTCTGTTGGCAACATTGGCAACCGTGGCTATTTTTCTACCCGCAAGATAGAAAGTCAAGCTTATCACCTTTCTCTTCTCAGTTCCAAGCGAGCTTTTATATAACTTAGTCCATAAAACATTACTCTTCCCCAACAAACCCAACCGTTCTGCCAATTCCCGATCTAAAGAGGTTTTCCAGGCCCCAGTATCAATTTTTGCCTGAAAGAGATGTTTTTTGCCGTCAGCTCCAAGTATCTTTACGTCTTCCCAAATACTAATTGTCTTTATCCCTTCCTCAGCTTTTACTCGATCTGCAAATCTGGAAGCAAACAAGGCTTTAGCGAGTTTTACACCATGCTCCGTATCTCTCACTTCCAAGCCTTCCACCCTTTCCAGACGCCGTCTCAGGCCTACTCCATTGGCAAGTTGGATTTGAAGACCTGGCATACTGTTTAGCTCTAAAACCATCGGCCCCTTTTCAGGATGCAAGACAACATCAACTCCGGCATAGCCCAAACTGGCGGCGGTTGCAGCATTGACTGCAGTTTCAAGAATTTGTGTCCAAGTTGGCAATTTAATACCATGAAGTTTTCTTTTGGTTTCGGGCTTATATTTAATATAAGCCCCATGCCAAATAGCTTTAGTAGTAATGCCTGTGGCAATATCAACTCCAACACCAATTGCCCCCTGATGTAAATTTGCTCTTCCCCCGGATTCTTTTGTAGGCAGTCTAAGCATGGCAAGAACTGGAACTTTGTTGAAGACTATTATTCTAATATCTGGCGTTCCCCTAAAAGCATATCTTCTCAAGGCTTTGTGTCTACCGATGTATTCCTGAATGAAAGCAACATCGGGAATATTGCCCAAGCTGTAAACACCTTCCAAAATATCCAAAATATGCAGTTTCAAATCATCTGAAGCTATTCTCTGCCTATTAGTAGATATCCAGCCATTGCCATCTTTAGCCCTTTTCTTGACGACTACAATCCCTTCTCCTCCAAGCCCTCTTGAAGGCTTCAAGGCAAAGGCGTCTGGCAATTTGTTCCAATTAAAGTCGCTTAAATCCTCTGGATTTTTGAATTTTTTGTAAATTTTGGGGGTTGGAATTTTTGCTTTTGTCAAAATTTTGTTTGATTGGATTTTAGAAGCTGCAATTTTCTTGCCTTTTTTAGAATTAAAAGGATAGGAGAAGAGCTGGGATCTGGCATTTAACCCTAATATTGATGCTAGCTTCATAAATTTAAGAAGTAATCAGTTTTCTAAATCTCACTATTTCTCTTAATCTCAAACCTACATACTTTCCAATTATTAAGTCGAAAACCAAAACAGCAAATAATAATATTTCCGGATTCAAAAGTGCAAACTTTTGGATTGGCTCAAAAGTCAAAACTAAATATGAGACTAAGGCCAAAATTAAAGTTTCAGAAGTCAAGCTAAAAGCCGTCCGCCAGCTTTTGCCCAGTTGCACTCTGGTAAAGTCCTCTGCAAGAAGAGCTAAAAGAAGAACTGGAAAGATGGAAACGTTAGTTATACCTGAATATTTGATTAAGGGAGCCAGAAAAAGAATTGCCAAGACAGACAAAGACACTGCCCATAATAAAAGTGCCATTCTAGGCAAGTACTGTAATCGTAATTTTAATTTCCTTAGAATAAACCTGACAACTACTGATATTAAGGCAATCAATATAAACAGAGCTAAACCAACTAATGGCCCGGTGGCAACAAACACCACCGAAAGAGCTGCTGGCAAGAATATTCCAAAACCCCTCACTCCCACCAAGTGCCTGGTAGCAGCAATAACAGCTGCAACTAAAGGTAAAAGTAAAAGAAGGACTATAGTATTTGCAGGAACTCCAGATTCAGTGGCTCCCCTGATCGCATACTTGAGCGGATTCAAAAACTTATTGCCTACTTGCTGATCGTTAATAAGTTCCTCCAAGGGACCAAGGGTTGTTTGAGCATACAAAACATTTACCGAGACCAAAAAAGTTAGGACAAAAGCACAAAGAAAAACAGACAGAATTAATAGCTTTGACATCCAAGATATTATATCATTTTTTGAGGATTTCAAGCCATAAATTACTTCCCTATGCCCTATTTATTTCTCTGAAATTTCCAGAACATAGTAAGCATCGTATGTATAGTTTTTGTTTTGGGCCATGACTTCAAAGAAATATTTGCCGCCAGGCTTTAGGCCAGTCAGTTTGGCTTTGTGCAAATATTCCCTTTCTTCTAAAAATATTTCCTCGCCATATGACAGTGTTTCCCCATAATTCACCTTTCCCCAGGCAGGATGGTTGGTTTTGAAGGAAATAACTGCATACCCAAGGCCAGTTTCATCTGTGCCTGTTTCTTCAATCGTTACATCTGATATTTTGGTTGGTTGTTTGTCAAAAAATACCGCAGTTGCAGTATCAGTAATAATTTTTACCTTCTTGGCAAAGCTTTCAGTTTCAATAACTGGTTTCTTTGTTTCTCTGATAACTAAGTTGAGGGCATCTGTAATCCTTTCCCCCTCCCAAAGGGAATCTGCTTTGGATATCATTTCCTGTCTCCCCTTTTCATATCCATTGGCAAAGAGTTTGGAAGAAGAAACTATATTTGTTCCCAGTT
>CAZCXV010000011.1:0-23742 GCA_964502815.1 uncultured Gammaproteobacteria bacterium | reverse complement strand
CCATAATTTAAGGTGTATTCTCCCGAAGCAAGAAACTCCCTGATCTCTGGGCTATTGTTGGCACTCATATTGTAGATAATTATCGATCAATATATGAAAATTGTCATAACATTGTAAGTCTTTAGTTGTGTATTTTTGAAATTTACTACCATTGTTCTAGATAGAAACTGTCCTTGGTAAAGGGGATCTTTTTGAAGTTTGCCAGAAGAGAATCAATCTCTGAAACTATTGCTTTGGAAGTATTACTATCTATAAATAGAGGAGTAAAAACATTAATTTGGTTTTTGGCGGTGACAAGAATCTTTTTGGCTAGCGAGAGATTATTTTGATTTGTATATTTTTCAACCAGTAGTAAAAGAGATTTTACCGAGGTATAAAATAAACTCTTCTTTATCTTCCCTTGGCTATTTGCCAAGTTCCAATCTGCAAGGATGTCAGAAATACTGATTTTTCTTCTCACTTGATTACCTTCACCTGCAATTTTAATTTCAAATAGATCTTTTTCATTTTCATTTGTTAGCCCCTTAAAGGTTTGCATGTTTACCTCTCCATTGGTGTCATAGATGTATGAGGAAAATTCATATAATCCATTAGCGCCTGTCATTTCAACTCTATAAACTCCATCAGGAGGAACTGGCAAAAGGTAGGCTCCCAAAGGTTCTCCACTTGTGCCTCCTTCAAGGTCATTTGTAATTGGGCCTTCAAAGTAATAATCACCGACGTTTGCTCCACTGGCATCAAACATGGAAATAGTGTAGCCAGAATTAGCCGTCAAGAGAATATATGATAAATCAGTATGGCTGGGTTTGTATTGGCCAAGGTAGTTAAAAGAATTGCCATAATTTGCAAGAGTTTGGTAAGAGGTTGCCGGGTCATTTATCAAATATTCACTACCTGCTAATCCTTTACCAACTACAAAGTGACCAGGAAGAGAAAGAATCGCAGGCCTATTTGCACTTATTTCAGCAGAAAGATTGTTTAAAGAAGATGAAAGACGCCTAAATTCAAGAGTGGGGGAGAAAGCACTATCGTGTAATTTTGTATATCTACTTATAGCCAGCCAATTAACATAGCCGCCATTCAAATAACCATCTTTTTGGGATTTGAGCCAGATATTTAAGTCAGAAACATTAATACTGTGTCCATGGTAATTTAAAACCATAGTAGCAGAGGTCAAAGCGCAGCCCCATCTGGAAATGGAAGTCCCAGAAGTACTCCAATTATTTGCACTATCATATTCCAAAGATCCCCAAGGAGAAGAATATTGTTTTATATCAGAAACACCTAATATTAGAGGAGTAGGGGTTGGTGTAGGAGAAGGTGTGGGTGTTGAGATGGGAGTTGAAGTTGGTGTTGAGATTGGTGTGGGTGTTGGACTAGAAACCGGCGTTGCCGTTGGAGTGGAAGTAGAAACAGGAGTTGGGGATGGAGTGGGTGTTGACGAAAAAGCTGTTTCGTTGGATATAACTGAGTCAAAATAAGAACCGTCATGGCCACCTGTGATATAAACGAATCTACTATAATTAGAAACAGGGAAACAACAATTGGGTTTAGTTAATTTTGTGTTGCTTAAATTCCAAATTGTTGGAAGATTGTTTGAATCTGCTTCAGAATAGTATATTTGGTCATAGAAAATATTACCGTTGTATCCTCCAAATATGTAATATTTTCCATCAACAATTAAAGCTCCAGGACGGTGTATAGTTAATGGAAAAGAGTTTAATTCTTGCCAATTTCCTAATGTGCCAGAGGAGTTGATAGTATTAGTTAAAACAGTGTCTGTCGCGATACCTCCACCATCGGCAGCTCCTCCTACTATGACAACTCGATTGTTGAGTCTTAGAAAACCAAAAGATGCTCTTCCTTCAGGTAGACTTGTCAAATTGTTCCAATTTTGTAAACTACCATCAAGGTTAATGTTTGCATAATAAGCTCCAGATTTTTTTGTACCTACACCCAAAATTTGGGTTATACCGCCAAAGTAGTAAATTTTATTATCAAATATGGTTACACCACCATTTGATAATTGGTCTGGTAGTGGTGTGTACTCTACCCAACTATTTAATGAACCATCTTGATTAATAGTTGTAGAATAGACTTTATTAATTGATTGTAAACCTCTATTTGCTATTGAACCTCCTAGTATGTATACCCTATTATTATTTAATATCCCTTTTAAATATAAAATCCCCTGGGGCAAATCTGATATCTTAGCCCAACTTGAAAGACTGCCATCACTTTGTACCGTTGATCTTAAGATATCAGTTGGGCCGCCTCCAAAGACATAAAGGTAATTATTGTAGATAAGGGTTTCATGACTAGCTAACATATAAGGAAGACTATTTTGAGAAGTCCAACTGGTACTTAGAACATCTCCTCCAGCTGCCTTCAAATTTTTTGGGGTAAAAACCAATACTAGTAAACTAGTGAAGAAAGAAACCAAAAAGGTAAGTACGATCTTCCTTTTCACTAGCTGCATTATTTTCCCTCCAACTTTATATGTCAAGTGTCAAATGTTCGTTTGCTTGTTTGTGCCTATCTAAGTTGATCTTTCTACTAACAGTCTCTATTGGGTGTATGTTCTTACATTCCTCTTACTTATTTCCATCCTGTTTGATTTGTAATTCTTAGATTAAATATGGTAATATGCGATAGAGTGAAGTCAAAACTACTCGAGCTTACAAGCGCAGTAAGCCCTGAGATCATAAAAAAGGGTTTACTCTCGTTACCCCGCTTAGTAGGCGGGTTTTTTGGTATTTTGAGGCTAGATTTGACTAAACTTGACAATAGTAATTTAATATAGGATAATTTTATATGTCAGAAAGAGATCACGAAATAAGCACTAACAAAGCGGGTACATATATAGATGAGAATGGGAGCATATATGGCGTTACTCCTACTGGTTATGTCCTCAGAAGGGGAGATAACCCGCACTTCAATCCCAGACCAGATACGTATTCAAAAACTGAAACAGAGCCATCTTTAGATTTTGAGAGTGACTCATACATACATGTCGGTGGACATACAGTCCCCGTAGATTCAAGAATAATAGCTCAAATTAGGAGACAACAAAGCAAAGGTGGCAGCCCTCTTGCCCCAAAGAGAAAACAATGAGAGAATCTTTAGAATTATATGTCAATAGAATCTGCCGAGAAAAACCAGTTTTTAAAAAAAAGCATCTATGAAATAGCCAAGGGTGAAGAGATGGATTCTTTTAGGGCGTGGCTTAGAGGAGAAGAAAACATGGGAGAAAGAGAAATAAAAGATCAAGGCAACGGCGCTAGATTTCTAAATAGAAAACCTAGTATAATTTCATCTATGGATGATCCTCAAGAAAAAAATACAAATCCTGCTGAACCAAGAAACATTTTTGCGGAAAGAGCTGGAAAAAGTAAAGATCAAGGAAAAGAAGATCTTTCGGCTTCTGAAAAAAGGAAAAGGGATTATGAAGAACAGGTTAGGGAAGCACGTCAGGTCGAAATGGATGAACCAACGGGTTCAGCAGGAATACCAGATCAATTGATCAGTGCTAGAAGAACTGATGCAGTTGTAAAAAATAGAATAGTAGACACATCTGGAGTTAAGGGTGGCTTTTCACAAGAACAACCAACAGCAAGTGTGGCAGCAGGAGCCATGCCAAGTCCTGTTGATTATGGAGTAATATCCAGACCCTTTCCAGGAACATCGGAACGTGAAGTGCCAACAAGTCCAGGAGTTAAACCCGAACCTGCTACTAGACCCCATGTTGAATTGGAAAAAGTGAGAACAGTTTCTCCAGATGCTCCAGTTGACTATCATAAAAGAGGTTTATTGAAAACCATTGGCGCGGGGATTGGTGCTCTCGTTGGGGTACCATTAGTTGCTGGAGCTGTAACTCTTGGAGCTAGGGAGTTGGATAAAAGTAATGTTTATCCTCAGCAAGGAGAACTGAATCCTTTTAATTCTGACAATTCAGGCTCTGGTTTATTAAGTAGGTGGGGTGAAAGAATTGCACAATGGAGAACAAGGGGTTCCCAGCCACCAGTTTCTGAAAAAGATACTCCTCAAGCTCCAGCTAATAATGAAGATAATCCAGATAATAGGAAACCAACCGTACTACCTAACACACCAAAGCCACCAGTTGGAGGGGGAGAGGAAGTAAATCCAGATTCATTAACAGACCTCGCACCTCCAGAAAACAATGAACCAGAAATTCAAACATGGGAAAGGCCAGAAATGCCTACTAACCCTACGGATGGAACTACTAACCTTCCATTTATGGGTGGTATAGAAATTGCTCCACAAATATCCTTTCCTGTTACAAGCAGAGTTATGTCATCAGTCAGCATGCAAACCGACAGAATAAATCCTGAACTGGTTGGTATTGAAGGTCAAAATCCAGACGCTACGGTTGATAAATTTCTACCAAATACTGAGTTTTTTACAAATCAAGAGGTTGCTGAAAGAATGTCTATGATTACAATGCTTGGTCATTATGGTGGCTGGAGAAGAGATAATTGGGAAGAAAGAGAAGATGTAACTTTTGAGGAGTATGTCCAAAAATTGGCAACAGGAGAAGATATGAGTTATACAATTCCCGCTTTTAGATTAATAAACAGTAATGAAATTTTAAACGGCGACATGAATTTTAGGGGTCGAGAGGTAAAAGATACAAAAGTTAGTCCAACAAATATAGTTGACTACGTTTTTATTGGTGGGCAAAACAGTCCAATACCAGGGAAAAATGGCATTATTTTTGGTGTTGGTGAAGATGTTACGAGGATTTTTTACTGGGTGGATCCAAGATTCCAATATGACGCGAATACTTTTTCCAATCGTGTAGGTGATGCAGCTGCAATGCTTGGAATGTCTGATGAAGTGCAGCGTGGTGAAGAGAATGCCAATTTCCAACAGCCGTTCGTTTATAAAATAGATAAATACTCGGGTGCTGATAGAGATAAGAGAAATGATGGATCTGCAAAAAGAACTGGAATCTTAAAACCAATTCAAAAGCCCTAGACTTTTTTTAAGTCTTCTTCTATAGTTAATCATGTATAGAAGACTGCTCACTATCATATTATTTATTTTTGGTATTTTAGTTTTATCTTCGGGTATGATTTTTTTCTTTCAAAATTTTTTTTTAGGGAAAACATCAAATCAAAACTCTCCGGTGAAAGAAGAGTTTAATTTGTTTAGAAAAAGTAGAGAGATTAAGGTTTATTCTGAACTTGGTAATTTAAATATTTCGTTGAGCGATCAAGGTATTCTTCAACAATATGCTGGTGGGGATATTAACTTGTGGCAAAATAAAGGAAATATTGATCCAAAGACTGGAAAGTTAATAACTGTAAAAAGTGTAGATGTTATATTTGTAGAAGATTCAGGATTTGAAAACCCTCTTGTTTTAGAACCGAGGATAAAAATATCAGGTAGTCATGTGACTATTAACACACCTATTTCTAAAGATTTAATTAAACAAGGTAACTTTCAGGAAATATTAAAACAGGCACAGTTTAGAATACTTTGGGATCTTTATTTGCTTTCTGATGGTCAAATTGACCAAAATGATATAGCTAAATTTAATGGTATTTATAAAGATTTCTCTTTACAAGATAAGCAATTTTTAAATGTTAAGTTTGAAAACTCAACTTTCAAGTTAATTCCTGAGGTGTTAGCACAAAGCTGTACCAGTTCATATCAATGTGGTGCTTTTACCACACAAAACACTTGTCAGCTTGCTGGTAATATTTGTACGAGGAATTCTGACTGTCTTGATCTCCCAGGTGATCAATGTATTGCAAGTCTGGGTTGTGAGGCAAATATAACAATAGGATGTGGAGGCTACTCTTCTGATGAAAATTTATGTAAAAATCCTGAATGTGGAACTGGAGAATGTAGAATCGGAAACTGTACTTGGAATCCTGGTGGAGTAGGGGGAACTCCACCTCCTGGCTCTACTCCCACACCTGCCCCTGGGGCTACTCCTGCTCCACAGACAGGGGAGTGTACTGGGGGAAACAGGTGCTACAATGACTGGATTTGTTGTGCCTCTGGTTGTCCCCACACTTGGGATGAAGGTTATGCTTACTGCAGTTCAATAGTGAACCCTCCTCCTGATTGTGGTAGTAATCCTTGTCCACCTCCACCACCTCCTCCAAGTATTTGTGATGACACAAAAACTTGTGCCAATGGAACAACTCAATGTGGACCTGGAAAAGCTTGTAGATCAGATGGAGAAGGGGGCTGGAATTGTCAGATTGACAAAAGCTGTTTTGATTGCAGCATTTCTGTCAACCCCAAGCCAATATATGTCCAGACTGGAACCAGTCTTATTTTAAATGCCAATGTTTCCAAAGTAAGAGGTGGGGAACTAAAAAGAGTGAAGTTTGTTTCTTCAAATACCGGAAAAGTTACCGCAACTTCCCCAGACGGCACCTCACCATTTGAATCAACCATTACAGGCATTGCCAGCGGTTCCCCAAAAATAACCGCCAAGGCAGAAGTAAGTAACGATGACGTTGTAGCCTGCGAAAATGAAATAACTACTTATGTATATGACCAATACGTTTCCGGTTGGTGGCAGGCAAGTGGAGCCGACATTACCTCAAACGGCAGCATCAACTCAATTATTCCCCTAAGCTGTACAGCTGCCAAAAACTGCATCCCCCAACTTATCAGAGATGAAAACCCTGGAGTGGTAATCTATGGCACTAGTTATGATTTTCAGGAAGGCCCTGGGCAAGGCAGTGCTTCAGATACTGGCTGGTTGGCAAATGCCACCTCAAACACCAAAATATACGACTACGCCTATTTTTCCAAAATGGCTCCAAAAGACACTGTCTGGAATGAAGTATCGGGGTCAGTTACGTCATCAAAATTTAAAAATAATGTCACCAAGTCCCCTGATGGCTACTATTGGTTTAAATCAGTAGGGGACCTTACAGTGACAGGAAAGCTTACTATGGACAGCGGGAAAATAATCATCTTTGTTGAAGGAGGAGATTTAACCTTTGCAGGAGATGTCAATATTGGAGACTTGGGTCAGGATTTTATAATGGCTATTGCAGGTAAAGACGCCAATGGTGACAAGGGAAATATTAAGATCAGCCCCGGAGTAGTAAAAGTAGAAGGCGTATTTGTAACCGACAATCAGTTTTTAACTGGAATTGACAACAAAAAACTAGATGTCCAAGGGTCAGTTGTTGCCTGGGGAGGAGTTGATATGCAAAGAGATCTGGGACCGGTAGACAACCAATATGACCCTGCAGAAATTTTTGTCTACCAGCCAGAGATTGCCATCATGTTTCCCCAATCACTAACTGACTATGACATCAATTGGAAAGAAGTAGTGCCTTAAAGATGTTGACTTTTTAGACATTAGTGTTTAAATTCGTGTATGGGAATTATCCATGAATCTCTTGTTAGTCCACAAGAACCCGCGTCTGAATATGCAAACAGACAGTTATCTTCTTTCAAGCAAATATTTAATAATGAATTGCAAATTTTTTTGCAAAATGAGCTGAACCGTGTTGATTTAATCAGGCCAGAGGCAACTCAGATATTAGCTGATGGGATAGAATTTGCCTTGAGGGAAGGAAAAAGATTAAGACCTGCATTTATGTATTTTAGCTACGTAGGTTTTAACGGGGATGGAAATGATGAGGTTCTCAAATCTTCAATTGCACTCGAGCTTTTTCACGCTGGAGCTTTAGTTTTGGATGACATAATTGACCATTCTGATCTACGTCGCAATAAACCCACATTACATAAGCTGGTTGGTCAGAGATTAAACAATTCAGACTTAGGAGAAGGGATTGGAATAGTTGCCGGAAATGTTTTGATAACACTCGCCGGCTCCGCACTGTCTTCATTATCTATTGACAGTCAAAGAGCACAAAATGCAAGAACTATCTATGATCAAATGAGTGTAGAAGTAAATTATGGCCAATATTTGGATCTTTTGGGAAACATTTCAGAGGAGACAGATGAAGACTTGGTAATGAAGATAATGGAATACAAGACAGCAAGATATACGATCCAAAAACCGTTACTTATTGGCGCTACTTTAGCTGGGGCAAGTGATGCAGATTTAGCTGCACTTTCAAAATATGCAATACCACTTGGAATAGCTTTTCAAATTAAAGATGATATTTTAGGCATGTATGGAAATGAAAGAAAGGTTGGTAAGCCTACAGATTCAGACTTAAAAGAAGGCAAGAAAACAATTTTAACAGTTGAGACAATTAAAGTTTTGAGTGAGACGTCTCGGGAAGATGATTTGGTTAGATTTAAGTCAATTTTAGGAAATCCAAATTTAACTCCAGATGACTACCTTTGGGCTCAAGATATAATTAAAGAAACTGGTGCTCTTGATTACGCAAACCAGCTTATTTCAAATTTGACAGAAGCAGCAAAAGCAAATATAGCCGAGTTGAGCGCAAATACCAATTTCAAAACCTTTCTGACTGGAATTGCTGATCTGATGATAAACCGAGAAACTTAAGTCGTAGTACCTAAACTTATATGCCAAACATAGAGAATATAGATAATTCACTTTCACCAGATGTTCAACTTCAAAATTGGCTTACTGAGATAGAAAACAGATGGAATGACATTCCAGAATTTACTCTTGATAAAGAAAAATTCAAACATTTGGCAGTAATATGTGACGGCAATAGAAGGTCAGCGCAAGATAGGGGTCTTGACCCATGGTTTGGGCATAGAGCTGGTATTGAAGTAATAAGAGGCATTATGGAAGCTTCTAAAAAATGGGGAATTAAATATCTTACTTTTTGGACTTGGTCAACAGAGAACTGGAAACGAGATAATATGCAGGTTTCATTTGTTATGGATCTGGCGGCTAGATATTTATCTGACCAAGAAGCTATTGACAGACTTTTGGCGGATAGAGTTAGATTTAGACACTTAGGAAGAAAAGATAGATTGCCAGTTGATGTTTTGACAGCAATTGATAATTTAGAAGACAAAACCAAAGACTTTTCAGATCTTAGTGTTAATCTGGCCTTAGACTACGGAGGATTAGATGAATTAGGAAGAGCTGTAAGTTCAATAAGTCAAAAAGTTAGTGAGGGAATTATAACGTTTAATCAAATTTCTAATAACCCGAATTTGATTTTAGGTTATTTAGATACATCAGGTCAGCCTGTTCCTGATTTAGTTGTAAGGTCGGGGAATATTGAGGGAGAAGTGCCACACACAAGCGGATTCATGCCTATCCAAACTGCTTACTCTGGCTGGAAATTTTTACCCGATCTTTTTCCAGATCTGACTCCTCAAATACTTCAGAATTCTATTGAAGATTTTTTAGGTTATGAAAGAAGACAGGGAAAATAAGAAAAATGGAAAGACAGTTGTCAAACGAGGTCGAATTAAGAGAAAAATATAAGACATTAGGTGTGGTTTTGTTTATTTTCAATAATGAAGGGCAAGTACTTACGACAATAGAGAATCTAGATTATCCTGAAACTGAAATTAAACCAGGACAATTTAGTGTAATTTGTGAATCTGCAGAAGTAGGCGAAACTTGTCAAAATACAGTTATTCGCGGTTTGCAGGAAGAACTTGGACTTACAGTTAAAGAGATAGAAAAAATCTTCAAAGTGAACCCAGAAAGTAGTTATGTAGGTGAAGTCCAGTTTTTGGAAAGCGCGTACGCAAGGGTGACGGCAATTTTTTGTTTTGCAGACATAAATCAGCTCAGGGGGAAAAGTATGGACGGGGAAATTGAAATCTTTGGTTGGCTGTATCCTGAAGAACTACTAAGCCGAGATTTGCGGACGGGAGTTAGAAATGTGTTGCAAGTTTGTTTGAATCAAAATGTCTTTGCTAAAATAATAAACCCCAATGAAAATCAATTATTGCCTTTGAATCCTAATAATTTAGAATTGTGTTTTTCAAGTGTTCAAAGGGGGTGTTGAAACGATGGAGATATCAAAATTTATCAATATTGGCTCAGAAGAAAGTCCTGTTGAAGTTCCAGATTTTGTTCTTAATACAGCAACACCAGCAGGAAAAGAATTTTGGGAAAACGTAGCAAATGGGTCAGTTGTTCTAGGTGAAGAAGTATTGGATAAGCTCTTAGAGCTGACAAAAGACTTTAAATGAATAGTAATATAGTTAAAACTTCGGCTCCTGGAAAAATAATCCTTTCTGGTGAACACGCCGTAGTTTATGGCTATCCGGCTCTTTTGTCTGCTGTAGACAAAAGACTAAGTCTAAAAATTAGCGGGAACATTTATAAAAATAAGTCACTTGTAAGTTCTGCTAATGACCTTCTAGAAAAAGACATAAATAACCTGGTGGAAAAACTACTTTCAAGTGGTAATGCTTCAACATCTGTATCAATAGACTCGCAAATTCCAATTGGTTCCGGAATGGGGTCTTCTGCGGCTCTTGCTGTGGCATTCTCTGCTGCAAGTCTAAAATTATTGGGAGAAACCATAACTTTAGAAAAAATTAATGAATATGCTTATCAGATAGAAAAGAAACAACATGGCAATCCTAGCGGAGCTGACAATACTATTTCGACATTTGGCGGGTTTTTGTGGTACAGAAAGGAATCAGAAAATGTAAGATTGTTTTCTTCCCTAAAAGTTATAACTAAATTACCAAAATTATACATTTTAGATACCGGTAAACCGCTAGAGTCGACAAAAGACATGGTAGATTTTGTAAGGTCAATTTTTTTACAAAAAAGGAAATTTAGCGAAAATATTTTTCGAAATCTTGAAAATGTGACTAAATCGTTTTTAAAGCATTTAATGAATGAGGAGCACCCATCAATTGCCGATTTATTTAGAGAGAATGAGCGATTATTGGAGTTATTAGGGGTAGTTTCACCAGAGACTTGCGCGCTTGTAAGAAAAATAGAAAATATTGGAGGGTTCGCAAAAATATCTGGTGCAGGAGGAAGAAAGCTGGACTCAGGTATTCTTTTAGTGTACCATCCAGATAATCAAAAATTACTTAATTTTTCAAAAAAGAACAAACTTAAGATGTTGCCCATTAAAACAGGCGAGAAAGGAATATTAGTTGAAAGAAGTGATTAAAGTTTCGGCGCCAGGTAAGCTCATGTTGTTTGGCGAGCATGCGGTAGTTTATGATAGACCATGTATTGTTACTGCAGTAGATCAAAGAATTAGTGTTAGTGTTGAAAGAACCCAGCAGTCATTTATTGAAATTAACGCTCCAGATGTTCAATTGTTAAACTTTAGACAGAACATAGACAATTTAGATAGTCCAGATATTCCAAAAGCAACAAAGTTTTTGATTGTAGGAGTGAAAAACTTTTTTCAAAGGTACGATTTAAAAACAGGTTTAAAAATAAACACCTCAAGCGACTTCTCTAGCAAATTTGGTTTTGGCAGTTCTTCTGCAACTACTGTTGGAATAATCAAAGCCTTGTCTGAAGTTTTTGAGAAAGATTTATCAAATCAAGAAATATTTGATTTAAGCTACAAAACTGTTTTAGATATTCAAGGTATTGGTTCCGGTTTTGATTTGGCAGCAGCAATTTGGGGAGGGACGGTATATTTTGTCACTGGTGGAAGAGAAATAACACCACTTAGAGTAAATGATTTACCAATGGTGATTGGTTACACTGGAATTAAAGCGGATACAGTTACACTAGTTCAGAAAGTAACAGACCTGAAGGCTAAAAAGCTTTTGTTGGTGGAAAAAATATTTGATGAGATTTCTAAGTTGATTGTTGAAGCTAAGGTTTCGTTTGAAAAAGAAGACTATGAAAAGTTGGGAAAATTAATGGACAGGGATCAGAGTCTTTTGGAACGCTTGGGTGTGAGTAGTATGGAGTTGAATGTCTTGATTCAGGCAGCTAGAGGAGCTGGTGCATATGGGGCCAAACTATCTGGAGCTGGTGGAGGGGATTGTATGATTGCTTTTGTTGATCCAAAAAGAAGAAATGAAGTTGAAAAAACTATTGAACGGAAAGGAGGAATGATCATAAATGCCAGAACTGGAGCACAGGGAGTTAGAAAAGAGGAATAGCGCTTTTGCCTTCTTTGATTTAGATGGCACTTTAACTCAGGGGAATACCACGGTCTTTTTTGCTAAGTATCTTTTCGAACAGAATGTGATTGGAGATGAAGCTTGGAAGAAAATACATGAGGATGTTAAACAGTATGAAGAAAGTAATAAGGAGCATACTGCATACCGGAAGTTTGCAATTGATATTTTGGGTCACTTCGCCCAGTCGCTATCAGGGGTGAGTGTTCAATGTGTTCGAGAATGCGCACAAATGTTTATAGCTGAAGCATTGCAGGGAAAAATTGATGGTTATAAAATTCATGACTTTTCTAGGTTACTTGTGAATAAAATTAGCGAGGTTTCGGTACCAGTTGTTATTTCTGGATCACCAAGAGAAGTTGTCGAGCCTCTTACAAATTATCTTGGTGTAGAGGCGAGATTTACATTTACAACAGAATTTTTACAAGTTGAAGGTTGTTATTTTGGGGGAGTGGAGAGAAATCTGGCGCTTGATGAGGAGAAAGCATTAGTATTGCAAGAGATTATCTCAGGTGGTGTTGATCAATCAAGTTCATTTGCTTTTGGAGATTCTGAACACGACCTTCCGCTTTTAGAGTGCGTAGATCATAGTTTTGTTTTAGGAAGCAACAATAAATTGCACGAAGTTGCCTCTCAAAGGGGATATTCGATACATGTAGAAGGAGACGGAGTTCTTGTAAAAGTTGATGAAAGAATTATGGGCATCTTACAATCAAAAAATGAAAGCAACAGCTAAAGCGCCATCTAACATAGCTTTTATTAAATATTGGGGTAAAAAAAATGAAGAATTAAGAATTCCTGCTAATTCTTCTATCTCAATGAATCTGTCAAACGCTAAGACAACAACAACTGTTGAATTTGATTCAAATTTTAAAACTGACAGTTTTATGTTTTTTGGTGAAAAGGCAGACGAAAAAGAATCACAAAGAGTTTTTAGACATCTAGATAGAATTAGAAAACTTGCTAAACTTGATTTAAGAGCCAAAGTTACTTCTAAAAACAATTTTCCAAAAGGTACAGGAATAGCATCCTCTGCATCGGGATTTGCAGCTTTAACAGTTGCAGCAGCAAAAGCTGCAGATTTAGATCTTCCTGAGAAGGAACTTTCAATACTCGCAAGAATTGGCTCTGGTTCGGCTTGCAGGTCAATTCCTGATGGTTTTGTTGAATGGAAGACAGGGAAGATTAGCGATCAATCTTTTGCAATCAGTTTATACCCAGCCGACTATTGGGACTTGAGAGATGTTATCGCAATTATTGGGAAAGTTGACAAAAAAGTCAGTTCTAGTGAAGGTCATGCAGTTGCTGAAAGTAGTCCTTTTTATAGCGCCCGGATAGAAAATTTGCCTAAAAAAGTTGATAAATTAAAAAGAGCTTTGGCAAAAAAGGATTTTACTTTGTTTGGGGAAATAATAGAAGCAGAAGCTGTTAATATGCATGCAGTCATGATGACTTCAAAACCTGCTCTTTTTTACTGGTTGCCAAAATCTCTTGAGGTAATGTATCTTGTTCAAGATTTAAGGTCTAGGGGTGTTGAATGTTATTTTACTATTGATGCTGGACCGAACATTCATATTATTTGTGAAGGTAAGAGTGTAAATAAGATAAAGAGACGGCTTATAGATTCTGGAAGTATAAAAGATATTTTAATAAATAAGGCTTCTGTGGGTACTAAAATAATATGATATAGTGTAAAAACATGTCGCAAGCAAGTTCACCAGGAATCAATGTAGTTTTAGTTGACAAGAATGGTAATTTTGTTGGTTATAAAGAAAAATATGAAACTCACAAAATACCTGTTGCCTTGCATAGTGCTATTTCAAATGTGATTTTTAGTAACGATAGAAGGGAAATGCTTATTACTAAACGGGCATTCAACAAGCCCACTTGGCCGGGCTTTTGGTCAAATACTGTTTGTACGCATCCACTTCCGGATGAAAGTTATTTCAGTACTGCAACAAGAAGGTTGCAAGAAGAAGTTGGTTTTGTGGTTCCCCTGAAAGAAACTTTACGCTTTATTTATAGTGCTGATTACGATAGTGTGTGGGGTGAACACGAATATGACGTAGTTTTTGTTGGCAAATATGATGGAGATGTTAATCCCAATCCAAAAGAAATATCTGATTACAAATGGGTAAAAATAGATGAGTTATTAGAAGATGTTGAAAATAATTCGGATATTTATACTCCTTGGTTTAAAGAAATCCTAAAGAGGTTGGGGTATTAGTGAGTTCTATCAACAACAAAGTCAATTAGTGTGTTTAAGTTTGACCTTGCTGGTTCTTGAGAAAGAAACTTTAACTTCTTTTCAAAAACTTTTTTTGCTTTGTTTTTGAAACCCTGCGCCAAATTTTCTGCATACGCTATACTCTTATATTGATTCATTTTGAAAATTATCCAATTAACCTCATTTTGTTTTTTTTGTTCTCTGGGTTTTTTTAGTATAGCAATAATTTTTTTCCTGTCTGAAATACTTGCATGTCTTACTAAATGAGATAGAATAATAGTTTTTTTATTCTCATAAATGTCATTTCCAACAGATTGACCTCTGTAGTCAGAAGTGATATCCAGTAGGTCATCCTTTATTTGAAAGCATCTACCCAACAGTACCCCAAATTTTGTTATAACTTCGATTTGTTTAGCTGTTGCTCCAGAAAGGATTGCCCCAAGCCTTAGAGGTCCGGCAATTGTATAATAAGAGGTTTTGCCGTCTATTATGAACAAACATTCATCATCGGTATAAGCCCATTTATCAGATTTTGACCATTCAATTTCAACTCCTTGCCCAATAACGGTCTTCAAAAGCATTTTGTAAAACTCGTCCATCACTTTGATTGCTATTTTCTGGTCTATATTTTTAAAGTTGTCGATTAAAATTTTCCACATGATGATTTGGAGAGCGTCTCCGGCATTGAGGGCAGATTCTATTCCGTACATCTTATGGAGAGATGGTAGTTTCCTTCGTGATAATGAATCATCTTCGATATCGTCGTGTATGAGAAGCCATTCCTCTGAAATTTGCATGGCTGCAGCTGTAATGAATGATTTACTGGCAGGCAATCCCATAGCTTGAGCACAAAGCGAAACAAGGGTTGGTCTTAAATATTTACCTTTTCTTTCTGGATATTCTTTAAATATTTTCCATTGATATTGAACATCCTCAAGTCTTTTACTTGGAATTTTTAAGAATTTAGGATAGTCTGCGTCTTTTAGGTATTTCAAAATAACTGGCCAAATTATGTTTTTTGATTCTTCTAATACTTTAACAGCTTGATTTTTACTATTTTTCATATCTTAAGTAAGATTATATACTATACAATACAATGCCATTTGTTTTTAAGATGAAACCTAAAAAATGTTAAACTTGAGGCTAGAATGAAGGTATCTGTAGTAATAACAATTTTAAACGAACAGGAATCAATTGCCGAACTTCTAAAATCCCTTCTAAAGCAGACCAAAAAGCCAGATGAGATAGTTATTGTTGATGCAGGTTCCACTGACAGAACAATTGAAATTATTAAAAGCTTTAAGTCAAAAAAAATTAAGCTTTTTGTCAAAAAGGGTATTTCCAGATCCAAAGGCAGAAACTTAGGTATAAAATTCGCAAAAAGTGAAATTATTGCGATAACCGATGCTGGCTGTGTTGCCAAAAAAGATTGGTTGGAAAAAATCACCAAGCCATTAAATCTCAAAAAATCTGAAGTTGCTGCAGGCTTTTACATTATGACTGGCAAAACAAACCTGCAAAAAGCCTTTGCCTGCTTTTTGGGAATACTGCCAAAAGATTTCAATGCCGACTTTTTACCTTCGGCCAGATCACTTGCGCTCACCAAAAGCGCTTGGAAGAAAGCCGAAGGTTTCCCTACTAACTTAAAGGATACGGCAGAAGATACTATTTTTAATTTTAAACTGCTTGCTGCAGGTGTGAAAATAATCAGAGTTAAAAGTGCAAGGGTGGAGTGGGGGATGCCAAAAAACTTAATTGAATTTGCAAAAAAAATATTTAACTATGCCAAGGGAGATATGCAAGCAAAAATTATCTATCACCAAGCAAAAGGCTTATCGTCGCACAATATTAAAGTCAGTTTTGTTTTTCTGCGGTACCTTGTTGCCGGTGTTCTTCAAGCCCTCTCAATTTACGTTCAAATGCTACTGATAGTCCCATTTATTTTAATCGTTATTTACGCTGTTTTTTCCTTTTTTAAAATTTATCTGAAAACTAAAAGAGTAGAGATCTCTGTCTATGGACCATTGCTGCAAATAATTTGCGATCTTTCGGTAATGCTTGGCTTTATCTCCGGATTAGTGAATAATATGAGAGATGGGATACATCAAAGATACCTTCAGAGGCTTTAGTTGGATGGGGGGCTTTAGAGTGGTCTCTCGTGGCTTTGCCTTTGTCAGAACTGCGATATTGGCCAGAATTCTTAGCCCAGCGCAGTTTGGCGTCTATGGCATTGTCTTAATAGTCTTGGCTTTACTGGAACTTTTAACAGAAACTGGAGTAAATATTTTTTTGATTCAGGAGAAGGATGATATTGATAGTTACATCAACACTTCCTGGGTAGTTTCAATAGTCAGGGGATTAATAGTAAGTCTTTTAGTCATTGCCTTTGCCCCCTTAATAGGAGCATTCTTTAAGAGTGTAGAGGTAATTCCCCTTCTTTATCTTGCGGCAGTCATTCCTTTAGTCAGAGGATTCATTAATCCTGCTCAAGTAAAGCTGCAGAAAAACCTGCAGTTTGGTAAGGAATTTACGCTTCGGACAATTGTTTTTGCAGTTGACTGCTTATTTGCAATTTTCTTGGCCTTAACCCTAAAAACCCCAGCTTCTTTGGTTTATGGCCTAATTGCAGGGGCATTTACTGAAGTTCTTCTTTCTCTGGTCATGGTTTCCCCTGCTCCAAAATTCATTTTCGACAAATTAAAAACTTTAAAGGTCATCAAGAAAGGTAAGTGGATAACTTTGGCGGGTATTTTTGATTATTTGTCTAAAAATGGCGACAATTTGGTCGTAGGAAAGCTATTGGGAACGTCTGCTTTAGGTTTTTATCAAATGGCCTATACTTTCTCCACGCTTCCAGTGACTGAAGTCTCGGATGTTTCCGGTAAAGTAGTCTTCCCAATCTATACCAGGATTTCAGAGGACAAAAAACGGCTTAAGAGGGCTTATATCTTATTACTCTTGGGAGTAACCGGCCTGGTAATTCCATTAAGTATTGCCTTTTTTGTTTTTGCCAAAGAAATCACTCTTATTATTCTTGGCGCCAACTGGCTGCCTATTATTGAGCCAATAAAGATCTTAGCCATTTTTGGCGCCATTAAGGCAATTTCTGGAACCTCATCGGCAGTTTTTTTGGGTCTTAAAAAACAGGAAATAGTAACTTTTATTACCTTAATTAGATTTATAACTTTGGCTATTACTGTTGTCCCCTTGACTGTGACGGCGGGCATACAGGGAACTGCTCTTGCTGCTTTAATCTCTTCTCTGGTTCCTCTTCCGATAATCCTATACAATCTGACTAAAGTTTTGAAATAATAACTGTTTTTATACAATATGAAATCTATACTTGTAATAGGTCTTGATGGTGCAACTTGGAAAACTTTGCCTTCTAATTATTTTTCCTTTTTAGAAAATAATATCTTTTATGGAGTTTCTCAAAGCACATTTCCTCCACTCACGCCTTCAGTGTGGACATCTTTTTTGACCGGCACCAATCCTGGTAAGCACGCTATCTTTGGTTTTTTAAATTATAGAAAAGCTAAATCTGTTTTTTTTCAAAACAAAGATATTATGTTTCCGCTTATTACAGAGATTATTAAAGACAGAAGCTATATTTCTTTTAAGGATTTGAATGGTTTAATGGTAGAAGCTGGGATAGAAAGCCAAGAAGTGGAAATCGAGAAGCTTTTGAAAACTGCCAGGCAAAAAGTGGAGGCTTTTAAAAAAAGCAGTCAAAAAGCGAAAAGCCAGTTTAACTTCATTTTATTTAAAGAAGTTGATAAAGCTCAGCATTTATATTGGGGAAGCAAAAAACTTGAAAAATTTTACCTGGGTCTGCAGCCGATTCTGGAGGATTTGGTTAGTTTTTACCAAAAAGAGGCTAAGTTTAGAGGTGAGAGAAACATTTTAATTCTTTCGGATCATGGTTTTCATCATTCTGCCAAAAAACAATTTTCAGTCTACCCTTGGTTAATTAAGGAAGGCTACCTAACGAAAGAACCGAATTTCATCTGGGAAGTAATTCATAAGACAAATAGTTTATTAAAAAGCCTTGGCATAGATTTTTCTAGGAATAGTTTTTTTAAAGCCAAGAGAAAAAAGATAGTCTCAACTATTGAAGCCAAGATAAAAAAACAAAAGATTTTGGCAACTTTTGAAGGATTGTATATTTTTGATGACAAACTAAATAGAAAAAACTTACTTGGAAAGCTTAGAAAACTTAAAGTTTTCAAAAAACTGTATTTATGTCAAGATATTTATAAGGGAGCGCATTTTAACCAAGGACCTGACATTATTTGGTTGCCAAAGGAAAAGTTTCAGATAAATATTTCCCCTTTGGAAAGAAATGTCTTCTCGCTTCGTCCAACAGATATTCCTGGAGATCACATCTCAGACACTAAGGGAATTTTCCTCCTTGCTGCAAATAAGACTCTAAAAATATCTTCATCTTTTCCAAAGAAGTTAAATATTACCGACCTGGGAGCAATGGTTTATGATCTCCTTAACAGGCAAAAACCAGCAGGCCTCGATGGTTTGTCGCCAATTCATTCATATGTCGATCTTGATCGAAAAATAGCCAGAGTAAGAAAAATTATGTTCCAGACTTTTGAAAAATATGGCGATAAATTTGCCATTGCCTTTACCGGTAGAAAAGATTCCTTAGTCATGCTTGATATTTTAAGACAAATAAATAGAAAACTTCCCAGAATTATTTTCATTGATCACAGGGAGCATTTTCCTGAAAGTTTGAAGTTTTTAAAATTTATTGCTAAAAAATGGCAACTAGAGATTACTTATATAAAGACAAAAAAGAAAAACGGTGAAACTTTGGCTCAAGCAAAGATTAGAGCCTTAGCGGCTGCAATTAAAAACTATAAGCTTCTAGCTTTAATGTCTGCCATAAGACGTGATGAGCACCAGGCCAGAAAAAATGAAACATACTTTTCAAAAAGACCAAGCCACATGCGGATTCAGCCAATTTTGGAACTCACGGAAAGAGATATTTGGGACTACATAAAAAGATACAACCTTGACTACAATCCTTTGTACGACCAAGGCTATAGATCTTTAGAAGAGAAATCTGAGACTAAAAAAGTTTATGACGCAAGACAAAGCGAGCGGTTGGGCAGAGCTAAAAACAAAGAAAAAATTATGGAAAAACTTAGAAAGCTGGGTTATTTTTGATGCGTATCGCAGTATTTCACAATTTACCCCGTGGGGGAGCTTTAAGAGTATTAAATGAGGAACTGAAATATCTGGGAAGAAAACACATTGTCAAAGTTTTTACAGCAGATATTTCACTCACTGAAAATAGATTTATTCGGGATGTTAACAATTTTCTTGGACTTTATATTTTGCATATGAAATTAGCCAAAAAAATTGACCAAGAGAAGGTTGATGTGGTGTTGGTTCATCCAGACAAGCTTACTCAAGCTCCATTTCTTTTAAGGTTCCTTAAAACTCCAAGTATTTACTTTTGCGAAGAGTTACTACGAATTGGCTATGAGAGAAAGTTAGCTTTCAATCTGGATGTGGGCCTATTTAAAAAGCTATATGAAAAATTAACCAGATATATCCGCAAACTGACAGACAAAGCAAATGCCAGAAACGCAAGCCAGATAATTGTAGCCTCAAAATACATCCAAGAAAAAGTAAAAAGCGCTTACTTAAGAGAGGCTTTAGTTTGTCCTTTGGGAGTAGACACTAAAGTTTTTAAGAAATATCCTGGCAAGAAAATTAATCAGCTTGTTTTTGTTGGTGAGGCAAATAAAATAAATGGCTACTTTTTTGCTAAAGAAGTAGCCGATAAACTTAAATTACCTCTAAAAGTAATCTCTGGCTGGAAGTTAACCGATAACCAGTTGGCTAAGGAGTATTCTCACAGTTTGGCTACACTATGCAGTTCTTTTAATGAACCCTTTGGCTTAGTTCCCTTAGAAGTGCAAGCCTGCGAAGGGGTAGTTATTGCTGTAAATAGTGCAGGCTACAAAGAAACTATTGTTGCCGGCAAAACCGGTTATCTTCTTGACAGAAAAGTTAATGATTTTGTGTCGCAAATTAAAACAGTTAAAAGACAAAAGCTCTTGGCAAGCCAAATTGGAAAATCTGCCAGACAGCACATGCTTGAAAACTATACTTGGGAAAAACATGGAAAGTTGTTAGAAAAAATATTGGCAAAAGACATATGAAAGCAAAAGTGAAAATTTCAATCATTATTGTCTACTACAAAAAAGAAAAGGAAATAATCAATTGCCTAACGTCAATTTATAAATTTCCCTTAAATCAAAAGTTTGAAATTATTGTTGTTGATAACACCAACGACCAAAAATTCCAAAAAAGACTTACTTCTAAATTCTCAAAAGTAAAATATGCCTTATCCTCCAAAAACATCGGCTATGGAGCAGGTAACAACCTAGGAGCAAGACAGGCAAGTGGCGAGTATTTGCTTATTCTAAACCCTGACACCGAGTTTATTGATACTTCGCTGAATAATTTAGTTTCTTTTCTTGATAGATACAAGAAAGTCATAATTGTTGGACCAAATTTAGTTCACCGAAACGGTGTTGTCTTTTCCCAGTTAGGATCAAGGACTTTAACTCCAATAAGGGCAATTTTTGCTCTGACAATCTTAAATAAAATACTCCCGAATAATCCCATTGCCAAAAATTACTTTATGTACAACAGAAATATCGATGAACTTAGGGAAGTAGACGTTGTTCCAGGATCTGGACTTTTGATTAGAAAATCCATTTTTAACAAAGTAAAAGGCTTTGACGAAAATTTCTTTCTTTACTTTGAGGAGTCGGATCTGGTAAAAAGAATTAAAGATAAATTTCCAAAGGCAAAGTTTTTCATCAATCCCGCGGCTCAGATAATTCATGATTGGCGGCCAAAAGATCCTGGAACTAAAGAATCTCAGAGGATTTTTGCTGCCAGCAGGTTTTACTATTTTAGAAAACATTATGGAATAATCTGGGCTTTAGTCGTTGAATTTTTCGCCAGATTAAATAAGTTTCATATCGCTTTTGTTTCAGGTATTATTCTTTTAGGATGTCTAATACTCTTTCTGCTGTAGTTATTGCCAAAAATGAACAAGCAAATATCATTAACTGCCTAAATTCCCTGAAGTTTTGCAACGAAATAATTGTCATTGATGACTTTTCTGAAGACAAAACTGCCCAAATTGCCAGGAGGTTGGGAGCAAAAGTATACATCAGAGATTCTAATGGGGATTTTAGCGGTCAGAGAAATTTTGGAATTTTGAAAACTAACTCCAAGTGGATATTATTTGTTGATGCTGATGAAATAATAACGAAAAAACTGGGGCAGGAAATTGCCAGGGAAACCAAAAAAACTGTCAATTATGTTAGCGGCTATTTTTTTAGGAGGATAGATAATATTTGGGGAAGTGTGATAAAGCATGGAGAAGTGGGAGATGTGAGACTTTTAAGGCTTGCAAGACGAGATGCGGGTAAGTGGCAACGCACAGTGCATGAATATTGGCACATTATTGGGGAAACCAGAGTACTAACAAACCCAATCATGCACTATCCTCATCCGACAATCGCTGAATTCTTGCGCGAGATTAACCAAAGGTCAACCATGCATGCTCTTGCCAACAAAAAAGAGAGCAAAAGATCAAGTATTGTAAAAATTGTTTTTAATCCAATCTTTAAATTTGCAAATGGCTATCTATTTAAGTTTGGCTTTTTAGATGGTCTGGCCGGCTTTGTAATAGCTATGGTTATGAGTCTGCATTCTTTTCTTTCCTGGAGCAAGCTGTGGGTAATGGAAAAAAATAAATAAATGAAGCAAAAAGAGCTAATACTATTTCTCATATTTGTTGTTTTTCCTTTTGGCCAGCTATTTAAGTTTGGCCATCTTTCGTTACTGGATTTATTGGTCGCCTTGTTTGTTATCTTTACACTTTTTTCAAAGAAACTAAAAATCCCAATTTACTTTTGGTCAGTTTTTTCTATTCTTGCTTTTAGCCTGGTATTTGGAAGTTTGCTTTTTAGCTTAAATATAGCGCCTGGCACTCTCTATTTAGTCAGGCTAATTACTTATTTATTATTTTGGCTGTGTTTGGCTGATTTTATATTAAACACTAAAAGTATAGAAGAGAAGCAGAGACTTGCAAACTGTTTATTGGTGGCATTGGTTTTTGTAAGCTTCTTTGGCTTGGTGCAATATTTTGTCATTCCAGACACCAGAGTATTTTTTGCTTTTGGTTGGGATGATCATCTTAATAGACTTCTGGGTACGTTTTTGGATCCAGGCTTTGCCAGTATTATTATTACTTTTGGAGCATTAGTTAGCCTAGTGAAATATATTGACAGTAGAAAAAAAATAGACTTACTGCTGTTTCTTTTCTTTTTGATTGCCTTGGTATTAACTTTTTCCAGGGCGGGTTATTTGGCATTTCTGGCAGGGCTGGTGTATTTACTTGTTTCAACAAAAAAATATCTACATCTTGTTGCTGTGTTTTTTGTTTGCTTGACTATTGTAACTGCATTTTTAATTATTAAGCCAAAAGGAATCGGTGAAGGCATGAATCTTGCTAGAAACTCAAGCATTACCCAAAGATTTACAAATTTTAATGTTGGAATCAAAACTTTCCTATCAAGCCCGCTCTTTGGCGTGGGCTACAATAATCTTTGCGCATATAAGCAAAAGTTTCTGGGAGCAAGTTCCGCAAACCATGCCTGCTCCGGGTTTGACAATGGTAATATTTTTCTTCTTTCAACTACCGGTTTTTTAGGATTATTAATATTCATGGATTTTGGCATTAGAATTTGGAATCAGACGGCAAATACTTACTTTGGACAGTTATTCAAAGTGTTAGGAACAGCACTTGTAGTTCATTCGCAGGTAAGTAACTCCATTTTCTATCCTTGGGTGATGGTTTTATTGGGGGTAGTGTATAGCCTGTCCAGGCAAGATTAGTCAGAGTAGGTGAGAGATAATGTTTTTTCAAAAGAATTTCCTGCTTTATCGATTGACTTAATTAAGAGTTCATTTAGGTCATTTGAAAGGGTGATGATAATTTTAAAATTGCCGTTTTCATCGCTTGTGGCTAATTTATCGTTAACAGTTACACTTGCTCCTTGCTCAGTTGTTCCTTCAATTGTCACATCTTTTTGTTTTGAGCCATAAAAGTTTGTGTTGTTAGATGGCTTAGTAATTGTCAGATCTGGAGAATCTTTGTCAACGATTACTTTAATAGTTTTGCTTTCGCTACTAACGTTACCTGCCAGATCTTTTGCGCTAGCTTTGATATTATTTTCTCCTGTTTGTAAACCAAGTTCGGCGCTAAATCTTCCATTGTCGTCGGAAATTGTTTCAACTATTTTGCCATTTACAGAAATACTTACAGTCGATCCTGCTTCGGTTGTGCCGACAATCTCAAGCGTGTTGGCGTTAGTGTATTCTGGAAGACTTTCAAAAAAAGGAGCGGTAGGAACAATATTATCGTCCTTCAAAGATATGTTTTT
>CAZCXV010000010.1:0-29539 GCA_964502815.1 uncultured Gammaproteobacteria bacterium | reverse complement strand
CCCCTTGATAACGTCATAAAATAACATTCTACATCACGTTAACTGGGGAAGACCCAATCATAAAACAAAGAAGATGTCATCATTGTTTTCTTTTATTCCACCTGTTGATTCATATAGTCTCATTGCTGAAATATTTGACTTGTTTGTTGGGATAAACATCTCTGAGGCATTTTTCTCTTGAGCCAATTTCTACTTGAATTCGGGAATGAAGTTCTTTTGATGTCATTTTTCAATAGATACTAATTTTATTTGCGATAATTCTTGAAAACCAAACTTCCCATGTTCTCTTCCCATGCCGGATGCCTTAATTCCACCAAATGGGCTTGAGGGACAAACATAGCTGGCATTATTCATTTGAACCATACCTGACTCAATCTGGCTTGCAACTTTTTCAAATCTTTCTTTGTTTTTTGTAAATACATATCCTCCTAAACCATATCTCGTATCGTTTGCCAATTTTAAAGCTTCTTGTTCAGTTTTGAAAGTTACTATTGGCAAAACTGGTCCAAATACTTCCTCAGTCCACACTTTCATATCAAAACTAATTTTTGTTAAAATAGTTGGTGGATAGAAAAAACCCCTGGTTTCATTTGGAATTTTTCCTTGAAATGCGACATTTGCTCCTTTTTCTAGAGCATCATGCATCTGCTCTTTAAGGTTGTCTAATTGTTTTTCTGTAGCTAGAGGCCCGATGTCAGTTTTTTCGTCAGTTGCATCTCCAACACAAACAGATCCCAATTTTGTCGTTAGTTTTTTGACTAATTCTCTAAGCTTGCTTTCGTGAACAATGAGTCTTTTAAGGCCGTCACAAATCTGGCCGCAGTTATCAAATCTGTTTGCATAGATTGTCTCTAAAACTTTGTCTATATCAGAATCTTCAAAAACAATGCCGGGTGCAGAACCGCCTAGTTCAAGAAGGACTTTGATAAACTTATCTGCAGCAATCTTGTATAGATTTTGTCCAACTGTTGTACTTCCAGTAAAACAAATTAAGTTAATGTCTTGTTGAACCAACAAATTTCCTACCTCACCGTCTCCGTATACTTCTGAAAACACCCCCTCTGGAATTTCTGCATCTCTAAATACTTCTTCTATAAGTTTCCCACAAAATGGAACTTCTTCAGAGGCTTTAAAAACTACAGTATTGCCAACCAGCAAATTCTGTCCAACCATCCAAACAAAGTTTGAGGCCGGAAAATTCCATGGAGTAATTACAGCTACGACTCCGTAAGGTTCATATAAAACTTTGTGAATCATTGATTCATCTTCATATACAACTTCAGAAGACAAATATTTTTTTGCATTGTCCAGGTACCAGTTAAAATATTCAATTGCACCGTGAATATCGTGTTTGCTTTGGGAAATTGGCATACCCATTTCCTTCGAAATAAGCTTAGAAAACTCATCTGCTCGTTTTTCCAATTGAGATACTACTTTTCTTAAATGTTTAACCCTGCCTTGTACACCTAATTGTTTCCAAGAAAATAATGCCTTTCTAGCTTTATCTACAGCATTTGTAATTTCCTTTGGTGTTGTAATTTCAACTTCTCCAAGTAGGCTTCTGTCTGAAGGATTAATAGATTTTAGTTTTGTCATATTATTTCAAAGTAAAACCAGCGTCCACATATATAACTTGACCAGTCATGGCATCATTTTTGGCAAGAAATATAAAAGCATCTGCAATTTCATCTTCTGTAACCCATCTTTTTAGATATGTTTGATTAAGAAAGATATCTAGTTGTTCTTGGGTCATTTTGTCATAATTTCTTGTTTTTACGAATCCAGGAGCTACTGCATTAACCTGAATATCTGGGGAAACCATTTTAACTAAGGTTTTTGTAAAACTGTTTAAGCCAGCTTTAGATGCTGCATATACAACTGATCTTCCACCATGTTCTGCTCCTCTGATAGAACTGGTGTTTAGTATCTTTCCAAAACCTTGTTTTTGCATGTACTTGATTGCATATTGGGAGCAAACCATTGGAGCAATAAGGTCTGTATTTACAAGCTCTAGAATATCTTCATATGATGCTTCTAGATATGGAACTTTGTCATTTGGGATGGCAGCATTATTGATTAAAATGTGAACTGTTCCAAATTTATTTTCTACTTCACCAAATAATCGTTTGACCTCTTCAGGTTTGGAAACGTCAGCTTGTACAAGTAACCCTTCTGAATACTTTTCAATTTTCTTTAGTGTTTCTTCTCCACCTTCTTTGTTTGAAGAGTAGTTGATAACAACTCTTGCTCCCTCTTTTGCAAATCTAATTGCAGTAGTTTTACCAATTCCACTAGAAGATCCAGTAATCAAAACAACTTTCTCTTTTAAGTCCATATACGTATTATATTCCTAATGTTCGACAAGAACAAAAAATTGGACGTCTAATCATCTTTTCAAATATTTTCCTGTGTAGGATTTTTCTGACCTTGCTATATCCTTTGGAGTTCCAGTTGCAATCACTTCTCCCCCTTTGTGTCCTCCTTCAGGACCTAGATCTATTATCCAGTCTGCATTTCTAATCATATCTAGATTATGTTCAATTACTAAAACGGTGTTGCCGTATGAAACCAGGAGTTTTAAGACATTTAATAACTTTTGCAAATCTTGGAAATGCAGGCCGGTTGTTGGTTCATCTAAAATATAAAGCGTTTTTCCGGTGTGTTTTTTAGATAGTTCTGTAGCCAGTTTTACTCTTTGAGCTTCTCCTCCAGAAAGAGTAGTTGCAGGTTGACCCAATTCCATATATTCCAAACCCACTGCTTCCAGAGTCTCCAATTTTCTTTGAATGTTTGGGTTATTTTTGAAAAATTCCTTGGCTTCAGAGATAGTCATATCCAAAACCTCTGCAATATTTTTGCCCTTGTAAAGAATTTCAAGAGTGTGGGTATTGTATCTTTTACCCTTACAAACTTCGCAAGTGACCCAGATATCTGGCATAAACTGCATCTCAATTTTTATTTGCCCTTGGCCTTCGCAGGCTTCACACCTGCCACCTTTGACATTAAAGGAGAATCTACCTTGGCTGTAGCCAGAAGCTTTTGCCTCTCTGGTAGCTGCAAAAATCATTCTAATTAGGTCAAACATTTTAGTATAAGTGGCAGGATTACTTCTCGGCGTTCTGCCAATTGGTGACTGGTCAATCAGGCTTACTCTGTCAATATTTTCAATTCCCTCTATAGATTTAAATTCACCTGGAGTTTTTTGATGGAAATGATTAATTTCTCTGGCAACGGCGTGATAGATGGTATCAACTACTAAAGTTGATTTGCCTGATCCAGATACACCGGTAACTACAACAAACTTGCCAAGGGGAATGGAAACATTGACACCTTTTAAATTAAATTGCTTGGCGCCAGTCAGCTTGAGATATTTATCACCATCGTCTTTGTCTTTATAGAAAAGTGATCTGTTTTTATAACTGTCTGCTGGAATAGTTGACTGCACTTTTCTTTTGCCAGCCAGATATAGGCCAGTAAGCGACTTAGGGTTATTCTTAATCTCTTGAGGTGTGCCATGGGCAATAACTTCACCACCTAATTTACCTGCTCCTGGTCCAAAGTCAAATATATAATCAGACTCCATCATCATTTCTTCATCATGTTCAACAACGACTACGGTATTTCCTAAGTCTCTTAATTTTTTAAGAGTGCCGATAAGCCTATCATTGTCTCTTGAGTGAAGACCTATTGTCGGCTCGTCCAAAACATACAAAACGCCAGTTAGGCCGGAACCAATTTGCGAAGCTAGCCTAATTCTTTGGGCTTCACCTCCTGCAAGAGTCCCTGCAGGCCTGGACAAAGAAAGATACTCCAGTCCAACCGAAATTAAAAAGGTTAATCTGGTAAGGATTTCATTTAGAACCATTGAGGCTATCTGAACTTCTCTGGGGTTTAATTTACTTTCCTGCTTCAAGGTTTCCACCCACAATAAGGCTTGATCAATGGGAAGAGCAGATATTTCACTAATATTCTTGCTGTCTATCGTAACGCTTAAAGCTTCCTGCTTGAGCCTAGTACCTTTACAGGTTTCGCAAGCAATTTCCTTCATATATTTTTCAATTTCATTCCTGATATAGTCAGACTCAGTTGAAGTATGTCTTTTTTCAAGCTCGCTGCTGACTCCTGAATAGCTTTCCCAAATAGAAGTTGATCTGCCAAATCGATTAGTACCATCTACTTTGTATTGTCCATCGCCTGTTCCATGCAAAAGAATGTCTTTTTGCTCCTGTTTTAAGTTTTTGACTGCAACATTTAGCGGAATATTATTTTCCTGGCAAACTACTTTTATTAACCTGCCGTACCAGGTATCATTCTCAAACATGGTGGAAAATGGCAAAATTGCTCCCTCTGCAATGGTCAAATCTTCTGAAAAGACTGTCTCTGGGTTTACCTTAAGGATTTTTCCTAGTCCCAAACAAGTTGGACAAGCTCCGTGAGGTGAGTTGAAAGAAAAAGTTCTTGGCTCAATTTCCGGCAGACTAATATTGTCCACTGGACAGGCAAATCTCTCTGAAAAAAGATGATCCTCCATGTTTTTTGGGTAATCTGGATAGTCAAAAGAGCTGTCTGTGACAAAGGTAAGAAGAGACAAGCCATCTGACAAATGGAGCGCCTGTTCAAATGAGTCCGACAGCCTTTTTTTGATATTCGTTAATTCCTTTTGGTCTCGTAATTCTTTACTGGAAATTGTCAGTCTGTCGACTATAACTTCAATAGTGTGCTTATTTGTCTTAATTAATATTAAGTCATCAGCTAGATCTTTTATCAGTCCATCAATTCTGACTCGTTTAAAGCCTTTAGATTTTAGATTCTCAAAAATACCGGTAAATTCACCTTTTCTGTCCTGAATAACAGGAGAGAGAATCATAAATCTTGTTGGTTTTGAGCCAACAGTTTTTTGGGAAATTAAGCTAAGAGAATTTTCAATTATCTGGTCGACTGACTGGTTGGCAATCTCTCGGCCACAGATAGGGCAATGCGGGTGGCCAATTCTGGCAAAAAGAAGCCTTAAGTAGTCATAAATTTCAGTCACTGTTCCAACCGTACTTCTGGGGTTGTGCGAGGTTGTTTTTTGATCAATGGAGATAGCTGGAGACAGGCCCTCAATAAAATCAACATCCGGCTTTTGCATGACTCCAAGAAACTGTCTGGCATATGAAGATAGGCTTTCCACATATCTCCTTTGCCCTTCTGCATAGATAGTGTCAAATGCCAAAGAGCTTTTGCCACTTCCCGATACACCCGTAAAAACAACCAACTTGCCTTTGGGGATATCAAGGTCAATATTTTTTAGGTTGTGCTGCCTTGCGCCCCTGATTTTTATATATTCATCCATATTTCTTTAATCTTGTCTCTAATCTCTGCTGCCAGTTCAAAATTAAGATCCTCGGCTGCAAAACGCATTTCTTTTTTGAGTTTTGTCAAAAGTCTTTTCTTGTCTGAAGGGGTCAGGCTTTCCAGTTCTATATGAGGAAGACTCATATAGGTAGTTTCTTTGCCAAGTGGATCCCAAATTCGAACCGGTAGATCTTGGTTTTCAACTACCTTTTGCCTAATCGGCTTGGAAATTGACTTAGGGGTGATACCAAGTTTGGTATTCATCTTTAATTGATACTTTCTTCTTCTTTTGACTTCATCCATTGCTCTTTTCATTGAGTCAGTAATTCTGTCGGCATATAAAATTACTCTACCTTCAACGTGTCTTGCCGCTCTGCCCATGGTTTGAACCAAGGAGACTTCGCTTCGTAAGAAGCCTTCCTTGTCGGCATCTAAAATGGCCACCAAGGCAACTTCGGGAAGATCTAAACCTTCTCGAAGTAAGTTAATGCCAATTAACGCGTCGTACTCGCCTCTTCGCAGTTCATCTAAAATATTTGACCTGTCTAAAGTTTTGACATCTGAATGCAGATAATGGACTTTCAAGCCTTTTTCTTTCAAAAATTCTGACAAGTCTTCTGCAGTCCTTTTGGTAAGAGTAGTAACCAGTGTTCGCCTGCCTTTTTGGGCTTCTTTAGAAATTTCCTTCATAATGTCCTTTACTTGGGTTGCAACTGGTTTAACTTCAATTTCGGGGTCCGGTATACCGGTGGGGCGCAAAAGCTGTTCAACTACGTTTTTGCCACTCATTGATAGCTCCCATTGGCTAGGTGTGGCTGAAACTGCAATAAAGCCAGGAATTGTCCGCATAAACTCGTCAAAAGTAAGTGGCCTGTTGTCCATAGCTGAAGGCAATCTAAAGCCATAATCTACCAAAGTCTGTTTTCTAGACCTGTCTCCAGCATACATGCCCCTTACTTGGGGAAAAGTAATGTGCGACTCATCGACAAATACTAGCCAATCTTTGTCATATTTTTGCTTAAAAAACTCAAGTAAGGAATTGGGTGGATCGCCAGGACTCCTGCCGTCAAAATATCTGGAATAGTTTTCAATGCCTTTGGTATAGCCGACTTCATTAATCATCTCAAGATCATAGCTAACTTTTTGGTGTAGTCTATGAGCTTCCAAATCCTTACTCTGGGCTTTTAACTCAGCTTCTCTTTTAGCCAAATCTTCTTCAATTTGCTTGAAGGCGTGCTTTTGACTTAAAGGGTCAGTAATAAAATGTTTAGCAGGGAAGAGGGTAAAAGTAGAAAGATTTTCGATTAGCTGGCCTGATATTGGGTTGTTTAAGTTTAATTTAGTTATTTTGTCTTGCCCCAGCTCAATTGAGATTGCTTGATCTTGGTAAGCTACATAGACATCAATCACGTCTCCCCTGACTCTAAAAGTTCCCCGGTGAAAGCCCATATCACTTCTTTCATATTGTAGACTAATAAGCTTATCAATTATTTGATTTCTGTTTATCTGCATACCCGGAGTAATTTCAAAAATAAAATTGCTATAGTCTTTGGGTGAGCCAATGTTATAAATACAGGACACAGACGCAACTACAATAGTGTCTGGTCTGGTTAAAATATTAGTTGTGGCCTCAAGTCTGAGTTTATCTATAAGATCGTTTATTGAAGAATCTTTTTCAATATAAGTATCGGTTGAAGGAATATAGGCTTCTGGTTGATAATAGTCATAGTAGGAAACAAAGTAAGATACGGCATTATTTGGAAAAAAATCGCGCATTTCTTGGTACAGTTGGGCTGCAAGAGTTTTATTGTGGGAAATAATTAAGGCTGGTTTTTGAGTTTTTTGAATGATATTAGCTGCGGTGAAGGTTTTTCCAGATCCCGTGACTCCAACTAGAGTTTGATATTTTTCTCCAGCTAAAAAATTTGCAGATAATTTATCTACTGCATTTTGCTGATCTAATATTGGCGTATATTTTGATTGAAGATCAAACTTTGGCATTCAAGGTATTTTACCATAATGATACTTGACAAGTTCGGTGATCTTTTGGTAGTATGATGTCTAATAAGGTAATAGATTTTATGGCACCAGTAATTTATCGAAGACAACAGCAAATTCTTGATTATCTCGACCAATATATCCAGAGGTACGGCTCGGGGCCAACCCTTAGACAAATTGCCGATGCTTTGGGTGTTTCTTCTCTTGCTACAGTTCACGAACACCTGCAAACTATGCAGGAAAAGGGTCTAATCAGAAGGAAGGGTGGCAAAGCCAGATCGATAGAAATTTTGAGGTTAAAGCCAGAAGAGCACGACCCAAGATATATAACAGTTCCTATCCTTGGCTTTATCGCAGCCGGCAAACCTTTAGAACCATATACTGATCCAAATGCCAAGATGGATGTTCCACCAGGATTTGTTAGCGGCAAACAAAGAGTTTTTGTTTTGCAAGTTCGGGGTGACTCGATGATTGAAGACCATATAACGGATGGTGATTATGTCATTGTTGAGCAAACCGATAAAGCTAGAAATGGTGAAATTGTTGTCGCCCTTCTTGAAAATGGCATGGCAACACTAAAAAGATTTTACAAAGAAAATACCAGAATTAGGCTTGAGCCAGCAAACTCGGCAATGGCCCCAATTTTTGCAAAAGATGTAACTATTCAGGGAAAAATGGTTGGCTTGATTCGTAAGTTTGCTCATTAACTTCTCTTGCTAACTGGTGAACAAATAAACTAGAATTAAACTTCAGATGGAAATTATTTTCACTTTTATTAATTTTATTCTTCACATTGACGAGTACCTTTTTGACATTGTTGCCAATTACGGAACTCTAACCTACGTAATTCTTTTTGGTATTGTTTTTATGGAAACAGGCCTAGTGGTAACGCCTTTTCTTCCTGGCGACTCGCTTTTGTTTGCAGCTGGCGCCTTGTCAGCAGGCAAGGGCTTAAATATCTTTCTAGTCTGGCTATTTTTAGTAATTGCAGCATTTTTGGGAGATACAGTTAATTATTGGATTGGCCATTTTGTTGGTCCAAAAGTGTTTGATAGAGATCACAGGCTTTTAAAAAGAGAATACTTGTACAAAGCTCAAAACTTCTATGATAAACATGGCGGCAAAGCTATAGTTCTGGCTAGATTTGTACCAATAGTTAGAACTTTTGCTCCTTTTGTAGCTGGAGTTGGCAAAATGAAATATTCGCACTTTTTAATGTTTAACCTTCTAGGTGGGCTTGCTTGGGTAAGTTTGTTTACTTTAGGCGGCTTCTTTTTTGGCAATCTGCCTTTTGTTCAGAAAAACTTTGAATATGTAGTGTTCACTATAATTCTTCTTTCTCTGGCTCCAATTATCTATGAATGGGCAAAAACCAGAAAAAAGAAGCCTGGTTCTTTGAACAAATAACTATTTTAATTCCATTGCAATTGAAGCAAGTCTATTATATTTTGCTACTCTCTCTCCCCTTGCGGGGGCACCAAACTTAACATAGTCAGCTCCTACTCCCACTGCAAAGTCGGCGATAAACCAGTCATTGGTTTCTCCTGACCTGTGGGAAATAATTACATTCCATTTTGCATCTCTGGCCATTTTAATAACTTGCAAGGTCTCGGTTATCGTTCCAATCTGGTTTGGTTTAACCAAGATGCCATTTGATGCCTTTTCGTCAATTCCCCTTTGAACTCTTTTGGGGTTTGTTGCCAAGAGGTCATCGCCTACGACTACTAATTGGTCTCCCAAGGTGTGTACCAGAGTTTCCCAACCACTCCAGGCATCCTCGTGCAATGCATCCTCCAAAAATGCCAGGTGATAGTTACTGTTTAGTTCTTTATAGTACTCAATAATAGCTTGCTCATTCATAGGGGCTGATTTGTCCCTTATTGTATAGTTGCCGTCTTTATAAAAAGTGGAGGCCGCAATATCCAGTCCTAAGAAAACATCTCTGCCCATTTGATACTTGGTTTGCTTAATCGATTCAACTAAAATTTCTAAAGCATCTGCATTAGTGAATAAATTTGGCGCATAGCCTCCTTCATCGCCAACCGAATGAATTGCGCCTCTATGTTTCAAATTTGTTCCTACGGTCATATAAATCTCCACCCCTATTTGTAAAGCTTCTAAATAGGGTTTGGAGGAAGCCGGAATAACCCAAAACTCCTGGAAATCCAAGTTGCCAGCGCCGTGCAGACCGCCATTAATCATATTAAACAAGGGCGTTGGAATTTTTGCACTTTGGCTAATACCCTTTTTCTTTGCCAGTTCATTGACCCATTTATATAGGGGCATGTTTGCAGCCATCGAAGCCGCCTTAGTGACAACTTGAGAAACAGCTAAGATTGAGTTTGCGCCTAATTTAGTTTTGTTTTCAGTGCCGTCCATTTCTATCATTCGCATATCAACAGCTTCCTGCTCCATCGGATCTACTCCTGTCATCGCAGGCCCTAATATTTGATTTACATTTTCAATTGCCTTAAGTACCCCCAAGCCTAAGTATCTGGGATTGTCCCTGTCCCGCAGTTCCAAAGCCTCATGAATGCCCGTGGAAGTCCCCGAAGGCACAGAAGCAACAGCGATCTGGCCGCTATCCAGCATGCAGGCTGCCTCAATTGTTGGTATTGCTTTGGAGTCAAGTATTTCTCTTGCCCAAACTCGAGATATTTTTGACATCTTTAATTTTTTATTGCCAACTCCTTTTCCACTTTAGTAATTAGCTCCCTAGTTTTATTTATAGCATCCGGATTGACTGAAACGCTAGTGATGCCATATTTCACCAGCTTTTCTACGAGGTCTTCATATTCACTTGCAGCCTGACCACAAATCGAAGCCGTAATATTATATTTATGGCAGGTTTTAATTACCCGCCTTAGAGCCCAAGTAACTGCCGGGCTTCTCTCGTCAAATGCCCTAGCCACCTCGGCATTGTCCCGATCAGTTCCTAAAAGGAGCATTGTCAAGTCGTTTGAGCCAATTGAAATGCCGTCTATGCCAACCTTGATAAAATCTTCCAAAAGAATTACATTTACCGGTAGTTCGCACATCATCCAAAACTTAAAAGATGTGCTCTCAAAAAGTCCTTCAGAAGCAACCAATTTTCTAACTTGCAGCAGTTCATGCGGAGATCTGACAAAGGGAATCATCAGCCAAAGATTGTTGTATTTTTCCCGCACTCTTTTAATAGCTTGAAGTTCAAGGTTAAAAACTTCCGGATTTGAAATATATCTAAAAGCCCCCCTAAAACCAAGAAGTGGATTTGGCTCTTCCGGCTCCCAAGCTTTACCACCTTCCAAAGCGCGGTACTCATTAGTTTTAAAATCGGTTGCCCGGTAAACTACCGGTCTACCTGCAAAGGCTTTACAGAATTTTTCCAGATTGGCAGTCAATTTTTGGATAAACTTCTCCTGAGTCTTGTCTTTAATGGCTTGTTTTGGATGAATACCAATTTGGGCAATCATAAACTCCGCCCGCAACAGTCCCACCCCTTCAACGTTTTTGGCAGCGATTTTTTCAGCCATTTCAGGTTCTGCCAAATTGACGTATATTTTAGTTGCAGTTTTAGTTCTAACTTCTTTTTCTGCCTCAACTGCCCCGTGTCCCTCGTGAATAGTTTTTGAGACAATTCCTCCTAAATATACCTGACCCGTCAGGCCATCAACCGAAACAATCTGATTCTCCTTTAGTTTAGTAGTGGCTTCTCTGGTGCCAACAACGCACGGGATCCCGAGCTCTCTGGAGACGATAGCTGCGTGGGATGTGAGTCCGCCTTCGTCGGTTACAATTGCAGCTGCTTTCTTCATCGCAGGGACAAAGTCAGGCGAAGTCATTTTGGAAACCAAAATATCCCCCGGCTTTACCTTGTCAATTTCTTTAGGTGATTTAATTAGCCTAACCGGGCCTACACCTATTCCTGGGCTTGCAGGAGCTCCTGTTAAAACAGGGGTTTGGGCAATCTTTACTTCTTCACCATTTTCCCCGGTTGTTTTTTGATTTTTTGGCTTTAGTTTTCCGGAAAGTGTGGTAATTGGCCTAGTTTGAACTATATATAGATCTTTACCGTCCCAGGCCCACTCAATATCCTGGGGATAATAGTAGTGTTCCTGGAGTTTCTGGCCGATTTTTGCCAGAGCAATGATGTTATTATCTGATATTTTTTGCTTGTCTCTAATTTTTAACGGCACTTCTTCCTCTTTAGTATTTTCTCCTGTCCTAATAAGCTGTACTGACTGGTCGGACACTTCTTTGGACAAAATGGCAAAAGTATCTTTTTGTACCAGATAGTGATCTGGAATAACTGCGCCTTGGACAATCATTTCCCCAAGTCCCCAAACTGCATCAACAACTATTCTGTCTTTTTCCTGGGAAACTGGGTTAACAGTGAACATAACGCCTGAGACAACTGATTGAATCATCTTTTGCACTATGACTGAAATTTTCACTTTGGAAGTGTCAATTTTGTTTTCCTTGCGGTAGAAAATGGCTCTGGGGGTAAAAAGCGATGCCCAACACTGCCTAACTGCATTTAGTAAATTTGCTTCTCCGGAAATATTCAGGTAGGTTGCCTGTTGGCCAGCAAAGCTCATTCCAGGAAGATCTTCGGCAGTTGCAGAGGATCTGACTGCCACTAAGGCGTGCTTTTTGGACAGAAAAGATCCCATAGAAAGTTTTTTATAGGCAGCAATTACCTCTTTGGCTACTTCAATAGGAATTTGACTTTGAATTATTCTTTTTTGGATTGCCCGGGCAACAGAATCTAGTTGTCTGGGGTCATTAGTGTCAATTGAAGAAACAGTATCATTTACGTATTCAATCAAGTGGTTTTGATTTAAGAATAGATCGTAGCCAACTGTAGTAATGGCAAAACCTCCAGGTACTGGAAAACCAGCTTTAGTCATCTCGCCAAGGTTTGCGCCTTTGCCACCAACAAGGGCGATATCTCTTTTATCTATTTCTTTGAAGTTTGAAACTATTGGTTGGGCAGCCATACTACATTCATATTAACCGAATATTTGAACTGGAGCAACAGCTTAATGAATTCAAATAGATTATTTTAATCTCTCTTTGAAATAATCCACCCAGAGGATTGGGGCTGGGTCAAGACCATTTATCATGGCAATATAGAAAGCTGTGTAGGCTCCGTATTGAATAACTTCAAATGCTTGGGAAAGTTTTGAATTTGAATTTAGTTTTAAGGTTTCCGTTTGGATTCCATTTTTCGTAAAAACCTCTTTAGTAATCTCAAATCTTTTCTTGATTCTTGGGTTATAGAGGTCAGAATCGATTAACAGTGCCACTAAATCTTCTTTATTGTCTGAAGGAAACTTTAAGCCTTCCATAATATGGTGATTCATTTCAGGAATTTGAAAATCAAAAGACATATTTTTGGCGTTTTCGTTTAGCTGATTATTAAATACATGAGTTGAGCCAAGTAAATGTGAAGAAGAGACAAAGAGAACTACTTTGTCAGACAGTTTTTCAGCCATTTTCTTGGCAGCTTCCATATCAACTGATTTCATGGCTGATACAGAGGTTAGAATATCATTCTGGCTTAAATTTAAAACCCCTGCTTTAGACGCTAATACCAATTGGCCAATAATTGAGTAGCCAATCGCCATTCTAGGCTGATTTGAGGGATTATATGTAGGAACTATTTGATAGTAAGGAATATTTTGTTCCTTGGCCATATCAAGAAGCTTGCCGCCTGCTGCAATTGCCAGCCATTTGCAATTTTTAGCTATCGCCTGATTTGCGTTTTCAAGCGCTTCTTCAGTATTTCCAGAATAACTCGAGCAAATTACTAAAGATTTTTCATTTACAAAATCAGGGAGATTGTAGTCATTTACTCTTATCAGTGGAACCTTCAAATCAGAATACAAAGATTCAATTACCCGACCTGCGAGGCCAGAACCGCCCATACCACACATAATAATGTTGTCCACTTCCTTGTAGGTGTCTGGAATAATTACCCTAGATGCTTCCTCCCAAGCGTGTGTTACCTGACCAGTCAGATTTTGGGCAGAACCCAAGATATTACTTTTGTCCAAGGTCTGGATTTCTTCAAGTGAATCTAGATTTATCATTTTGTAGAAAGTGTAGCATTTATTACTTCCTCAACCAATCCCTTACCATCACTTAGCAGTTTCTCTGCAACTTCCCTGTCGTCGCTTTCGGCAAATATTCTAAACTCTGGAGCATTGGCAGAAGATCTAAACAAAATCCAAGTAGTTTCATTAAGCCATATTTTTAATCCATCTGTTTCATCTATCCTCTTATCACTATATTTTTCTCTAACTCTTGCAATGATCGCTTGTTCTTGACTCCAAGCATAATCGACTTTAGTTCTGAGCATATAAAACTTTGACAACTTGGCGATCATCTCAGAAAATTTACCCTTAAAGTCTGCGAATAAATTTAGTATTTTAATTGCGGTAACACCACCGTCTCTGGTGTAGGAAACCTCTTTTGAAACCGCTCCTCCATTTGCCTCAAAACCAAATAAAGAATGTACTTCTTTCATTTTTTCTATTATGTAAGGCGAGCCAACTTTTGTCCGATAAACTTTCTTGCCCAGCTGTTCCACAAGTTGAGAAGCGCTAACTGTTGTCACAACTGAATCAGTTGAAGAGGTCTCTGCAATAAGACCGCAGGTGTATTCTCCTTGAACAAATTCTCCTCTTTCATTTAGAAAGACTACTCTGTCACCATCACCGTCAAAAGCAATTCCAAAGTCACAATTATTCTCAAGTATAAGTTTTTTTAAATCATCTATCTCTGCTTTGTCGTCTGTATCAGTATCTCTGGCTATAAAATCCTCCTCAAGATTGCAGTTTATTTCTAATATTTCAAGTCCAAGATCTCTTAAGAGATCTGGAATGACAACGCTTTGAGAGCCATTTGCACAATCAACACCAATTTTCCATTTAGGGTAAGGCTTTGCCAATTGGCCAAGCATTTGCCTATATTCTTCAATTGCACTGCTGTCAGGATGTATTTCTGGTCCTGGAACAGAAGAAAAATCCACCGTCTCTTTAAGTGAAGTGTAAATATCTTCAATATTCTTTTCATCGTTTTTTAAGATTTCCTCCTTATTGATAAAAAATTTAAGTCCATTAAGATTTGACTTAATATGACTGCCAGTTACCATTAGGCTACCAGCATAAAAGGGGTTTGTCTGCAAAACATAACACATGGAAGGCACAGGAGTTGCTCCTTGGTCAAAGACTTCTCTTTTTTCATACCACAGGCCTTTTTCGACTGCTGATTTTATTCTTGGGCTTGATCCTCTTGGGTCAGTTCCAATGGCAACTCCTCCCTCGCAGCCCTTTTGATTTAAGTAGATTGCAAAAGTTCGGCCTAAATCAAAGCAAAATTGATTGGTAAATAGCTTTTCGGCATCTCCTCGTATTCCACTAGTACCAAAGAATGATTTATTGTCAGTCATTTAATTCATTGTAGGCTGGAAATTAAAAACAAATCAAGCGACTGATCTAAATCAAGCTGCGAAGTTTTGCTCTTAATGTCAAGATCTGCAAGCTTATTTATCATTTTCCCTAACTTTTCTTCACCAAATCTTTTTGCTTGGACTTTCATTTTTCCAATTCTCCATGAAGGAAGGCCTGTTGATTTCTCGTCTACCAATACCCAGTATAAATCCCTAAACTGCCTGGCCAACATAAAAAAAACCAGTTCTACAGGCTGATTCTTTACTACTTTATGCACTAAATTTAAAACAACTCTAGTATTTCCTGGATAAGTACTATCGAGCATTTTAAAAAGCTCCTGGGGGATTTCAAATTTCTCTTCTTTAGTTTCTTTTGGCAGTTTATTGATATAAGTTTTTAAAACCTTGCCTTTATACAGAAGAAGTAAATTGGCGCTATAATCAGAAGCATTCTTAGTAAGCCAAGACAGATCTGCAGTTGTTAGTTTTTCAGCAGTTTCCAAAACAAACAAAATCTCGTCACTAAAAAGGGAGTTGGAACGAAGCTGTTCTGCAATCGGCCTACTTAAGTTTATATTGACTATTTCCCAACCCCGGACATGGATAGCGTCGACAATATGCCGGTATCTGTTTCTGGCCTTTAAGATATCATCGCCATGGATTAAAGTTACTTTCACTTTATTTCCCTCTTTTATAAGCTGTTATCATTTGTTTCAATTTGTCATGGAAATTTCCTGGGCCTTTATGTTTATGGGGCATGAGAGAGCCTGAAAAGTTCTTTGGAATATGGGCGAGCTCGTGTAAAAGTATTTCGTCTTTCTGGTGTTCGGGTAAATGGTCATATTTTTCTGAAATAACTTCTATTAAGTAAGACGGCTTGAGATTCAAAGCTTCCTGCCAGACTCTGCCCAATCCCCAAATTCTGGCATAGGCTCTGGTATTGGCATTAATTGACCTTCTGGTAAAGATTTGAGTTTTTTGAAATTCCAGACCAATTTTGTCCATCAAGTAATTAACTCTAACTTTAATATCCTCAGCCTCATGCCACTCAATTTTACCTTTCGGTTTTGTAAATCTCATATTATATAGCCGGATTTTGATTGTGAATAATATGGCAAAGAGCAACTGCCAAACCATCTGCAGCATTGTCAAAATGAGTTTTTTTGTGGACAGCACTTTTTACTCTTGTTCCAAGGTGCTCCCTGACCGCAGCTTGCATTTTTTTCTTGTCCGCCCTGCCATCCCCTGCAATTAGCTTTTTTATTCTTCCAGGTGCATATTCACAGACTGCCAGACCAGCATATGAGGCTGAAAGCATCATTACCCCAATTGCTTGACCGACGGCAATTGCAGTTTTGGCATTAGTGGCAAAAAATACTTTTTCAATTGCAAAGATATCTGGCTTAACTCTTTTAATTAGATTATTTAAATCTTCATGAATTTTAACCAGTCTTTTTTCAGAAGTTTGATCTTTAGTAGTTTCAATAAGTCCCCATTCAATTACTTTATAGTCTTTATTGTTTTCTAAAAGCTCAATCACACCAAAGCCAGTAGTTGCGGTTCCAGGATCAATCCCAAGTATTAACATGTCAGAAACCAGTATAGGCTAAAGTCCGTCACTTGCCAAGCAAATTATTTAGATGCTACAGTCCTCTTATTAGTTCTGGAGTAGATAGCTTCAATTTCTTTCTTTGGCTTGGTTCTAGTGAAATAAAGCTTGGCGTGTCTTGAGCCTTTTAGGCCACGTCTAACAACTTCTATTGAATCAATTACTGGAGAACTAACCGGAAATATTCTTTCAATACCTACTCTTTGGGCGCCAATTCTTCTAACCATAAATGTGCTTTGGATGCCTTTACCTTTAATGCCAATTACCATACCCTCAAAAGCCTGGAGTCTAAATTTATCATCCGCCTCTTTGACTTTTTGGATAACCTTAATTACATCTCCAACTCCAAAAATAGTATCTTTGATGGTTGCCGTTAATGCCATACTAAGTTGGTATTGTACCAAGTCTAGAGTGTTTCGGCAATCATTCTTGCCAATCTCTCGCTCCAACTAATTCTGAAAGGCAGATCCATTTCCCGACCATTGGCTTCAAATACCAGTTTGACGTTTTGCTCGCCCGGATTTGCCAAAAGAAGGTCTTTTAAATTGGTCAAATCACTAGTTTGGGCAGTTTTTGGAACTTTAATATATAAAACATCCTGATTCTTGCTGGCAATTGAATCTTTGGCCTCAATAGAATCAACCAATATAGAAGTCGAGTCGTCACGGTGATCCAGTTTTCCAGACACCAAAAGGGGTGTATTTTCAACCCAAACATCTCTGGTTTTTTCGTAAAGTTTGGGGAAAATCACCAAATCAATTGACCCAGTATCGTCGGTTACTTTTATAAAAGCCATTTCTGAAGAGGTTTTTCTAGTGATAACCACTCTAACTTCAGAAACTATTACTGCAACCTTAACCAATAACCCTTGTTGAATGTGTTCACTATTCAAACCTAACAGTTCGTAAATTTTGTGCGTTGCCCGATTCTCATAAGGGGCAATCAGATCAATTACTGGCGGAGCTGTTAGAGAAAAACCTAAAAGTTCTCTCTCCAAGCTCTGCAATTTCTGATCTTCAAATTCTGGAGTGTCTGAAATTATGGCGATTGGGGCAGTCGCAGCCTTTTTAGTTTCCTCTTCGCCAAAAAGATCCTGTTGCCCAACAACTTTTGCTTTAGGTCTAGAAACTTTATTTCTCAGCTCGTCAATTGAGCCAAGCAGCGCAGCCCGATTGCCAAACTTTTCCATTGCCCCAACTTTTATCAGGCTTTCAACTACTCTTTTATTTACTCTTCGGCCATCAACTCTAGCCAAAAAGTCGGCAAATGAAACAAATTTAGATTTGTCCCGCTCTTCAAATATTGCCTCAAGAGCCGCCTTGCCTACATTTTTAATAGCATCCAGTCCAAATCTTATTGCCTTACCAGCCAAAGACTGTTTTTCTTCGACAATTTTAAAACCGACATTGCTTTCATTTATATCTGGAGGAAGGACATTAATTTTCATTCTTCGGCATTCATTTATAGCTTGGGAAATTTTTTCGGCATCTTTAGATTCTGCGGTCAAAAGTGCTGCCATATATTCGACCGGGAAATTGGCCTTCATATAGGCGGTCTGATAGGAGACCATGCCGTAACTGGCTGCATGTGCTTTATTAAATCCATAAGATTGGAAAGGCTCGAACAGTTTCCAAAGCTTTTCGGCAAACTCTTCTGTCTGACCATTAGCAACAACTCCTTTAGTAAATTTGTCTTTTTGAGCTGCCATTTCTTCAGGAATTTTTTTACCAACAGCTTTTCTGAATTTATCCACCTCTTCCCAGTTATAACCTGCAAGTTCTAAAGCACAGAAAAGCAAATCATCTTGGTAAACGAGTAGTCCGTAGGAAGCCCCGAGGAATTTTTCCATTCTCGGGTCCAAATATTTCACTAGCCTAGGGTTTCTTTTTCTCTCAATATATTCTGGAATTGTTGCCATTGGCCCAGGGCGATACAAAGCAACCATGGCCATCAAGTCTTCTACCCTAGTCGGCTGCAGTTCCATCAACCACTTGGTCATCCCCGAGCTGCCCATCTGAAAAACCCCCATGGTTTCACCTCGAGCTAGCATCTCAAAAGTTTTCCTATCATCAATTGGAATATTGTGCAAATCAATTCTATCTCCTGTTTCAATCTCAACAATATCCACCGCTGCGTTTAAAATAGACAAATTCCTGATTCCCAGGATATCAAACTTAATAAGTCCAACATCCTCGCAGGCGTGCATTTCATACTGGGTAATAATCTTTTCACCAGAAGGTTCTTTTTGGATGGGAGTAAAATCTGTCAAATCAGTTTGCGAGACAACAACACCAGCCGCGTGCACTGACATATGACGGGCGGAGCCTTCCAATTGAATCGCCATCTCAAGAACCGTTTTTACATCTTTGTCTGAAATTGAAAGAGAATGTAATTCTGGAACTTCTTCCAAAGCTTTTGGGATAGTTATTGGAAAGCCTTGCTTGGGAGGTGGAATTAACTTGGCAATTCTATCTCCCACAGCATAAGGATAGCCCAATACCCTGGCAACATCTCTAACAGCAGCCCGGGAAAGCATTCTTCCGAAAGTGCAGATTTGGGCAACTTTTTCCTTGCCATACTTGTCGGTAATGTAGGCAATCATTTGTTCTCTTTTGTCGTCTGCAATATCTAAATCAATGTCGGGGGGAGAAGGCCTAAAGGGATTTAAAAATCTTTCAAATGGCAAATAGTGCTTCAAGGGGTCGACGGTTGTTATTCCTAAAACGTAGGACACTAAAGACCCGGCCGCTGAGCCTCTGGTATTAGTGACAATGCCGTTTTCCTTCGCCCAATTAACCATCTCCATCATAATTAAAAAATAGGCCGAATAGCCCTTGTTTTTTATAATCTCAAGTTCTTTTTCCAGTCTAGAAACTGAGACTTCATTTTTTTCAACTTTTTGGGTTAGTTTTTCAAAAGTCAGTTTCCGCAATTTATCATCGGCTGTAACGCCTTTTGGAAGTGGGTATTCTGGAAAGAACCACTTCCCCAAGGTTTCAATTTCAAGATTACATTTTGCTGCAACTTTGACTGTGTTTGAAATGGCGTCTGGCAAGTTGGCAAACAGCTCCGCCATCTCTGCAGGTGGAGCCAAATAAAAAGAAGGCGTATCGATATAGCGCATCCTTTTTACGTCGGCGACATTTTTGCCGGTGGCAATACACACAAGAGCGTCTTGAGCCGAAGCGTCTTCTTTTTTCAAATAATGGGCGTCGTTGGTGGCAACTAATGGAATTCCCAATTCCCGGCTTAACTTTAGAATTTCTTTTTCAATTAATTGAGAATTTTTATTAAGCGTTAGTAAATCATTTTTAATCTGTGGGTCTGTGGCTTTGGTTGCATGATAATCAAAATTGTGTCTTTGGAGCTCAAGATAGTAATCGTCCTTAAAAACATCTTGATACCAGGAAACCACCTCTTTTGTTTTTTTAGAATCTTCTTCAATAATTGCCTGACCCAATTCTCCCAAGGGGCAAGCCGAGGTGACAATTAAGCCTTTTGAATATTTTTTCAAAGTCTCTCTGTCAAATCTGGGCCTCTTGTAAAAACCTTTGAGGTGAGCAACAGATGATAGTTTCATTAAATTTTTATAGCCTTCGTAGTTTTTGGCAAGGAGAAGTAAATGGTAATTTTTGGAAATGCCTTTTTCGGGCCTGACTGTCATATCAAGAGAGGTAATATAGCCCTCCATACCAATTAAGGGTTTTATCTCCCGTTTTAAGGCTTCCTTGTAAAAATCAATTGCACCATACATCACCCCGTGGTCGGTAATGGCTACAGCATCCATACCATTTTCTTTGACATGAGAAAAAAGTTTTTTGATGTTTGATAGTCCATCCAAAAGTGAGTATTCGGTATGGACATGCAAATGGACAAATTTAGGCTCTGCCATAGTCAAATCTAATATACCACAGTAAGATTAAATGGTGATGTTCACTTCTGAAGCTTAACAACAAGCAGTTCACGAATTGTCTTTGGATCTCCAGTACCTTTGAGAATTTTTTGTACTTGGCCGATTAGAAAACCAAGAACATCAGTTTTACCATTTTGGTAATCAGTTACTGCTTTTGGCTGTTCTGCAATTACTTGGCCTACAGCTTTTTCTACTTCTTTTGTTGGAGCAAACTCTTTTTTAGATAATTCATATAATTTTTTTACTAAAAGTGCCGGGTCAGTTATTTCTTCATGCATTCTTTGATTGACGATAACCCCTGCAAGCTGCTTGACTGATACTCCCAGTTTTTGGGCATATTCCACAGCTCTTTCAAAATACTTTCCAGCGCTCATTTCTTCAACCAAAAATTCTATATAGTTGTCCTGCAAACCAAGTTTTTGATATTTTTTTCTTTTGTCATCTGGTAGTTCGGGTAAAGAATTTTTCAGACTTTGAATTTCCTTTTCCTGTAGGATAATAGGTGGCAAATCCGGCTCGGGAAAATACCTATAATCTTGGGCTTCTTCTTTAGTCCGCTGGCTAAAGGTTCTATTTTTTACTGAGTCATAGCCTCTAGTCTCCTGAATCAAATTCTCACCTGCCTCCAAGGCTTCTGACTGTCTGATAAACTCTGCTTCGAGAGCCTTTTTAAGAAATTTAAAAGAATTGATGTTTTTTAGTTCAACTTTATAATTTGGTAACTTTTTAGGTGGCCAGATGTCTTGATTTGGAGCCATAGAAACATTTGCCTCAAGGCGCAGCGAGCCTTTTTCCATGTCGGCCGTAGAAATTCCCAAATGTCTAACAATTCTTTGCACTTCTTTCAAAAATTCTATTGCATCATCGGCATTGTCAAAGTCGGGCTCGGTTACCATTTCCATTAAAGGCACTGATGAGCGGTTAAAGTCAATTAAGCTTACCTTCTGGTTGTTAACCGTTTCATGAACTAATTTGGCAGTATCTTCCTCCAAGTGAATTCTAGTAATATCTATTCTCTTTCCAGAGGGCAAGATAAAATTACCTGCGGTACAAAAAGGTAAGTCGTACTGAGAAATTTGGTAGGCTTTTGGTAAATCCGGATAGAAATAATGTTTGCGGTCAAACTTAGAAAACTTTGAAATTTGGCAGTTTAGAGCCAGTCCAAACTTAATAGTTGAATCAATAGCCGCTTTATTTGCAATTGGTAAAGCACCTGGAAGACCCAAACAAATTGGACAAACCTGAGTATTAGCTAACTTTGCAAAATGATCTGTAGGGCATGAACAAAACATCTTGGTTTTAGTGGCTAGTTCAACATGTACCTCCATACCTATTATCGGTCGATATATGTTTTTACTATCCATTTATAACCTCCACATTTTGCTCTAATATTTTTTGACCTCTCTTAGATGAATATAGATAAGTCAGAATACAAAACAAGCCCATAATAAAGAAAAGTGAGCGTACTCCAAAAACTTCAGTGATGGTAGCCGAAAACAAAACCGGCAAAATAGTTGCAATAGTTGCCAAGAACCAAAAATTGCCAAAGACCCTACCCATCATATTTTTTGGCGTTCTTTCTTGCAAAAATGTTTGCGCAGGGACAAAAACCCCGACATATGAAAGTCCAATAGCAAAAAAGATTACCACCGCTGAAATTAATTTAAATACTAAATTAAATTCCGGAATCAAAAACGCAGCCAACCAAACAGCCGTTCCCATTAAAATAAGAGACTTTTCAATCATTTCTTTCTTTCTTATTTTATGAGCATATTTGGAAGTTAAAACGGTTCCTAGAAAAGCCCCCAAGCCGCCTGGAACGATCATTAAAACGCCTGAATATTTAGGGTTTATTTGCGCTACTTCAACTGCAATTACCGGGAGGGTAATTGTAGCAATAGAAGTTGAGACATGTAGAGCCATCAAAAGTAAAAAGGGCATCCAAATTCCAGGATTTCCCCTTATAAACCTATAGCCTTCTATTGTTTTATCTAAAACATTCATCACATTTGTTTCCAAACTTTTACTGGCTTCTTTTACTGAACCACTTGGAAGAAGGCTTACAGAAACAAAAGCTAGAAATAAAAGCCCCGAAGAAATAAGAAAGGTAGTTCTATAGCCAAGTAAATCAGCCAATGGACCTGCAAGACCAAAACCGGCCACAATTGACGCCTGTTGTGTCAAAAAGAATAAGCCGTTTGCCTGTTGCAGTTTAGATTTATGAACAATTTTAGGAAGTGTAGCGGCTTCAGCTGGCACATAAAACTGATTAAAAAAGGAATATATAAATACGACCACATACGATAAAAAAAGATATTTGTTTGAAAACAAAGCATAAAATAGAATTGTTATTGCCTGAGCCAAGTTTGTGAAGGTCAAAACTACTCTTTTATCTATCAAGTCAACCCAAGTTGCCGCAAAGGGGCCAAAAAATATTGCTGGTAGAGCGTAGGCAATCCAAATAAAAGATGTGGCAATGGTTGAGCCGGTACTTTCAAACAGTTTAACAATGATCAAAAAATTCATGATCTGAATTGTTAACTGGGAAAGCACCTGTGACGTCCACAAATACCTGAACTTAGAATTGCCAACGACTGATTTTAATTCTTTCATAATTTTGGCTCCCTTAAGTGCCAATCTGTAGCATGTTGATATATTTCACCCAATTTAAACAGAGTATTTTCTGAAAACCTTGGCCCCATTAGCTGAAAACCTAAAGGCAAACTTTCCTTGGTAAATCCTGCTGGAATTGCTAATCCTGGAATACCAGAAAGATTTGCAGTAGCGGCAAAAATATCTGTTAAATACATAGCAAGTGGATCTGATACTTTTTCTCCTAACTTAAAAGGAGGTGTCGGCGCGACTGGGGCGATAAGTGCGTCTACTTTTTTAAAAGCCTTATCTAATTCTGCAATAATTAAGGATCTAACTTTCATGGCTTTTAAATAATATTGGTCATAGTAGCCCGCGGACAACACATAAGTGCCCAACATAATTCTTCTTTTAGCTTCATCACCAAATGCAGATCTATCCTGACCATATCTTACTCCGTCATACCTACCCAAATTTGATGACACCTCTGCAGGCTGAACTATATAGTAGACGTCGATTGCGTACTTAGTACTAGGCAGACTCACCTCAATAAACTCAATGCCTTTAGTTTTATAAACTTCAATTACTTCCTGAATTTTAGTTTCAACTTGTCTTTCCAGTCCTTGGCCAAAAAATTCCTTTGGAACACCTATTTTTATTTTTGTCTTGGCCTCTACCCAGGTATGATCGACTAATGTCCCATCTTTGCCGTCAATCCCTCTAGTTATCTCAAATATTTTCTTGCTATCTTCAACAGTTTTAGTAATATGGCCAATGGTATCTAAAGAAGAAGCCATGGCAATCACTCCATATCTTGAGACCGATCCATAAGTTGGCTTCAAACCAACAACACCACAATAGCTTGCAGGTAATCTTGTTGATCCACAAGTATCTGTCGAGGTAGAAAAAAGCGAAAAATTAGCGCTCGTGGCCGCTCCAGAACCACTTGAAGAACCTCCAGGAGTATAATCTTTATTCCAAGGATTTTTCGCCGAACCAAAGTCAGAATTTTCTCCAGAGGAACCATGAGCCCAAGCGTCGCAATTTAGTTTGCCAATCATCATTGCTCCAGCCTCTTCTATTCTTTCAACAGAAGTTGCCGAATAGGGAGCAATAAAGCCTTCTAATACTCTTGAAGAGGCCGTTGTTTGTACGCCTTTTGTCAAATAAATATCTTTATGAGAAACAACTGCGCCCAAAAGAGGAAAATCTGCAAAAGCTTTATATCCTAAGGATGTTATTAGTTCATCGGTTTTTTTGGCCTGGTTTCTAGCAATCTCTGCAGTAACGGTAATAAATGAATTCAGTTCCCCATCGTATTTTGCAATTCTTTTCAAGTAAGCTTCAATTAATTCCATAGCCGAATATTCTTTTTTCAAAAGCTTTTCTTGTGTTTCTTGGATAGTTTTTGGTAGTTTAAGCATTTTTTGTAAATTTTATTGGTCTTTATCAATTACGGCATTTACAACAAAATAGTTATTGAGCTTATTTTTAGTATTAGATAAAACGGCATCTACTGGCATTATTCGTAGTGGATCAATCTCGTCTTTTTTAAATACATTTGTTAGACCAGTAGTTTGACTTGTAGGTTCAACTCCAGTGGTATCCACTTTTGAAAGCTCGTCGATATGGGATAGGATATTTGAAAGCTGGCCTTGAAACTTTTTTATTTCCTCATCCGTTAAGGTCAATTTTGCCAACTTGGCAACGTGTTTGATCTGATTATCTGTTAGCTTTGACATAACAACTCCTATTATAACTTAAAGTCTTGATAGACTAAACCATTTCTTTGAGAGTTTTTATTCTGTCTTTAATTGGAGGATGAGTATTGAAAAGACTAGAAAACCAGGAAACTGCTCTTTTCTCATTTCCCTTAAAAGGGTTTGCAATGTACATATGTGCCGTAGCTTTGTTTGCAGCTTCCAAGGGCTCATTGTCTGCTGAGATTTTTTCTAGGGCACTAATAAGGCCGCTTGGTTGCCTGGTAATAGAAATTGCTGTGGCATCGGCAAAATATTCTCTTCGCCTGGAAATTGCCAACTGAATTATTTGGGCGACAAAAGGAGAAAGTAGTGCAAATACCAGTCCGACAATAATAAATATCCCGCCTTTCTTGTTGTCATTGTCTGAATCAGAATGCCAGGAAAGCCTTAAAAACCAGTCTCCAAGAAGGGCAATTATGCCAACTAGGACAGACACAATACCCATTAGTCTTGTGTCATAGTTTTTAATATGGGAAAGCTCATGAGCAATAACACCTTCAAGCTCTGTTCTGGTTAGCTTGTCCAAGAGTCCCGTTGTTGCACAAATAACTGCATGATCAGGATCTCTGCCGGTTGCAAAAGCATTTGGCGCGCTGTCGTCAATAATGTAAAGCTTTGGCTTGGGTAGGCCTTGAGAAATGCTTAAGTTTTCTGCAACTGTATAAAAAAGGAAATCTCTCTTTTTGTCTGCCGGTCTAGCTCCTGAAATTGTTAGAACTATTGAGTCTGAAAAATAATAACTGCCAATACTCATTAGCCCCGAAACTATAAATGCCAGACCTACAGTACCCAAACCTCCAGGCTCATAGCCCAGATAATAGCCCATACCTTGGGAAATAAAGTAAACTGCAACGGTTATAAAGAAAACAAAACCAAGCATTACGACAATGCTTTTTCTCTTGTTGGCAGAAATTGCCTCATGTATGTTTACCATGCTTTAAATCTCTAGAGACCGATTTTTGGCGACTTCATTTCACTTGCCAACACCTCCAAGTGTTCCCCGCTTTCAGGTGTGATAAGACCTGGAAGTTCTGCAAAATTAAATAGCGAGGCTATAACACTTGATGGCACACTAACCCGCTTGACATTATAGTCAGCAGTTAGATCAATAACCAATCTTCTGGCATACATCAATTTGTCGGCCGTATCCCTTAATTCATCCATTAAGTTTTTGACAACTTCACTGCCTTTAATTTCTGGATTGTCTTCAACGGCAACTTTAATTGCTGGAAGAACGCTATTAAGCATGCTACCTGCGTCAGCCATTTTTTGAACGTCACCCGACTTTGCCGCCGAGACGATTGCCTTTCTGGCTTCAGTTAGTTGATCAAAAATTCCTTTTTCATGCTTTAAGTAACCTTTCACAGAGTTTTCCAAGTTTGGAATTAAATCTGCTTGTCTTTTTAATTGGTTACCAATTTCTTGAATGGCAGCCTTTATACGAGCTTTGCTCGAGACAAAGAAGTTATAAATAGATACTCCCCATAAAACTAAAACTACTGCAATTGTTAAAATGATTAAGATCATATTTACTCACCTCCTATCAAGAATTTTTCGAATTCTTGAAAAGAACTCGTATTTATTATATCACTTGAAGTTAGCCAACCCCTTTTAGCATTGTAAATTCCAAATACCATATTATTCAAGCCTTCCTTATTATGGGCATCTGTCCCCAGACTAAATTTCACCCCATATTGAAGCGCTTCTTTAATTAAATAATCAGGCAAGTCTAAACGAGCTGGATCTGCATTAACTTCGATCCATTTATTATTTTTGACTGCAAACTCAAAGATTTTCTGCCAATCGGCTTCAACGCTTTCCCGTTTTAAAATTATTCTGGCAGTCGGGTGTGCCAAAATTTTCACTTTGGGGTAAGACAATGCCGTCAATATTCGCTGGGTCATTTCTACTTTGGTTTGATTGAAACTTGAATGGATTGAGACCAAGGCAAAATCCAAAGTATTTAATCCCACTTCAGAAACTGGGAGCTTACCTGAAGGTAAAATGTCAATTTCGAGTGAATTGAATACTTTTTTAAGACAACCTCGATTGGAATTATTTATTGAGTAATTTAATTTGTTTATCTTTTCACGCTTCCTTTTAAGTATTTCTACGATTTGGTTTTCACTGTGACCCTTCTGGCTAGGATTGTGCTCTGTAAAAGCAATGTACTCATATTTAAGTTCGTTGGCTTTAGTAACAATTTCTTCCATGGAAGATCCGCCGACATCATGGCTCGTTTCAATATTAAAGTCAGAATGAATTTGCAAATCCCCCTTAATATCTGTTAGCTCGACTAATTTAGGTAACTTATTTTCTTTTGCTGCCTCAATTTCGCCCATGTCTTCCCTAAGTTCTGGTGGGATATACTGCAAACCAAGATAATTATAAAATTGCTCTTCGGTTTTAAACTTTTTTAAGAGTTCCCCTTTCTGAAGTATAGTTATTCCATATTCAGACAAACTTAAACCCTTTTTAAGGGCATACTCTCTTAGGGCAATATTATGAAATTTGGAACCAGTAAAGTGTTGTAGAAGAGAACCGTAGGAATCCTCGGGCTGAACACGGAGATCAATTTGTACTTCTCCAGGCACTAGGATGGAAGCTTTGGCTTCTCCTTTTTCCAATACTCTATTGGTGTGGGGATAGCTTACAAAGTGACTTAGAACCTCTTCAGAGTTATTTGTAACTACTGACAAATCAACATCGCCAACAGTTGCCATCTTTCTTCTTAAGCTCCCCAAGACATCAATTCTTTTGACATTCTTGTCTTTTTGCATCCAGTCAATAATTTCTGTTGCTTTGCCCACCGCATATGAAAAAAGTATTCTTTTGTCTTTATCTTCCTTAAAGTCAGTCAAGGATTTTAAAATTTCAGCTTCTGACTTTTCACCAAAACCCTCCAAGTTTCTAATTTTGCCTGCTTTAGCAATGTCTACTAGCTGCGCCCTGGAATTAGTGTCTGTAATGCCAAATTTTTTTACCAATTTAAAAGCAGTCTTTGGTCCTACTCCCTGGACTTTCATTAGTTCGAATACTGCCTTTGGGATACCAGAAAGAATGTCATCAAAATGTTTTGATCTGCCTTTCTTAAAAAATTCATCAAGGTTATCCTGCAAACTTTGGCCAATTCCAGGAATATCTGTTAATTTACCTTCATCCCACATATCTTTTACTTCGGAAGATAAATGTTCAACCGAAGTAGCAGCATTTTCGTAGGCAATAATTCTAAATTTATTTTTTTTGGGATCCTTTATCTGAAGGGCAGCTGCCAGGTCACGAAGTAGTTCTGCAATCTGCAGGTTAGAGAATTTATCTTGCATTTAACCAATATTACCATGAGCTTGTTGTTGCCTCAATTATTAGTTATAATTGGAGTTAGTTTTGGGGTGGTAGCTCAGTTGGTTAGAGCGCTTCCCTGTCACGGAAGAGGTCGCGAGTTCGAGTCTCGTCCATCCCGCCAAAATCAAAAATGTGTGAAAATAAAACAAATCTCGTGAAAAACTGAGTATAAAAAATCTGTTGTTGACAATAACTTCTCAATAAACTAAATTCACTTCAAGATTAAAGGAGATCTGCCACTTCTTAACTAAGGATTGGTGGTGATTCTATAATGGAAATAAAACAAGTTCTAAAAACAGTTAAGCTATACGAATCAACAATTAGCATGATTTTAGGAGCCCTAGTTTTGGCAATTGCAGCGTTTTTAGTTTTTTCCTACTTTAGAAACTTAAAAGTAGGCACAGTGTCTACAAATGGAACTCAAAATCAAACTGCACAAATTGCTTCTCATAAAGTAGTAGCCGGTGAAACACTCTGGAGCATTGCTGAAAAATATTACGGTGATGGTTTTAAGTGGCAGCAAATTGCAGAAGCAAATTCTATTTCTAATCCTGAGAGTTTAGAGAAAGATACCAAACTTTCTATTCCTGAAACTGAACTGGAAGTAAAAGTTACCACAACAGTAAAATCTGAGGAAACAAAAGCACTTAAATCTGAACTTCCAAGTAGTTATACAGTTGCCAAAGGAGACGATCTCTGGAAAATATCAGTAAAAGTATATGGCAATGGCCACAAATGGCCAGAGATTGCTAAACTAAACAGAATTACAAATGCAAATGTAATCTTTGTCGGCAGTCAACTAAATTTACCAAAGTAGTATCAAACAATCTCTATAATTCCTAAGAGCAGCGGACCGGATTTGAACCGGCGACCTTCTCCTTGGGAAGGAGACATTCTACCACTGAACTACCGCTGCGTAAGCAAGGTAGGTCAGGAGCCAAGCTTCGCTTTAGTGGAACTCAAGCTATGCTTACCACTGAACTACCGCTGCGCTTACTGTATTATACAAGAATGGAAATAGTTCTTACAAAAAAAGAGATTTGCGCCAGAGATACACTGCTTTTAACTTTTAAAGCAGGGGATTTTACAGTGAAGCTGAAAGACACATATCTCCCTGGTGACTTCATCTATCTTCCACTTAAAGAAGCAAAATTAGATCCAAGAGGGGAAGTTAGACAGTTTTCTCTATGTAGTTGCCCTAGTGATAATTTTTTACAAATAGTAACTCGGATCAGAAGTATGTCAAATTACAAACAGGCACTGGCCAAGCTCGCGCTTGGAACAAAAATAGATATCGATCCACCAATTGGGACTCTGCATTTAAAAGATAATAACATTGGCCCCTATATCTTTATCGCTGGAGGAGTTGGTATTGCACCTTTTATGAGTAGGATTAGGTATTTAGCTGTAAAAAAACTTAACTTTAGAGTTGAACTAATATATTCCAACCATCTTGAAGAAGATGTTTGCTTTAAAAAAGAACTTCAGGAACTAGAAAGTAAACACCCCTGGCTAACAGTTAATCACGTATTAACTGGCATAGTTGGCAG
>CAZCXV010000009.1:0-29642 GCA_964502815.1 uncultured Gammaproteobacteria bacterium | reverse complement strand
GGAATCGAACCTCCAACCTCTTCCTTAGAAGGGAATTGCTCTATCCGTTGAGCTACTGGATCATATTATAGGCTATGAGCGGGATACGGGAATCGAACCCGTGTACTCTGATTGGCAACCAGATGCACTACCATTATGCTAATCCCGCATAACTTAACTCTAATTATATATGTGCCGAGATTAGGAGTTGAACCTAAATTTGACGCTCTTCAGGCGCCCGCCTTGACCACCTTGGCTATCTCGGCATGAACAAAGTGAATGCGGAGATATGAAAATGTTTAGCATTTGATTATCTCGGCTCACCTTATTTAATATTTAATTGTGGTCGCTATAGGACTTGAACCTATGACCTAACGGATGTAAACCGTGCGCTCTACCAACTGAGCTAAGCGACCTTATTTTATCAAATTTTCGGCGTTTGTGCGGGAGAGAGGAATCGAACCTCCACGCCTTTTGGGCACATGTTCCTTAAACATGATCGTCTACCGTTCCGACACTCCCGCTTGTTGGCTTCTTATTATACCTAAAGCTTGGTCAATTTTAAACCATTTACGACTTAAGCAGGTAACATTTTTAGAATGGTACATTTCATTTAATATTAAATATGAATTATATTTCCCGTATTTGAGGTTGAAACCCCTAGTTCCTTTTGCTATAACTCCTTCTGCCTCGTACAGTTCTTTAATTTTACTTTGAAGCCATTCGAGGTATTTAATACTGCCAGAGCTAATACCAAAATAGAAAACAAAGCTCTTTGGCCACTGTTTAGACCAATAAGAAAGCGTAAATCCATCACCATCCAAACAACCTCTGAGAAAGTCTCCGAAAAATCTGTTTGGTATAGATAGTTCTCCCATAGTCAAAGATTTCCTTTGAGTTAAGCCTATATCTAGGAAAAAATTATAGAGTTCTTTTCCGCCAAATTGGAGGTTATAGTAAAGAGTGTCAGTTACCCTCCCGCTTGATTTGAGACCAATTTTGTTTGTTAAATTAAGAATTCTTTTGAAGTTTTCAACTTGCTCCAAATCTTTGGAGACAAAACTCATGTGGCGTCCGTCATTATAAAGACACCCATCACTAGCAAATAATCCGACTATATAGGCTAAATCCCTTGTCCAGTTCATAAATCCATATTAGCCGAATTTCTACCGAATTGTCAAGTGCCGAAGAGAGGACTTGAACCTCCAAACCCGTAAGGGCACACGGTTCTGAACCGTGCCTGTTTACCAATTTCAGCACTTCGGCTTACAACACAGTTAGTATATCAAATTAGCCTCCATTTGGTACAGCTCAATCTGATACAATAGCTTTGCAATGAAAAAAATTAGTGTTTTTTTGCTGTCAGTTTTTGTTTTCCTTTGTCTGCCAAAAATCGCTTTTGGTTATGAGGATCCGTTTAAAAATCCAAATAACCGTTTTGGCATTCATATCATTGACGAGCATGATTTGGAAGACGCCTCAAAATTAGTAAACTCCTCTGGTGGGGACTGGGGCTATGTGACTATAGTCATTCAAGAGCCGGACCGGATAAACGACAAGTGGCAAAAAATGTTTAGCAAAATGAGTGATTTACACCTCATTCCAATTGTCAGAATTGCCTCAAAACCACAAGGAGAAATCTGGCTCAAACCTAATAGTTTAGAAATTGGTTCTTGGGTGGATTTTCTAAACAGTCTTGATTGGCCAATTAAAAATAAATACGTGATTATTGGAAATGAGCCAAACCATGCCAAGGAATGGGGAGGGCAAGTAAATCCTCAGGAATATAACCAATACTACAAGGAATTTGCCGTTAGACTAAAACTATCTAACTCTGACTTCTTTGTCATGCCGGCAGGTCTTGACGCTTCGGCCCCCAATGACAAAAACTACATGAGTGAAGATAGATTTTTAAGCCAGTTTTTTGCAACTGATCCAACAGTAATTAATTATATAGACGGCCTGTCTTCCCACTCCTACCCAAACCCAAGCTTCAGCGGCTTAGAAACAGCAAACGGGAAGGGGAGTGTTAGAACTTTTGAATGGGAGCTTGATTACCTAAAGAACCTAGGCATCACCAAAATTCTTCCAGTATTTATCACTGAAACCGGCTGGACAAATAATGTGTGGGGAGTAGACAGTAAAATGGCCTACGTTTTTGAAAACGTTTGGACAAGTCCCAATATTGTTGCCGTCACCCCTTTTTTACTTAACTATCAAGGTTATCCTTTTGACAATTTTTCCTGGAAAGCCAAAGATGGGACCTACCTACCCCAATACGAAAAAATCGCCTCCTTGCCAAAAGTAAAAGGGAAGCCAGTACAAAACCCTCTCAAAACGCCGCAACCTGAAACTCAAGAGGTGAAACCACTGCCTAAATACGAGCTAGCCAGTGTTCTTTTTGGTATATCGCTAAAACCTTGGCTCGTGACTGCGTCAATGATAAAATAGGAAGCTAAAGATATTTGAGTCCGTAGCTCAATGGTTGAGCAGCGCCCTCTTAAGGCGACGGTTGTGGGTTCGAGCCCCACCGGACTCACAAGTATTTTTAATTTTCTTGACTTATAGTGCCATATATGACATCCTGTGGGGGATTTAGAAGTGCTAGTTCCTGCCTAAGATATGAATACAACAGATACACTAGACCCCCAAGGATTGTTTGGCTTTTGGAAAAATTTAGCCCTAATAGTCATTTTCATCATCCTTACTCCAATTGCTCTTGCAACTAGCCTATTTTCTCTTTATTCAATAAACAAAGATTCAAAAATAAAAACTGAAATAGTCCAAAAAACCGCTAACTTAATTGAAGCCCCCATATCAGGTGTGAGAGTATATGCCTCGCTTCCTACACAACCAAAAGAAGTCTCCGCAGCTATTGAAAAGGCAGATGCCAGGGAACTAATCGTCAGAAATTATCTTGCAAACTATGATTCACCAATACTTCCCCATGCAGGTAAAATTGTTGAAGCTGCAGACAAATATGGCATTGACTTTAGATTGATTTCAGCAATTGCCCAGCAAGAGTCAAACTTATGCAAAAAAATTCCTGAAGACTCATATAATTGCTGGGGTTGGGGAATTCACTCCAAAGGTTCTTTGGGCTTCCAAAGCTTTGACGAAGGTATTGAAACTGTGACCAAAGGCCTCAAGGAAAACTATATTGCCATTGGGCTTGTCACACCTTCGCAAATTATGAGCAAATACGTCCCTCACTCTCCAGATGGCGCCTGGGCCAAGGGAGTTACTGCCTTCATGGAGGAGATGCAATAGTTTTTTTAGTTAAAGAAATTTAAAGCCTTAAAAAAATGCCAGCAGCTTATGATCAGTACGACTATCCACAATATTGGGCTTCTAGAGTCTATGAACACGAAAGTGAAACAATTGCCGTAAAATCTTTTTTGGAAAAAGTTCCCCACTTAAAAACCATTATTGATATTGGAGCAGGTTTTGGCAGACACACACAAAATTATAACTATCGAGCCAAAACAATTACTCTGGCAGACCCTTCCGGCAAACTCCTCAAGGAAGCCAGATACAGACTTACCAATTACCGAAATATTCGCTTTATTCAATCTAGACTGGAAAATCTGTCAAAAAAGCTTCGAGGTAGAAAGTTTGACTTGGCAATTTTTATTAGAGTCTTGCATCACATTAGTGACCCAGAAGAAGCCATTAATCTTTTAGATGAACTAATAAACCCAGGGGGCTACCTGATTATTGAATTTGCCAACAAAATCCATTGGAAACAGATCTTCAAAAACTTCCTCAAAGGCAACTTTACCTACCCTTTGGATATCTTTCCTAAAGATCTCAGAAGCAAAAAATCGATAAAGAACAAAACCATCCCATTTTTAAACTTTCACCCAGACATTATTAAGGAATCCTTACTGGAGAAGCGGTACAAGATAATTGAGACCAGATCAGTCTCAAATGTCAGGAGTAGTTTTCTAAAAAGAACCCTCCCGTTTTCTGTTATTCTCTGGCTCGAATCCATTATGCAACACCCCTTAGCATATCTCAAATTCGGGCCATCTATCTTTATTTTAGCCAGGAAATCTAGAAATATAGGTTGAGAAGACCGGTCTCTTGACAATCCCATAATTCTTTGTTATAGTCGTTTTACGTTCTTAGGCAACTCCGCTTCGGCGAGAGAAGCGTGAGGATTTCACCGAAGAAATTCGGAAAAATATATGGCCCGGCTAAAGCTGGGCCTTTTTTTTGGCCAAAAAAGCTCTCTTTCTGTTATAATTTAGATACCTAATTTTGCTGGGATGGCGGAACTGGCAGACGCGCACGGTTTAGGGCCGTGTATCGTAAAAGATGTGCAGGTTCGATTCCTGTTCCCAGCACAAACGAATAAAATACGAAGTTTGATTGGTCTGCTATACTTTATTTATGGCCTCCCAAAAGATCCACAGCTTTGTAAATCCTGTCAAAGGAAACAAACAACTCCTGCTTTTATGTCTGCCGATATTTGTCTTTTTTATAGTATTATTTGTCCTGGGTTTTGTTCTAAAATAACTAAATATGAAAGAAACCAAACAGTTGTTTCTATACCTGGTAGGGGCAGCCATTGTAATAATTGCCATTGGCATGTTCAACAATAAATCCCAAGGCAAACCTTTGGTCGGTAACTGGGATTTTCCCTCCAAAACAAATACTTCTCAAACTTACAAGAAGATCCAAGTCAAAGATATTGATCTAAGTGTTAGAGTTGCAGATGACAATAACGAAAGAAAGATTGGCTTATCCCAAACCATAAGTCTTCCCGATAGTGAAGGTATGTTATTTGTTTTTGATCAAGAAAACCAAATACCAATTTTTTGGATGAAAGATATGACCATGGCAATTGACATTATTTGGATAAATGACGGTAAGGTTGTTCAGATAGATAGAAATGTTAGGCCAGAGCCAGGTAAAAAAGACAGTGAACTTACTAAATATAAGTCTGCAGTAGGCGTTGATTATGTTTTAGAAACTGCAGAGGGCTTAAGTGACAGAAAAAACATTAAAGTGGGGGACTTGGTTCAAATATAGTTTTTTAAAGTTCTCTTACTCCACCAAAGGCAATTCTGTCTTTGATCTGATCTCCAGTTAAAACCATTCTTGCAGGACTAATTACAAAGTTTCCAAAACTGTCATTTATAAAATCAATTGCTTTAACCAGTCTCTCTTTTCTTTCCAAGTCAGTAAACAGGTCAAATTGGAGGATTTTTTCTTGACTTAAATTAAAACAACTAACAGCAATGGTGTGGACTGGAAGTATTTGAGGACAGCGCCCTAAAAGCCTGACTGCTTCTTTATAAATATCTCTGGAGTCAAAGATTTGTCTTTGCAAGGTATCGCCTTCATGCCAATAAACACGATTTTTAAAATACAGGCTTAAGTGAACTCCTTTGGCCTTGTAGCCAGAGGCTCTCATTCTTGACCCTGTCTTTTCACACAGTTTTTGCAAAATCGGCAACAACTCTTCACTTGTGCCTTCTGACTTAGGGAGAGCGAAAGAATTGCCAAAAGTTCTTCTTTGGCTTTTAAAATCATCAATTTCATAGCCCCTTAGTCTTAAGTACCAATAGTAGGCATTGATCGATGGGAAAGCGATTTTTATTTTCCACAAAGGAGATGAATAAAACTCCGTTATAGAATTTATATCAGCCCGTTTAAGCCTCAGTTCATTTCTGACATTTATGCCATGCAGGTCGGTTAATTTCAAAGTACGATAGATGCTTTGATAGTTTTGGTAATTTATTTCAGTCAGGCCATCTGGTTTTTTATAGCTTGCTGCCATCTTTGCCAAAAATCTATTGGGTCCTAGGCCAATTGAAACCCTAATGTAGTCGCCAATCTTTAGCTTAATACCTTGTTTTATTTCTCTGGCAACTGCAAATAAATCGGAATATAAAAGATCATAGTTTTCAAAATCTAGAACAAATTCATCAATTGATTTAGCAACTACACTTTGGCAATAGTTTTTCAGAAGCTTGCGAAGTTGGAGGTGAATAAATCTGTACTTTGTTGGATCAGGCATTAGAACAATCAGCTTGGGATATAAAAGTCTTGCATCCCTTACCCGCATGCCAGTTTTAATGCCATAAGTTTTTGCCTCAATAGAAGGTGCTAGAATGCAACCCCCTGGAGAGTTATAAGCTGCAACCGCAATTGGCCGATATCTTAAAGAGGGATTTGCCTGCTGCTCAACTGTGGCAAAACAGGAATTAATATCTATATGCATCAAACTGGATTTGACAGTATTAAAATCCATTCTTCGAAAAAATTCGTTTCTTATTTGGATCATCTTTAGATTATTTATATCCCGTAAAAATACCAAAGTCAATCAGAAGATTTACTCTCTCACTTTGCCAATTGTTTGAAGTTGATCTTTTATTTCCCCCAAGGAATAACCAGAAAAGTCGATGCCGTTTTTCTTGCATTCAACCAAAGCCAGGATATATCTTCTGGCAACTCTGGCCTCATCGATCGGCAGATGGTTTATCGCCGGAGGTTTTTCTACGCCAAAGGTTTCAATTGATAGGCTGGCAAAGAAAAGTCCTCTAGAGATATGGGCGGTATTTATATATTCAAAGGGAATAGGCCTTTCATCTCTAAACCAAAGTTTTGAATAAGTAATATTAATTCTATTGAGGCAAATTACCAATTTATCGGGAAAAAGTTCAAAGGGAAAAATTGATTTAGTTTCAAAAACCATCTGCTTTGATTTTTGAGCCAACAAAAAGAGTTTGTCTTCTGAAAAAGACTGGCCAATCAAAACTGTCCCAGATTTAGAGGGCATATCTTTATATCTAAAGAGTAGAGCAGATTTGTAAAGAATAAGTAAGAAAATTTTCTTGCTATAATTTAATTCATGGAGATAGCTTCTTCCAAAAAAACCTTAGCCCTTATTTTTTTAGTTCTCTTGCTAGCTTTTTTAGCAGCCTTTCTTGCAGGCTGGTGGGTGAGGGGAAATAGTGTTTTTCAAAACAAAAAAACAATAGTTGAAAAAATAATCCCCAAACCCTTTGAAGTTTACTCGCTGGAAAGTTTAGCCAAGTCGCCATATCCAGCCGGCATGTTAAAAATTAAAGATCCAACTGCAAATGAAAATTTTGATAGCTACACACTGGATTTTACTTTTTCCCCAAAGCCTGATGGTAAAGATGTAAAAACTACAACCGGAGTGGTAAATGTACCCAAAAATAAAACCGGCAAACTGCCTTTAGTATTAATGATTAGGGGCTATGTTGACCCAGAAATCTACAAACCAGGAGTTGGAACAAATAAGGCAGCCCAAGTTTTTACCAAAAATGGCTATATAACTGTAGCGCCAGATTTTCTTGGCTACAGCCAAAGTGACATTAATTCAGCAAACATCTTTGAATCCAGGTTTCAAACTTATACAACTGTCCTGTCACTCTTGAATTCCCTTGATCAAATTAATGACTGGGACAAAAAGAATATTTTTATCTGGGCTCATTCCAATGGGGGACAGATTGCCTTAACAACTCTTGAGGTAACCGGCAAAAATATCCCCACAACTCTTTGGGCACCTGTTTTCAAGCCTTTTCCCTATAGTATCTTGTACTACACTGATGAGAGCCAGGACAAAGGCAAACTCATTAGACGTGAACTGTCCAAATTTGAAGATTTGTATGATAGCGACAAATACTCCCTTGATGAATACCTGGAAAACATTACTGCACCACTACAGATCCACCAAGGAACCGCAGACGATGCTGTTCCAGTTGACTGGAGCAGAAGTTTGTCTAAAAAATTAAAAACCATGGAAAAAGAAGTGACTTACTTTGAGTATTCAGGCTCAGACCACAATCTTCAGCCAGCTTGGAATACAGCGGTCGAGAGAGATTTGGCATTTTTTCAAAAATATTTGCTCTAAAGCTGTATAATATTTTTATGGCAGACAAAAAAGAAAGCAAACCAAAACAGTCAGCACCAATATTAAAGTCCAAGTTTGGCAAACCCTTGGGTTTTAGAACTAATGATTTTTTTAAAGGCCAAACCTTTTCTCCAAAAGGAGCAGGCTACAACCCTTCAAGTTTTAAGATGACCCAAAACAAAGGCAGTGGCGGCAATTAAGCCAAAATGGTAAAATAGCCCCGCAATGACCAAAAAATCTACTCTTGCCAAGCTTGACAATGGAACAATTCAAGTAACTTTCACACTTTCCTGGAAGGATGTTTCTACAGTCCAGAATCAAGTTTTAGAGGAAGAAGGCCAAAAAGTAACTATTCCAGGTTTTAGAAAAGGCAAAGCTCCGCTGTCTAAGGTTAAAGAGAAAGTTTCCTCCCAAGTGGTTATTGAGCATACTTTAAATCACTTCTATTCCTTCATTATTTCTGAAATTATAAATACTCATAAAGTTAAGCCGGCAATTTACCCTAGACTTGAAATTTTAAAAGCCATAGATGAAGAGGATTGGGAAATAAGAGCAACTACCTGTGAACTACCACAATTTGAATTAGGAGACTACCGCAAGCTAGTTTTGGATAATGTTAAACAAGAAAAAGTGCAAACGCCTAAGCCGCAAAAAGAGCAAGCAATCTTAAAAACTTTAGTTGAAAACATTAAAATAACCATCCCTGCTCTTTTAGTAGATGAAGAGGTCAATCAAAGGCTGTCTGAGCTTTTGGCCAGAATTGAAAAACTGGGGCTACAGCTTGAAAGCTACCTGACCCAAATTGGTAAAAACCCACAAACCTTAAGAGAAGAATATATAGCCCAAGCCAAATCAACTATTTCAATTGAACTAATTTTAGGAAAAATTGCCAATACCCAAGGCATTAAGGCAGAAGAATCTGAAGTAGATAGTGCCATTAAGGCAGCTTCTGCAGGACAAGTAGAAGTTGAAAAGAAATTAAATACCCCAAAACAGCGAAACATTATTAAAAACGTTTTACAAAGGCGAACCGTCCTAGACTCCCTAGTTGCCTTAATATAATTCTTACTACGAAGTTTCTTACCCGTTTTGTCTTGACTCCACTAGCCAACTAGATTACAATCCTAGGCAAGATATCCACAGTGATGAATACGATTACGGGAAATACTGCAATTAAAAAGCAAAGGTCTGTTTCAAAGGCTAGGAGTACTAATGTTCTGGAATCTTTAAAAGATCTAGGTGGTGGCGTAGGCAAATCAGTCAAGGAAGATTTGCTGTCTCCAATGTCCAAAGACTTCTTTAATCAGCTTTTTAAATCTAGGTCCCAAAACAAAAGCTACTCTGGAGAAATTAAACCCGGTGAACAGGTGGGTATGAAAGATGTTTTCTCAGGAAATAGAGAAAAGGAAGAAAAACTGCAAAAACAGATGACCATGGAAAGAGTCCTTCATCAAGAAGAAATGTCTTTGATCCAAAAAAAAATGATGGAGCTAAAACAGCAACTAACCGCCATTATGCAGGAAATGCAAGTAATTTCAGTTACAACTCCTCAGCTTAGCAAAGAAATTCAAATTGCCGCCATGCAAGCTCCAGTAAATCCGGGAATTTATCATCTCAGATTCTTTGAAAAGCTTTTGGATTTTATGAAAGCCTTCAGAAAAAACGCCAGCGAAGCAAATTCTTGGCTCCATGCAGTTAACGCTAGAGGCAAGAAGGGTGGAAATGTCTGGGGCAACAATTACAAAAAGGGTAAGGGAAGTTACCTTCTTTCTTCAGAACACTACTTGCAAAGAAGTGCAGGTTAAATTACAATAATCAACAAATGGTGAGAACAGTTAGAAATTTTGCATTTAGATTTTTCTTTACCTTCTAAGTTTTAGGGGGTAGTAAATACTGTTTTAAAAACAAAAAAATTACAAGACAAGTTACCTCCTAAGAGATTAGGAGGTTTTTTATTTCAAAAAATGACAGAAAGAATAACACATGTATCACAATTACTAAACAGAGGACACCTTGTTGACGTTAACAAAATCGATAAGAGTAATATTCCAAGTGTATGGATATCTACAGATATGGGTCGGAAAGGCCCTGGCGTTGCTCATGATCTGCAAACAGTTTTACACATTGAAAGACAACTACCAATAGAAAGTCCGCACATAATTGGTTGTATTATTCCTCAAGGGCTTGTTGCTGATCAACTCTGGTATTATCTTAACGGGCTTGACAGCCAGAAAATAAAAACTGTTCTCAATTCCTTAAATTTAGACGATGGCACAAATTTTCTTGAAATATTTAAGAGACGAGACCTTGACTTGCTGATCTCGCCGGCCGAAGCAGTTTATATTTCAAACGGAAGTCATGAAAAGACCATCTCACTTGAACAATATTTGGTCGCCCAATCAATTAAAATCATCTCCCAGATACTATCGAAACTTGGCTCTAAATCAAGTGTAAGCTACATTAACGCAATTGAGCTTTTTAGCTTGAATGATTATGCTAATAAAGTGGTAAATCTTGGCAAAATGAAGTCGACTCTAGAAAAATTCACCAACTTGTGGAAACAGGATCCTTTAAAAATTTTGGAGTCTGTTAGAGAAGTTAGAAAAGGTTGCATCAATTGGATGAGGTTGGAGGGGCTAGAGGAAGCGGAGATACCATATTACAATGGTGAAGCAATGTTTAGACTGCTTCATCGAGTACCAGAACTCCAAGCTGGTCTTGCTCTTCAAGAGTTAAATGGTGACAGGGATCATTCAGTTTTAGAATCCCTATCTTGGGCAAAAGAGCCTATCAAAACCATTCTTACACCAGACAGCCACAAACAACCTCTATATAATGCCAGTGTGTTAGCACTTGTTGACAACAAGAAAACAGTTTCCTATAATCACACAAATGAAAAATTTCTTTCTCCCAGTAATTATGATTAACCTCATTATTGAGGCATAATTCGGTGGGAGAAAACAAGTAAAGGCACTAAAACTAAACAAATCAAAAGACAACCTCTCACTACGAGAGGTTTTTTTATTTAATATGATAGACAGAATAGAAGCAATCAGCAGAATAAGCTACCTATTGAATCTTGCTCAAGAAGTAGGAGGATACTCTCGTGATATGGAAGAATTAACAGCTCAAGACATTCTTAATCCCTTGGTAGAAGCTGACGTTGTTACTTTCAACCCAGAAATAATAAAAAAACAGAAAGTTTTTTGTCTGATGGATTCTTCTAGACGAGGCTCTGCAGCAAGCCATGATATTTCCACTCAAAGAGAAATACTAGAACAAACAGATGGACAAACTGAAATAACATTTGTCATTCCACCAATACCATACGGTAAAACTGCCGACTATTTTAACTACCATTTATCTGGTCTTCCACAAGATACCCAAAACCAGATTTGTTCCCAACTATTCATTAGAGAAGAAGAAAGTGGAAGGATATCTATATCAACAGAACGTACAACTAATTCTTTTTCTATTAAAGACCTATTAACTGAGGTAAACAAGGATAAATTAAGCATCTTACTAACACCTGCAGGGAGTGTCCAAATGACTTCTGAAGAGAGTGACAAAATTGCTCATAAACTTTTTGAAAGTATTTTTGAAAAATATAGAATCCAATTTGACCTTTCTGGATCAAAAGCACTAGATCTGGCAACACTTTTTGCTTGGTGTAGTTCAAAAATTACAACAACATATTGGCAGTCACAAGGAAAAGATATCTGTGTTTGCTATTTTCCCCCCAATAACTCACTTCGACCAACACATTTAATAGACACAAAGAGAGTCATTAGAGATATTATCGTGGAGGAAATTGTACCAGCAAATCTTCAAACTTTCATAAATGGCGCAAAAAAAATATTTTTATCTCCTGGTAAATTAGATATAGAAAAGTTGACTAGTAGATTTAAGAAAGTCGCAGACAAAAATAGAGCAGGTGCACAAAAATTAGATTTTGACCCGCAGTTGATGTTAGAAAGATTAAGTCATGGAGTAGAAATTGGAGAAGATCCACCTGTCACCATTGAGAGAGCTTTATTAGACATGAGAAATGATAATACTCCCGCAAGCATTATGAAACAATTATCAAAATCGTGTCAAACACCAGAGGCTTTAAGCCAAATGAATGGCAATCAACCATCTAGACAAAAAATTCCATATTGTTCGGGTTCTGGCATGATGATACATCTTGCAAATACTGCAGTTTCAGAAAATGCGTGTTTGGTCATGCAGCCAATAGATAGAAGAGTGGAATCGTTAATGTTTTTTGCCAATATTCCCGAGGGTCATACCTTGCCACTTGTAGTAGCTGGTGGAAAAAAAGACAACTACACTTACAATGGTAATATAATTTTGGGAATAAAAGATGATTTAAACTTACATGAAAAATAAAGTATACAGCGGCATTGTAAAAATTGGGCAAGTTGTTTCTACTCTATATATTCCACAGATTCCTAAACTTGCTGTCATTGTTGCCCAAGGAGGCCCAGGACTAGGAGATAATGGAAAAAGTGAATATCTGAAAGTCTGCAAGAAATATTCTGCAATCCTTATGATCCCTGACTATATTGGTCATTGTCGTTCTGAAGGTCTTTTTAATTTTGAGAATTGCATTGAAACACTTCATATATGTGAGCAATTCCTGCTGGCAAAAACAACAGCAATAGAAGGATTTACAGGCAATAAACTTACCTGTCCTAAAGTAGGTAAGATAATCTTAATTGGAAGCAGTTGGGGAGGCGCTATAACCCCATTCATTCATATGAATAAAAAAACCACAATCAAAAACTTGGGGTTAATATCACCTATGACAGATTGGTCAACTCTTGGCAATGGTAAGTATACAGAAGAGAACGCAAAGGATGTTGATTCTTTGATACGAAATGTGATGTTTCCAATATATAGGGGCTATAATAAATCAAATTGGCCAAAAATCTTCTTCAACAAAAAAATACAAAGTAAATACAACCCGATTGACAACACACATTTATTGAAAAACATGAATATTTATATAGTTCATGGCAATAAAGATAGATCAATACACTGGTCAAGATCTAAAGAGTATTTTAATTTGCTTAATCAAAGCGATGTTGCGACTAAAGTTTATTGGAAACTACTTTTAAATTATAAACATGGGGGGGAAACCAAATCCCAAGGATTAGAGTACATTCTGGAGAATTTTCACAGTAAGTAGACAGCAAACCTAGAGATCTTTCTTAACCAGTGTTTTTAAGATAAAATACAAATGAGGACGGTTAGCTCAGTTGGTTAGAGCGGCTCATTGACGTTGAGCAGGTCACAGGTTCGAGTCCTGTATCGTCCACTAACAATGCAAAAAGATTTTAATATGTTTCTAAATTACTTCTTGAAGGTAAAATTGGGGTGTTACCAACAGATACTGTCTATGGAATTCATGGACTTGCACAAGATAAAAACGTTGTTGAGAAAATCTATGAAATCAGAGAGAGAAACCCCCAAAAACCGTTTATCATTCTTGTAGCCTCAGTCAAAGACCTCACTAACTTTAAAGTACATCTAACACCCCAAAACAGGCAGCTACTTAACAATATTTTACCAAACAAGGTGAGTGTTATTTTGCCCTGTCCAAACAAGGAGTACAACTATCTTCATAGAGGAACAAACACCCTGGCATTTAGAATTCCCAAAATAAGTTTTTTACGAAAGCTTCTTTTAAAAGCAGGTCCACTTATTTCAACAAGTATTAATCCCCAAGGCATGAATCCAGCGACAACAATCAAAGAGACAAAAGATTACTTTGGAGATAAATTAGATTTTTATCTTAATGCAGGAACTATACAATCTGCACCTTCAACTTTAGTGAAAATAGATGGGGATGAAATTAAAATATTGAGACAGGGGGAAGTGGAAATAAAAAAAATGAATCTCCCACAAGCTCACGCTCGGGGTATCTTCTCGCTTCGGACTTCGTCCGTTTTCAGAAATCCTCGACTTTACAGTCAGGGTTTTCTTGCGATAAAATCAACACAAGGGCCCGTAGCTCACCTGGTTAGAGCGCTTGCATGGCATGTAAGAGGTAGTCGGTTCAAGTCCGATCGGGTCCACAGTTTTGAAAAATTTCCTCAAACTAAAAGAAGCCCATTTTCTTATTTCTTCATCTCTAAAATCTTTTCAAAAGCTTCTATGTTGCCCATTGCGTCATGAACTGGATTATGGTCATGCTTTGTAATTCTCCATTTCTTCCAGCCTTGAGAGTCAAAAAAATTCCCTTTTATTCCTGCATAAAAGTCAGAAATACGCCTAGCTGAGTGCCCAAAAGGGTTGAAACCTAAAAACTTATGGAAGTAAAAATTCACAAACTGCCAGTCATAGGCTGGGTTGTCACTTACAAATATCAACCTTCCTTTGAATTGATTTAACCATTTACTAAATTCTTCAAAAGTTTCTTTTGTGCCACTATGGCCATGGAATGTTTGCTTTGACTTATAATCAACCGCTGCAAACTCAAACAAAGAATCATCATTTAGTGTTGGAGCTGGTCCATTGCCTTCACAATCCACAAAAATTAAGTTATTTGGTTCTGTGATATCCAAGTTAATCATTTTATTTTTCATTTATCTGTCTATGTAATTATATAGCAAGCGCAAAACGAAATGTCGTTTTGTGCGCTTGATACATAGGAATTCTTTAGTATGCCAAACAAAATGTCAAAATATGACATTTTGTTTTAATAGGACTATATTAATTTACAGTGTGTTTCTTGTAAACCTTCCTAAATGTCATCCTCTCCAAACAGTAAAAGTCCCACATACATAACTAGCTTCAGTACCGTATAATAACGTTGCGACAAGTTAGGTTTGTCACACATTTCTCATATGATTAAAGTTACCAATCTATCATTTTCATATACCGACATTCCCGTTTTTGATAACACCAGTTTTGTAATTGGTGAAAATCAAAAAGTAGGCATTGTTGGTCCAAACGGTGCGGGCAAATCAACACTTTTGAAAATAATTTTGGGGAGAGAGGACGTTTTGTCTGGGACAATTGATATCATAGGTCAAATTGCCCATGTTCCTCAAGAAGTAAAAAGGAACCCAACCATTGAAGCTGCAAAATCGGTAAGAGATTATGTAGACGCAAACAACGTCCTTGGTGATTTTGAAATTAAAAAATTACTTGCAAATCTTGAAGCCCAAAATGTTTCACTTGATCAAATACCTGCCAAACTAAGTGGGGGACAAAAAACAAAAATAGCTCTTGCCAGAGCACTTTTAATGGAGCCCGATATCTTAATGTTAGACGAACCCACAAACTTCATGGATATCCAGGGGAAAAAATGGGTAATGAATTTTTTAGCCAATTATCCAAAAACTGTAGTCTTAATCTCACATGATTTGGAACTATTGGATAAACACATTGATAAGGTTTTGTATTTAAATACCCATTCAAAAAAGATAGAGGAATACAGGGGCAACTACACAAAATTTCTACAACTTAAAAAAGAAAAGGAAGACTTACTTAAAAGGCAAGTGGCAGTTGAGCAAAAACACATTGACCGTATGAAAAAAAGCTTGGTGCGCCTTATGGGTAATAAATCTAAAAAGGGTGTAAGGCAAAGGGTTATGATGCAAAGAACAATTCAGCGCTATGAAGAAAAATTACCAGATCTCCCACCCCAAGTAAGATCAATAAAAATGTCACTTCCGGAACCAGACAGGATATCAGAACTTGTAATAAAGGCAGAAAATATATCTAAAGCATATGGAAACAAAAAAGTATTGGATAATGTTGATATTTCAGTATTACGCGGTCAAAGAATAGCCTTGGTTGGACCAAATGGAGTTGGTAAGTCAACACTGATTAAAATATTAATGGGCATAATCAAACCAGACAATGGAAGTTTACGAAAATCTGATGGCTTAAATATTGGTTATTACTCACAGGAGTTTGACACAATTGATTTAGATCAGACTCTGTATCAAGTGTTTGACGGTAAATCTGGACTTAACGAAAGACAAATCAGATCAGTTTTGGTAAAATTTATGTTTGTGGGAGATAAAATCCACCAAAGTGTAGAAACCCTCTCAGGAGGAGAAAAAACCAGATTATCAATTTCTCAACTACTTTTGGCAAAACACAATCTATTAATCTTGGATGAACCAACCACATATCTTGATGTCTTAAGTCAAAGAATAATTTTGGAAGCTTTGAAAGAATACAGGGGAGCCATGCTTGTTGTTTCCCACACTCAGGATTTTATTAAAGAACTACAACCGGACAAAGTATTAATATTACCTGAGAACAGATTTGCCTTGTGGTCAGATGAGATTTTGGAGAAAGTAGCAGAGTATTAGTTTTTGTCTTAATTTACTAAAAGTGGATTGTTTCCATTTATGTTATAAAATGATATAAAGTTAAAATGGCTTTAGAAATGAATACAGACGTAATTGCTAGACAACCAACCTCTACCGACCCAGCAGAGCAAAGAATAAGAACCTTACTCGAAGAGTGGGTTACACCAACCGATAGTTCTAAACAAACACTTTCTAAAGCAAAAACACAACAAAAAGAATTTTTGCAACGAGCAGCAGGAAAAATTAAAACAGGAGAGATTACAGAAATCTTAGGTTTGTACCAAGAACAGCTTTTAGCGCTTAACAGCCTTTTAAATACAAAAATTACTGATGGAACAGAGCACCTAGAAAAATTACATGGAAGGTCTTTCATTATCATTACCAACCATTTAGGACTCCCAAAGATTGGTAGGTTCCAGGATGATGATATCTACTCAGGGATTGAAATAGAACCGTTTACAATGCGCCACTTTGCTTTTGGGCAAATAACACAAGAAACTGATACCACACTCCACGAGGCAGCTGTGGAACTTCCCGGCGTTTTACATGATATTCAAAATGCAAGTGGCGTAATTACCATAAATGTTTTAGGCGAAGGAAGAACAGAACAATTAATTAAAGATACTCAGAATGTAATCCAAAAAGAAGCGTCTGCTGTAGTAATGTATCCCGAAGGAGGAACAACAGGAAAAAGGAATGGTCAAAGCCCATACACTTTGGAACATTTCCACTCGGGCGCTTTCGTAGTTGCAAAACAATTAGGAATTCCTGTCTTGCCAGTGTGTCAATATTACAATCCAAACAATGGCATGGAACTGCATGTATTACCACCTATAAGATTAGATGAGCGTAGCGATGTTAAACAAATTGCAGAAGAAACCCAACACGCAATGCAGGCAAAATTAAATAGCATACTAAGTTGAAAAAAGTTATATAATTAAAACATGTTAAATATTAGAGAGATAAAGCCAGAAGATATTAAATCTTGTATTGAAATTTTTAATGCCAACGCTGCTGATATGGGAGATCTTTATACAGAAGAGTCATTACTTGCAGCATCAAAGCATCATCCTTATTTTGTGGCTGAGGAAGGTGGGCAAATATTGGGGGTAATAGGTGTAACTGATTTAGAAAATGGAATTGCAATGTTAATTTCCTTAAGTGTAAGTCCAAAAGCCCAGGGAAAGGGAGTCGGAAGGCAATTAGTTCAAAAGGTTAAGGAATATGCTGAAAAAGAGAATTTTAGAAAAGTACTTTTACTAACACATGAGAAAAACAAAAAAATGATGAAATTATCAATTGATGAAGACTTTATACCTGAAGGTTCTCTCAAAAGACACTTCAAAAACGGCGCAGATGTAATTTACTTTAGCTACTTTGTAAAATGATTGATCGGGGTGTATCTCTAGATGAAATAACTCAAAGCACTTCAGAAGCTTTTGGAATACACATATCTCCTGAGTCTCAGGAAAATGCTAAACAGGCAATTCTAAAAGCACAAGCTGCGGCAAATATAATATTTAGAAATCCTGAATTAGGTACAGAGGAAATTGAGACATCTGATTTGCTTGCCAGGGGTTTGTCAAAAGCAATAGGCAGAGATAATGTCTTTGTTTTAGTAAAACAAGATGTTGGTGAACCTCAAATAAAAAATGGAATTAAAACTAGAAGGTTTCTTCCCCGGTGGGGCAGACCAAATACCGAGTGGGGAAAAGATGAAAGTTTTCATCATGATTTAAAAACCGATTCAGAAATGGGGGGTGTTGTGGGTATATTAGAAGGTGATAACCCCGACGGCCCAACCATTTTTATTATGTCTGATCTTGATGCTTTACCAAATGGCCACCACTGTGGACACAATGCACATACTGCAGCACTTATAATGGACGCACTCATTCTTAATGAGTATAAAAAAGCAAGTGGTTATTTACCTGTAAATAAAGTGGTATTTGTAGGAAGAGTAAACGAAGAAGGGCTAGCTCCAAATAAAACATTTTCAGACGCTCACGAAATGGCAGATGCTGGTTTGTTTGGAATAGTAGGCAACAATCCCGACATTATTTTATCAACCCACGTATTGCCTTCGTTGGCGTTGGGAGAAATAATAATAGACAAAGGACCAACAACTCACGGCGCAGGTTTTTTTTCAGTTGAGTTATCCTCCCAAGGAAATGACCTACCACTAGAGGTTGTCGCATCTCGTATTGTGTGCCGAGTTGCCCAGGAGTGGGGAAGCGAAAATCCACAATACTCGGTTCCAAGATTAATTGCCACAGAGTCAAAAGGATTAAATACTGTTGTTCGAGTCACTGATAGAAAAGACAGTCCAGACAAAAAAGTAAACACAAGTCTACTAAAAAGTAATGACTCAATTTCTGTTCCCATTCAACCAGGTCAAACAGAAAGTATAGCTAGAGCCTGGCAAGAGTTTACAACTTTAATTGAACCATGGCGAAGAATAGGAACAACAGCAGCTATGGAAATAGTTGATAATAAGCTTGTTGTAAAAATGTCTGCCGAAGGAGGTCATGTTGGAGCAGGTGGAGCAAATATTGAATATCTAACTGCTGCAGCTATAAACTACATGGATGAACAAGGAGTTTTGTGGGGAAGAAACGAAACTCAGAAAATCGACATGGTAGGAACAATAAGAGTAAAAATGAAAGAATGGAAGTCAGTAGGAAGAAACATTGTTTCTACAATTAACCGAATTGTTACCGATGAGTCAGAAAAAGAGGGCGTCAAAGGAAATTCTCATGGAAATGTAGTTGTTCCACCAGTAATAAACAGTCCAAGATTAAGAGAGATATCAACAAACTTTCTTAGAAATAGCTTTTCAAGCATATTCTCTTTTGCAAAAAGTAGACTACTTGCAAGTTATGCTGAACCTTTGAGTTTTTGGCAAAGGCTTACCAAAGCCGAAACTTTACTGGTATGGATGGGAACAGAAAGCCCAAGTACAGTTGCTGGCTCCAGACACAAAGGAGCGAGAGTTCCTCCTCAAATGCAACTTCACACAAATGAAATGACTGTTCTTAAAGATAAAGTTCCCTATCTTGGAATATTGTCACTTTTATGTATTAAACTAGGACAAGAGTGGCAAAAATAACTCTGTTATTCTTTAACACCAACATATAAACCTCTATCTTCTTCCATAAGTCCTTTTTCTAAAAAGAATGATGTAAATCCCACCTTCTTCATCAGCGTAATAAAATCACTTTTATCAAATAACCCAAGTTTGTGTACATCTGAAAAGTGTTTAATTCCCCTACCTGACTCTGCAACTATATAATGTGTATCCATTATTGATAAATTATCTATTATCTTTGCTATACTCAATCTGGCTATCTTTGTATTTTCTTCTTCATAAGTAGTCAAAAAGGGAACATTAACCTTGAAACTTTTACTATGTTTATTAAACCAAGGTTCAATAATTACCACTCCGCCACGCTTTAAATGTAAAAAGAAGTTACCTAACGTTTTTTCTAAATTACCCAATGTCTTTACATATCCAATTGAGCTAAAAAGACAGGTGATAACATCGAATTTTTCATCTATCTTGAAATCAATCATACTACCCTTTATGAATTTAGTGCCTTTTAACTTTTTAGCTGCTATTTTAAGCAAGGATGAATTAATATCCATACCAACACAATCGTAATAATCTTTCAAATATTTGATATGTTCCCCCGTTCCACAACCAACATCCAGTAGTTTCTTCCCTTCACTACCTTTAAACTTAGCTATCAGGCTCTCAATAATAGCAACTTCTTTTTTATAATCTTTCCACTTATAAATTAGATCATAATAATGACCCTGATCCGCATAAATAAGAGTATCAGCCATGGATTAATTATATTACCTCCATTCGATCATTACAAGAATTGTACCTAAAAACTTGACATTCCTCTTGCTTAAGGATGATAATACGCTAAGATTATATTCGTTTGTACTTGAACTCACCAATCAGGGAGAATTAAACGAGTAGCTTACGACATAAAGCTAAGAGTAAAAAAAGAAGTGGAACCACGGCAATAACCGTCTTCTGAGAAGTATCAGATGGCGGCTTTTTTGATTTTAGAGGAGTAGAATAAAAATATGAAACAAAAAAAAGACAGAGTGGCAGTGTTTATTGATCATAGTAATGTTTTTCATCGTTTGTGCGAAGTACAACGAGTCGACTCACTATGGCAAACATGGTATAACCCATCCAAGTTAGCCATAAAATTAGCTGGCAATCGTGAGCTAATTGGTGTATATTTTTATTGCTCACCCCCTCCACCATATCTTTTAGCAGAAGGTGAAAAAGAAAAAAATAAATACTGGAAACAAATTAGCTATTATGAAGTGGTGAAAAGACTAGACAAAATACAATTAAAATACGGCAGAATCACCGGAGTAAAGGGTGACTTGCACGAAAAGAATTTAGATACCCAACTAAATACTGATATGCTTGTATTAGCTACCCAAAATCAATATGATACAGCAATTTTGGTTTCTAATGATGGTGACTACGAATCGGTCCTCCAAGGAGTTAAAGACTTAGGTCGAAAGATAGAGTTGGCTTATTTTAAGCATAAAGTATCCTGGAATTTAAAAAGGGCTGCTGATGTTTCCCGAAAAATGCGCAGGTCATATTTCGAAAAATTAGATTTCGTGGATGGTAATGATTCTAAATAAAACAGGAGGCTTACGCCTCCCGTTACTTACCATTGCCAAAGCCATGATAAGGTAGTATAGACGGATTATACTACAGAAATTACAAAAATACAAGTCAAAACCATGTCACAAATACTTGAAGACAAATTAGAAAAAATGAGCCCCGAAGAACAAAACCTTTGGGCTTTAAGGCATACTGCAGAGCATATCCTTCACACTGCTACCCAAAATATCTACAAAGATAAGCTTAAAAAAGCCATGGGGCCAGCAACCAAGGAGGGTTTCTATTTTGACTTCGATGTCGAAGAAAAAATAAACGAAGAAGATTTTCCGAAAATTGAAAAAGAAATGCAAAAATTAGTTGATCTTGATCTTCCTATGGTTCAAGAATACATTTCGGAAGAAGAGGCTAGACAAAGGTTTAAAGACAACCCTTACAAAATAGAGTGGATTGATGAGATTGCCAAAAGAGGGGAAAAGATATCGGTTTATAAAATGGGAGATATGGATATGGATCTTTGCAGCGGGCCACACATCAAATCCACTGGAGAAGTGAAAGCATTTAAATTACTTTCCATAGCTGGAGCTTACTGGCATGGAGACGAAAAAAATAAAATGCTTACCCGTGTTTACGGTACTGCTTTTGCTTCTAAAGAAGATTTAAACCAGTATCTTTACCAACTTGAAGAAGCCAAAAAAAGAGATCACCGAAAACTTGGTCAAGAAATGGATTTATACTCCGTTAGCCAACTGACGGGACCAGGACTTATTCTCTGGCATCCCAAACTGGCCATGGCTAGAAATATAGTTGAGCAATACTGGAAAGACGTTCACTATCAAAATGGCTATCAACTAGTCTTTACACCCCATATTGCCAGTATAGACATGTTTGTAAAATCTAGGCACTACAACAAATACATAAACTCCATGTTTCCTGCGATGCTACACCAGTTCATAGAGGGTGAAAGTGCACTAGACTATTCAACAGACGAGCAATTAAAGCCAATGAATTGTCCAAATCATATTCAAATTTTTAAGGCTTGGCCAAAAAGCTACAAAGATCTGCCAATGAAAATTGGCGAACTAGGAACTGTCTATAGGTATGAAAGAGCAGGAACACTTCATGGCATGACCAGAGTTCGTGGTTTTACTCAAGACGATTCGCACATCTTTTGCAGGCCTGATCAAGCAATTGAAGAAATTAGGGGGGTTCTAAAACTCACTCAACAGTTGTACAAAGTTTTTGGCTTTAAAGACTACCAAGCATATGTAGCTACCATGCCAGAAAAGCATTTAGGGGATGCTAAAACTTGGATGTTTGCAGAAAATGCTCTCAAGAAAGCTCTTGATGCAGAAGGTATTGGTTACAGAATTGACGAAGGGGAAGGCGCTTTCTACGGCCCAAAAATTGATTCCAAAGTAAAAGATTCAATTGGCAGGGAATGGACTTTGGGCACAATACAGTTTGACTTCAACATGCCAGAGAAAGCTGAAACAACAGAAGAAGACATTGACGAATTCTGGGCAATGAAGACATTTAAGGAAAAATACAAGACCAGAGAAAATCTGGCAAAGTACTTAAAGAAACAAGGCAGAGGTTTTGATGTTCACTATATAAATGAAAAAGGAGAAAGGGAACAGGCAGTAATGATTCACCGAACCGTTCTTGGGTCAATGGAAAGATTTTTTGGAATCCTTATTGAACACTTTGCAGGAGCATTTCCATTATGGATCTCCCCATTACAAGTTAAGGTTTTGCCCATAAGTGAGAAGTCACTAGATTATGCCAAAAATATCTCTAAAGAGATGGTGGAAAAGGGGATTAGAGTTGAAGTTGATGAAAGAGGTGAGACTCTGGGAGCAAAAATCAGAGATGCTCAAAACCAAAAGGTGCCATATATGATAATTGTAGGTGAAAAAGAAAAGGAAGCAAGCAAAATTTCAGTTCGAAACAGATCAGGCCAAGACCTTGGCCAAAGAGATCTTTCTGACTTTATTTCCCAGATAAAAGATCAAATTGAAAAAAAGAACCTTGACTGATATAATTTACATTTGAAATTGAGAAGAACTGATCCCTGGCGAATTAATAACCAAATAAGAGTACCCGAGCTTCGCGTTCTGGACTCCGAAGGTAAGCAAATTGGCGTTTTGTCCACTTCCCAAGCCTTGAAAAAGGCCCAAGAAGAAGGTCTGGATCTAATTGAAGTAGTTCCTGGAGCCAAACCGCCGGTTGCCAAGATAATAGAACTTGGCAAATTTAGATATCAGGAAGAGAAGAAAACTAAAGAGGTCCAAAAAAAATCTAAAGCTGCAGAGCTCAAGGAAATTAGGTTTTCGCCATTTATAGGAGAGGCTGATTATCTAACTCGCTTAAAAAGAGTAAAAGAGTTTTTAGAAGGCGGGGATAAGGTCAAGCTGGTAGTAGTTTTTAAAGGTAGGCAGATGGGCAGTAAAGGTTTTGGCTATGACCTTTTCAAAAAAATTACTGGAGAGCTTGGGGACAAAATAGTAGTCGACATGGAACCCAAGTTTATCGGCAGACACTTGGCAATGATTGTATCGCCAATTAAAAAGAGCCTAAAGTTAAGGGAAAAGGGAAATATATGAAAAATAAAATAAGCGAAGCTTGACTTATTTAAATTAAAATAAATATATGAAAAATAAAATGAAAACCAGAAAGTCAGTCATTAAAAGGTTTAAGGTTACAAAAACCGGAAAAATCATGCGCGGCCATAACTTTGCCAGACATTTAAATGTCAAAAAGAGTGCTTCCAGAAAAAGAAACCTAAGAAGACCAGTTGAAGTCAAGAAAGCATTTGCAGATAGAATTAGAAAGGCACTTGGAGTTACCCTAGTAAAATAATATGGCAAGAGTAAAGTCACCCGCAGCCAGAAACCACCGAAAAACTTTGAAGTTAGCTAAAGGCTTTAAGCAAGCCAGATCTTCAAGAATTAAAGTAGCCAAAGAAGCAGTTTTACACGCTGGCCAATATGCCTTTGAAGGTAGAAAGAATAAAAAGAGAGACTTAAGAAGCTTGTGGAATATTAGGATTAATGCCGCAGCTCGTGAAGTAGGAACTACTTACAACAAGCTTATTTCAGCAATGAAAAAGACAAACATTATAGTTGACCGAAAAATCATGGCCGAGCTTGCTGTCAAAGACAATAATGCATTTCGTGAAATTGTAAAAAAAGCAGGCTTTACTTTCTGAGAAATAATAGGAGGTTTAAAGCCATTTGTTAAAGAAGTAAACCTCCCACAAGGAGGTTTTTTTACGTCTTAAAAGACACGTCAAATTCCAATTTGACTATTTATAGATTAGAATATAAAAACATGAAGCAAGATATTACAAGTCTTAAAAATGAACTGGTGGCTCAGATAATCTCTGCAACATCAACCGCAGAACTTTTCGAACTGGAATCTGCATATTTGGGCAAACAAGGTAAAATTACTTCCTTGGTCAAAAATATAAAGAACTTACCAATTGAAGAAAGAAAAGAAACCGGCATTCTAATTAACGAAACAAAAACTACAATTTCAACACTTATTGCCGAACAAAAGAATATGTTTATCTCCACAAAAGAAAGTTGGTTTGATATAACGATCCCCGGAAACGAGCCAGAAGTTGGTTACTTACACCCCCAAACCACTGTTCTTAAGGAGATAAAAGACATTTTTAGATATTTGGGTTATCAAATAACAGACGGACCAGAGGTAGAAACAGATTATTACAACTTTAAAGGACTTAACTTTGCAGATGATCATCCTGCCAGAGATACACAACAATCGTTACACGTTGACACATCAGGAACAAATTTTCAGCCAGGTCAAATAATATTGCGGACCCAAACTTCTGCAATGCAACCTCGCGTTATGGAAAAAGCACAACCGCCATTCAAGGTTTTAGTTCCAGGAAAGAATTACCGTTACGATCAAGTTGATGCTTCACACAGCTTTGAGTTTTGGCAAGTTGAGGGTTTTGTCGTTGATGAAAACATCCACTTAACAGATTTGTTCGGAACGATAGAATTTGTACTCAAAAGCCTGTTCGGCCAAGAAGCAAAAATAAGATTCGCAACTACAAACTTTCCATTTGTTGAACCAGGAGTTGACACTTACTTAGGTTGTACTATCTGCAATGGGAAAGGTTGTGCCTTTTGCAAAGGAACTGGATGGAGTGAAATAATGCCAGCAGGTATGATCCACCCAAATGTTCTCAAAGATTCGGGAATAAACCCAAAAAAGTGGGGTGGTTTTGCTTTCGCAATCGGTCTTTCTAGAGTAGTGAATCTTAGATATCGAATTCAAGATTTGAGAACTCTAACAACACCAGATATGAGAATATTGAGACAATTTAAGCAAATATAAACAGATGAAAGCACCTATTAACTGGCTTAAGGAGTATATAGACATCAAAATGAATTTGAAGGAGTTAATGTGGAAGATGACCGAGGCCGGTCTCACAACGGAGGCGTTTGAAAAAATAGGTGACGACATTGTTTTAGACATTGAAGTGACACCAAACAGACCAGACTGGTTATCTATGGTTGGAGTTGCCAATGAACTCGCAGCTATCCAAAATAAAAAAACTCGTTTTCCCAAAATAGGATCTCTACCTAAAAAGATAGGGAACCTCCCTATAAAAATAAAGACAGATCTAAGATTGTCGGGTAGATACACGGGAATAACAATGCAAAATGTAACTGTTAAAGATTCACCAAAATGGTTAAAAGAAAGGCTGATATTAATTGGCCTCAGACCAATCAATAATCTAGTAGACATAACAAACTATGTCATGCTAGAGCTAGGTATTCCAATACACGTCTTCGACTACGATAAGTTTTTAGGTAAACAGTTAATTATGAAACTTGCAGCAGGAGGAGAGAGCTTTACTAGTGTAGACGGGAAATCATATAAGCTACCCAAAAACGCCATCGTTATAAGCGATGACAGCAAAAGAATTATCGATCTTTGTGGAATTAAGGGGGGTAAAAATACTGAAATCTCAAAAGAGACCAAAAATATCTACATTCATTTACCCATATATCAACCTTCTTTAATCAGAAAAACTTCCCAAAAACTAGATCTACGGTCAGATGCCTCTTATATTTATGAAAGAGGGGCAAACGCAGGTGGCACCATTGATTCGCTTAAAAGAGTTGTTGGCCTGATCAAGGAATTAGCCGGCGGAGAAGTTGCGTCAGAATTAATAGATATTAAAGACAAGTCATACAGTCCCAGCAAGTTAGAATTGAATTTAGACAAACTTACTAAGGTTCTTGGTGTAGACCTACCGGCTAAAAATATTGTTGACATTCTAACAAGTTTAAATTTAGCCCCAGTTCGTAAAAACAATACTCTCGTCTGCACTATACCAACTTATAGAGGCGATCTTAAAATAGAAGCGGATTTGATTGAAGAAATTGCAAGGATTTATGGTTACAACAATTTTCCTAGAACACTTCCATATGCCCACCTTACAGTAAGGAAAGTCCCATATTATTTCGACGACAAATTCCATTTGTATATAAAAAGATTACTTGCAGCCTACGGCTTCAGTGAAGTGATGACTTTGTCTCTTGTATCAGAGGAAATGATTGTTAAATCAAATCTCGAAATTAGTAAACATCTAAACATACTAAACCCAGTAAGCATTGACTACAAATATCTAAGAACCTCACTAATACCAAGCTTACTTATGGCAGTAAGAATGAATGAAGAAAAAGTTAACCTTTTTGAACTTCAAAAAACTTATTTAGGAAAGCCCGGAAAAACAATTGAGTCGTATAGATTAACCCTAATCAGCAACGCCAAGAATTTTAGAGATTTTAAAGGCATTGTCGATTCTCTGCTCACAAGGTTAAACATTAGAAATACTATTGTAAACATGGACAATCAACCAACAAATGGTTTATGGAATGTAAATTCTAGCGGAATTCTAAAATCCAACAAGGAAACACTTGGTGTTTTTGGGCAAATTAACGAATCAGTAATTAACAATTTTCAGATCAAAGACAGACACTTATTTGCCTGTGACTTGGACCTAAATGTTCTAGAAAATCTATCAAAAGAGAAAATGTTTTCACCTATAATGAAATATCCATCTCAGATAGAAGACCTAACTTTGGTAATTCCAGAAAAAACAAAAATAGGGGATATGATAATAGAAATACAAAAGCAAGAAAATGTTGAGAAAGTAGAACTCCGTGACATTTATGAAAACGCCTATACTTTTAGAATTTGGTATCAAAGCGATAAAAAGACTCTTGAAAATAAAGAGGTAGAGAAAATTAGAGAGAAAATAATTGCAGTGGTAAACAAAAAATTTGGCGCGACTGTAAAGTAAATCAAAGCTTGTTTAAACTCCGCAAGATAATTATATTTATCAGATCATCTAGGATATTTTCATTGTCCGCTTCAAAATCTGCGTAACCCTCTAGAGAATCTAAATATTTAAAAGCTTCAATAGCTTTGTTTCTTTCTCCTTTTGCCATCAGATATCTTGCACCGGTATATTGTCTTATAAAGAAGGAGTCCTGCAAAACAACTGGAAGTTTAGTTTTTATCTCTTGCCAAATAGTTTCATATTCAGCTACCAATAAAAGTTTCTTGTAATCTTCTTGATCTACACTCATTTCAATTAGGGAGTGGGTGAGGGGGACTGATTTGAGTCCCATTCAACTCCAACACCTACTGTAATTTCTCTATCTGATTTGTTACCCTTAGAGTCCACTGCAATAGCTTTAATGGTGTGTACGCCGTTTTGCAAATCGGCATCAAAAGTATAGGGAAGAGAGTCAAAACTTCTAACAGAAGTGCCATCAATTTCTAAAGTCAAAAGGCCAATGTCTGAAGTTGAATCAGCTCTAACTTTTATTGTAAATTGATTTGAAAGATTGGAGTCTCTATCTCTTGGAATTTCAAAATCAACATTTACCGGGTTTGCAGTTCCACAGTAATCTGTGGGCGGGAGATACTTGGCATCAGTTTGAGTCGTCAGCCAAAAAAGGATACCTTCTTGCCATCTGTTGGGTGGCCCAAGAGGATCTTCTTCTTTAAAAACAAAAAATTCTTTTTCTTCATAATTTCCTGAAGAAATGTCAGATGGGGTTGCCAGTTTGCCGTCTGACTTGCAGATTTTTAATTTTGTGTGAATCGGATCGACTGAATTTGGTTCTGTTGCTTTTTTAAAGTATTCTGGTCTTGATGGATAGCCATCATGTTCTCTATGGCCTGAGACGACGTCAACCGAAGCCGTAACCACACCATCTGGAACTGTAAACTTTACGTTTGGCTTGTTTGCAAGTACCGCTAAAGTTATCTTTCGCCAAATGGGGGCAGCTCCTGAAACACCCGAGACTAATTTTGTCATTGGAGAGTTATCATTATTTCCCACCCAAACACCAGTTATTTCTTGACTAGTTCCACCTATTGTCCAGTTATCTCTTCTATCATTTGTCGTTCCAGTTTTCACCAATACCTGTCGTCCTGGAATATTGATCGCCGAGTTTGAGCCAAAAGTATCCTTTCTGGCATTGTTGTCAGATAAAATATCGGCAATCAAAAATGCATCTTCTTCGCTTAAAACTCTCCTGCCTTTTTTGGGTTCTTTTTTCTCTAATACTTTTCCGTCTTTGTCTTTAACTTCTAGAATTGCAATTGGGTCAGTTTTGTAACCACCGTTTGCAAAAGCGCCGTAGGCATTTGTCAACTCCAAAAGCCTAATTTCTCCGCCTCCCAAAGTAAGCGAAAGCCCAACCCGGCTTAGTGTCTCCTTGGTTGGCTCAAGAGACGTCAGACCCATGTCGTAAGCTGTTGTCAGCATGTCCTTAATGCCAACTTTGGCCAAGGTTTTGACAGCTGGGATATTTAAGGAGTTACCTAATGCATATCTTACCTGCACTGGCCCCCTAAACTTGCCGTCATAATTGACTGGCCGGTAATCAGGTTGGCCTGCTCCGCCTGGAAAAACCGTATCTACATCCATCAGAAGTGTTGCCGGCGTTAGTCCCTTTTTAAAGCCTGCAACATAGGTAATTGGCTTAATGGAAGAACCAGGTTGCCTTAAGGACATAGTGACATTTACCTGACCATCATAGTCTTTGGCGTTAAAGTCTTTTGAGCCAACCATAGTTAAAATCTCTCCGGTTTGAGGGTCTATTGTGACAGCTGCACCATTGGTTATGTGATAACTGTCTTCCACTTTGGCAATTTCATCAGAAACTATTTTTTGGGCTTCTTCTTGTAAATCAAGATCAAGAGTAGTTATCACTCTTAAACCTCCGGTTTCAACTACACTGGGATCATATCTTTCTTCCAAAAGTTTTTGGACATACTGAACAAAGTGGGGGGCTTTAAAATTTGCTCCCTTGGCCAAAAAGACAATTTCGGATAAACTCTTTTTAGCTTCTTCCTCCTCTTTTTTAGTAATATAGCCATCCTCGCGCATTCTCCTTAAAACTTCCTGGGTTCTGCCAACATAAGCCTTAGGGGTGGAGGAATAAGGCGAATACCTGGTAGGGCTTTGGGGTAGACCCGCCAAAAAGGCTGATTCAACCAGATTAAGTTCTGAAACCTTTTTGCCAAAATATGTTTCTGAGGCTGTTTCAACACCAATGGCATTGCCACCATAAGGCGCCTCTGATAAATACATCTGCAAAATCTGGTCCTTAGAATATTTCTTCTCAATCTGAACCGACAAGACAAATTCTTTAATTTTTCTGAAAATATTTCTGTCCGAAGTAAGAAGGACATTTTTAGTTAGCTGCTGGGTTAGAGT
>CAZCXV010000008.1:0-31411 GCA_964502815.1 uncultured Gammaproteobacteria bacterium | reverse complement strand
GGGCGGCACTGGTTTCATACAAGACTAATCTTAATTTCAAAGACAAAGTCAAAATGGCAATGTTTGCTTTGGGAGTTAAAAATTCTGGAAGGACACGAATAGATTTAGCTAAAACAACTCTTTTAACTCCGGCAAAGCTTGCCGATGGAAGTAAGGGCTACAAAGTTAAAAATTTGGCAAATGCGCAAATTCAAGTTCTTTTTGCCGATTCAACTATTTCTAGAGAAAACTTAAATGTTTCTATTTTTCATCCAAAAGAGGGTTCGGTAACGGCTGAAAAAATCGGGAATATTATTCAAATTTTGGGAGCAAAAGTTACTAAGCTTGAAGGGCAAGAGGAATCAAATTTCGATTGTCTTGTAGTAGGAGAGAAAACTTATACTAGAAAAAAAATTGCCGATATTTTTGGTTGTAGTCAAAAAGATGGAAGCAAAGAGGGGATAGTGGAAGTAAAAATTGGCAAGGACTTTGTAAAAAGGTTTTAAACTTAGTGATACAATAGTCTTGATATGAGTGGACACAGCAAATGGGCAACTATCCACAGGGCCAAGGAAGTAAAAGACCAAGCTCGGGGAAAACTATTCTCCAAAATTTCTAGAATAATTACCATCGCCACCAAGACTGGAGGAGGCTCTAATCCTGATTCAAATTTTAAGTTAAAAGATGCAATTGAAAAAGCTAGGGCTGTCAGTATGCCAAAAGATAATATTGATAGAGCCATAAATAAAGCTAGCGAATCAGGAGACTTGTTTGAAGTTGTCTATGAAGGTTTTGGGCCCGCTGGTGTAGCAATAATTGTCGAAGCTGCAACCGACAATAAAAATAGAACAGTCGCAGAAATTAAAAATATTTTTGAAAAAGGAGGAGGCAGTGTGGCCGGCCAAGGTGCTGTCTCGTATAATTTTGAACAACAAGGTTTAATAGTTGTTGTTAAGAAAAAAGGAGATATCGATTCTCAGACCTTGGAACTTATTGACCTTGGAGCAGGGGATATTGAAGACCAAGGAGAAAATTGGAACGTTTATATTGGGCCAACAGAAGTTAAAGACAAAAGGCAAAAAATAGAAAACGCTGGTTTCGTTGTTAAATCAGTAGGTTTGATGATGAAACCTAAAACTAAAGTAGTTATTTCAGATAAATTAACCCAGGAAAAGATAGTAGATCTTTTGGACCTTTTGGAAGAACACGATGACGTTTCAAATGTCTTTGAAAATGCCGATTTCTAAAATGGTAAACTTAAGTGCATGAACAAAAGACAGAAATTTTTGACTACTTCTATTATCTGTTCGTTGGGCTTTTTAGGCATTAACTTCCTGGACGAAAGTCTAAGGTTTTGGGCTATAGGTGTGTTATCTATTTTGACACTGGCTGGTTTTATTTGGGGCTTGTGGGAGGGGTTGGGAATTGATGCTACTTTGATTACCTTAATTTTACCAGTTCTTTTTACCTTAGGAGTGGGGATATTTTGGTTTTTGTTGCCGTCAATTATTATTGCCAGGATCCCGGTAATTTTAATGTATGGGGTGGGGATATATGCTCTTGCCTTGACTTCCAATATTTATACGGTTTCTGCTATTAGAACTATTGCTCTCATGCGGGCAGCCAAAGGTGTTGGCTTTGTTTTAACTTTGCTGACGGCATTTTTGGTTTTTGACGCAATCTTTTCCTTAAGAATAAGTCTGATTTTAGTTTTGCCTTTAGTTTTCATTACTTCTTTCTTACTTTTCCTGCAAGGATTGTGGGCAAGTGATTTGGATCATAAGCTCTCTTTAGAGATTATCAAGAAATCTCTGGTTCTGGGGTTTGGTATAGCTCAGGTTGCAGCTTTACTGTTTTTTTGGCCAGTAACAATTGTAGTTGGCTCTCTTTTTCTAACCGTTGCCGTTTATGTATTATTAGGCCTTGGACAGGCGAGCATTGAAGGTAGGCTTTTTAAACAGACAGTGAGGGAGTATTTGACGATTGGAGTAGTGGTGTTTATCGCTATGCTGTTTGCAACTTCCTGGGGAGGATAAAAAAATAAAGTGATCTCTACTTGGAGTGGAGGAGAGGGGTAAATAATATACCCCATAGTTATAGGATAGATCCACGGTTTTCACGTAGTAAAAAATAGTTTTCACAAAAAGCGACAAAAATCCAAAGCTAAATGATATAGTTTGATTACCAGTTTGACCGCCAGTGTGGATATCTTAGTAGTGGATAACTCTTAGGAGGGAGTGTTTTGCTTCTTCTACTTGGATTACCTTTATTAAATATTAAACTTGTCACAAGCTTAATATTTCTAAGTAGTAATTTTAAACCTCTTCCCCTTACAAGGTGACTAAGAGAAGCCGTAAATAATATGTCACACAATATAGTTTTTATGACGTATATATTCAAGTGAGCGGGGGGGTTCAATTTCCACTAACTTTTATAGTTTAATTTTTTATGTTTTATAAATTTATTGAATAAGTTTTAGTAATCACTAAATTCTCTCTTTTTTGTTGAGTACCGTCTTTTTAGATTTTTATGTCCTTTTGGGCTTAAGACCTCTCCCCCGTCTCCCCTAGAAAAACCTGTTCTAAATATTTTCCGATTAGCATTAATTCAATCAATTAAACTAGTATTTGGCTGACAAACTTTAACTTAGATGATTTACTATATGGAGAAAATCTGAGACAGGCCTTAAAAACGATTTGGTGAGCTTTTAGCCTCAAAACAGCCTCATAAATTGCTAAATTTGACCATAATATGTATTATGTGCAAGTCGTTTATGTGCGAAAGAACAAATAACTATAACATAATAAAAGATAAAGAAAAGGTTAGAGCAATATGTGTAATGGGATCAGTTGTTATGATTGATATTGACTCAATAATTGTTAATTCAACATCACAAGCAACTTTTGAATTTAATCAAAGATATGGATGTAATTTTAATTATCAAGATACAGACGAATGGAAAATTTTTATTAAGTGGGGAGAGGAAATTGGATTGTCTGACAAGGAGGCTTCAAAATTCAGTGAATGGGTGTGGCACGACCCAGTAGTACTGTCTCGGTGTCCACCAATTATCGGTGCAAAACCTTTAGTTTACAAACTATTAAACAAAGGTGTGGATGTGCATTTACTCACGGCTAGAAAACATTTTCTGGAAAATATGACTAAAGTTTGGGTGAAAAAGTGGCTTCCTAGGGTTGATTTAAGTAAGATTCACCATGAAGAAGATAAATCTAGAATAATAAACAAATTTGAAGCAGCTGCCCTTATTGATGACGCCCAGCACAACATCAAAGTCATACTGGAAGACACTCAAGCATATGGTATATTGGTGCCGTTTGGGAAAACGGTAGTTACTTTGCCAGAGCATGAGAGATTGATTATTTTTTCTAGAGGTATTCAAAATCAAAATCTCTGGCCTCTGTATGACGCAATATAGTGTCGCACATTGTTGACAAAGTTATTCTCTTAGATGTAAGATGATTGTAGATGACTTCTGCCCGATCATCCAACTCTACTGTTTCCCCTATCCTTGAGAAAAGTGAAGAATTTTTAAATTATCTATCTGTTGAAAAAGGCTCCTCTCCCCTAACGATTAGAAATTACCGGCATTACTTAACTCGGTTTGATAATTGGCTGACGACTACAAATAAAGGCCACAATTTGCAAAACATTGATCAAGAAACTATTTCCCAATACAGGCTATTTTTAGCCCAAATGTCTGATGGAAAAGGTGGCGTTCTTTCCCGTAGAACTCAGGCCTACCATGCCATTGCTCTAAGATCTTTTTTAAAGTGGCTAATAAGACACGATTATGACGTTTTGGCGCCTGACAAAATTGATTTACCTAAAGTTCCCGATAGACAAATAAAGTTTTTGACTGCTGAGCATATGGAAAAGCTACTAAATGCTCCAAGCTTAAGTACAATTCAAGGAAAAAGAGACAAGGCAGTTTTAGAAGTATTTTTTTCAACTGGACTTCGGGTATCAGAACTGGCCAAATTGAATTGTGATCAGATTGACTATAACTCTAGAGAGTTTGGTGTTGTTGGAAAAGGCGGCAGAGCTAGAGTAGTTTTTCTTTCTCAACGGGCGCTTAGTTGGATTAAAGGCTATTTGGATACTAGAGAAGACCATTTTAAGCCACTATTTATTCGCCATAAAGGACACATTGATCCTTCAACCCCTGATGAAAAAATGAGACTAACTGTCAGATCAATCCAAAGACTAGTTAAAAAATACGTCAAGAAGATGAAGCTCCCAGTTGATGCCAGTGTCCATACGATCCGGCATTCATTTGCCAGCGATTTACTTATGGCAGGAGCAGACATTAGAAGTGTTCAGGAAATGCTCGGACATAAAAACATATCTACAACCCAGATTTATACCCATGTTACAAATAAACAACTAAAAGATATTCATGAAACCTTCCATGGTAGAGGAAAGTGATTCTTGACACTAATTTTTCTTTCTACTATTCTCTACCAAGGGTGATAAAAATTGAATGGTGAAAGAAATAAAATTCAAATAATTGGTGTGCCCGATGGCGTTAAAACAGTAATTTGTGCTTCTGGAGATACTAGACCGTTTGATGCCCCAGGTGAGGTGGTGCTTATAGCGGATTATTGTGCTAACGGGTGTCAAGTCGGAACTTGTAATGCCTTTATATTAGTAACTATGCCAGACCGTAGGGCTAAAGTTGTCAATCCACTTAAATCAGGAGAAATGAGAGAAAGTCACTAATTCTGAACTTGAGCCTCAATCCCCTTCTCCAAAAGAGCAGTTTTGCATTCCTCTATCCAAACCCTGTTTTTTTTAGAAAAACCGGGCAAAATTAAGGTCATCATATGACCATTGTATAGTAGGAAAACCTAGTTGCAAACGCCAAAAAGTTTGTTATACTATGGGTCTTATGTTTCCTGAATATGATCCAAGTAGGCTTGCTGGCCTGTATTCCAATGGTGATGATTTTTATCACCCTAAGGATATAGAGGCTATACACCGATTAACAGCACCATCCAGATGGGACTTTAGTCAGTTCAAAAATGTGCTTATTTCTCTTGCTAAAGTTGGCCATCTCGTTCCTCTCTATATACCTTCCTGCAATGTGCCCGACTCTATTCATTTAGGAAGCCTTCGTAAGTATGTCACTGAACTTAAGGATTTACAGGCTCAGATAGGTAGTGAATCATCTAGGGTTTTTTTTGTAGATCGGGACAAATCTGAATTGGTAGCAGGTAGAAGGACTGTAGGAACTTGGGGAGAAACGCACTTGGATTGGACTACGCTTATTTTTGGCAACTTCTGAGAGCAAAGATTTGGCCAAGCGAGTTAATGTGGCAATAGAGAGTTTCTAAGCGACTCAATATGATCGTTTAGTTCCTCTTTGTTTGTAACCTGTGGCATAAATGCCAGAAGGTTGCAGTCAACACCATCGAAAATGTTAGTTGCTTGGTAACTCTGATCAATTTTTCCTAATCTTTTGAGTCTGGCAACTTGATTGATTTGAGCTTCTTCTACTTGCCTTAAGTGGTTTGGATTTGTAAATCTAAGCTCAGTCATTATCGCATTTGTCTCCTCAATAAACAAAGCCTCGTTGATTTCCCCTGTCTTTAAAGCTGCGGCTAGTTTTGCATGATAGCCATTTAAATATTTTTCGGTTCCTAAAGATTGCAAAGCGACTCTTATGGCATGGAATCTCGCTTCCATAATTGCTTCCTCGGAACCATAAAAAGCCTCATTTTCACTCTTAAATGGAGTTAAGGCGTGTGTTTGTTCGTGGACAATTGTTCCCAATTGGGCGATAAGAGGTAGTTGCTCTAGAGATTTGTAAAGAGCTAGAGTTCCATCCCGTCTATCCCAATGTCCCAGAACCTTACCTTCAAAGGCTTCTCTCTCACCCAAGTATGAAACCCTATCAATGACACTAACTGGTAGACCAATAGAATTAATTAGACCTTTCACTTGTATTTCTTGATCTCTAGAAAAGCCTTCAAAGGAAATTGTGTTGATTCGAGATTCTCTGTCCAATCCGAGATATCTGTGGGTTTGTTCTTCTGTTATAGCTATCATGTTTAAGTATTATAAGTCTGTACTTTTCACTTTGCAAGCACTATTCATCTTCATCTCCATCAGCTTTTTCCAAGGCTGTGACTGAGGCTACTAAGTCTTGCTTGTCGGTAAATCGCATTAAGATTACTCCTTGAGTAGCTCTTCCCAGTCTGGGAATACTTTTAAGTGGCAGTTTTATTACTTGTCCAAACTTGGAATTTAGGACTACCTGATCAACTTCCTGAGTTACCATGGCCGCAGTTATTAAAGGTCCTGTTTTTGTGGTTACTTCGGCTGCTTTGACTCCTTTTCCACCTCGTTTTTGGGATGGGAAGAGATTAACTGGAGTTCTTTTTCCAAGTCCTTTTTCAGAAACAGTCAGGATATCTCGGATAAATTTCTTTCTTTTGTCAGCAGGTATTTCTTCCTTTTGTGGAAAAACTTCCATACAAATTACTTGATCTTGACTTTCAAGCGTTATTCCTCTAACCCCAGTTGTAGCTCTACCCATCGGTCTGACATTAGCTTCTGGAAACTTAATGCTTTTGGCATTTTTAGTTAGAATTAAAACAAAATCTTCCCCGCTAGTTGGATTGACGGAAACAAGTTTATCGTCTTTGTCCAGTTTAATTGCAATCAAACCATTAGATCTTAAATTTGAAAACTCTGAGAAGGCAGTCTTTTTAATCGTGCCATGTGCAGTTGCCATGATTAGATGTTTGGCAGTAATTGTGCCTGTTGGCAGAATTGACTGAATTTTTTCTCCCTGTTCCATGTTTAATAAGTTTACAATTGCTTGTCCCTTGGCTTGTCTGGAAGATTCTGGAATTTCCCACGCTTTGGTACCAAAAACTCTGCCCTTGTCAGTAAAGAAAAGAATGGTGTCGTGGGTGGTTGCAGCGGTTAGATAATCTATTTCATCATCATCTTTGGTAGTCATACCCATCACTCCCTTGCCACCTCTTTTTTGGGCTTTAAAGGTAGATCTTGGGACTCTTTTAATATAACCAGTTTTAGTGATGGTGATTAAAGTATCTTCTTTGGCAATAAGATCCTCTTCCGAGAATTCCCCTATTTTGGCTTTATAAATCTTGGTCCGTCTCTCGTCTCCAAACTTAGCTCTTACTTCTGCAAGCTCATTTGTGATAATTTTTAGGATTTTGTCGGGGTCTTTTAAGATGGCAATCAGATTATCGATCATTTTTTTAATCTCTTCGTATTCTTTTTCAATTTTTTCTCTTTCCAGAGCTGCCAACCTTCTTAATTGCATGTCCAAAATAGCCGTTGATTGGATTTCCGATAGGCCAAATTTGGAAATTAAGTTTGCTTTGGCATCTTCCTGAGTTTTGCTTGAACGAATTGTTTTAATAACTTCATCCAAGTTGTCTAGAGCAATTTTTAAACCTTCTAAAATGTGGGCGCGTCTTTTGGCTGCCATTAGATCAAAAATAGTCCTTCGGGTAATTACCTGTTGCCTGTGTTTGACATACTCGACCAAAACAAGCTTCAAGTTTACGGTTTGGGGAACTCCATCGACTAAAGCCACAAAGTTGGCGGGGAAAGTTGACTGCAAAGGCGTGTGTTTATATAGATTGTTCAAAACCGACTTTGGTTTGGAATCTCTTTTTAGATCAACCACTACCCGCATACCATCTTTGTCTGACTCATCTCGGAGGTCAGATATGCCAACTAGCTTTTTGTCTTTAACTAATTCGGCAATTTTCATCACCAGTTTGGCTTTATTTACTTGGTACGGAATTTCGGAAATGATAATTTGCTGTTTGCCTTTTTCGCCTTCAGTAATTTCGGCAATACCACGAACCACAATTCTTCCCCTGCCCGTTGCATAAACGTCTTTTAGAGAATCTGCATCATAGATAGCTCCTCCTGAAGGAAAATCTGGACCAGGAAGGATTTTTACCAGTTCATCCAGTTCAACATGGCTTTCAAAAGTAACTGCCGAAAGCTTGACTTCCTCCATGTTTAGCTCTTTTTCAGTTCCTGCTGCAACTAAGTTGATCTTTTTAATGACAAATTCATGCTGCTCTTCCCTCTTCTTTTCTTCCAAAACTACAGCCTTGCCTTTTTCAATGGTGACAAACACCGCATCGATAACCTCCTTAATATTGTGTGGAGGGATTTTGGTTGCCATGCCAACGGCAATACCTTCAGATCCCATTAGTAAGAGATTTGGCAAAAGAGCTGGAAGATACACTGGCTCTTTTAAAGTCCCGTCAAAGTTATCAGTATAGTCAACCGTATCTTTATCCATGTCAGTTAGCATGTGTTGAGAAATCGAGGATAATTTTACCTCAGTATAACGCATTGCAGCCGAACTATCACCGTCAATTGAACCGAAATTTCCTTGACCCAAGATTAGTGGATACCTCATGTTAAAGTCTTGAGCCATACGGACTAAAGAGTCATATACGGCTTGATCGCCGTGCGGATGGAACTTCCCCAGCACTTCTCCAACAACTTTTGCAGATTTTGTTGTACTGCCGGTCTGAAGACCCATCAAATTCATGGCATATAAGATTCTTCGGTGTACTGGTTTGAGGCCGTCACGGACATCAGGAAGCGCACGAGCCACAATAACGCTCATGGCATAATCAAGATATGATTGAGACAGTTCTGAAGTGATCTCTGCGGTTTGTAGTTTTCCAATTTCCATATTTATTAATCAAAAAAGATGGAAATAAGCGAAGCTTACTGTTCCACCTCACCAGCAAATCATTGTAGTAGATTGAGGCTGGCAAAGCAAGACTTGACTATCACTCAACTATGATAGTCCCTTTCATAAAGGGATGTGGTTTGCAAAAGTAGGTATAAGTCCCCGAAACGTCAAACCTTATACTCTTACTTTCGCCATTTGAGATTATGTTTGTATCCCAAGAATTATCGTCTGCGGTTGCACTATGTCCTACAAGGTCTTTATTTGTCCAAGTAACACTCTCACCTTTTTTGATGGTTATGGTTTTTGGTGCAAATGACATATTGGTCATCTCAACCATGTTCGTTTGTCCTGACTGTTCAAGTGTTTTTTCTTGAATAACTGTTAAGGTGTTTGATTTAATTATCTGATTGTAAATAAGCCAGCCTGCTCCTCCCAAGACGACTATAACTAATAAAATTACTACTAAATTTCTCATTTTAAAATTCACCCCCGATCACAACTTTATAAATTCTACCTTCCATTAGGTCACCAAAATAAATATCTCCAGTTGTAGAATCAACTGCGGTGCCAATTGGCTGAGACAGTTGACCTTCTCCGTTTCCATCTCTTTCCACTAAAGTCTTAAACGAGATTTTTTTTGCAAGGCCTTCAGTAATAGTTCCCAAAAGAATCTTTTTTCCGGGTTTATTCTCTTTAGATCCAGTTTTGCCAAAGAGTGTAACTAGAAGTCTTTTGTCATCCAGAAAGTTTAGGGCAACTGGAGTTTCAGTTTCTTTCCATTTATGCAAAGTTAAATTGCCCGAGCCAAAAGGGTTGGCAACATTTTTTTCTAAAGACTTTTCCGTTCCGTCCCAATTAAAATTGAATCTTTTTACATTTTCCCCGTTTGTATCGACCAATCTCCCATAGATTAATCTATCAAAATGATCCGGACCAGTATCAACCAAAGCAATTTGCCCCGAGGGAGATAAGGTAAGATCGGGCGGATTTCTAAGGCCAATTGCTTGAAGCTTGGAATTAGCGTAAGGCCTTGTGCCTTCGGGACTGTTTCCATCGGCTTTTATCAAGACAAGTTTTCCTGCTTCCTTAGTTAGATCAAGCGCGCGCTTTGCTTCAAAACCTTCCCCTATTCCAAATAATATGTGAGGGCTGTTTTTTATCATTACCCCTACTCCATCTTGGATTTGGTGGGCTGGAGAGCCATCGGTATTGGCTTCAAAGATAAGCTTTGGGTTTAAGCCAATAATTTTTTTGCCAAGCTTAGTAAAGTTAATTCTGGTGACTCTGTTTTTATAGGTTTTTTTGATTGGAGAAAAAGAATAGTTTAAAAATACATCACCACTTTTTTCAAAATCTGCCCCAAGGACAATGCCCGTTAACCCTGCTTCTTCGGGTGGAAAGCCTGGCTGGAAGGTCTCAAGATCAAAAAATAGATCGCTTTGCCTTAGCCACTGCCCATCAATTTTTTGAAATGCATAGATCTTGCCAGTCAAAGTTGCAGCTAGGAGTGTTTGGCCATCTGGAGTGATTTCAATATCAGTGACTTGAGCTACATTATCTGCAAAGACAGTAACTCTAACACCCTCCCCCACCCCTTTATATAGAGGAACAGTTGTATTTGTCACTGAAGTGAACTCCTGAATTTTTTTGTTTTTGTTTAGAAAAAATAAAAAAGCACTAATAAAAATAGAAAGAATAAGGATTAGAAGAATAATTTTGGCGAAGCTTGTTCTTACCATATCTAATAATAACCATGTTTAGTTGGAAGATTCAACTAAATAAACAATTCCCCTCTTGTCGTCCTTGGTCATTCATAAATTTCCTTTGCAATATGTTTCATTAAATTTGTTAAAAAGGAATATCAGTTATTTTTTCATCTGGTTGTTTTTCTTGCTTCAGGATTTGTTTAGGCAATATATAAATATCCTGCCAACTGTTTGAACCAACTAGTTTTCCCTCTCCATTTAGGACAACCTCCATTTGTCTGCAAGCAAAACAGCCATCCTTGCCCTTGGGACATTTAAAATGGTCAATCTGTGTTGCCAGTTTTATTCTTTTGGCAATGTCAGAAATTTTAGCGAAAGACTCTTTTATGTTTGGCAGTGCTATATTTTTGGGTCCTTCTTCTCTATCTAAATACCAATAACTCATCTTTTTAATGTTTCTCTTTTGTAAATTTGAACAAAGGAGATAGTAGATTGGCAGCTGCAAAGAATCCCCTTGTTCCTCATTTTTGCCGGTTTTAAAATCAATTATATGCAAAGAGTCACTGTCTTCCAGATATTCTATCCAATCTACTTTACCACTTAAGATGATTGCCTCTTCTTTGTCAAAATCATACCAGGATAGGCCAGTTAATTTGGGATCAGTTTTTAACTTTAGAGTTTTATTAAGTAATGGTTCTGGGTTAGCAATTACATTTTGGATCATCTTTGTTGCTCGGTCTTTATAATCCCTTTCCTCTTTCTCACTGGAAAAGCCACCCACTTCTCCGCTGACTTTTTGCCAGGCAAGCTCTAGTTTTTCCAAAGGTGAGATTGCAAACCTTTCCTCAACTGGTAGGAAAGACAGAGATTCAATCACCTCATGTACGCTTTGGCCAAGAGACAGAGATGGCGAAGTAACAGTTATTTTGTGTTTTGTTTTTGGATCTTTATAAATGTGTCTTAAAAAATAGAGCCTGGGACATTTACGAAAATCGGCAATTTTGGAGTGTGAGATCCACAAAGAAGGTTTGAAGCTTGTATTCATTAGTCCAATTTTACTTCTTCGTTTAGATTTGGCAAGTGAATCTCTGGAATTGAAAGACGAGATTTAATTATTTGTCTTAGAGCGTCTCTGGCTTTATTTTCTCCATGAATTAGAAAAACTTTTTTAACTCCTTTTGGTTTTGAGAGCCAGTTAATAAGTTTTGGCTCGTCTGCGTGGGCGCTTATGGAAGTCAGTTCTCTGATTTTTGCATTCACAGGAATTATTTTTCCATAGACTTTAACTTCCCTAGCTCCGTCAAGAATTTTTCTGCCTATTGTTCCTTCTGCCTGGTAACCTACTGTCAAAAGTCTGGTAGTCGCAATCGGCAAATAATTTATCAGATGGCTTAATATTCTTCCTCCGTTCATCATACCGCTTCCGGCAATTATTATTTTTGTACCCCTAGTTTCACTAATTGCCAGACTGTCCTTGGCTTTTTCTACCAAAGTAAGTCCTGGAAAATCAAAGGGGTTGTCATTTCTATTGTGGTCAGACAATTCTTGGTTATAAAGATTTGGAAACTGACCATAAATATAAGTTGCCTTAATGGCCATGGGACTGTCCAAATAAATTGGAGTTGAAGCCTTCATTTTGCCTTCTTTTTTGAGGTGGTCAATCATATGCAAAAGTACCTGGGTTCTTTCAAGTGAAAAGGCGGGGATAAGTAGAGCCGAATTGAAGCTTTCGACTGTATTTATTTCTTTCTGGATTACTTGGGTTGCATTTTCAGATGAGTGGCTCCTGCCTCCGTAAGTGGACTCCATAACTATAAAGTCGGCATCGTCTACATATTCGGTAGGAAGCTCAAGCGGTTCAGGACTATTACCCAGATCTCCGCTAAAGACAATTTTCTGATTAGATGAAGTGTCGATTATTTCAATCGAAGCAGAACCTAAAATATGGCCGGCATCAATATAGTTTATATCAAACTCCGAAATTGAAAAAACTTTGTGGTAGTCAATAACTTTCATGAAACCAATTACTTTATTTACTTGATCTTCGTCAAATAAGGGTTTTTGCCTTCTGTCTTCTTTGGCAACTTTGGCGGCATCGACTAATGCCAATTCAGTCAAAAGCCTGGTTGGTTCTGTCATATAAATATTTCCTGAAAAGCTTGTATTGGCAAGTAAAGGAAGTCTGCCGCAATGGTCTAAATGTGCATGGGTTAAAAGTACTGCAGTTACTTCTGTGGGATTAAAACCTAGTTTTGCACGGTTTAAGTCAGAAATTTCTTTGGGGCCTTGGAACATGCCAAAATCGATTAAAAGTTTTGTGCCTTTTGAACCAGCTAACAAATATGAAGAACCAGTGACCGTGCCTGCTGCCCCTAAAAATTTAATAATCATACAAATATAATTGTAGACTATTTTCTATTCTCTTTCAGTCGAAGATCTACCTTCACCGTTTATCTGTCTACGGAGGTCGTTTAATTTGTAATCAGTTGTTTGTCTCTCGACAACTCTTCTTGTTTCATCATCTTGCATTCTGCCGATATTATCTTCTGGTCTGGATCTGGGGTGCCTAATACCATAGGTTCTTTGCATTTCTTTGTACCATTCTCTTTGATCTTTAAACCTCATGGCCTTCTTTGTTTTTTGCTGTTTGGAAATCGTTTCATTTTACCTTTATTGATTCGTCCTAACTGCTGGTCGTTATAGGGAATGTTGTTTGAAGATTCCTTAGGGATTGGAAAAATAGAGTTTTGAAAAGGATTTCTTTCTTCTACTGTACACTCGATAGACATTGAAAAGATTATAAGTTAGATAAAACCAAAAAATAAAGATCCTTTTTTTAGGAAAAATATGTTATGCTGAAATTATCCCTTGCAGGAAGGCTTTCCGTTCGTTTTCGGGAAACTTTTCGATAGCATATCTAAGGGCAATTCTGGGCATGGTTTTGTAATGTTTTCTTAAAAATTCAACTTCTGTTTTTTTGTCTCTATTGCCTACTTCCCGCAACATCCAACCAACCGCCTTGTGAATTAGGTCGTTTTTGTCTTTGAGTAGAATTCTTGCAATCTCCAATGTTTTTTCAAATTTACGGTTTTTAATAAAAAAGTAGGTTGAAAGAATTGAAATTCTTCTTTCCCAAAGGTTTTCTGATTTTGCCAATTTATTTAAGGTGGCAATTAATTTGGGGTGGTCAAACAAATATCTACCAATTATCTTTTCTGCTGACAAGTCAACCAAATCCCAATTGTTTACTTTTTTGGTTTTTTTCAGATAGTATTTATATAATCCCTCCCTACCATTTTCATCTTCTTGGTCATATCTTTGCACTAGGATTAAAAGAGCCAGAAGTCTTTCCTCATGAATTTTGGAAGACAATAATTCATCAATTATTTTAAGCGGTGCATTACTATGCTCTTTGGCGACGGCTCGGGTATCTGGAACACTCACGCCAATAAAAACATCCCCCTCGCCATACTGTCCCTTACCAGTTTTAAAAAAATTAGGGAGAAATTCTGCTTTTTCCTTGCTGGCATATTTGGCCAATTCATTTTTTATTTCCAGTGTGAGTTTGTTCATTATTCTATAGAGATGATAACACCAGATTGCCTAATTCCTTCAATTTCATATTCATACCTTTCTCCTACTTTTTTGCCAAGTATTTTCTGGCCAATTGGCGAATTAGTTGAAATTGAATAATTGGTTGAAGTGTCGGCTAAGTATTTTTCTGTTTCATTTCCTTTACTGTCTTTTAGGACAACATATGAAACTGGTTTAATACTATTAGGAATTGACTTTTTAATACTTTCCTCCACTTCCAGTTTCAAGTTTATTAGTCTTTGAAGCTTCTCTTGGCCCATTAAAGCCTGCTGTTCTGCGTGATATCGATCTCCTGATGTTGAAGGTGAAGCAGGCGCAGCTCGGCTAATTGAATCAGCATCCTCTTTGACTACTTTATTTATAACTTCAACTCTAGCTATTTCATTTTCCAGCTTTTCAAGAAGTTTTTGCAGTTTTGTTCGCATGTGAGAAGTATAGCAGAGGATGTGCTTTATTTCTGTTTTAAGGAGCCTCAACAAGGTATAATAGGTATATATGCTTATTGATGAAATCCAGGTTATTTTTAAAGGTGGAAATGGGGGTAATGGCAAAGTTTCCTTTGGAAAAATGGCCAAATCAGGGCCAGATGGCGGTAATGGCGGAGACGGAGGAGATTTATATATTGTTGGAGCTTCCGACTTGACCCTACTCAACCAATTTTCTGCCAAGCCCTTTATATCAGCTGTTGATGGCATTCCTGGAGACAAAAAGAAAATGTCGGGTCATTCTGGAAAAGATATTGAAGTAAAGCTGCCTATTGGAACCCATTTAAAAGATTTGGAAACAAGACAAGAATGGGACTTAAGAAGACCGGGTCAGAAAATGCTTCTTTGTAGAGGAGGCCAAGGAGGATTGGGGAATTGGGAATTTAGAAGTCCAACTCTTACCACGCCAAAGTTTGCCAAAAAAGGTGAAGTTGGCCAAACCAGAAATTTGCAATTAACCCTAAAGCTTTTGGCTGATTATGGCCTAATTGGTTTTCCTAATGCAGGTAAAAGTAGTCTGCTAAAAGAATTAACTAATGCACAACCAAAAATAGCAGGTTATGCATTTACTACTCTTTCCCCTAACTTGGGAGTATTGGGTGACAAAATCATTGCTGATATTCCTGGTCTTATTGAAGGTGCGCACGAAGGAAAAGGTCTTGGGATAAAATTTTTAAAACATATTGAAAAGGTGGAGTTGCTTCTGCACTGCATTTCTTCGGAATCTTTGGATCCTGTTTCTGATTACAAAACAATTAGGGAGGAATTGGCTGCCTACAATTCAAAACTTCTAGCAAAAAAGGAAGTTATTTTTTTAACCAAAACAGATTTAATAACAGTCAAAGAAGTAAAGGAAAGGATCAAAAAATTGGCCAAAGTTTCAGATAGTGTCCTGCCTGTTTCTATTCATGATTTTGAAAGCATCCAAAAATTGAAGCAACTTTTGGGTTGACATTTTCCTTTCTTCTGGGTAAGTTAAATTATTATCTTAATGAAAAAAATATTAACAACTTTTTTGGTTCTGATCTTTTCTATCGCTTTTTCAAAGACAAGTTTGTTTTCAAATAAGCTAAAGCCCGATACAAACATTAACCTGGCTTCCAACTCTCAAGAAAAATCGGATAACTTAAAAAACGTTCTGGGAGTTAATAAACCTTTGGAATTTAAAGTTGATGACAGAAATATTTTAGTCAGTTTTGTAAAAGTTGAAAAAATTGACAATTTGAAACTAATTGCCAACTTTAGTGAAAAACTTACCCACACGGAGGCAAAAGAAAAATACAACTGTCAAACACTGGTTAATGGAGGATTTTACACCACCGACTACAAACCAACTGGGATGTTTATTTCCCAATATCAGCAGATGCAGGGTTTTAAAAAGTCGGCCTTAGCAAATGGCGTTTTAAGCGTTAATGACTTCGCAACACCAAGAATTACCCCTTCAGTTCCCAAAGACAGGTTAAGAATTGCTCTGCAAAATGGGCCTTTACTAATTGAAAATGACGCAGAAAAAAAACTGGCTATTAAAAACGATACACCGGCAAGAAGAATTGTTGCAGCTGTAACCGGAACAAATGAACTCTATTTTATTTCACTTTCAGAAACAGATTCATCCTTTATGGGACCAAAGTTAATAGACACCCCGACACTTCTAACTAGGTTTGAAAAGGAAATAAATATAGACATTGCAGACGCAATTAATCTTGATGGTGGAAATGCCTCAGTGTTTATTTCAAAAGAAACCAATCTATCAAGTTCTACATTAGTTGGAAGCTATTTCTGTGAAGGTTATTGATTCTTTTCCAAATTCTTTTGTTTCTTGTATTCTTTTTCATCCAAAACTCTTTTTCTGACTCTAATGCTTTTTGGGGTTACTTCTACAAGCTCAGAGTCATCAATATATTCTAAGGCTTCCTCTAGGCTCATTTTGTAGGGAGTGTTAAAGTGATCCATTGGTCCATCTCCTTTTGACCGCATATTGGAAAGTTTTTTTTCTTTACAGACATTGACTGAAATATCCTCAATTCTGGAGTTTCTGCCAACGACTTGGCCTTTATACACGTTCTCCCCTGGGCCAACAAATAACTGTCCCCTATCTTGGACATTTACCAAGCCATACAGCCTGGTTTCTCCGGTTTCATGAGCAACAAGTGAACCAAATTGTCTTTGGTGCATTTCAATTGTGTCTTCTTTAAATTCATCAAAGATATTATTCATAATTCCCATTCCCTTAGTATCGGTCAAAAATTCGCTTTTAAAGCCAACCAATTCTTTGGTAGCAATTTCAAACTCCAAAAAGGTAATGGCGTTGTCGGTATACATATTGATTAGTTTTCCGTGTCTAATACCCATTTTTTGAATAACTGTACCGGTTGAGGCCTCTGGCACTTCAATATAAATTTTTTCGAAAGGCGTCATTTTAACACCATTAACTACCTTTACTACGGCCTGTGGTCTGGAAACTTCAAACTCGTAGCCTTCTCTTCGAAGTCTTTCAATTAGGATTGCCAAGTGTAACTCTCCTCTTCCGGCCACTGCCCAGCCCCCTTTGCCGTTTTCTTCAACTGTTAAGGCTAGATCAGTTTCTAATTCCTTGAAAAGTCTGGCTCTAATGTGTTGAGCGGTTTTGAACTCACCTTCGTTTCCGGCAAATGGAGAAGAATTCACCCTAAAAGTCATTTTAACTGTTGGTTCTTCAATCGAAAGAAGCGGTAAGGCTTGCGGGTCAGACGGATCGGCAAATGTTTCGCCAATATTGACATCTGTAACCCCTGAGATAGCCACAATGTCTCCAGCCTGGGCTTCGGCAATGTCTACTCGTTCTAGCCCTTTATAGACCATTAAGGAAGTTACTTTGGCAGTTTGAGTAGCGCCTTCTCTGTCAATGTGGACAATGTCTTGACCTGCTTTTACTCGGCCATTGTAGATTTTACCAATGGCAATTCTGCCTTTAAAGTTGTCTCCAGTAATACTGGTTGCCAGAAATTGAAATGGTTTATCTGGATCTCCTGAAGACGCTGGAACCTTATCAATAATCATCTCGAATATTGGAGTGATGTCTTTCATTTTGCTGATATCCTCTTCTCTCCCCGCAAGGCCGTCTTTTCCAGAGGCGTAGATAGTTGGGAAGAAAGCCTTTTCCTCACCAGCTCCCAGATCTACAAACAGATCAAATGTTTGGCCAATGACCCAGTCTGGTCTGGCGTCGGGTTTGTCAATTTTATTGATAACTACTATAATTGGCAGATTCATTTTTAAAGCCTGCTTTAAGACAAACCTAGTTTGAGGTTTGGGACCATCTTTAGAGTCAACCAAAAGAAGACAGCCATCGGCCATATTCAAAACTCGCTCCACTTCCCCGCCGAAGTCAGCGTGGCCAGGAGTATCGATGATGTTTATTTTTACATCGCCTGCCCCAGGCGATGAGTAAACAACTGAAGCATTCTTGGAAAAAATGGTAATCCCCCTTTCCTTTTCAAGTTCGTTTGAGTCCATAATCATCGATTCCTGAGCTTGTTCTTTATTCAAATGGGTATGGGTTTGGCGCAGTAAAGCATCAACCAGAGTGGTTTTGCCGTGGTCAACGTGAGCTATAATGGCGATATTCCGGATTGTTTTCATATTCTGGCGTAAAAAAGCCCGCTTAGAAAGCGGACTAGACAATTATAGCACGGGGGTGCTAATCTAAGATACTGGAAAAGATGAATGATTATTCCCTCAAAGATCTTTTAAGGCCAATTGTTTTTGCCCTATTTCTGGCAATCTTTTTACTTGTTGGTGCAAGACTTATTCCCTGGTCGGGAGTTAATTGGGGACAAATTGAATTTGGAACAGCTCCGACAATTACAGTAACTGGTGAGGCAAAACTCAAGCAAAAATCTCAAATAGCTACTTTTAGCGCCGGTGTTACTGTGTATAATGATGACAAACAAATAGCAATTAATGAAGTCAATTCCAAAATGACCCAGACAATCGAGGAAGTTAAAAAACTGGGGATTGACCAAAAAGATATCCAAACTCAACAAGTAAGCACTTATGAACAACAAGATAGACTACTTCTTACCTACCCAGAACAGATAGTGCCAGGAAAGTGGCTAGCAACAAACTCAATCTCGATTATTTTAAGAAATGTCGACAACGCTTCCAAACTAACCGATACCCTTAATAGATCTGGCGCAACAGAAGTAACAGGCCCTAATTTTTCTTTGGATCCAGACCAAGACAATGACAGCGAATTAATGGAGTTGGCAGTAAAGGATGCAAAACAGAAAGCAGAAAAAACAGCCCAAGCCGTTGGCAGAAAACTTGGAAAGGTAATAACTGTCAATGAAGGATTTTCAGGGCCAATTTATCCAATGGCTTTCGATTTGGCAAAAGGAAGTGGCAGAGAACAGTCGGCTCCAATTGAGCCAGGAACACAAACTGCGACAAAAACTGTGAACGTTGTTTTTGAGCTAAGATAATCTTCTAAAGAGTAAAAATGTCGCCGTGGCCTGGATAGACTGTATAGCCTTTGAAGTTTTTCTTGATTTTGGCAATTGATACCCGAAGTTTAAATGGATTACTGTATTTATGAGTTGCTTCTCCTTGTCTTCTGTCTGCAAATAGCAAGTCGCCAACAAAAAGCATTTTTTCCTCATCGTGTGCCAGACAAATGCTTCCAGGAGTATGGCCTGGCGTTTCGATTATTTTTAGAGCTGTCTTACCTACCTCTATCTCTCCCCCATCAACTGGGTCAATATCAACACTTGCGGGAGGGTCTGCTTTGACACCCAGAAAATACTCTGCGGTATCTTTTTGCCTGGCTAAAAGAAATTGGTCTTCCTTTTTCATAATAAAAGGAATCTTAAAAATCAGCTTTAACTCCATTGCAGCCAAAACGTGGTCAAAATGGCCATGAGTGGCAATAACTGCTTTAGGATTCAAGTTTTTGTCCAATAGAGTTGTGGTAATATATTGGCCGTCATCTCCAGGATCGATCACAATACATTGGTTTTGATTATCAAGAATTTGTTCGTCATATACTATGTAGCAATTTGTTTGCAGCTGACCTACGGTTAAAGAAATTACTTTTAACAAATTTATATTCTTTCTTGCTTAGTTTGAAGTGTTGGTTTTTTGGTATCTGTCTATAGATTCTTCAATAATTTTTTTGGCAGCCTCAACATCCCCCCAGCCTTGCACAATGGTGCTGCCTGGTTTTTTCAAATCTTTGTAGTGGCTGAAGTGAAATTCTACTTGTTTTTTCCAATTTTCTCCCAGATCTTCAATAGTGTTAATCATACTCCCTGTATTTCTGTTGTCTGACGGTACACAAACTATCTTGTGATCCATTTCCCCATCATCTTCAAAGTTTAAAATTCCAATAATTTTGGCTTTCAAATATACGCCTGTTGGTAGCGGCTGATTTATTACTATTAAGGTATCAAGTTCGTCTCCGTCTTCATCCAAAGTTTGGGGAATGAAGCCGTAGTTAGTAGGTTTTGCAAAAATATCTGGCTCAACTCTGTCTATTTCAAAGGTTGCGGTGGCTTTGCGGTATTCAACCTTTAGAGTTGAACCCAAAGAAATTTCAACGACTGTGTTAACGTTTCCGTTTTGCCAGTCTCCTGGATCAAGAACTTTATTAAAATCTGCCATGTCTCTTAGTTATTATATTACTTTAGGATTAGATATCCAAGGTGGCGGTTTTTGCATGAGTTTGGATAAATTTCTTTCTAGGTGGAACTTCTTCCCCCATAAGAATAGTGAAAAGTTGATCTGTTTTATCTGCGTCCTCAATGGTCACCTGCTTTAAAGTTCTTACCTTTGGATCCATAGTAGTTTCCCATAATTGTTGGGGGTTCATTTCCCCAAGACCCTTGTATCTTTGTATTTTAAAAACTTTATCTTTGTTACTTTTGATAGTCTCATCTTTTTCTTCTTCGGTGTATGCATAATGGATTTCTTTCCCGGCCCAGAGCTTATATAGAGGCGGCAAAGCCACATATAAATGTCCTCTGGTTATTACTTCTGGGATGTGTCTAAAGAAAAATGTCAATAAAAGTGTTTTAATGTGTCCACCGTCAACATCAGCATCAGCCATAATAATAATTCGGTGATATCTTAATTTTTCATAATTTAGGGAGTCTCCAATTCCAGCTCCTAAGGCAATGATTAGGTTTTTAATTTCCTCCGATTTTATTATCTTATCTAAATGTGCTCTTTCGGTGTTTAGAATCTTTCCCCCAAGCGGCAAAATCGCCTGGTGTTTTCGATCTCTCCCCTGCTTGGCACTATTATGAACAAATATTCCTGCTGATAAGGCAAAATTGTGAGTTTTCTCAATTTCCAAGTCATACACATCAATTTTTTCACTTAGAAATTCAACTTTCATAATCCTGTGGTTATAATTTTGAACTGCTTCGAGAAGTTTGTCTTCGTGACCATTGAAGAACCTTGAGATTAAGGTCTCGTATTTGACTAAGGATTTGTCGTTTGTTTCTCTTCTTAGATTTTCGTACTTATTTTTATCTACTTTGCTTGAAACTAAAAGAATTTCGTGCAAAGCATGAAGACCTTTATTGAGATAAGTTTTGTTATAAGATTCTTTTCTCTTCAGTCTAAATTCATCTGTCCATTGTTTTTGAGTTTCTAATCTTCTCCACTCTCGAAGTTTTATATCTTTCCACTGGTCTGTAGCCATATCATGATATTTTTTCCTGAGTTCTGGATTATTTTCAAAAAGCATCTTAACTGCTTGAGCTTGATTTTTTCTGTTTTTAGGATTCATCCAGTATTTTTTGTGTGCTTCTTGCAGTATTTTGATGTTTTTTCTTCTGTATTCTTCATTAGAATTATAAAATTCCATATACTTTTGCCCCATGTATTTCTTGTATTCTTGATTCTCCCATTGTTTTTTTGCTCTTTCGCTAAGCATTTTCCTCATTTTGGGAGTAGTCATCGCCTGTCTTATCTTCTCTCTAAATTCTGGAGTTTGATGCAGTTTTGCTACTTTCTCCTTTACATCGGGCCTATGTATAGTCATTTTTAATATATCATTGTGGAGTTTTAGATGCTCATCTTTTGTTAATCTGACAATATTATCTGGATTATTATTTTTTTTGTTAAAATCCTTATGGTGTCTATGTTGTCCATTGTCTAGAGTATAGACGCCATTATCAAGGTTATATTGGTCAGATAGCATATGGGTAAAGATCCATCTGTATTTGTAAGGGTCAAATACTAATTCATACCCTTCAATAGTGATTCTCTTTCCTAATCTTGAGTACTGTCTGCGAAGTGGCATTAATGAGTGAGTTATCTTTAAGTCTTTAGCTTGTTTGTAGTTCCCATCTTTTAACATGAACAAATGATTTGGGGTACAAATTACTTCTTTTCCATTATCTAGAGTTACCTTTATTACTTCTGCATTCTTTTTGGTAACTCTCGGGTGCATTATAGGTACAATTCCTATTGATCCATTAGCCAAAATTGTATAACAGTAGTTCTGTTTTCCTTTTTTATGCTCTTTAACTAATTTGTTGAAAGACAGGTCTCTGCCGTCTGCTAAGGCAACTCTTGTATCTCCTGAAAAGCATCCACCTGCTGATGGCCCTTCGACGATATATAATTCTGAAATTGAAGGATCTGATGATTGACAATCTGCCAAAAGTCCAGGTAGAGTTGCACCTTCAAGCGCGCCTTTCCTAAGAACTGCGTCCTTTGCTGCTCTGGCTGCAAGCCTGGCTTTAGCTGCAAGAGAAATCTTTTCAATTATTTTTTTTGCGTCTTGGGGGTGTTCTTCAAGGTAGGTATCCAAGCCTTCCTTGACTGCACTCATGACAAAACCTTGGACTTCTGGATTATTTAATTTTGCCTTGGTCTGGGATTCAAACTGCAAGGATTCTGAGGGCATTTTGACGTAGACAATTGCAGATAGGCCTTCTTTCATGTCATCTCCTGTTAATTCAACTCCGTTGCCTGTAAGTCTTTTGGCGTAATCTGAAAGTGACCTGGTTAAAGCCATCCGGAACCCTGTTACATGAGTTCCGCCGTCAACAGTGTTAATACCATTAACAAAACCCTTTAAGTTCTCTGAGTAGGCGTCGGTGTATTGGATGGCGACCTCACAAGAAATAGTATCGTCTTCTTTTTGTATATAGATGACGTCGGTTAGAATTTGCTTGTCGCGGTTTGAATGGGCAACCATAGTTTTGATGCCTCCTTCAAAGTAGTAATGCATCTCTTCTCCGTTTCTCTCGTCGTTGAAATTAAAAGTAAGGCCGGCTACCAAATAAGCTCTATCCCTAAGAAGTGTTTTAATTTTATTATCGTCAAGCTTAGTGTCTTTGAAAATGTTTTTGTCAATTGTAAACTTGGTAATCGTTCCAGTCATTCCACCGTCTACTTTTATATTCCACTCTTTAGGCAGGAGTTCATCAAGTTTGTCTTGTTTAACTTCCCTAACGGCTGCCTTTGGAAAACCTTCACTGTACTCTTGGAGATAGGCTTTGTTATCTCTTAAAACCACGACCATAAAGTAACTGGAAAGCGCGTTCACAACTGATGCACCCACGCCATGTAGACCTCCAGAAATTTTATATGCTCCTCCCCCGAATTTGCCCCCAGCATGCAGTTTGGTCATCGTAAGTTCTAGGGCTGAAACACCCGAAGTGTGTTTGTCCACTGGAATCCCTCTGCCGTTATCACGAACTATTGCAGTGTGGTCGTCAAGTACTTTTACCCAAACTTCAGACGCAGTTCCGGCAAACGATTCATCGACGGAGTTGTCGATAATTTCTCTTAAGGATTCATGCAGTCCGCGATTATCGGTAGAACCGATATACATTCCAGGTCTTTTTCTGACTGGTTCCAAGCCCTCAAGAACTTGAATTTGACTAGCGTCATAACTTTGTTTTGTTGGCATTGCGAATCTAATACTACATTGTCAATTACAAATTGGCAATGGTGCGTATTGCAGATAACATTCCTTTCATTCATTTTACTCTTTTTAGCCTCAAAGCTCAACTTGATATATTTAGATATCTTGTAAATTCTAAAGAAAGTGATTTAATGAAATATGGCAAATTTAACTCAAGATGATCTTGATGCAATTAAAGGCTTGATCGAAGTGACTCTAGACGAGAAGCTAGAAGAAAAATTTACCGAAAAACTCGGTTCTCTTCCTTCAAAAGATGAATTTTATGAACAAACAACTAAACTTTTGAAAAAAATGGAAGATATGGAGGTGTCTATAGATATTTTAGACAATAGAACTTCAAAACATACCGACCAGATTGAAGATTTGCAAAAAATCCATCCTGATAATAAACACTTCGCATTAGCTTCTGTTTAAATTTACTATAAATTTTGTCAGTTGGAGAGAAATATTACCGTTGGCTTTCAGAGCCTTCAAAGTCTTTTGTGCCTCTTCGATGGTTTTGATGTTTATTTTTCCCTGTATCAAGAGATCGTGGCCTACAGCCAAAAGTGTATTTATAAATTCAATCGCTTCTAATCTATCTTTTATTTTAGAAACAAAACTAAGCCTACCCCCTATTGAAGAGTCTAATATTATTTGAACAACCTCTCTTTCTTGATCTGAAATTTCAATTTTTGAATTTATTTCAAGTACTGCGCATCGTGAAATAATAGTTGGCAAAATTCCATTCAAGTTGTTTGAGATCAAGATATAGAAAATATTTTTTTGCGGTTCTTCAAGGGATTTTAGAAAGGAGTTCTGAGCTTCATCGGTAGCGTTTTCAAAATTTGGGATGACAATTCCTGTCTTTTGGCCAAAACTAACTTTGGTTATGGTCTTTAGCTCTTTAACATCGGCAATTTTTTGCAAATTGAAGTTAAGCCTAATGGACTTTTTTTCAGTCAGTAAATCAGCAATTTTGCCTTCAATCTGATTATTTTGGCTGCCAACGATCAAAAAGGCGTGCATAGATGAAGTTTACAATATTTTTCTTGAATCTATAGTAAGAAACCCTTACAATATAATTATCTCCCTGGCAAAAGGCCACAAAAGAATGGGTTCTATTTTTGCTGTGGGAGAAACAAAAATGTTTAAAACATTTAAAGTCTATTACAGTTTCTTGCTGAAGAGAAAAGTCATTTTCTTTGGTTTTCTTTTGCTGGTAGTTGTAACCAGTATTCTCCATGGAGTTCAGCCTTATTTCTACAAGCTTTTTGTTGAGGCAATTCCCTCTAGGGACTATGGTGTTTTGTTTAATGTGCTGATTCTATACCTATTGACTAGAGTCCTAACTGCGGTCTTTTCGGTTATAAACTTTATAGTTGGAGATTATATTCTTTTTGAGTCGGCAAAGGATGCACGAGTTGCAGTTGTTAAGCAAATCCAAAAACTCGATTTTGCATTTCATTCAAGTAAAAGCACGGGTTCCTTAATTAGTGCGGTCAAACGAGGTGATGGGTCGTTCTTTGATCTGTTTCACCAGATTCACCATCGAATATTGGAGGTCTTGATTGGGTTTGGTGTAATGGTCTATTTCTTCTCTAAACTTAATATTTGGATTTCTATCATTGCCATTGCAACCTTTGCGATCTCAATATTTATCACCCGGTATATTGTTGCCTATAACGTCAAAACCAGAAGTGAGTTTAATGAAGAAGAAGATAATATCTCAGGAATAATCGTCGACAATTTAATAAATTATGAAACTGTGAAGCTGTTTGCGAAGGAAAGATGGGAGATAGATAGGTTGAATACAGCTTTCAAGGGTTGGATGAGAACTCTATGGAAATATGGCAATTCTTTTAGATTCTTAGATGTGAGTATGGACTCAATAATTAACTTGAGCATTTTTGTAATTCTCCTCTTTAGTTTGAAATCAACAACTGTAAACGCGATGAGTGTTGGCGATTTTATCCTGGTAGTTGGATTTCTCAATTCTTTCTATCCAAGAATATATGATCTTGTGTGGAGCTTTAGAAATATCGCTAAAAATTACTCTGACATGCACAGTTACTTAAATATTTTAGACTTTGATGTAACTGTTAAAGATCCGGAAAATGAAAGAAAGGTGGAAAACGTTATGGGAGATGTGGAATTTGACAATGTTTCCTTTTCCTATAAAGAAGGAAAGTCTAGAGCCGTTAAAAACATTTCTTTGCGGGCAAAACCCGGAGAATCAATTGCTCTTGTCGGTCGAAGTGGTGTAGGTAAAACAACTTTGGTTAGGCTTTTAATGCGTTTTTTTGATGTTGATTCGGGAAGCATTTTAATAGACGGCATTAATATCAAGGAGTTCTCCAAATCGAGATTAAGATCTTTTATGGGAGTGGTTCCCCAGGAGCCAATTCTTTTCAACAATACTATTGGTTACAACATAGGCTATGGAAAAAATAATCCTACCCAAGAAGAGATTAAAGCTGCTTCCAAACTCGCCAACTTGGACAAATTTATTGAAGGCCTGCCCAAAAAATATGACACCCATGTAGGAGAAAGAGGGATCAAGCTTTCTGGGGGACAAAAACAGCGTTTGGCCATTGCCAGAATGATTTTGTCAAATCCTGACATTGTTATCTTTGACGAAGCCACAAGTCAACTTGACTCGGAATCAGAAAAATTAATTCAAGATGCTTTTTGGAAAGCGGTTAAAGATAAAACCACTTTCATTATTGCCCACAGGCTGTCAACAATTTCCCGGGCAGATAAAATTGTAGTTATGGAAAAAGGCAGAGTTGCAGAAGTAGGAACCCACAAAGAACTTTTGTTAAACACAGCTAGCCTCTACAGTCACTTTTGGAACTTGCAAGTGAAAAAAGAGTAGGATAAAGATGTAAAAATGAAATTTTTTGAACCAAATCTTGAGAAGATTAGTCTTTTGCAATATTTATATGTTTTATTTTTAAAAAAATTTCATCATCTTGGGTATAGGAAAAAGGTCTGTGGAGTCATTATTGATTCCAAGGGCAATTTTTTAGTGGACCAGTTGGTTGGTTACGGCCAAAATCAGTGGAATTTCCCCGGTGGAGGTATAGATCAAGGAGAAACTGCAAAAGAAGCACTTCTTAGAGAGTTATATGAAGAGCTTGGATCGAGAGATTTCAAAATCATTAGAGAAAGTAAAATCATTAGTCGATATGAATGGCCAAATTCTGTGATAATAAAAAGACTAAAAGAAAAGAAGGAGCTTTTTAGAGGTCAGTCTGCAAGTCATTTTCTAGTTAAATATCTGGGAGATAAAGAAAAACTGCAACCAGACCCTGGTGAAATCAGAAAAATAAAATGGATCAAACGCGGTGAATTTGAAAAGTATTTTGTTTTTCCTGGACAATTTGAGGAAACTATAAAAATATTTAAAGACTTAAAAATATAATTGTGGACTTGGTAAGTTTTGCACTTACTTTTCTCTAGAAAAAGAGCGTTTTAGCTACATATAACTACAAGCCCTAGTTGCCAATTGGTTTTTATGTCACTTCTATTCATCATGTTTGGGAAAAATTATCGGTAATGGATCATTTTGCCTTCTACCCGAATAAATACTAGCTCTTTCTAACATTGTTGGTGTATAGACCATAATGCCATTTGGTTTACTGTCTCGAAGAATGTAACCAACGAGGCCTTCACTTGAAGCAATTACTCTCGATCTTTCTAGGATTTGTGCCTCGCTCCAACCAAACAGTTGATAGAATTTTTGTCCTCGTTCAATTATTCTTAAGAAAATTTTATTTGGGATTGGGAGTGGATTTAGTTTTACGCCTTGGTATCCTACAACATCAGCAAGTACAGGGTACACCTGACTTAATTTTTTGAAGGCAATACTATTTGGGATTTGCTTTTTGAAATTGACAATATTTGCTTCCAAGTCATCCAGTTCTGCTAAAGATTTTTCTGGCTGTTCAACTGCTAAATCAAAAAATATTGCCTCGGGTTTGGTTGTCTTAAACCCTAGGAAGTTTGTAAAACGCTCTATTTCTAAAAGCATTTTTACCCCCCAAATCGTAGTATCACCCACGGCATCAGTTCTAAATCCGTGCATACCAATACCTTTTTTATATGACGGACAGAAGAGAGAATAGAAATTGATTGGATATTTTTCCGAATCTTGTAGCAACTTAGTAATTTTTCTTGTCAGATTGTTTGGTCTCCAACCAATAGTTTCAATTTTGTGTAAATAGTCAAACCACAACAGAATATTCAAATGCTTTTTTATAGTAAAGTTGGGCACATTTTCAATAACCAGTTTCAAGCTGTCAAATTCGTGTTTTGGAATTTTCTTCCTGCCAGTGAAATCATTAATAATTTTATTAACAGAATTTTTTCTCTTAGTTGCAGTAGTCATCGAATTTCATGTGAGGTTTAAAAGGTAAACCTCTTTCCTTTCTCCATTTTTGAAAAAGCGTGTCGGCTGGTTGTATCAAAGCATTTTTAATATTAAAGTTTAAAATTTTAGCAATTTTACCTATCTTTTTTTCTTCACCCTCAATTTCTAGAAAATTTGCATATGGATATTCATCTATTGTCAAATGGACACCTTCACTTTGCCATTCACTTTGATATCTTTCATAACTAGTTGTTGGCACAAAATCCATCGCTGCCAAAATTTTTTCTATTTGGTTTGTGGTGTCGACAAAATCAATCTCATGTTCAATTTCTCTCTTGGCACCATTTATAGGCGCCAGTGGCTTTTTATAAGTTAATGTTTTTAAGCCACTTTGACCTTTTGTACGTACCCTTATTCGTCCATCAGTTTTTTGCATTAATCTCATAGGGTTGTCAAATATGACGTTTGATTGATACTGATGTAATTTTTTCTTCGTAAATTTCTTACTCAAAAGTGCTTTCAAAGTTCTTAAGTCAACTATTTGAAATTTGTACTCGATTTCTATGTCGGGTTTAATTGTTTTGTTTATTTGAGTATTTATTTTCTTCATAACTTTGAATAAGTATCTAGAGTGGGTGGCTAAAATTTGTTGCCAGAGATAGAAATTCGTCTCTCGTGCGCTCATAGTCTTTAAAATCTCCTCTGACTGCAGAAGTTTTATTTACAGTTTCACTGTATACGCCTCGCATTTTCATGCACATGTGGACGCCAGAAACAACCAGAGCTATTCCTTTTGGTTGGAGTTTATTCTGAAAAAGCTCGATTGCAAACTGAGTGAAGTCTTCTTGGTTCATCGGTCTTTTTGCAATATGCTCCAAAATTCTCACAACTTTGGAGAAACCTATTTGTTTACCATCAGCTGGTATATAGGCAAAAGCAATATCGTAAATTATCGGGAGCAAATGATGTGAACATAACGAATAAACTCGTATTGGAGACTGAACGAGCATGCCTTTGTAGGGAGTTTTCAGATCAGAGTGTTTTGGAAAGACTTTGCCGAAAAAAGTGTCAATATGTACATTGGAATCCTCATGCAGTGAGGAAGTAAATTCTGTTAAGACTTCAATAAATCTTTTTGGAGTTCCTTGATAATTGGGGTCCTTGAGGTCTACGCCCAAACTTTCCAACATACTTTTGGCCGCTATTTCAGCTTTTTGAATATTGATAATCATATGGGACTAACAGTAGCATTACTTTTGACAGATGTCAAGAGTCTATTCTATTTCTTGTAGATAGATGACATCTTTTTTTCAATTCTTGATAGATATATCCTTTTGTGCCAAAATGATCATATGAACCCTACTGCCCAGGCAAAGAGCTCAAATGGGAGTTATTCTTTAGTTGATATTCTTTTGTCTCAAGGCTCACTTCAAGCCAGTATTGCTGAGCAAATTAAAATGCTTGGAATTCAAACCGGAAAAAGTGAAGAGGATATTATAAAAGATCAAAATTTAGTTTCTGAAGGAGCGCTTGTTAGAGCTAAGGCTGCTTTTTACAACATTCCCTATATTGATCTGTCAACCGCCCCTGTAAATCCGGAATCTCTGGCAATTTTACCCCAGGAAACTGCAGACAAATTTAAAATCATTCCGGTTGCAGTTGATCTGGTAAAAAAAGAACTTTCTTTGGCTATGGCCGAACCCCTGGATCTGACTGCGATTGAGTTTGTAGAGCAAAAAACTGGACTACGCGTTAAGCCCTTTGCCGCAGAGCTTTCAATGTTAAACGACTTTTTAGTGTCAAAGTATGCCACTTCCCTATCTCAAGAAGTGACTGCTGCTATGAAAGAAGTTGGCCAGGATAAGGACAGAGTGAGAACTTTGGATATAAGCCAAAGGACTGGCATTATTAGAGAGGAAAAAATAAGCGAAATTGTGACCCATATTTTGGAGTTTGCAATGCGCGGCCGGGCTTCAGATGTTCATGTTGAACCCCAGGAGAGGTTGACTCGCGTCCGTTATCGCATAGACGGCATTTTACAGGAAAAACTGACAATCCCCATCTCTTTACATGAAGCTTTGATTTCCAGAATCAAAATCCTTTCAGGAATGAAAATCGATGAAAAAAGAGTTCCTCAAGATGGCAGATTCAATTTTAAAACCCAGGATCAGGAAGTAGATTTGCGTGTTTCATCGCTTCCGACTACTTGGGGAGAAAAAATTGTCATGCGACTTCTTAAAAAATCGGGTGCAGTGCCCACTCTTCAGGAATTGGGATTAAGGGGCAGAGCTCTAAAAAATTTGGAAGATGGCATCTTAAGACCACACGGAATTATTATTATTTGCGGACCCACGGGTTCTGGAAAAACTACAACTCTCTATTCCCTGATAAACAGGCTCAATACTCCTAAAGTAAACATTGTCACTCTCGAAGACCCGGTGGAATATAAAATCTCTGGCGTCAATCAAGTTCAAGTAAACCCGGGAGCGGGGCTGACTTTTGCAGATGGTCTGAAGTCTTTTTTGAGGCAAGACCCAAACATTATTCTAGTTGGAGAAATCAGAGACAAAGAAACATCGGAACTTGCTATCCAAGCTTCCTTGACTGGTCATCTGGTATTTTCAACTCTGCACACCAATGACGCGGCAGGTGCCATTCCTAGATTTTTAGATATGGGAGCAGAGCCATTTTTATTGGCTTCGTCTTTAACTTGCATCGTCGCTCAAAGAGTAATGCGAAAAATTGATGAAAAAACTAAGGAGGCTTATGACCCTGACTCAAAACTTTTGCAAGACATTAAAGATACTTTGGGGTCAATGCTGCCTGTTGATAAGCCTGTAAAGCTTTACCGGGGAAAGCCAACACCCGAAAATAATAATTCCGGCTATTTGGGCAGAGTCGGAATTTATGAAGTCATTCCGGTAACTGAAAAGATTTCCAGGCTTATTCTTGAAAGATCACCTGCTTCTGAGATTGATAAATTGGCAAGAGAGGAAGGAATGATTACAATGAAACAGGACGGCTATATGAAAGCGGTTGAGGGAGTAACTACTATCGAAGAAGTGTTGCGTGTGGCACAGGAATAAAAAGAATAGTAGCTGAAGCTACATTCAACGTAAACTTATGAATGTTAAAGACTTATTGCAATTAACTGTTGATCATAAAGCTTCCGACTTGCATTTGGTTGCAGGCATAGCACCCTATTTGCGCGTCGATGGAGAGCTTTTGCCAATTGCTAATGTTGGTATTTTAAACCCAGAAATAATTGCCGATCTTGTCCGCCAAACTTTGGCTGCAGAGCAGATGCAAAGATTGGTTGCAAATAAAGAAATTGATTTAGGTTTTTCTTTCTCTGACCAGGCAAGATTTCGTATCAATGTTTATACTCAAAAAGGCTCCTGGGCGGTGGCTTTCAGGAGAATTCCGATTACTATTCCGACAATTGATAGTATGGGAATGCCAAAAATACTGCACGAGTTTACTTCCTTAAGGCAAGGGTTGGTTTTGGTCACTGGCCCAACTGGCCAGGGAAAGTCAACCACTCTGGCTGCAGTTTTAAATGAAATAAATGCCAATCGGGCTTGCCACATTTTAACAATTGAGGACCCAATTGAGTTTATTTTTAAACCGATAAAGGCGGTTGTT
>CAZCXV010000007.1:0-38048 GCA_964502815.1 uncultured Gammaproteobacteria bacterium | reverse complement strand
TCAATTCAACTGTGACTGGAACCCTGGAACCCTTGAATGCTACGTTTCACAAAACAATTGCACTTCAACTCCTCCGGATGAAAATACTTGTAAAAGTATTACCAATGAACCTGCCTGCAAAGCCAAAATAAACGTTAGCTGCAAAATAGGTTCTTGCCCAGCACCAGACCCCACTCAAACCTGCGCATATGTCCCCCAAGGATGTTCTGCACCCGCAGGCTATACAATTAAAACAACATATGAATTTCCAGATGCTTCAAGCGGGATAACAGTTGGCGGATCACAGTGTACTAATCCTGTTGATGGATTGACCCCTGGAAACCCATACGATCTCTACTGCAAGACGGAAAAAGACTCCTGCAGTATCTACCGCGTCCGTGCTCCTCTTTGCGGTTCTTCAGATGAAGCAGAACTGGGATGCACTTTTTCTACAGACGGCGCATATCTTTCCTGCTGGGGCAACAACTACAGAAGATGCGACCCAACACTTGAGGACTTCCCAGATCCTAAAGAAGGTCAGGCAAAACGACAAGGCTTTTTATTGAGCCCGCAAAAAAACTGGACTCCATATCTCCTAGGAGCTAAAAAATATTCCGGGGACATCTACTACAATGGAGAAAAATTCACACTCAGTAACCAAGCAATTTGGTTTTGTGACGCCAACGTAACAGCCTGCGGCCCAGGATTTGAACAGGAAATTGGTGGAGAAGGAGAATCAAGACTTTGGTATCCCCACCTAAGGCTTATTGCCATGCTTTCTTCTCTCGCTCAGTCCATTTTTAACCCAGGACCTACAACTTTAATTAACCAGACAACAGAGTCGCAAACAAACCCAGATCTGACAAACCCGGCTGTTGTCACCACAAGAATTGAAAAACACCAGGGAATTGACGACAGCACAAACGTTGTAAATACAATCACTACCTCCCCCGATGGCAACAATTCCTCTCTAATAATTGGAGAAGACTTACTGCCCGATCTTGCCGAACAATATTTAACCTATTCCCAAGATCCTTATAAAGATGCCCAGTGTGTTGTTCCTGGAGTCATAAATAACCCAGGAGATGACTTACTGGGGCCAAAAATAACCGGCAGAGCTTACTACACCAACAGATTTGAATATGAAGCTTTAACAACAATAGGTTGTGTAGCCGACGGCGGTTTTTGCCTGACAGGAGGCACCAGTTGCTGCTCTAAAAAAGCTTGCGCTGTAGATTCAACAGGAATTGGCATTTGTCCTGTTGCAGATCCAGTCAGACTAACTGCCAGAGGCAGAGTTGACCCCTTTGTCAAAAATCCTTTGGTAGAATACATTTACGATACCCTAATAAATGGAGAAGGTTCTGTCTTTAAAAGATTTATGCCCGAAGTCGCCACAAAGAAATTTGACGAAATTCCCTCCTCTGTCACCTATACTGCCAACGCTCAAGCAGCAAACGGAACCGGAGAGTTAAAAGAATTTGATACAGGAGAAGGAACAACTCCCTACTTCTATGTTCCCCACGTAGGTTCCCTAGAAAAATACTGGCTTGAAGATTTACAAAAAGCCCTAAGGCCACAAGGCATTACTAATGGGACTATTGGCATTGAACCTACAGATGGAGAAAAAGCGTCCTGCAACAGGTCAGGAGGAGTTTGGGAAGGTGTGCCAAAATCAGGCTTTCCTGCCTCAATTGCCCAAATAATGGATATTGCAGCGACTAAATACAAAATACCCGTATGTTTACTTTCAGGTGTTGCCAGCGTTGAAGGGTCACGAATGAGAACTTTGACAGACGCGGAAGCAATTGCTTTAACTAAAAAATGGACGGGTCCACCTCTGCAAAACGTTTCTCAGGAACTACTAGACAAAGTAAATTGCCAACCAAACTTTGCCGGAGCCAGTGGGCCAATGCAGATGTTACCATCAGCTTTTAACCCTCACGCAAACGCATCAAATAGTTACCTAGGTCAGCACACAAACTCGGTCTGCAATGCCACAGACGCCATTTTTGCAGCAGCAGAATTAATCGCAAAAGACAAACTTCCAGCTTACGGCTACGACGATTCTAGCTCAAATAACGTTGCCAGAAAATACTGTGCAACAGGGGAAGGTTATTATGGAAGCTGTCAGATGGATGACATCACTTGCAACAACTTAGGAACTAATTATTGCGATTTCATTCTAACTTACTGTAAAAACGAACAACCAGAACTAAACATTGGAGAAGGGCAGTGTTCAGATTATTTTGACACCACAAGAAAATGAAAAAAATAATTACTTTACTAATGTTTCTACTGTTAATGTTTTCAAATACCAAAATAACTTTTGCACAGCAAGATTATCCAGCTGCTAATCATCCTGATATGAACTTAAGAGACTACAGGAATTGGGAAATTGTAGGCCTAACGGAAACAGACACTTCACTTCTTTGCAATGGGTCTTTGCTTTGTGGAATCGGAGGAGACAATGACCAAGGCAGAGCTCCTCAACTAAGCACTATGTTTGGAAGTGGCTTTACCAGGCAGCCTACAGCGACTGGTATTTATCAGTCATTTCAATGGAACTGGAACTCCGGACCTCCACCTGGGTCTCGCGGGCCAAGAATAACACCCGACAATAGCGGCAATTGGGGAGCTTCCGTAGTCGAATTTAAAACTCAGGCAAATGAAGAAATAAAAGTGCCATCTTCAGGATACGAAATCGACTCTGAGGGAAGACAAGTCTCCGTTCTTTATGCAAAAGATAAAGACATTACCATTATCTACGGCAACCAAGACACAGCAGCCGTGGGTTATGTTATGCATTTTGTGGACCTAACAGTTAATCCAGACATTTTAGATCTTTACAATGAAAATCAAACCCAAGGCAGAACTAGTCTGGTTGCCTTGCCATGTGGCTATCCGCTTGGAACTGCCTTAAATTCTAGGTTCAAGGTAGCAATCCGTGACACTGGAAGCTTTATTGATCCGCGTATCGAAAAAGATTTCTGGCTTGAAAATCCGACTTCAACAGAATGCACGGGAGATATTGGAGTTGTAGAAGTAACCAATCAAAGACCTCTAACAGATTTCAAACCACTGACAATTGCCTGCGACGACCCCAACCCCCCTGATGGTTTTCACCCACTTCGTCCTTATCCAGCCAATGCCTGTGATCCCTTAATCCCAATGTCCAGGCCTCCCGCAGGCCCAGACACCCCGGGGCCAGATTATAAAAAATACATCACTTATGCTTGCGGATCTCCTTTAACCCCTGAAATCGAAGAGACATTTGACCCTTACGGAAACATCATTATAAATGAACTGGGAGCTCCTGTAGACGGCTACAAGCATACCAAATGTTTCAGAGAAGCAAATAGCCTACACGTTACCTGCTACCGAACAGAAGCGGTTGATTTGACAGTTGACTTAAAAGACTCAAATTTAGGAATTTTAGGAAACACTCAAGATACAAATTTAACTGACGCCCAAAAAGTCAATAATTATCTTTCTTATTATTTAACCGGTGTTCCCCAAATTTCAGACCATGAGCAAATTACTGATGAAAAAGGCATTGACAGACTAATTAATTTTTCCGGGCCCTTAAGAAAACTTCTCCCTTGGGATCTACAAAATTCCCAGGCCAGGGCAACAATTGTAGCCGCCCAAGAAACTGGCATAGATGTCCACAACTACAAGATCGGGTCTAATGGACTCTTTGGCGCTTTTGACCAGCACCTTTCAGAGACAAAGGTTCCACCCGACATGAATGCTGAAAAATACAAAGACAACCAAGAAAAATACTACAAAGACCTAACAGCCTGGAGATATGGCAAAGAAGATATTTTTCCAAACGTATTTGGTCTGGATATTTCTCAGACCTTAAGAGCAATCTTTGACTTACAAACCGATTCTGCAAAACTTTTCCAAAACATTTCTCTCTCCTCTGTTGAAGACACTGCAGGAGAATATCTGCTGTCTATTTTTGGCGTAGGACACCAAAGACAAGATCTTGCAGTTTCAAACCCACAAGAAAACACCGCCCCTGTAAAAATTGTAGTGAGAAATGCCTCTAAGGCAGTTGGACCACCAGGATCCACCACCACTCTACCCAGTACATATCAAGATCCAAAAGTTGACGAAAAAATTTCCTGTACAGGCACTTTAAAAATAATGCCTGTAGGTGACTCTATCACTGTAGGGCTAGGACTAAATTCTTCTCCATCAACTTATCCAGGGTACCGTGGCCTACTTTATAAGAACTTAACCGACACTGGAATAACAGTTGATTATGTCGGATCAAGCAGTCAAAAATACCCAGGCGAGCTAACACCAGGAGAATTACCCGACGATCAACACCAGGCACAAGGAAACCAAAACACCGAGTTCTTCCTAAATGGCATGGCTGGCTGGCTCAATACTTCCAAGCCAGATATTGTTCTAATCACTGTTGGAACAGTTAATCTAACTTGCATTTACAAAGATCCTGCCAATCCCTCCCAATGTGATCAAAGTAAAAGCATGGAAGAAAACGTCGACAAAAATGTCGAAAATGTGGGAAAAATACTTGAGGCAATAAATAGAGCTGGAGCAAAAGCTTATTTGGCAAAAATACCAATTAGACAAGACTATCCTGATGCTTCAAGATTGTATAACCAAAAACTTGAAAAATACAGCGAACAAGCCACAATTGTTAATCTGGAGTCGACTCAAATATCCGCAGACAAAGTCCACCCTACAGCTGATGGCTTTAAAACAATGGCGGATATTTGGACTCAAGCCATAACTGGGTCTTGCGAACAAGGAGGAACAAGTAATCCTCCACAATCTGCATGTAGTGTTTTATATACCCAACAAACAGCGTGTGATGCGTCAGGTCCATACAAAACAGAGTTAACGGGAAATCAACTAATTTCTTTCACCAATCCCTATATCCAAAACAAAGTTATTCAAATCTCTCCTTCCATTACTTCAAAATTAAAGACATTTCTTGATTATGCACATTCTCAAGGTAAAACAGTGGCAGCCTTGTATGGATATCGATCAAAATCTCAACAATTGGCTGAGTGCAATCAAGGAGATGGAGCTCCTGCAGAGTTTGGCCAACACAGAACCGGCCATGCAATAGATTTATATTTGATAGTTCCAGTCAGCTCTTCAAACCCAGACGGAGTTGCAGAACTTCCAAATGACTTGCAGCAAAAAGCCATTTCAATGGGAATATTGCATCAGTTTCCAAATGATACTCCTCATTTTTGCATTCCTTAAACCTATTTTGCAAAAATTACTAAATATCCTGTAGAATGATAGGCAATGCCTTATGTTGTTAAAAAACTCCTTGCCTCATTTTTTGTTTTTTTAATTCTTTTTTCTTCAATTTCTTTTGTATTTACACCAAAAACAAAAGCAACAGGAGAATGGTATGACCAATCATTTACCGACTGGAATGCAAAGGTATTTAGTGGCAATCAAACAGAAATCTTTGGAGAAAGATACACCAGAGCCCAAGTTCAATGGATCATTTACAGCTTGGCCAGTTTTCTAATAAATGGCGTAAATCCCGATGCAGGGAAAATTATCGCTTGCATTTCCACAAAAAGTCCAGCTGATTGTACTGATGTTGTAAAATCTGTTTTAGACTCTATGGGGGATGTAAACACTCAAAGTAATTTGGCAAACACCCAGTCACAAACCCTTCTCGGTGCAATATTTGAAAAACGGCCAATATCTGCAGTCAGCTATATAGAAGACATAGTCAGAAACTTTAAAGTTGTTCCAGAAGTAGAAGCTCAGACTGGTTTTGGCTTTATCGCCTTGAATCCAGTACTTGAACTCTGGAAAGCTTCTAGAAACATTACTTATTCTCTTTTTGTTTTGATTATTATTATCATGTCTTTCATGATCATGTTTCGAGTGAAACTCTCTCCCCAAACTGTTATTTCGGTCCAATCCGCACTACCCAAGATGATTGTTGCTATCATACTAATAACTTTTTCATACGCGATAGCAGGATTTTTAATCGATCTAATGTATATTTTTATTGGGATTATTTCTGTTGTTTTATCTCAAGCTTCACAAAGTGGAGTAATACAACCAAGAACATCTTTTCAGTTTTTTGAGTTGATTACTAAAGGACCTGCAACTGTTTTAGGAGCAAACTCAGGAATATTTGGTTTCATTATTAAGTATTGGATTGGAGCTTTAATGGTAATGGGTTTAATTTTCTTTGGGGCAGATTCAATATTTATTAAGTTAGGTGCAGTTCTAGGCTTTATAGCAATGTTCTTATTCATTCTTATACTTTTATGGAATTGGGTGAAAATATTTTGGATGTTACTTAAAACAACAGCTGGGGTATTGCTTCAGACAATCATTGCTCCTTTCCAAATACTTTTGGGAACTGTAATTCCAAATTTTGGATTCGGAACTTGGATAAGAGGATATGTCGCAAATCTGGCGGTATATCCAGTCACAGGATTGTTGTTTGTTGTTTCAAGCATTTTTCTTACCTATTCACTAGCAGCAGCTCTTGGGGGTATAGATGTATGGGGAATACTTGGGTTTCTTGGTATAGGGGTTGTGCCTAGAGATATTTTTAACTTTATAACCCAAAATGAAGCAGGAACAAATTCCTGGCCGCCACTTTTAAATGTTGGGGATCAAGATACAACTCTTGCATTAATTTATTTTGGAGTCAGTTTTGTTATAATAACAATTATTCCAAAAACTGTGGAGGTTATTCAAGCAATTATTAAAGGTGGACAGTTTAATTATGGTAGTGCAATTGGAGAATCACTTTCTATTGTCACAACTCCTGTTGCAGCCCATATAGAGGGTGCTGTAACCAAAGAAGAAAAAACAAATCCAAACTACAGTCCTGGCGTAACAACTGCATTTAGACTTCTTGCTGGAGCAATTAAAAACGCCGGCAAATAAAACATCAAGCTTTATTTATAAGATTTAGGCCTTCTAGGTTTAAGAAAAGGAAAGATGTTGGTAAGAATAGATCTAGTAGAATAAGCTGCTCGCTGTCTTTGAGTGGGTTGTCCTGCAGGGGGAGCAGTCGAAACTTTGTTCGGATCCAATATTCTTTGTTCTGTTGCATCAGAAAATTTTCTCTTTGCTGCAGCTACGTTTAATTCTTGTATTCCTGCAACCGCTTGCACTCTTGCTTCTGGATGCATATTAACGGCACCTCCAATTCCAGATCTGATGTCATATAATTTATCCATTCCATCGACTATTAACTGCCAATCACCCCAATACCTTCTGATTGTTTCTGCTGGAACCTCATTTAGAGCAACAGCAAAACCTAAAATTCCTTCTGTTCTTAATACGTCAACTAAATATGTATTTCCACTTGGATCTCTGGGGTCTCTAAACTTATCAACAATCGGGGCAATATCTGTGTCTATAATTTTCCCTCTTACATCTCTTATTTGGCCATCAAACTTCGCAACTAAGTCTCCACCATATCTCGTAGTATATTTTCCAGCCAATTGTTCAGCAATTCTTGTATTACCATGACCAAAACCTAAAGATCTAAAAATGGTGTATGCAACCCTCACTACTCCCCAATCAGTTGACGTAGCCTCACCAGTCTCAGTGTTTGATACTGTTACACCTCGTTGGACAGCTTTTAAATATTGGTCAATATCACTTGCTCTTAAAACCATTTTTTTATTTGAATCCAACAAAGTAAAGTCAGCAAAATCTGGGAGTCCTCTAATATCAGTTTGACTAACACGATCATTGATAATTCTACCCGAAGAATCTCTTTCTGGAGCAACATCATATCCTTGAAGTTCAAAAATAAGTCTCAATGCACGTCTCGTTTCTAGATCTGCAATCAACCATTGTGCAACTCCTTGGGGTGTAAATCCACGCTGTTCCATAGTAGCAGCCGGAGTATCAATACGATTGGATTCCATCGCTCGATCAAGCATTAGTGTAGGTAAAAAACCAGTATTAGCAGCAATTCTAAAGTTTTTTTCTGGAGCAGAGTTAATAACATAACCAACTTTTTGCGCAGTAGGTGCATCAGAGATACCAGTTTCAAGTACTTCACTTAATAACTCGTTTGGATATACGGCTTGAGTTATACCTTGATATGGATTTGGTGGTAATGCATCTGCAAATCCATGTGTACGAGTCCATCTTTGAGTAAAGGCGTCCTGTCCACCAAAAACAGCTCGCTCCTCAGCACTTGCAATATGAATAGGTCTTGGTGTACGAACAAGGAGAGGAGGAAGAATATCTATATCAATTGGTTCTCTTCTGGCAAGTCCTCTATCTATCGGTGTTCTTTCTTCTTCTTGTTTTATTTTTCTTTCAATATAAGCTTGAGCAATACCATAAACTTCCCCCGGGATGGTTCCCCAAGACTTATATGCTATTTCCTCTGCAAGCTGATCTCCTTCTGTTTCTAGAAGCAAATGTGCTTCATTATCCCCAAAATAAGCAGCTCTGTATTGTTCTGCTCTATTTAGAGCATAATTCATAACCAATATAGCAACATCTCTGTAATCTTTAATCATCCCAGAAAACTTGGAATCCCAATCAGACGAATGGGAAATACTGTTTTCTAAGTTATCTACATTGTAAACAGCCACATCGTTAATCATGTCTGGAAATTCTGCACCTTGTTTAACAGCCTCTTCTCTATTTGCAACAACAGAACGTATATCGTTCAAGACACCTCTTTTTTTTGCGGCTTCTCTATACATTCCCCTCTTTTTTTCATAATCCTTCAATTGTTGTAATACCTCACTTTTTGAAAGTGATGTGTCTGGTCTCTCGTGAAGTTCAACTATCTTTTGTTGAACCTCATCCCACGGTTCGTCGGGGAGTATAATTTGGTTTTCTGCTTTTCTTTCCGACTCTCGGTTTAATGTTTGATGTTTTTCTGCAATGCGTGCAAGGTAAGCCGCCGCTTCAGAATCTGTTATTTCTTTTTTTCTAACAAGTGACTCAATATCTTCATAGTAGTCTTCTAGTTTTTCAGCTTTTATCATGACATCAGGTCTTCTTGCTAAACTCCTTACATGAAGCTTTAATTCTGAAGGGAGATTGTCATACTCATCTTTTCCACCGGGAATTAACCATGCAGACCACTGTTCTCCATCCACCCCCTCAACTTTTCCTGATTCAGTTGGTAAATCGCCTTCTGACATAGTGATATTTTAGCATTCTTAAGCAATTTTTGCTGGAGTTTGTTTCCAAATTAGCTACGCCAAGCCGCTTTTGCACCACATCCACCTTTGTCTTTAGGGCAATAAATTTCACCGTCATAAATTTCTGCCATGATTTCCTTTCCACATTCAGGACAAGTACAACACAATATTTTCTTTTCACCCGAAAAGACTTGAAATGGTGTTGCTCTCCAAGGGTCAGGATCGCAGCCCAGCGGCTTGTCACCTAAAGGAACAAGCCCCCCTCCCAAAAGAGTTTTCATATATTTTTCTTTAATGGTAAAATCTGCTCCAGTTCTTATCATCTCCAATTTACTTCTGTCTAGAATTTGCTCAAATATCTGTGCAAGTTGTTCTTCTTTCTCTGGCCCTATAAAAATAGGATTAGTGCGAACATCTTTAGTATTTCTAAAAACTTGATCTTGGTCTTCAGACAGTTGCGTAAGCTCTTGCGCTACAAGTATTGAATCCACTCTGTCCCAATTAGTAATGATCGATCTGTTTAATAGTTTCTTTTTGCCTTCCTCATAGACAATTTTGCTTATAATAATTTTTGAAACTTTGTAAAAACCTTCATATGGCGGACTTATCCAAACTACATAGCCCAAGTTTCTTTTGTTTACCCCTTCTTCAATTTTTTTAAAGCCAAAATATTCAGCTCGACCTAAATCGTTTGCTACTATAATTACTTCTTCAACTGGTCGTTTATTGCCTGGTGAGATCAATTTTCCTGAAAAGTCAATGTCGAAGAAATATGGATCTATAAAACCATGGGATTCAAGAATCTCTGAGACCTGTACTTCTGCATAATGTAGACTTTCTGCACTTATATATGTCATTTTCCTGCTCGGGACACTATCTTTGTTAGTTTTCTGACTTTACAGTTGCGGCACAGTAGAGGATTTACACCTCATTTCCTTAAAACACAATGATTAATAATCAATTTAAAGGAATGTTAACCAAAAGTAAATAGCTACAAGTTTAACTATTTTCCTTAGTTTGGTATTGTCAATTAGACTAATAACTAAACCAATCATTGGACTGAATTTAGACTGATTAAATATGCAAGACACACCAATTTTAAGGCCATTCTCTGGAAACTTTATTTCTGACTTTGTTTGGACACCCCAGATATTATCACTTACAAGTGCAGAAATTGTCAATCTAGATAAAGAGCTTTCAGTTTACGAACAAATCTTCTTAAATCCTGACGTTGAGAAAAATCTCATCAGTAAAAATGAGCTTCTAGCTCCTTTTGCCATTTCCAAACCGAAAAACTCGCAAAAAGTAAACCAATAGACACGGCAATATACCCCACAAAAATAACTTGACATATTAAAATTGCAGGGTCATAATAGTCTTGTGAAACCAAGGACCATCGTTTCTATCTTAAAGAAAGCAATGGAGACTTTTCCAGCCGTAGTTCTAACTGGACCTAGACAATCTGGAAAAACAACTCTCCTAAAGAGTCAATTTTCCGATACACATAATTATCTAAATTTAGAGAACACAGATATTCGTTTACGAGCAAAGGAAGATCCAGTAAGCTTCATGAAGCAAATTAAAACACCAATTATAATAGATGAGATCCAATATGTTCCTGAACTTCTTTCGTATATAAAAACAGCTATCGACGAAGATCGCAAACCTGGAACATGGCTACTTACCGGCTCTCAGAATTTTGCTTTAATGCAAGGAGTAAGCCAATCATTAGCTGGACGGGCAGCTATTCTTTCCCTTCTTCCTCTGTCTGTTGCAGAAAAAGAAAATTTAGGAGAAAAATCACTTTCAGTGGAAAGTTTACTACAAAATCCTCAAAGTAAATATAAACATAGTAACTTCGATATTTCTGAAACAATCCTGCGAGGAAGCTATCCAGAAATTGCCACTAACACCAAAGTTAACCGCCAACTTTGGTGTGGATCATATATTACTACTTACCTAGAAAGAGACATCCGAAATCTCAAGCAAGTAGAAGATTTGGGACAATATGAAATTTTTTTACGAGCTTGTGCATCAAGGACTGGTCAAATATTAGATTTAACTTCAATTGCTAGAGAAATTGGCGTTTCCGTTCCCACTGCAAAACGCTGGATTTCGCTTCTGGAAACTGGTTATCAAATATTACTCTTACGTCCTTATTATAAGAATATAGGCAAAAGGTTGGTTAAGCGACCAAAAATATATTTTACAGATACTGGTCTTGCTTCTTACCTGCTAGGAATAAATTCTAAAGAAACTTTAATATCCAGTCCTTCTTTTGGTCCTCTTTTTGAAACGATGGTTGTGATTGATTTTTGGAAAAGGTTTTTACATCATGGGCAATCTCCTGCTATGTACTATTTAAGAACACGAGATAATCTAGAAATTGATTTAGTTCTAGAAATAGAAGGTAAACTTAAACTTATTGAAATAAAATCGACTTCAACCATAAAAATGGCTCATGCATCTTCTCTTATCAAGGTGTATAAAGATTTAAAAGATCATACAGACAAAGCTTTAATTGTTTCAAATTCTGAAAATTCTTTCACTTTGCATAAATTTGTTGACAATTTCCCTGCTCACCAAATCTTATCTAAATAACTTCTCGGGTAAACTTTCGTTGTGAAAATTATTATAAGTTGCAGATAATGCTTCACGGACTAAGATTAGAATGTAAACATAGAACCTGCCTATATGGAACAACATCCAATACCACAACAAATATCTTCCTATCAATTTAGACTTGTAGGAGATATGACCCTAAAGCAGTTCTTCCAACTTGCAGGAGGTTGTCTTATTTCCCTGCTCATCTATTCAACGGCTCTCCACCCAATTCTTAAATGGCCCTTAATCATTTTCTTTGTTGCTTTTGGCGCAGCTCTGGCCTTCCTGCCTTTCCAAGAGAGGCCTTTGGAAAAATGGGTCGTTGCTTTCTTCAGATCAATTTATTCGCCAACAATTTATACCTGGAGGCCATACGCAGTAGCTCCTGCATTCTTTCAAACAGAAACCACTCAAGATATGTCTTCAAGTGTTTCTGGTAGTGCATCCACCTCCACTGCATCAAGTGCCAATAACTCCAAACTTCCTTTCTTGTCAAACCTTGAAGAGGCAGAAAACAATTTCCTAAACAAAGTCGGAGTTCTCTTTGTCGCTACGCCAACCATTGTTCCGGTAATACCACCAGCTGCAAACGTGATGCAAACCACTCCTCAACCTTCTGTAATGCCAATTAGCACTATTCCCAACAATTTTCCCAGTGCTACTACAGTCGGATCTGTAAATCCAAGCATTAGGCCTGAAGTTATTGTTCCCCAAATCCAACCCTTGCAAATTCCACAAGCTCCCAAACCTCACTACATTTTATCTGAAGAAAAACAAAACATAGGTCCTGCAAATCCAATCTCTATGTTTTCAACTGGTAGTGCCCAGCAGGTATTTTCTGCAAATGTCGAAGCCAATACTGCTACAGTTTCCAGGGCCCAATTTTCTGTTGACGCAGCCCCACCTACCTTACCAGAAAACCCTAACCTAATTGTTGGCCAGGTAATGGACAAAGATGGCAAAATAATTGAGGGGGCGATACTAGAAATTAAAGACGAAGCCCAAAGGCCAGTCAGAGCCTTGAAGTCAAATAAAGCAGGACATTTTATGATTGTCACACCCCTTCTTAATGGTAGATATGAAATAGAAATTGACAAAGAAGGCTATGAATTTAGTCCGCTTTCTTTTGAAGCCAAAGGAGAAATCATTCCAGCTATCGCAATTCAAGCCAAAAATAGCTTAGTTATAAACTAAAGGAAACAATGCCAAACAAACCACTATCCCTACCAATTAAAAAAGTACCGTTTATCAGTATTCCCGACTTGCCAATTGAGTCAACCAGTCAGAAACAAATGCCCATAGCTGACATTGTTGATGACATTGTGGTTTTTAAAGACGGCGGAGCCTGCCTAATTCTTGAATCAACCTCCCTAAATTTTGGCCTGCTGTCTGAAAAAGAACAAGAAGCGGTAGTGGCAGCTTACGCAGCCTTAATTAACTCCCTAACTTTTTCTGTTCAAATTTCCATTAAGTCACAAAGAAAAGACATTTCAAACTACTTAAGGTACTTAGACGAATCCTTTGCAAAAATTCAAAACCCAAAACTAACTAGCGTTGCCCAGTCCTACAAGAAGTTTATTACTGAAACAGTAAAGAAAAAAAACGTACTGGGAAAAAGGTTCTTTTTAGTTATTCCCTTCTCCCCTCTGGAGCTTGGAGTGTCAAAGTCATTTGCAACATTTATTAAAAGAAATGATGAGAAACCCTTACCTTTCCCTAAAAGTTATGTTTTAAAGAAAGCCAAGACCTTACTTCTTCCAAGACGAGACCATCTGACCAGACAAGCAAGAAGACTAGGGCTTAGATTAAAACAGCTTACAAATAACCAACTTATTGAGCTTTACTATGATTTCTATAATCCTCAGCCGCCAAATAAAAGGCTGCAGGAGGCAATTGCCAAACAATGACAGACACAATAAAACCAATTATCAAAAATCCAATTCTTACTATGCAAGAAGGAAACTCAAATCTGCAGGATGTCTTGGCGCCACAATCATTTGAGGTTGATTTTGACTATGTAAAAATTGGTGATGTTTACCTTAGAACCTTATTTATTGGTGGCTATCCTAGATTTGTTTCTCCAGGTTGGCTTGAGCCAGTAATTAACTTTGACCATTCTCTAGACATTGCTTTCTACATTTACCCAGTTGAAGGAAAATCAGTTCTTGATGACCTAAGAAGAAAAATTGCCGAGATGGAGGCCGAACTTTCAACCGATATCCAAAGAGGAAAAGTAGTTAACCCTTCCACTCAAGCAAAACTGGAAGACGCCAGAGTCCTGCAAGAACAACTTGTGAAGGGGGCAGAAAGATTCTATGAATTCTCTTTCTATATAACAGTTCCTGCAAGCTCTATCGAGGAATTAAACGATATTTGCCGGCAAGTAGAGTCTACTCTGGGCTCTCTTTTAATTGTTGGTAAAAGCGCTACCTTAGATCAAGAATTAGGTTTTCTTTCCGCAGCCCCTTTTGGCAAAGATTTGCTTTCTATTACCAGAAATATGGATACAACTTCTCTAGCGACAACTTTTCCTTTTACCTCGGCAGAACTTTCTTCAGACACCGGAATCTTGTATGGGATGAATTCTCAAAATGAATCATTTATTATTTTTGACAGATTTAGTTTAGAAAACGCAAATTGCACAATATTTTCAACCTCGGGTGGTGGTAAAAGTTTTTATGCAAAACTTGAAGCCGTTAGAAGCCTAATGTTAGGAACGGAAATTATCATAATAGATCCCGAAAATGAATATACTGCCTTAAGCGATGCTGTAGGAGGAACAAATATTAATTTTTCATTTGCTTCTCCCTCAAAAATTAATCCTTTTGATCTTTCCCAAATTAGAGAGGAAGGAGAAAACCAACTAGGTTTAAAAATTCTCTCTCTCCACTCGCTTTTCAAAGTTATTATGGGAGAATTAAATGCCACTCAAGACGCAATGCTTGATCGAGCAATTGTCAACACCTATAGAGCCAAAGGCATTACCCAAGACCCAGACACTCAAAGCAAAGAGCCTCCTTTAATGGAGGACTTATACAAAGCCCTTATTGGCATGGAGGTTCCAGAGGCCTTAGACTTGGCAGCCAGACTTGAAAAATTTGTAAAGGGAAGCTATGTAGGTATTTTTGACAAACAAACAAATATAGATCTGAATAATCCCTTTACTGTGTTCAGCGTTCGAGATCTTCAAGATGCCCTGCGTCCTATTGCCATGTTTATTATTCTGGACTACATCTGGACCAGAATTAAAACCGATCAAAAGAAAAGGCTTTTAATTGTTGATGAGGCTTGGCACATGATGAAATATCAAGACTCAGCTCAGTTTCTTTGGTCAATTGTCAAAAGAGCAAGAAAATATTACCTAGGCCTAACTACCATTACCCAAGACGTAGAGGACTTTTTAGCCCAAGATATTGGTAAGGCAATTGTTACTAATTCGGCAATGAGACTTCTTCTTAAACAATCTCCCGCAGCCATTGATAAAATTGGGGAGACTTTCTATCTGTCTCAAGGAGAAAAACAATTACTTCTTGCAGCCAATATTGGTGAAGGTATTTTTTTTGCAGGACCCCACCACGCCCCCATTAGAGTTGTTGCCTCACCTGAAGAATATACCTTAGTTACAACTAATCCTAAAGATAGGCCAATTAAAAATGCACAAATAAATCAAAACCAGCAAACATCAGACTATTCTCCAGCAGATATTACCGGTATGGCAAATGTTACAAATACAGGAACAGCTAAAATATGAAAAATGACGACAAAAACAAATTAACTCCACTTAAAATTGCTTACTGGAAAGTAGGTTTGGAAAAATTTTTCCCAGAATTCTACCACCCAGGTGAACAACTGCTTCCCATAAGTTCATATGACTCTATTGACATGCGAGAGTTTCTTAACAAACTCTCTATTCTTGCCCCAGAAACACAAGATTCAATAACAAAGGCAATAAAAACTGTTCAAGACTGGGAAGCTAAATACGGAAAAGACGGTGATGTGCCATTAGGAAACATCTTGGAGAATTATCCAGAAGCAACGACTATTGATCCTCAAAAACTAAACGACTTAATTGAAGACGTAGAAAGAAGAAAGACAAAAGAGACAGAAATCAGACAAAAAGAAAGACAGAGAGTCGAACAATTAAAAAAACAAGTAAGACCTCAATCCGAAAAAGAAACAAAAAAACAGGAGAAAGTTGAGTTTATTGTTGCTCCAGAAGATGATTTGGAAGCTGAGAAAAGACAACAACTTGAAAAGGCCAGAGAAGTTTTTGGTAACCCTAAAATTGCACCTTTTGTACCACCGCAACCTATCCAACTTACAGAAAAAGAAACTGTGGATGTGTACAAATTAGTCGATGCTATTCAAAATAATCCACAAACTGTTCTCTTTGATCTTTCGGAGAGAATGAAAACTGCAGTCAAGAATGCCCCAGTGTCAATAAACATTGATAAAAAAGTTCTTGAAGCATATGTTCCAGTTTCGGCAAGAAAAACCATACAGTCCATTAAATTCCTAGGTAATCAAATTCCCATTCCAAGACCCACTACATTAACAATCATTCCAAGCACCAATATTCCTTCTGTTCTTGCGTATAAAGCCTTAAGTTTGAAAGAACCTAATATTGCTGTTTTAGCAGCGGCCAGTGAAACCGAGAGAGGTGTTGATGAATATTTAACCTCATCTGCTCTTGGATCACCTAAATTTGACCAGATTTTACACGGATCAACACAACAAACCCAGTGGCGAGAATTACCAGAAGGAGACCAAGATGAAGATATCTCTATAACTATAAATGATGAGCCTCTTTATAATTTTGCTAAAGAATATACAGCAAAATTAAAACAAAGATCTGAAGAAATAGAACAAAGACAAGCTTCACCAGTCGATCTTTTGCAACAAATTGATTGGGGGAAAATTTTTAAAGATATTTCTCTCTCTGAAATCCGAAGTTTTCCAGAATCAATATTTAGTGAAATCGTTCCTTCAAGAATAGTTCCAATGATGAGCATGTCTTTAGGAGCTATGCAGGGCTATGAAATTGCAAGTCAATTTATGTTCTCAAACACAAAAGCACAGTTGTTATTGCAGGCTGGTATGCCGAGTTTGTCTGCTGGTTTTTCTACTCAAACTGCTTTAATTACTACTCCGGTTGAATATGTGTCATCTACTGGGCTTACACAAGCTATTATCATGCCAGGTGAAGCCGGTATTTTTGGCGCCTCAACTGTAGGCGCAGTTGATGTAACTACTTCAGTTGGCGCTAAATTAGCTACTCAAGCAGTAACTACAGCTGCAACTGAAACTGCGATAACAGTGGCAACAGCTGAAGGTGGGACTGCGGCTGCAGCTGCTGCAGGTACGGCGATTTTGCCCATTGTGGGAACTGTCGTTGGCGCAGTGATTGGTTTTGTTGCTGGGAAAATTGTTGCGCCACTACTTTCTAAGCTTCAGATTTGGATAAAGAAACATAAGGAGGATATTGCAATTGCACTGGCACTTCCTCTTGTGGCAGGAATATTAACCGGAAATGTTTTTTTAATTGTCGGATCAGGAATTCCTCTTGGTGCGCTTTCACTTGCTGGTGGCACAGCAGGGATTTCTTCAGGGTTGGGAGGTCTTTTGGGTAATTTAAGCGCAGGAATTGGCTGGGTTATGGCCACAGCCTTAAAAGAAATTGGCAAGCCAATTTTAATTTCTTTACTTACTTTTCCACTTTTAGTTGGCTTTATAATGCTTGTTATAAATAACAGTGCCTACGTTGTTCCAACAGGAGAATTATTGTCCGGCAGGGGAAGTGGATCAGGAGGTAATGTGACAGCAACTTCGTGCTTTGTGCCAGAAAATAATGGGGCTACCTGCCAAGATTGTAATAATTGGACAAATACTCGTTGGGCTTTGTTTCTAAAGGCAGCTAATTATTTGATACAAAAACATCCAGTTTATGTAAATAAAGTTTGTTCTAGTGGAAATATATATGTAAGAAATATTTCTTTATATTCGGGAGATACAGCAAATGAGCCAAACGAAAACAAGGTTCACGGACTATATCAAGGTCCACACGCCTTTTCAGGTGATAACACAGCCAGAATTACTCTTTTTGACGTTGTCTTTTCCTACACTGGAGCAGACAACTGGACACCTCCTCTATTTACATTCACACACGAAACAGGGCATCATTTAAATACCATTAACTACAATTTATACCTTCAGTTTGACGATCAAGTCTACTGCCAGCCAGGCAATCCTAACGATATCCCCAGACAAACATGTGATCCAGAAGTCCTAAATACTTACAGGTTTGCAAATCAAGATCCTAAAGGAGAGGATTTTGCAGAAACTGCGGCCTGGTATGTAATGTACATACTCAATCCAAACACAATTACTTATGACTTTTTTCAACAAAATAATTTATACGAACAGCATTACATATTTGCAAAAGGTAAGATGTTTGAAGAATAATCTATATATGTGGAAAAATAAAAGAATACTAGCAGCGATATTAATAGTCTTATTATTGTCAATAATAATAGTTTTGGGTATTTTCTTTAAAGAAAATACAACAATCATAGACTCACAAATTAGTTACAATAAGATCCTTCCCGGGCAAGACTCTAATGAATCAGTTATTGCAAAATTGGGTAATCCTGACAGTGAAGGCAAGATAGACGACAAAATAGTCCTCAACTACAAAGTTGAAGGTAGAGACTCAAACACTCAGGTTATTCTAAAAGAAAATCAAGTTGATATGGTCAAACAAATAATTGGACCTACAGAAAATGTAAAAAAATCTGATTTTGAAAAATATGGAGAACCAGAGGCGACATATTATGGTCCTCACTACAACGCAGGCTTTAGATTGTATTCATATTCTTCAAAAGGTCTGGCAATAATTGCCCATTGGCAAGAACAAACAGTCTATCAAGTTTGGTATTTCAAACCGGTGAAAACTGACGAATTCCTATCCACTATTGCTTCCAATGAAAGGTACTCTTCCCAAGAAGAACCAATGGGTTATTAAGAAATCTACCCCTGAACTTTTACTGGCATTACCAAGTGTAAAAAGTTAGGGTGTTTGAGGTCATGAAATACTCCAGGACTAGTGTTTTCATTAAAACCAATCTCTAATATCTCCCCATCCAAAACATTGGTAAATTCTTCTAAAAATCTATAATTAAAAGTAATTTCAAAATCTTCCACAAACCCATCCACTTTGGCCTCAACTTGAGTTTTTTGTTTACCGCTTTTAGCACTTTCCGCACTTACCTCTATTCCCCTCTCCAAAATCTTAATCTTTGAAATGTTTGAAGATTCTCTGGCAAAAACAGCAGACAACTTAATACTTCTGGCAAAATCTTCCTTATCCAAGCTTACTTTCAAAGAAGAGGAGGTGGGAATGATTTTTTCAAAGTTTGGAAACTCCCCTTCCAAGATTCTAGTTGAAAAAACAACGTCTCCCACAGAAACTATTACTTGGTTGTTTTCATTTTGAATATGCATGAGTACATCCCCTAATTCCTCGCTTGCCAGTTTGGCAATTTCGGTTACCCCCAATTTTGGAATTACTACCTGTAATTCTGGAACTTCCTCTTTTAGGTTAAGTTCATATTTAGACAACCTAAAACCATCTGAGGAAACCAGGGTTAACTTACTACCTGAAAACAAAAACAATACCCCGGTTAAAATTGGTCTGATTTCCTCTAGAGACACTGAAAAAGATACTCTGGAGAGACCGAGTGCAAGCTCTTTGGCGTTAATTTTAACGCCCTGAGATATGCCTTCAGGGAGCTTGGGAAAGTCAGCCGTGTTAATTCCAGAGACTCTACCTTCAAAATTATCGGCAACAATACTTAACTGCTCTTCTTTCGATTCTAAAGTTACAGTGCCGCTACCAAGATTAGAAACAATGTCTGTCAAAGTTCTTGCAGGCACACCCAGTTCTCCTTCTTCCCCTACTTTAGCGCCAATTTTTGCAACTAAAGATATTTCTAAATTGGTAGACATAACAATAAGTGAATTGCCTTGAGCTTTTAAAATAATGTTTCCAAGTATGGGAAGTTGAGCTCTATTAGAAACAAACCTGGAAGCAAGTGAACAAATCTTTGCCAAGTCCTTACTTAAAATTGCCACTTTCATCTTAACCAGCAGTATATCTACAAAGCCTATAAAGCTGCAAGCTTGAGAATTAAATTCTCAGTTAAATGTTAAATAGTTACTAACAAAACTTATTTAAAGGCCTGTTTTGATTTTGTTGTTAATTACTTAGTTAAGAATAGCAGTAGTAGTAATAGGCGCTGTGGGTAAGTGGAAAACAGCAAGTTAAACAAGCATGAAGTCTTTGTGGATAAGCAAGCTTGTCAACAATGTTGATAACATTGTTGATAAACAGGGGTAAATTGTGGATATGTGGAAAATTTACAAAACTTACCCTCAGAAGGAGTTTTTTATCCCCATGATATCCTCACGGATTTTAACATTGTCCGAGGCAAGCCTAGTGATTGTATTCACAGCGTGCATAACCGTGGTGTGATCCCTGCCGCCAATAATCTTACCTACTTCTTCCAAGGGCATGCCGATGTCGGTTCTTAAAATATACATTAATATCTGTCTGGGTCTGGCAATTGTTCTGGCTCTGGTTTTAGATAGTATTGCTCTTTTGGAAATTGAAAAGTGGCCGCAGACTTTTTCAATGATAGTTTCAGTTGAAACTATTCGCTTCTTTTCTTCTTTCAGCTCTTGACCTTTTGAAAGTATGTTTGTAATTAAATCCTGGGAAACCGGCAAGTTCTTTAATTTTACCTCAGACACAAGTCTAGTTAAAAAACCTTCTATTTTTCTTGCAGACTCTAAATTCCCTGCAATTATTTGGACAAAATCCATGGGCAGGTCTAACCCTCTATCAAGAGATTTAATTTGAGTGATTGCACACCGAAGTTCAAAATCGGGTTGACCAATGTCTACAATCAATCCTGCCTCAAATCTACTTCTGAGTCTTTCTTCGAGTTTGGAAATTTCAGATGGTGGACGGTCTGAGGTGAGAATGACCTGTCCCCCAGCCTGTGTAACGGCATTAAAAGTGTGGAAGAATTCTTCTTGAACACTGTCTTTGCCGGCAATAAACTGAATGTCATCAATTAAAAGTCCTTGGAGTTTTCGATACTTGTTTCTAAATTGTTGAGTAGTTTTGTTTCTAATACCCTCAACAATATCGTTAGTAAATTCTTCTCCAGTACACTTTAAAACTTTAGCATCGGGATTTTGAATAAGAATGGACAAACCTACGGCATTCATTAAGTGGCTTTTGCCTACCCCTACCCCACCCCAGATAAAAAGTGGATTGTAAGCGCTTGCTGGTTTTTGGGCCACAGCCTCTGCAGCTGCCCAGGCCATTTGGTTTGAGCCAGAAACGGCATAATTGTCAAAAGTCAGTTTTGGGTCAACGTGTGATTTGGTGACGCTACTGTCAAAAACTTCTTTGTTAGAAGTATTTATAATCATTTCTTTTTTAATCGCTGCTGCTTCAAAAAGTGGAACTGGAGTAAGTATTTTGCCATTTTCTGCTTGTGGTTTTTGCTTGACTGTGAAAATTAGGTCACAACTTTTTCCCAGCGATTTGGTCAGGCAATCTTGGATTAAACCAAAATATCTAACCTCGACAGTTGCTTTAACAAACGGCGAATGGCAGCCAACTTCAACCATACATCTTGAGCCGTCTAAATCCTGAAGTTGATCAATGTGAGTTTGGGAAAGCCATGTAGAAAAGGTGGCTGGAGACACCGAAACCTTAACGCTTTCTAAGACTTCATGCCAAATTTGATCTTTGTTAATATCATGCATAAATACTTTTTAAACTTTTTGGGCAAGAAGCGTGTTGAAGACACTGCTTAAAAAGAAAATTTTTTCTAGGGCACTTTCTAAGTTAGTGAAGTTATCCACAAGTTTCAACCCCCAAAAATAGCGAAGCTTGTAATATTTATGTTATAATGATGCTTATTATGGCAACCAAAAGAACCTATCAACCATCAAAAATTAAAAGAGCCAGAAAGCATGGCTTTAGGGAGAGAAACTCAACCCGTGATGGTAGAGCAGTTTTAAAAAGAAGAAGACTAAAGGGTAGAATTAAGCTTACGGTCTCAAAGTAAAAAGACTTAAGATTTTTTTGTAAACCCATCTAATCTTTTAAAAATGCTACCCAAAGAAAATCGCTTAACTGAGAAAGAAGATTTTGATAGAGTCAAAAACGAAGGCAGGCTTATTCAAAGCGATTCTTTTGCCTTTAGTTTTATCGACAAAGGCAGTCCAACAAAAAAAGGTGAGGAGATTCCTTCACGCTTTGGTTTTATCGTATCAACAAAAATATCCAAAAAAGCAACCCTTAGAAACCGTGTAAAAAGAGCCCTAAGAGAAGGAGTCAGACAAAATATCTCCTATTTTAAAAAAGGCATCGATGGGGTTTTTTTGGCCAAAAGCTCGATCTTAACCAAGCCAACTCCAGAGATAATGAAAGAAGTTTTTGAAATATTAAGAGCTTCACATATCTACGCATGAAATGCAGAAAATAGCATTGGGAATACTAACTTTTTACCAAAAACACATTTCACCGGGCTTTGTGACAACTTTCGGCCACTCTTGTCGTTTCACACCAACCTGTTCTATCTATGCAAAAGAAGCAATAGAAAAATATGGAGTCTTCAAAGGTGTAAAGATGGGATTTATTAGACTTCTTAAGTGCAACCCTCTTTCAAAAGGTGGGTATGATCCTGTACAATAGCACTGTTCATGAATCCTTTTACAATTCTTTTAGTCCAACCCTTGGCCAACGGTCTGGCTCTTTTTTATAATTTTCTTGGAGGAAACTTGGGTCTGGCAATAATTGGTTTTTCTCTTGCCTTAAGAGTTGCCCTAACGCCATTAACCAAGCCCTATATGAAGTCGATGAAGAAAATGCAGGAATATGGACCACAACTTGCGAAATTAAAAGAAAAACACAAAGGCGACAAGCAAAAACAAATGAAGGCTCAGGCAGACTTTTACAAAGAAAAGGGCATTAACCCTGGAGCAGGTTGCTTACCATATTTATTGCAAATTGTGATCCTGATTGCCCTTTTTAATGTTTTTAATCAGGTTTTAGTTGGAGGCGGGGATATAGTTGCTAGATTTAATAGTTTACTTTATGATCCTCTAAAATTTGCAGAAGGAGCGACCATTAACACTCACTTTTTATACCTCAACTTGATTAAACCAGATGTGTTTAACATTCCAGGCATCCCTTTTCCACTTCCAGGACTATTCCTTTTCCTGTCTGCTTTCTTCCAATTTGTTTCAGCAAAAATGGCAACTCCTTATGTAGAAGCAGAAAAGAAAATAGCCAAGAAAACTGAAGGAACAGCAGACGACATGGCCGTTGCTATGCAGTCTTCAGCAATTTACACTTTTCCATTAATGACTTTATTTATAGGTATCAGGTTTGCCTCAGGATTAGCTCTTTATTGGCTACTTTTCTCTCTTTATCAAATGGTTCAGCAGTACAGAAGTACTGGCTGGGGAGGGCTTACTCCTTGGCTAAAGAAACTTAATCTGATAATATAACTATCTAAATGGCAAAAGACAAATTTACCACTGAAGAACAAATCCAAGATATTATAAACGAACTTCTAGCACTTATTGGAGTTGAAGCAAAAGCTTTTGTTGAAGTAACAAATACGGCAGATGAGCCAGTTTATAGTGTAAATGTTGAGACCGAATCCCAAGCAGGACTTTTGATAGGAAATCGTGGAGAAACACTTTCTGCTATCCAAAATTTTTTAAACCTTGCGATGAAACAAAAAACGGGGGACTGGGTAAGAGTAATAGTAAATATTGGCGACTGGAGAGAAAAACAGGAAGACTATTTAAAAAACTTAGCAATGCAAGCTGCAATGAGGGCAAGAGAAACCAAAGAAGCACAACCTCTGTATAACCTTAATGGATCGCAGCGAAGAATAATCCATTTGGAACTGGCCAAAGAAGAAGACCTGGTAACAGAATCAGTTGGTGAAGGTTTTGAAAGATATTTAGTAGTAAAGGTAAAGTAATCTTTATTTTTTTTATTAACAATTCCAGGAAACCCTTGAATCTGCGTGATATAATTTATTCATGACTATAGAAAATAAGCAGGATGTTTTAAACATCCTTAGAGATCATAAAGCTGATATAGAAGCACTTGGAATAAAAAGTGTGGCTTTATTTGGCTCTTTTGCTAATGGAGAGCCAAGTGTTGACAGTGATGTGGATTTGCTTGTTGAGTTTGAAAAAGGAAAGAAAACCTTTAGGGCTTTTATGAAGTTCGCTGATTTTGCTGAACGGATTCTTGAAAGACAAGTAGACGTCTTAACTCCAGAATCTCTAAGTCCACATATTGGTCCACATATTCAAAACGATTTACATTATGTCTAAACTACCAATTGAATATTTAAAACATATTAGAGATGAAGTTGAATATCTTCTCAAAACTTCACAAAGCTTGACAGAAGAAGAATTTATGAAAAACGAAACTCTTCAAAAAGCTTTTACTAGAAGTTTAGAAATAATAGGGGAAGCATCAAAAAATATCCCTCAAGAGTTTAGAGAGAGTCATAATATGGTTGAATGGAGTCTTATGGCTAGAACAAGAGATAGACTGATTCATCATTATTTTGGAACAGATTTTGAAATAATCTGGGATGTAGTTACAGAGGAAATTCCCAAATTGAAGGAAAACGTAGATCAAATTTTCACAGTTCTCCAATACTAATCTAAAAAAACTGAAACATTTTTGTGTTAATATACAGCAAATGTATTTAGGAATAGACATCGGTGGCTCTAATGTGAGAATTGGCGAGTTTGACTCCAAAACTTCTGGAAAACTGTCTAATATTGTTGCTTTTGAAGTAGATAAAGACTTTGAAAAGGCTATCAAGAAAATTATTCAGGAGATAAGAGGTATATCTAAAAGTAAAAAGATTGATGGAATTGGGATAGCACTCCCTGGACTTGTTAATACCGAGAAAGGTTATATAGAAAGTAGCGCCAACTTAAGAAGCTGGCAGAAAAAACCTATCAAGACAATATTAGAAAAAGAATTCAATACGAAACTTTTTGTTAAACATGATGTTGCTGTAGCAGCAATAGGTGAAGCATTTTTTGGGTTTGGTAAAAATGTTAACAAATTTATTTATTTTATCTGGGGGACAGGTTTTGGAGGAGCTTTTGTTGAAAAAGTTGACAGCAAATTAAGAATTACTTCTTTTGAACCCGGGCATCAAATTATAGATTGGAATGGCATAGATTGTCCTTGTGGACAGAAGGGTTGTGTTGAGGCTTATATTGGCGGAAGATCTTCAGAAAAATACTATGGTAAGCCACTTTCAGAAATCAAAGACAATAAAACATGGAATGATATTTCAGAGAGGGCAGCTCATGCAATTCTGAACACTCTCAAACATTATGAAACAAACCTAATTATTTTTGGAGGGGGGGGTTATAAATAAACAGGAACATTTACTTGGAAGAATAAAGGAAATATTAAAGAAGAGACAGAAGTTTGATAGTATACCAACAATGAAACTGGCAAAACACGGTGAGAAGAGTGCTTTATATGGTGGAGTTGGTTTGTTCCTTCTGAGTTAAATAACTTGTCATTTCAACCACTCTTGTTCATACTTTTTTTAATAAATGAACATTCATCACAAAATTTTTCTTTTGTTCCTATTTCTTCTTCCAACACAACTTGGATATCACTTTTGGCCTCAGTGGTCTTTGGTTTTTGGCATAAGAGTGGATTATCTTAGTCCGGCAATATATTTAACAGACATTCTTCTAATTAGTACTTTGTTTTTTTGGTCAAGAGAATTTTCCAATAAATACAAGAATTTAGTTTTTCCCCTTGTTATTTTTCTTGTTTTAAACATTTTATTCTCTTCCTCCTGGCAAGTGTCTATATTTAAAGGACTTAAGATTTTTGAAGTTGTTCTTCTTTCTTTGTATGTCAGTCAAAACTGGAAATACTTAAAAACAAGAATTTGGCTGCCGTTTTCTCTTGCAAGTTTTTATACCTTAATCCTTGTGTTTTTTCAAATGTACTTTCAAAAAACAATTGGAGGAATATTTTACTTTTTAGGTGAAAGAACTTTTTTTACATCTACTCCTGGAATTGCCTTGTTTGATTTTTTTGGCAAAGCTTTGATGCGTCCGTATGCAACCTTTTCCCATCCAAATTCTTTAGCCGGCTTTTCTTTAGTTGTTTTGTTTATTCTTTTTCTTTCACTGCAAGAATTAAGAAAAAAAGCAAAAATAATAACAATCACGGCAATTATTGGTTCATTAGTTTTGATTGTTCTTTCAGTTTCCCAACTTGTATGGATAGCTTTACTGATCGTTTTGTGTGTTTACTTTTTTCATGGAATTATTGGCAGACACGCAAAACAGTTGTTTTCAGTCTTTTTAGTTTTTTGTTTGGCGTTTTCTATTTTTCTCTCTCTTTTCTCTCAAAACATTGCAGACAGTTTTAGTTTTCTAGAAAGCATAGAGCAAAGACTTAATCTTAATACTGTTTCCAAAGGACTAATCCTTAGAAAGCCTATTTTTGGTGTAGGGCTTGGAAACTTTGTAAACGTAATTAAAAACTATCCCGACAAAAATCTTTTCGTTTCAAACACTAACGTTTGGTTATTACAACCTGTTCATAATATATTTCTTTTAACCTTTGCAGAGACTGGAATTGTCGGTCTTGGTCTATTTCTTTTAGTTTTATTTAAGGCAGCAAACTCTGGGACTAAATATTTAATTTTATTGTTGCCAATTTTACTAACCGGAATGGGGGATCACTATTGGCTAACTTTGCAACAAAACTTACTGCTTTTTGGAATTGTTTTTGGAATTGTTTTTTCTTCTGGTACAATTACTGCGTGGAAGAAAAAGTCTTGAAGATATTTACAGACGGAGGGTCAAGAGGTAATCCTGGCCCAGCCGCGGCAGGAATTATCATTACTCAGGGAGATAGAGAACTTTTTAAGGGCGGCAAGTACTTAGGAATAGTGACCAATAACATCGCCGAATATAAAGGAGTGCTTTTAGCCCTTAATTGGCTCATTGCCAACAAAACTAGTCTACGGTTTTCAGAAGTTATTATTGTTATGGATTCAGAATTAATTGTTAAACAAATAAGAGGGGAGTACAAAGTTAAAGATGAAAAGTTAAAAACTCTTCACACTGAAGCATTGGCAAAACTTAACCAACTGAAAATCCCTTATTCTTTCCAACATGTGTTGAGAGATAAAAACAAAATTGCCGACAAGATTGTTAATCAAGTTCTTGATAGGGAAATTAAGAAATAATCACCCACGTGTACTTAGGTAAAATCGTGAGAAAAGCTAGGCACTTTCCCGTGGACAAAAATGAGGTAGTATTATTAAACAAAAACATTCTTCATGCGTTAATATATAGACATGTTGACTGCAATTATCTTTTCAAATCTAAATGTACTCTCACTTAACTTAGTTGAGTTTTTACTTGGCAGTAACTGTCGAGTGTATGTTGTCTCTCAAGACTTCAAAAGTTGGAAAGAAAGCCTACCAGACTACTCAAAGAGCGACAACTTAATTTTTTTTGAAGACAACAGATTTCTCCCACGTGACGCCAGGTATGTCTTTAGTGTTAATGGTTTTGGCTTTGATCCGGAAGAAAAATACATAGCCTCTAATATTGAAAAAAACTTTTCTTGGGCAGTTGATTACGCCAAAAATTTCCACATTAAACTTTGTCTAGTTTTGCCATATTTACAAGTAAACAATTTACAAATTACAGTTAATAATTTTTATAACTTCCAAAAAAATAGCCTTCCTCCTAATTATTTAACTTTTTTCGTCGGTGAAGTCTATGGCTTAAAAATGCAGCTTTCGGATGGTGGTTTGGCAACTAGAATGATCAAAGACAGTGTTTTTAGTTCGGTTGTAACCCTTCCTACCAGAAATCAGGATATATTTTTGATTGCTGCAAGTGATGCAGTTTCTGAAATAGTCAAAAACTTGTTTTCTTTTGGTAGCGACTACAAAGAGATTGCTTTAACAGAAAGTGACAGCGCCTACAATCTTTTTGATAGACTGACAAAAATAAAGCCAAGTCTTTCTTTCGCCAAAGAAAATATACCTTCCCAAAAACATGTTGGCGGTTTAACTATTATGCCACCTACCAAGAAAGACAAAGACACACTTGCTGAAACAATTTCCTGGTTATCCCAGTATGCGAACTTTTCTGTAGAAGTAAAGACCAAACAGCAAGAAACTCCTGCGCTAGGGAGGAAAAAGAACAAGCAAAAATCTATTATCACCAAATTTGAAGAGCGAGCAAATAAGGTAAATAGAGCAACTTCCTTTGTCTTGGCTAGTAGTGCTTTTTTGTTGTTTATTGTCTTAAGTCCATTTCTGGCGCTTGGCGCTTCTGCGGTGGGTATGAACTACTCCTACAAGCAAATAAAAAATGGCCAAATAGCTCCAGTTAGAAATACTATTTCTGCTTCTACTTTCTTGGCCAGATTTTCCAAAGCCAGTCTAATGGTGTATGCAAACACTCCTTTAGTCGGGGAGTTCTTTGAATTTTCCCAGAATTTGGCAGGGGTTTTAGAAAGTTCGGGCAAAATTGCTCTACAGAGCCAGGAATTGATTGATCTATCTAATAAACTATCAAAGTCCATCCTTGGAGAAGGGGATTATGGTTTAAATTTGCTTTCTGGGACGTTGACTAAAAAATCCATAGATTTGGAAAAAGATCTTCTTTCTCTTGAAAGAAAAATGACTTCCATACCCCCAAGCATTAGGTCAAAACTACCGGAAGAAAAAATAAAAGAATTGGCAAAATACTTAACTGCTCTTTCAGATTTGTCTCCAAGATTGCCAGAACTTTTAGGATTAGATGCACCAAAAACGTATTTGATTACTTTTCAAAACAATATGGAACTTCGCCCTACAGGTGGCTTTATTGGTTCCTTTGCCCTAGTAACTTTTACAAGAGGCAAGTTGGCGGATATTAATGTAATGGATGTTTACACTGCAGACGGCCAACTAAAAGGCCACATTGAACCGCCTTATCCAATTAAAAGCTATCTTGGAGAAGTTAATTGGTTTCTCAGGGATTCCAACTGGGATCCAGACTTTCCTACTTCAGCTATCAAGGCAGAATGGTTTCTAGATAAAGAACTGGAGCGAAATGTTGATGGGGTAATTGCAGTTGATTTGGAGGTTTCTAAGTCAATACTTCAGGCAACAGGACCAGTGACTTTAGCCGATTTTCAGGAAACATTGGATTACAAAAACATGTACGACAAAATTCAATACGAAGTGGAAAGTGATTTTTTCCCAGGCTCTACAAAAAAAGCCAGTTTATTGACTTCACTTGCAAAAGCCCTGCTTGAAAAAATTAGAACTGTTAATGGAGAAAGTCAAAGCCAGCTTGCCGCCAATTTGTTTGAAAATTTAAAGCAAAAACATATTCAAATATATCTACACGACGCTAAAGCCCAAGCAGCAATTTCTAAAGCCGGACTTAGCGGGGAAGTAAGACCGGAAAAATGTAAAACCGTTAATTGTCAAAATGTTTTGGTTTCTCTAAATGAAGCAAATGTTGGTGTAAATAAAGCCAACTATTTTGTCGAAAGGGAAGTGTCACTAGAAACTAAAGTACTGGCAGAAAACATTGAAAATAAGTTAACGGTTAATCTGATTAATAAAGCAGTTCCAGCTCTTGGTTTAAAGGGAAAATATAAAACCTATGTTAGAGTTCTCTCTGACAAAGAGAGCCGTTTTTCTGGCATTGAAATAAAAGAATCAAGTGGCAGCAAGTTTCCTAATATTGAAGAGGAAAACCTGGAAAAATATGCCAGCGCTGGAACACTGGTCGAAGTCCAGCCAGGACAGACCAAAACTGTTGTTTTTACTTGGAGCCAAGATACAAGCCTTCTTCTTACTAAGCCGGGAACTTTAAACATATCTTTCTTGAAGCAGGCAGGCACAAATCCTTTTCCTATCTCTGTAAGCTTGACCATGGGCCGTGAAGTTAGCTATAATACAGTCTTAGCGGAAGATAGAGTCTTCCAGTTTATCTGGTAAGGATCAAATATGAAACTACTTATTTTAAAAAATGTGAATAAATTCACTAGAGGCATAGTTTCATATAACTCATAAATTCGTTATGGACAAAATTAACTTAAAAGCAGAAAAAAGACAACTTGCCGGTAGAAAAGTCAGAAGGCTAAGGAAAGAGGGTATTGTTCCTGCAAACCTCTATGGTAAGGCAATTGAATCGATTTCTCTCCAGGTTGAGGAAAAGACTCTTAAGAAGGTTCTTGACCAAGCAGGGGAGACTCAGATTATTGATCTTTCAGTAGATGGCAAAAACCACCCAGTTCTGGTTTCAAATATTCAAATTCACCCGGTGGTGGAAAAAATTCTACATGTTGACTTTAGGCAAGTTAACCTTAAGGAAAAGATTGAAGCTCAAGTCCCTGTAGAGCTTGTAGGCGAGTCCCCAGCTGAAAAGCTGGGTAATACTGTGGTTGTCTTAATTGACGAGGTTCAGGTTGAAGCTCTTCCAGCAGATTTACCGGAGAAATTTGAAATTGACGCAACCACTTTAATAGAAGTTGACCAAACAATATTAGTTAAAGACTTAAAAGTTGATGCAAGCAAAGTTGAAATAAAAACCGATCCAGAATTAATCGTCATCAAAGTTGAAGCTCCTCAAAAGGAAGTAGTAATTGAGGCTCCAGTTGTAGAAATCCCAGAAGGTGCAGAAGTTCCTGCTGCAGAAGGCACAGAAAAGCCAGTAGAAGGTGGAACAGAAGAAGTAAAGGCAGAAGAAACTAAGGCTGAATGAAGTTTGGATCTATTTCCGCTGCTCTTTGTAAGTATATGTCTTCAAAGTCATTTTTCCCCATTTCCTTTTGTAGTTTTGCAAGTTCTATCCAACCATCTCTGTAGGTTGGTGTTTGGATAACAATGTCTTTCCATTTTTCTTCTTCCTTCTCAAGATCTATTTGTGTACCTAAAACCTTAACAACTGGTTTTTGATTTGTAAAATATCTAGAAAGATTAAACATTGAAAGAGATAGAACAACTAAACAAAAAGAAAGAGAAATAAATTCTAATAAATGATTATTAAGTTTTTCACTTTGGGCAGACTTGGGCATTCTAAATGTTTATTTCGGCTAGCGCCTCAATTAAAATACTACGATATGAAGCAAACATTAGCAACAAATTTGAAGTTTTTTAACTTGTTGTTGGCCAGGAAGAAGTAATTAGAAGTTCTTCCTGGCTACCTCTAAAACCTTTCAACTCCATCCAAATTGCTTCGGTTACAAAAGGCATGAATGGGTGAAGAAGTTTTAAAGAGTTTTCTAATACATGCATTAAGACCCCTAGACAAACAGTCTTGTCACCCCTTTCTTTTATTTGCTCCAAATATTTGTCCGCAAGTTCGTGCCAAACAAATTGATAAATTGTTTCTGCTGCCATTGAAAACCTAAACTGCTCTAGGTAAGTGTCTACTTTTTTGATGGTTTTATTGAGCGACTTAATTATTTCCCGGTCAATCTCATTTAAGTCATCTTTTTTTATTTCACTAAACTTAGTGATGATATTGTCCTGACTCATCCATTCAATAAACCTGGCAATATTCCAAATTTTGTTGCCAAACTTTTTGTAGCCGATAATTTTCTCTCTGGGAAAATTAAAATCTTTGCCGTTTCCCGTTCCAGATATTAATCCCATTCGTAATGCATCTACACCAAACTCCTGAATGTAGTCATCAGGATTAATGACATTACCCAAGCTTTTGCTCATTTTTCTGCCGTCAATTGCTCTAATGTGACCATGTAGGTAAACACCTTCAAATGGCACCTTACCGGTCATATAAATTCCCAGCATGACCATCCTAGAGACCCAGCGGGTGACAATTTCCCAACCAGTTTCTAGAACTGAGGTAGGATAGAAATATTTAAAATCTTCAGAGTCTGGATAGCCAAGAGTTGTTAAAGGCCATTGGCCAGAAGAAAACCAGGTATCAAAGGTATCAGTTTCAGGAAGATATTTTCCCTTAAGATTTTCTCTAGAAATTTTGTACTTGGCATTTTTAGGAGCAATAAGTCTTTGCAATCCTGCTTTTATTTCTTCTAAAGAATACTTTTCTAAAAGTTCCTTAATTTCTCCAGAAACAATCTTTTTGTCTTTAGTCAAAAATGTAACTCTTAAATCTGGATTGTCGTCTGTATTATACCAAGCAGGGATTCTAATACCCCAAACAATTTGCCTGGAGATTGCCCAGTCGCGCATGGATTCAACCCATCTTAAATATGTGACTTGCCGCCACTTTGGAAATATTTTTATTTTACCTTCATTAACAGCTTTGTAAGCTGGCTGTTTTATTGTTTCTACTCGTAAAAACCAATTAGGTAAGACTAAGTTTTCTACATAGTCTCCGCTTCGATAGTCAACTGGAACTGTGTGTTTGTAATTCGCATCAATTTTGTCAACACAATCTTTTTCTGTTAACTCTTCAACTATTTGTTCCCTGGCTTCAAGAATTGTTAAGCCTTGATATTTTCTCGAATTTTCATTTAGCTCGCCGTTAAGCCCGATTATACTGATGATTGGTAACTTGTGTTTAACTCCAATTACGTAGTCATTTTTATCATGAGCTGGAGTAAGCTTAACAATTCCTGTTCCAAACTTTGGATCGACAAAATCATCAGCGATTATTTCCATTTCATGACCAAAAAGAGGATTAATAACTTTTTTGCCAATTAACTTATTTTTCTTGATGTCTTGAGGGTGAACTGCAAGATGAGTATCAATAAAAATTGTTTCAGGTCTGACTGTTGCTACTGTTATATAACCATCCTTTTTATCAGAGAAGTAGTATTTGATAAAATATAAGGGATCTATTTTCTCTAAGTATTGAATTTCGGCATCAGAAAAAGTTGTTCCCCATTTAAAGGAATAGTTAACAATATAGTTGTCCCGGTAAATGTGATTATCCTTAACCATTTTTTCGAAAGTGGACAAAGTGATGTCAATTGCTTTTGGATCAAGAGTAAAGGTGTATCTAGACCAATCAACACTGGCCCCCATTTGCCTAAGTTGTTTTTCAATAAGACCTTTGTTGTCTAAAACAAACTTGTAGATCAGGTCGTATAAAGTCTGTCTGTCAAAATCAAAACGCGATTTACCTTCTTTTTTGAGTTCTCTTTCAAAAGTAGTCTGAGTTTCAAAACCAGCATGGTCGGTCCCTGGAACCCAAAGAGTTGGATCTCCTTTCATTCTGTGCCAACGGATGAGCAAATCTTCAATTGCACACATTAAAACATTGCCGGTGTGCATTTTCCCACTAGCATTAGGTGGGGGGAGAAGAATAGTAAAAGGTTTTTTGTCTGGACTAATTTTTGGTGTGAATGCACCAGACTCTTCCCACATTTTATAGATCTTCTCTTCGTAGTCTTTGTGATTGTATGCTTTGTCCATTGAGGAATTATACCAAATCAGTAATGCCTAAATTGGGATTAGCAGTAACTTTGTGCCAAGGTTTTTGTTTACCTGCAAAGTAGGCTGCTGAGGCGATGTAAGCTGCGTTGTCGGTACAATATTTAGCTTCAGGAACATGGAAGTCAATTTTCGTGCCTTTGGTCATTATTTCGTTAACAAATTTTTCCCTTAGCCTGATGTTTGCTGCTACACCCCCCGCGAGCAAAAAAGATTTTATCCTATATTTTTCAATGGCTCGCAGAGATTTTATAACCAAGGAGTCGACAATCGCTTCTTGCACTTCGGCAGCTATCCAAGGAATTTCTTCTTTTTGAAGCTGTTTTTGTTGAGTTTTTCTTAACACCGCAGTTTTAAGTCCTGAAAAACTCCAATCAAAATTTTTTTCACTGACTATTGGTCTGGGAAATAAACTCATCCTAGAGTTTTGTAAATTTGTTAAGTAAATATCTGCTTGTTTTGCCAGATTTGGTCCTCCCGGATAAGCAAGTCCTAAAAGTCTGGCAGTTTTATCAAATGCTTCTCCAGCGGCATCATCCCTAGTTCCTCCAAGCCACTCTATATCCTTGTGGTTTTTCATAATAATTAAGTCGGTGTGGCCTCCGGAAACAACCAGTGCTAGAGCTGGAAATTTGGGCTCACTACTTTTGTTCAGCCAGTTGGCATAGATATGACCTATTAAATGATTGACCGGAATAATTGGCTTTTTCCAGACGAGGGAAAGTGTTTTGGCAGTTTCAATGCCAATAAGAAGAGATCCAATGAGTCCTGGACCAACTGTTACGGCTATTTTGTCGATGTCTTTTTTTGTCAACTTGGCATTTTTTAAAGCTCGGACAATAACCGGAATAATATATTCAATTTGTTTTCTAGCAGCCATTTCTGGAATTACTCCACCAGTCTTAGCGTGGATATCAGCGGAAGTTGCAACTATATTGGATAGGAGAGTTTTTCCATCTTCAACTATTGCCGCAGCTGTTTCATCACAACTTGATTCTATGCCTAATATTTTCATGGGCAATTATAACACTCTATGTGTCATAATTACCTGTGACGGAAGATGTTTTTTCGGAATTAAAAGAAACTCCTGCAACTATTTCTTTGCAGATCAGACAGACTTTAAGAAGATCTCCAAGCACAGAGGATTTTGAGAAGATCAAGAAGCAGAGACTTTTAGAAAGAAAACACCCAAGAAAAAGTAGCGATATTGTTTTTGATGATCCTGATATGTGGGAAATTTACACCACTGTTTTCAAAGAACGATATGGCGTCGATATTCAGGGAGCATCTGAACACGAGCGGAAACATGGTGAGAAGGCCCAACAATTGGGATTGGGAATTAGATATGCACTAATGCTGGGTGCAGATAAATCAGAAGACAAAAAAGGCTTATTTTTCCAAAACATCAAAGTCCAACCAATGACTATTGTAATTTTTCCAGAGAACATGCCAATCGAGGAAAGGAATAGATTGTTGAAAGAGGTAATTCTTGCTGTACCCGATCCCTCTGAAGACGATATGGTTTTAATGGAGAGTCTTAAATAGCAGTTCCTTTTAAATAAACTGCAGCCCAGGGTTTATATACCGAAGTAAAAGTTTTTTTGTAAATCTCATCTCCATCCCTGACAACAGAATAATTGAAGACTGTTTTCGCCCCCCAAGCCCGGTGTTCCACTTGTTTGACTACTCCTGTAGGTAGCGTTGGATCCTCTTGATAGATGTCAGATGGTGGGGCTGTTTGGGAAAGAACTTGCGGTTTAGTGATAGTTACTATTCTACCGTCTGAAGTTCCATAAATTTCAAAAGTCAGAGACAGATTTTTTAAGTCCGCTTTAGTCTGAATAAGAATGTGGCCCGGAGTATTATTTACAAATTTAAAATCGGTAGTTGGAGAAAAGACAGTTGCGTCAAGCCCTGGTCCGGCATCTTGTTCGTAATAACCGACTCTATAGGCATGGGCCCTTCTTTCTTCAATTGGAAGTCCGGCATTCATTGCGGCTCTAAAAAGGGTGGTTGAGACTTGACACACCCCACCCCCGTCTCCAAGAACCGTTCTTCCGCTTTGGATAATATAGGCTTCCTTAAAACCAGTTTCTTTAGAAACGTCTCCAACGATTTTATTAAACGAAACAACTTCTCCTGGTTTTGCCAAAGTGCCATTAATTCTGGTGGTTGCCAAGTTGACATTATAAATACGGGCAGGGATAGAACCCCTAAATAATGATGTTCCTCTGCCTATTAATTCTTTTATTCCTAAATTATTGACGTCGGAAGTTTGGATCTGGGGTTGGGTTTTTTGGGTTGGAATTACTAGTCTAACCTCTTTTTCATCATTAATTTCTAATTTTTCAATTGCCATTTGAATTTCTTCTGCCAAAAGTTCGGTTTTCACTTTAATACCTTCCTTTGCCGGGGAAAACTCTTGCACCCGTCCTTCTGAAAAAGAAAAAGTAGCGTTTTGCGGATCTCTATTTAATTTAATGGCAATATTACCAGCTTCGGTAGTTATCAATTCCTGGTTATATTTTTCTTTGGCGTTTAAAAAGGAAAGTAGTTTTTCTTTAGAGAAAGTAAATTCTTCAAATTCAAAAGTAAGCTTAAGTGTTTTATCTTTTCCGTCTTTAGACGCAATTATTTTTTCTGCCCTTCTTTGAAAAGCTATTTCTTCGGATGGGGAAAGAGATGGGTCAATTATCTTTTGTTTTACTTCTATTTGCGAGAATCCTAAGTAAGAAAGCTCTTGGCCAATGTCTAATCTGAGCTTTACTTCATCGACTTGGGTTCCAGACTTTCCCGGATTGACGACAACTTGGTTATTGACTAAAGAGACTGAAGGATAGATCGTTTCTGTTTCAACAGCCCCTGAAATTACGCTAATATTTTTAGCTAACTTTTCTTCGTTCACCTTCACCTCTAAACCAATGTTTTTACCTTTAGAAGCAGATTTAAAAATTTCTTGGAGATCAAAAAGAATATTTCCGCTTTTGCCAATTCGATAAGCGTTTTGCGCCGACTTGGCCAAATCATACTTGGTTTCGATATCGGCTAGGGGGATGGGAAACTTCTGGTCTTCTGAGACAATTACAACCTTTTTAGGTGGATTGACTTTTTCATTTAAAGTGATGGCGGCTTGGTCTACTTCTAGGCCGGCCAGATCAATTCCAACTACTTTTACTCCAGGATAGATCCTATCGAGATAATAAACTTGAAAACCAGCAATTGGCAGCAAAATTGTCAGTAGTAAGGAAAACACCAAAATAAGCTTTTTGGGTTGCCCAAGTTTAATTTTGACGGTAATTTTCTTTGCGGACATATTTGTCTGTATGATACCATTAAAGAAGCATGAATGACCAACCTGTCCAGCCTCAAAATAGCATTTTCCCAAATGTCTCTGGAAATATACCTGTAGATCCAAACCAGCCACTAATCCAAAATACTGCTCCGCAAAATTTATTTGTAACCCAAGAAATCGCAGATACGCCAATTACAACAGACACCAACCCAATCTCACCACCTATTGAATCTGTGCACCAAGCTTTTCCAGATGGCAATGGTAGCGTCCCCCCACCGCCACCAGTTGAAATGACGACCAACTCGGTTTCAGATAGTGGTTTAGGTGGTAAGAAATTCAATTTTAAACCACTGGTTATAGTTCTAGGACTACTGCTTTTTGTTTCTTTGATTGGCTTTGCTGTTTTCAAATTTGTTTTACCAAGATTTACAAGTAGTGGAATAACTTCACAAAAAGAAACAACTCTCAGTTGGTGGGGTTTGTGGGAAGATCAAGCAACAGTTGGGACAATTATTTCTGATTATCAAGTTTCTCACCCCAATGTAAAAATTAACTACAGCAAACAATCTCAACAGGACTATCGGGATAGACTGACTAACGCTTTGGCAAAAGGATCTGGACCAGACATTTTTTCATTCCACAATTCCTGGGTTCCAATGTTGAAAAATGACTTAGATCCGCTGCCAAAAGAGGTTGCCACTTTGGAACAGTTCGAAGACTCCTATTATGACGTCATGACCAAAGATTTGGAGATTGGGACAGATGTTTACGGCTTGCCTCGTGGATATGATGGCTTGGCCCTTTTTGTAAATGAGGATTTATTTCAAACAGCTGGAGTTGCCATTCCCAAAACCTGGGATGAAACTAGGGAAGTGGCTCGTGCTTTGACAATTAAAGACGAAAATGGAAGTATTTCTCAGGCGGGTATTGCTATGGGTCGGACAGAAAATGTCGACCATTGGCAAGAAATCTTGGCTCTTTTAATGATTCAAAATGGCGTTAATATGGCGGATGTAAACAAATGCTATGGCGGAGGTAGTGAATCTGTTCCTTCTCTCCCATCGGGTCAAACCTGTCTAGGCCAAGATGCTTTGGCCTTCTTTTCAATTTTTTCTGCGGTTGATGGTGTTTGGGATCAAACACTGCCGCCATCAACAATTGCTTTCTCGAGTGGAAAGACTGCCATGTATATAGGCCCTTCTTGGAGAGTGTTTGAAATAAAAGAGCAAAATCCTAAACTGAATTTTAAAGTGGTGGCTGTTCCCCAATTGGCAAAAATAAGCCCAACTGACCCAGATGTAACCTATGCTTCTTATTGGGTGGATGGAGTTTGGACCAGAAGTGCAAATAAAAAGCAAGCTTGGGAATTTATGAAGTATCTATCTAGTAATGAAACCCTGCAAAAGCTTTATACAGATAGCTCTAGAACTAGGTTGTTTGGGCGGTTGTATCCAAAAAAGGATATGGCAAGCT
>CAZCXV010000006.1:0-43631 GCA_964502815.1 uncultured Gammaproteobacteria bacterium | reverse complement strand
CAAGCTTAGTCTCGGCTGATCCGATTGCCTCGGCCTTTATAAACCAAGCGCCGACGGCAAAAAGCTGGTATTTGGCCTCGCGTACTTTTGATGGGCCAACTGGCATAAATAGCCAAATTAATAAATATTTTGAGGATGCAGTAAATGCCGTAAATGCTGGAGCGCAAGTTGCCGACACTTTGGAAACTGTTTCTAAAGGCGTAAATCAGGTATTATCCAAATATGGCCTGGTGCAAGCAACAACTCAAGTTCAGCAGTAATCAGACTGCTTCTCTTGTCTATCACTCCAAATTTGACTATCTATTAACTAAGGAGGATTTGGACAAATGGGCTGTGGGTAAGAAATTCCCAAAGCAAAGATATAAACTGTTGGCAAATTTTAAAATCCCTGATTTTAAAAATAGGATTAGAAGAGAAAAAATCTCCAGGACCAAATTGCTTCTAGCTAGTAAAGCGGCCAGTTTTTTGGAAAATATTCCAACCATTAAGTTTGTTGGCATAACCGGATCCTTAGCGATGAATAATGCCGAGGAGGCTTCTGATATTGATTTAATGCTAATTACTAAAAATAGGACACTTTGGACAACTAGGGGAATAGTACTGGTTTTTCTAAAACTATTTGGCTTTAAATTACGGCGGGCTGGCCAGAAGGAAGAAAAAGACAAGTTGTGTTTAAACCTTTGGCTTGATGAAGGAGATTTGGAGTGGAAAGATAGAAATGAGTTTACAGCCCATGAGATTGTTCAAATAAAACCATTAATAAATAAAAATAACACTTTTGAAAAATTTCTTTTCAAAAACAAGTGGATTTTAGACTATTGGCCCAATGCAGTAACTATTTCCAGATTTGCGGGGTCAGACTCTGCAGACTCTTCAAAGTTTAATTTTGTAAGATCAGTTGAGAAGTTAGCGTTTCAATTTCAGTATTTGTACATGAAAAGAAAAATTACTAATGAGATCGTTCGCTTGACCCGTGCCCAGTTCCACCCAAGAAAAATTGGATAGCAGACATAAATAGCAGTCGGGTATTGACAATGCTAATTGTTCTTGCTAAATTACAAATCTGAATATGAAAAAAGGAAATATTGACGAATCTGCAGTTTCTGCAAAAATAAATTTAAAACCAACTGCTGGTTATTTGCTTATTGAACCAGTTGGTGCTCAAACTCAAACCGCTTCTGGAATTTATTTACCTGACACTTCAACTGAAAAACCTCAAAAAGGAAAAGTAGTTTCAGTAGGAGCTGATGAACAAACAGACAAAGGAACAAGACCGTCTCCGGCAAAAAAGGGTGAAGTGGTAATTTATAAAAAATGGGGTGGAACTGAAGTAAAGATATCAGGCTGTGAATATTTATTTGTTAAATTTGAAGATATATTGGCAGTGGAGGTTAAAAATGGAACTTAAAGGATTTAGAGATGATCTACATAGGCAAAGAGATATTTGGCTTTTGCAGCACCCCGATTATACATCTCCCGAGGCAACGGCAGCTGTTGCTAAGGGTAGTTTAAGAAAAATTGTGGCAGAGCTTTACGGAAAAGGTAAAATACCATTTAGCGAAGCTGGTCGATATGTAGACGAGGTTCAAAGAAGATCTCAACTAATAAATGAATCACCTGCTTATGAGAAATATGGTGAATACTGGCAGGAGGTTGTCGACAAGATGAAAGCTGGTAAATTGGGTATAGAATCGGAGGAATAATTTATGATTATTGAAGGGTTTAGAGAAGAATTGCAGAAACAAAAAGATGATTATATTAAAGAGCATCCTGATATTTCAGGTCCAAAGGCTGTTAAAAAGGTTGCAATGAGAGTTTTGACTAAAATTGAAGCAGAAAGGATGGAAGAATTGTACCAATTGGCAACGACTAATATGGATGCCTTTATGGATCAAGGCACTACCTTAAAAATAGAAATACAAAGAAGGCAAGGATTGATATATCCCAATTCCAATAGGAATTTAGCAGCGATAGTGCATTATCTTAAATAAATAAAAAATGGCAGCAAAACAACTAAAATTTGCAGATGAAGCTAGAAAATCCCTTCTTAAAGGAGTTGAAGCTGTGGCTATGGCAGTTGTAACTACTCTTGGGCCAAAAGGCAGAAATGTGGCTCTGGATAAAAAATGGGGGGCACCTGCTATTGTCCATGACGGCGTTTCTGTTGCCAAGGAAATTGAACTGACTGATCCATTTGAAAATATGGGAGCTCAGATAGTTAAAGAGGCTGCTTCAAAAACTAATGATAATGCCGGAGATGGAACCACAACTTCAACTCTTCTAGCTTACATTATGAGCAAAGGTGGACTTAAAAATGTTACCGCTGGAGCCAACCCGATGATTATGAAAAAAGGCATGGAGAAGGCTGTTAGTGAAGTTTTGGCAGAACTCAAAAAAATAGCCAAGCCAATAAAAGGCAATGAAGAAATAACTCAAGTAGCAACCGTTTCCGCGGGGAGCTCGGAAATTGGCGCAAAAATTGCTGAAGCCTTGGAAAAAGTTGGCAAAGATGGCGTTGTAACAGTTGAAGAAGGTAAGGGACTTGAAATTGAGATCGAATACAAAGAAGGTATGGAGTTTGATAGAGGGTATGCCTCTGCCTACTTTGTCACCAATGCAGACCGTATGGAAGCCGAGATGGAGGAACCATATATTCTTCTAACTGACAAAAAAATCTCTTCTATCCAAGACTTGTTGCCTTTCCTGGAAAAGTTTGTCAAAGTTTCAAAAACATTAGTAATTATTGCTGATGAAATTGAAGGAGAAGCCTTGGCAACTTTAGTAGTAAATAAATTAAGGGGAACCTTCAATGTCTTGGCAATTAAAGCTCCAGGCTTTGGAGACCGTAGAAAAGAATATTTGGCTGATATTGCAACCCTAACGGGTGGAGTAGTAATTAGTGAGGATACCGGCAGGACTTTTGAGTCGGTTGAAGTAACTGATTTGGGTAGAGCTGAAAAAGTCTGGGCAGACAAAGACAATGCCAGAATTATTGGCGGCAAAGGGGACAAAAAGCAAATAACTGCAAGGATAAATATGATTAGAAACCAAATTGCTGACACTAAGTCTGACTTCGACAGAGAAAAACTGGAGGAAAGACTTGCCAAGATGGCAGGCGGTGTGGCAGTAATTAATGTTGGGGCTGCAACTGAAATAGAGCTAAATGAAAAGAAAGAGAGAGTCAAGGATGCAGTAGGGGCAACTAAAGCTGCTGTTGAAGAGGGAATCGTTCCTGGAGGGGGAGTGGCTTTACTTCGGTCCAGAAGGGTACTGACAAAGCTTACAAGCGCCATTAAAGATGAACAAATCGGCATTGATCTTGTCTATCAAGCTCTTTCAGAACCATTAAGATGGCTAGTCAAAAATGCTGGGGAAGATGATGGCTATATCGTAAAAATGGTTGAAGAAGCAAAAACAGATGATTATGGTTACAATGTAATGACTTCTGAATTTGGCTCAATGATCAAGTTTGGTATATTAGATCCATTAAAAGTAACCAAGTCAGCTTTAACTAATGCGGCTTCAGTAGCCCAAATGTTACTTACTACAGAGGCTTTAGTGACAGACATTAAAGAAGACAAAAAAGATCTGCCTCAAATGCCAGCAGGTGGTATGGGTGGAATGGACTTCTAACTCCAAAACTATTAAAATTAATTAATGGATGAAACGCAGGAGAAGAAAAGAATAAGAGCTGTTATTGAAGAAGTTGATGGGGAACAGGTTCCTTCTCCAGATTCTTTAACGGAAGTAAAAAGCGATATTCCTAATGAAGCTGTAGAAATGTCACAAGAAATCGAGAAAACTGAAGAGGTAAAACCAGAATCAAACATCTTGTCAGAAGAAACAAAAGACTCAAATATTGAAGGGATGGAGCCAGTTGAGAAAATGTTTGGATCAGAACAAGTCAATACTGATGTTCGTATAGTTTCGCCTCCACCTGAACCTATTGAGAAAAAGGGGAGCAAATTAACAATCTTTTTAATTGTTGTTTTGGTGGCTTTAGTGGTGGCACTTTTGGCAGGAGGAATATATGTCTATACAAATGGAACAGTAAAAAATACTCCTCTACCTACCCCTACCCCACTATCCATTCAGGAACCGACAGAGACACCTGTAGCGTCTGCAAGCCCTTCTGCCAGTTTAGATTTAATAAAGTTAAAATTGAGTATTTTAAACGGTAGCGGAAAAATTGGGGAGGCTGGAAAAGTAAAAGCTTTGATTGAAAAACAAGGTTTTAAAGTAGCCAGTACAGGAAATGCCTCCACTTTCGACTTTACAGACACAGTTATTCAAGCTAAAGAGACTGTAGATCAAGCGACAATAGACAAATTAAAAGACTCCTTGGCTGAAAGCTACAAAGTAAAAATTGGCGAAGCTCTTAAGTCAACCAATACTTTTGATATTGTCATTACTGTCGGTTCAAAGTGAATTTAGTTGTAATTGATTCCCAGTTTTTCTCTAAAATCTGGTTCTTCCAATGCTAATTTCCAGGTAAGACCTTCTATGTTTAGGAAAACCAACCCGCCATTTAGCCAGAATTTAGGATTATTACGCAATTGAAAATGGTTGGCATTAAATCTTTGTTTGAGGTTGTAAACTCTTCCCGCTAAATCAAATATGGAGCGGGTCTGTGTTTGTTTCTGATCTAGCTCGTTTAAGTCATTTACATCTGATTGGACTAGACAACTAATAGCATTTAACCTTATTGCAGTTCTAACCCAGATATAACTCCAACTGACCGGACTGCCTTTTTTGTCAAATTCACCTTTTAGGTGTCTAAGTTTGTCCAGTAAGTCGATATCGTTTCGGTCTAAAATTTCCTCATCTTCAATTGTTTTACCTATATTTGCTTCTAGATATTGCTCATATATAAACGGATATAAATATTCTGAGATAAACACTTCGGCATTGTATCTTAATTTATCTAAATCGTTTTCTGTTGACATTTACAGTCTATTTTATTCTGGTGTTTTGACTTGTCAATAAAGTAATATTATTACATGTGGCAAGAAGCGGAAAAATATCTTTCTCAGGACAAATACATTGGACCTTTGATTAAAAAGTATGGTTCGTGTGGAATTGCCATTCGCCATAAAGATAAGTGTAATGTTTACACTTGCCAGACCAGATATCTTTCCAATTGGAGATTTGGGAATTAGAAATGGGATGAAAAAACTGTTTAACAAGTCAGAGATGATAAATGAGCAAATGGTTGAGATATCAAAAAACTGGAAACCTTATCGAACAGTTGCCAGTTGGTATATCTGGAAAGTACTGGATGAGAACTGGAATGAAGGCTTTGATCTTTTGAAGTCCTGAAACCTACAGTAATATCCAGGTTACTGAATAATTTTTAGAGGGTCTACGGCTTTTCCGTTCACTCTTACCTCCAAATGCAAATGAGAACCGGTAGAGCGTCCTGTTGAACCCATAAGGCCTACAAGTTGATCGGCAGACATTTGGTCGCCTTGCCTTACTAGGATTTTAGACAAATGGGCATATAGGGAAGTGACCCCATTTCCATGGTCAACAATGACATGATTTCCGTATGAAAATCCGGAAGAAATAACCGTCAAAACACTACCAGCTTTTATTGTCCTAACTTCATCTCCAGTTTGGCCGTCCAGATCTACTCCTTGGTGATAAAACCTAAAGCCTTGAGTAACCTTGAGCCCTTTAACAGGGCTTCTTCCGCCCTCTATGTTTGTAGTTAGCGGGGTTTCTGAGGCCCTAATAATAACGCTTGTTTGTTCTGGAATAGTTATAGCGCTGGCAGATCCTGGCAATGAGGATACAGCGACAATTGCGAAAGCAATATTGCCTCCAAGGATCTTTTTGATACTTTTGTGTTCAAATATATGTCTAAAGAGCCTAGACAACCTATTTCCGGCACGTACGTTTTTAAGCTCTTTTAAACTTGGAATCAAAGATTTGTCCAACGAGCCATCTAGCCTGCTTTTGGTGAGTTTTAGCTCAAGCTTGCGACTAAATGGCAGATGTAATATAAGTTTTGTCATAATGCCTTGTTACCAAGGCTCATGCACCCTTCCAAGCTAGGCTTGGAACAGTGGATGTCTGTTTCAAGGCTAAAAATAACCCTAAAAAAGCCATCAAAAAACTCTCGGCTAAATTAACCAAGAGTTAGGAGGAGTGTAGCCCAAAAGGCTGTTTTTGTCAAGTATTATGGGATATATAACTAGGAAAATCTAGGCATGTAAGCTTAAGTAAAATTGAGCCTAAATGATGTTTTTTTGCTATAATTACTTTACTATGAAAGTGACAAAAGCTATCGTCCCAGTTGCCGGTTTTGGAACCAGATTTTTGCCCCAAACTAAGGCGATGCCCACAGAAATGCTTCCAATTGTAGACAAACCGATTATCCAAATTGTTGTCGAGGAATTGGTAGAGGCTGGCATTACCGACATCATTTTAGTTACTGGTTGGCACAAAAGAGCCATTGAGGATCATTTTGATTCTCACCCGGAACTCGAGGCTTTGCTTGAGAAATCAGGCAAGCTTGAGATGCTGGCTGAAGTTAGAAAAATCAATAGCCTGGCAAACTTTACCTATGTCAGGCAAAAAGGACCCACGGGAAACGCTACCCCTATAGCCAACGCTGCCAGACTTATTAGTAATGAACCTTTTTTGGTTTTCTGGGGAGATGATTTTGTTGAAGCTAGTCCTTCTCGGGCAAAACAGTTAATTGCTGCTTACGACAAATACCAAAGCTGCATTTTAGGGGCTATAAAAACAGATAAAGAGGAAGACACCAAAAAATATGGCTTTGCAAAAGGGAAAATGGTTGAGGATGGCTTGACGGAAGTAGAAGAAGTTGTTGAGAAGCCTGGTCCTGGAAATGCACCCTCCAGCACGGCAATAGTTTCAGGCTACTTGTTTACTCCAGAAGTAATTCCTTTTTTTGAAAAAGTGGTAAACGAAGTTTCAGGCCGCGAACCGCACTATATTGATGCTCTAACAGAAATGATGCGGGCAAAGGCTGGAAAAGTGTACGCCTTGGAACTAAAAGATGCCAAATACTATGATACTGGAAGCAAACTTGGCTACCTTCAGGCAGTTGTAGATTATGGTTTAAAACATCCAAAAGTTGGTGAAGGGTTTAGAAATTACTTGGAAAATCTACTTACAATCGGCAATATATAAGAAAGTATTTGTTTTGAGGCTGGAGCGGAAATTGCATCCGCGCATAGAGGTTTTGCAGACCCCTGTGTTTCTTCTTCACCATCCAGCCGTGTTGAACCTATTTTATCACACAAACTTGGTTTTCGAACTTGAGGGCGTGTTGTCATTGGGCTTGTCATTTGTTAAGCTTTTGGCCTAAGTGGAGAAAATTCAAAACTTGATTCTAATTGTCTTGATTTTGGTTTTGGTTGGTGTACTAATCTTTTTTGCTTTCAAATACACAAATCTGAAAAGCATCGTTTCAAAAACACCTCCTCCAACTGCTATTCAAGGTAACATTACCCTTTCTTTTGAGAAAATAGACCGGGCAGTATCTGAAATTTCTGTTTTGACTACTCCGTCCTTGGCAAGGGTGGAAATTGACGGCCAGATTAGGGGATTTAGTCCAGTAAAAAATACTGTAACAGTTGGCAAACACTCAATCCTAGTCGCATTCACCTCTTACAAGGAAGAAAAATTAGAAATTGAATCACAACAAGGATTTAGAACAATTGTTTCTCTTAAACTTGAAAAAGACTTAGCTTTTGTGCCAATCCCCAACCCTTTGGAGTCTCCAACACCAATACCTACGCCAGAAAATATAGTCCCTCAAGTTGAAATACTTCAAACTTCAACTGGTTTTTTAAGAGTGCGGGAAGATGCCAGTGCAGCTTCCAAAGAAATAGCCCAAGTTAGTCCTGGAGAAAAGTTTAATTTTGTTGAGAAAGACATAACTAGTGAGTGGTACAAGATTGAGTATCAACCAAACCTTTTTGGCTGGGTGTCTTCCAAGTTTGCAAAGATTAATGAGTAAACTCTACAAAATGTAATCTGATGTGAAAGTATAGACTAAATATGGAGACGTATTCTTGTTTAGAATTAAGATATCAAGTTCTGGCCATTTATTTGAAAGATTACTAATCTTCTCAATATCCATCCACTTTATTTGATTTGCAAGTTTCATCTTTTCCTTTGCATTATTGTCTATTTCTACTTTGTAAATTGTAAAAGCATCATCAAAAATTACCGCGCCTTTATTTGTTTTAATTGTCTTTAAATGGATGCTAAGAAAGCTAAATTTGTTTGTTTTGAGGCTAATACCTGTGTTTTCCAAGAAAATTCTTTTTATAGCTTTATTTATATCTTCACCAAACCTTGGTCTGCCACTTGGCAGATTGTAAAATTTTTCTTTTGCTTGTGGGTGTTCTTTAATTAGATGTTTGCCTTCAGATTCGCAGAAAAAACCTATGAAGAAGCTTTTTACTCCAATGTCTTCAAGCAGATTCAAGTCCAGCTTTGAGATTTCTTTGATACCTTGGGAAGTTATTTTATATCTGTCTCCATTTTTTTCTATGAGTCCCGTACCAGTTAATCTCTTCAGATGAAAAACTACATTGTCTTCATAATTATAGCCGGTGGTTAAGCCCGAGTATTTTTGGTTCTTTTGAGTGAACAGCCTCTTCAGAAGAATCTTTTGTATTGAATGCATGTTATGGCTAATTATAACTTTGTTTTGGTGTAGTTGACTATACTAGAAAGGTTTACAATAAGAGAGTAAATTAAACCATGTTTAACAAATTGTTTGCAGTTTGCTTGTTAGTCGATGACTTTGAAAAATCCTTAGATTTTTACAAAAACATTCTTGGATTGGAGATCAATTCCAATGAAAGCAAATTTGCAAACTTTAAGTTAGGAGAAACAGAACTGGCTATTTTTCAAAAAAATGAGGCTATTACCTTGTTTCCAATGAAGTATATGAAGGCAGGTGGTGGAACTTGCATCTGTTTTCAGGTCGACGATGTTGCCAAAACATGTAATGACCTTAAGTCAAAAGGTGTTGAAATAATTGACGGACCAAAAGAAACCTCTTGGGGACAAACTGTTGCTTACTTTTTAGATCCAGATGATAATATCTGGGAGATTTCTAAAAAATAGTTATGCAACTCACTAAATTTCATGAAATTGAAATAATACCTACTTCTCCCTTTGCTTTTGATCCAACTTTTCATAAACCTGATCATTTCACCTCTGGAGACAATGAGTGGGAGATTGGTATCAAATGGCAGACGTGGAATCAGAATGGGAAAAAGTTGGGACTTAAGTTTACAAATAAAGGGGTCGTTGAGAAGCCAGCATTACTGGTTGAGATTTACTCAGACAAACAGCAGCCTCAAAAATTTGTGGATGAGTTGGTTGATGAAATAAAATACAGATACAACTTAAATCTTAATCTTTCTTTTTTTTACAAAAGGTTTGAGAAAGACAAAATACTTGCTCCAATCACCCAAAAATTCAGAGGAATGAGGCCAGGACACCCAAGCAGTCTATATGAATACTTAATTATTGGAATTGTCCTACAAAACGCCACAGTCAGAAGATCGATCCAAATGTTTAAAGCTCTCCTTGAAACTTATGGCACCCCAGTTGAATTTGATGGCAAAAAACTTTGGTGTTTGTGGAACGTTGGAAAACTTCAAAATATTATGGAGGAAGAACTGAGAGCTTTAAAAGTTGGTTACAGAGCGAAGTCAATAAAACGAATCGATGAGTATTTCGCAAATAGAGAAATAAATGAAATAGATTTAAGGGAAAAAGATTGTGAAACACAAAGAGAGAAATTGCTAAGGCTATACGGTGTAGGTCCTGCAACTGTCTGGTATCTACTCTTTGATGTTTTTCATCATTGGGGTGTATTTGACCATATTTCTCCTTGGGAACAAAAAATCTATACAAGGGTGTTTTTCAATAAAAACCCGGAGAATTTAGTTCCAGTCGAACGAATATTAAAACGTTTCGAAAAATATGGAGAATATAAACATTTAGCAGTGCACTATATTTGGGAAGATCTGTGGTGGAAAAGAAAAAAAGAAAATATACCTTGGTTGGAGAAGTTGATAAGGATATAAATATAGACTTCAAACAGTAGAAGCGCCACTATAAAGAATCCAGACAACCATCAAGGTCCAGGTTAGTACTGAAGTCACTAGAGGAATATCTGTTAGTAGGACTTTTTCCGGAGCCTCTGACTTGCCTGTAAAAATCAAACTTTGATATCTCATAATGGCAAAGATAGTCACAGGAATAGTTGCCATTAGTAATTTGTCAATGGTTGTAGTTTTTGACACTTCTGCCAACCGCAGCCAAAAATCAAGAGAAGCTTTGGGGCTTTCAAAAAAGGTAAATAGAGCCCAACTCATCCAGGCGGCATTGCCAAACATGGTTACATATGAATTTAGTAGTTCCTTGGGATATTTCTGCAGACTTTCTCTGGTTTTTACTTGTGAATCCACTACCTGAAGCTCGGCTCTTCGCTTTCCAGATGCCAGGAAAAGGGCAACTGAAATTACACAAAGAAGAAACCACACCGAAAGGTGGGCGTCAATTATGAAAGCTCCGGCGTAGATTCTAATTATAAAACCAGTGGCAATAATGAGAATATCAATAATTGGTACATGTTTAAGAAACAAGGTATAAATTAGTTGTAATCCCAGGTAACCTAAAACCAGTAAAAAAAGAAGATGTGAAACTGCTTCAGATAAAACTAAGCCCAAAACCAAAACAACGGCCAATTCTATAACTGCCAGTTGGATAGGTAGTTTACCGCTGGCTATTGGCCTATTTTTCTTGATTGGGTGCAACCTGTCTCTTTTAATATCTAATAAATCGTTAAAAATATAGGTAGCGCTGGTTACAAAATTAAAAGCAATAAATGCCCAAATGGCAGTTGTAAACGCTAATGGGTTATCTAGTTGGCCAGAAAAAACTAAAGCCGCAAAGACAGATAGGTTTTTAGTCCAATGAGTTGGCCTTAATGCCTTGATGGCTGGGATAATTGGAAATAAGTTATTCATTTTCTTTTTTAAAATGTATATACATTAAATCTAAGTATTCCTTACTGGTTATCCAGAGAAGAAAACCTCCTAGTAAAACTCCAACGCCTATGATTGTATACAGTTTGCTTCTGGCATTCAAATTTAAAGCTAGAATTCCCAAGATGAGAGTTACTCCCCAGTAGAAATAAGCGACCTGCATTTTCGTCCAGCCAAGAGCCAAGAGCCTGTGGTGTAGGTGTTTATTGTCACCCCAGACAGGCGATTTCCCTGCCATCAACCGTCTGACTATTGTATAGCCAGTATCAATTAATGGGACAGCCAATACTACGGCCAGGGTACCGACTTTGGCAGTTGAAAGAATAGATAGAACTGCCAGTAAAAACCCCCCGAGCATAGATCCAGAAAAGGCCGGCATAATTTTTTGTGGAAAAATATGCCAAGGTAAGAAACCTAGAAATGATCCAGTAGTAATTGCCGCAAGAATTACTGTAGGCCAAACTGTGATATCTGCACTAAAACTTAAAGATATGGCTCCAATAGTTGCGGCGGCAATTGCCACAACTCCAGTGAGTTGACCATCAACCCCTTTAGCCCCCATGTTGACAAAATTCATAATAGTAACAATCCAAAATAGAGCAAATAAGTCGGCTAGAACCCAAACACTATGGGATCCAAAAAATTCAAAATAAATGCGTGGTTTTGAAAGGTCAACAATTTGGCCAGTTAATGGATTTGTGACGAAAGCAATGCCAATACCCGCCATAATTGGTAGACTGGCGGCAACAAATTGAACAATCAATCTGGCGTATGGGTTTAAGTTATATTTGTCGTCAATAACACCCACGCCAACCAAAACTGTTGCCCCAAGTAAAATGCCAATTAAATGTTTATCTAAAGGAAGTGTTGCCAGAGAGGCTACTAAAAAACCAAGAAAGATGGCAAGCCCCCCCGCTCTTGGAGTAGGCTTAGTATGAATTACTTTGGAGTGGATGTTCTTTTTAGGGTCATCAATTAGGCCCAGTTTCCAGGCAAATTTTATAACTAATGGTGTGGCCAGAAAAGAAACTGTGGTTGAGATTAAAAAAGCTGTAAGCCAAATGGTCATAGTTTTTTACTAAAAGCTGCCTACTAAATTCACAATTTTAAAAACAGTAAAGAGAGCTAGGATGTTTACCGAGACCGACAAATACAGGAGTGCTTTTTGCGAAAAGTTGTCTTGACTGATTTTTATAAGGACAATATTTATCAAAGTAATTAAAGCCGAAGCGCAAAGTGGAACTACCAGAAGAATTTTTGGAACTAGTTGATTTTCGCCTTTAGGCAGGCCATACAATAGTGGAATTACTGGAGGAAGAGCTCCCTGGACTAAAAAAACCGACAGCAAACTGATTATGTTTATGGCAAGAAGAGTTAAAAAAATATTTTTAAACGGCAAGTCTATTTTGATATGGTTAAGCTTAAAAATGGATGTTTTCATTTTGTAGTAATGACGTGCCAAATTTTGGCTCCATCGATTGTAGAGACTAAAAAGTAATTTCCAGACAAAAAGCCTTCTAGTTGGGGAAACCTTTTAGAACTAGGTAGTATTATAACTAATTTTGGTTTTGTATTATTAATCTTTTCGACAATTTCTCTGGGAGTCGAAAAATCAACAATGTGATAACCTGCAACATATTTTATAGGTGGGAGCCTTTTTGTCAGGGCGTAGATGTTGGCAGAATCTTCCCAAACAAAAATCCTATCCGTGGGTTTAGTGGAGGTAATAACAAACTCTGCAATTTTATAGTTTCTGGCTGTATCTTTATTAAAACTATTGTAATAGTCTTGCTTGCTGGTCGTTTTGGTGGCAAAACTAATAAACCTGGTATAGTAGCCAACTGGGGCGTAGACGTAGAAATGGTAAATAACTGGGATGGCGACTACTAGAGTAAGGGGGATAATGGTATAAAGTTGATTCATAGTTTTTGAGGTAACGAACATGGCAATAAGAAGTGAAATGCTTGCTACCGATTGGAGAAGGTAGTGAGGATAAGGACGTTCCGAAAGGGTTACAGCAAATAAGGTCATTAGAAGCCAGGCGACCGTAAAGATAAATTGTCTGGAGAGCTTGCGCCTGGCAAGACGTAAACTTACAAAACCAAAAATGACAATCAAACCTCTTATTATAAGCGGCAAATTCTTTATCAAAAACGGCTTTTGGATATCTCCTGGCCTAAAGGAAGACAAATAACCCACGTTTTGCAAGAAAACTGCCCTAAAATACTCCGGCAGTGCGCCTCTAAAAAAGTACCAGACAAAGGTTAAGCCAATTGGCAATAAAAAACCAATTATAACGATTGAAAATTGCTTGGCTGTTTCGAGCAAGTTTTTTGAATTAAAAGGCTTGGTAATTAGCCAAAAAATAAGTATTGCCGGCAAATCGAAAGCGGCTGGAATTTTGAAAAGCGCAGCCAGAGAAAATAGTAGACCAGAAAGAAATAAGTTTTTTCTGCCACTTGTCAGATTGGGATCAGTGTTTTTAGCAAGAAGAATCCAAAAGGCGGCAATTGTTGGGCCAATGAAAAATAGTTCGGCATTGGCGATATTACCCTCAAGAAGTGGAATGGTGGTAAGAATGGCAAAGCTCCATACAGCAATTTTTTGTAGTTTTATATTTTTTGCAAAAAGAAAATTGACCAACTTCCAGAAAAAGTAAATAGTAACTAGAGACCAAAAAGCCAAAATTACCTTAAACCAGAAGATATTGCCAGCAAGTGCCGCCAGTAAGTATAGCAAGGGAGGTTTGTTGTCATGCAGGTCTTTGTACAAAGTTAACCCCTGGCGGATGCCATTACCCAGTGTTAGATAAATGGTCTCATCTCCATACCAATAAGGCTCAAAAAAAGAGGGAATTCGAAATAAAAAGACAGTGCCTAAAAGCCACTCAAGCCAAGAGGGAGTATCGATTTTTGAGGTTATTTTTTGCCAAAGGTTCATTTACTCTTTAAGTATAATGGGTTTGAATTTGAAGAACAAATCAGTGCCCTTTTTTTATTACTGAACTTTAATTTATGTTGTAGGTTCCAACATGATCCGCCAGATGGAGTAAGGAAAGATTTAGTTCATATAAAGCCTTATTCTCCTAATAACTGTTTTAATCTAGGAATTGCTTTTTGGAGTGCTTTTTCTCTGTGAATAATCTTATCTCCCTTATCTTCCATGCTCAAACTGTGAATTTCTCCAAGTAACATATTCCATTCAGGAACAAAGAATAGTGATTCAAATGGAAAACCCTCCACTCTTATATCTGCAGGTGTTTCTAAAATAACTCCTCTTAAAGTTCCATCAAACGTTTCGACATTGTCATCAGGAAGTGCTAATGCTACAACTGTTCTAAATTGAGCACCCCTTTGATCTTTTGCCACATTCTTCATTTGATCTAAACAATACTCAATTATTTCTTCATCTCCCATTCTAGTTTGACCATCTTTCCATCTTCTTACATGAATTCCTGGTTTTCCATCAAGAGAATCTATTTCCAATCCAGTATCATCAGCTAGGACGATTCTTCTTCCACTAACTTCTAGATATGCCTTTACTTTTAACCTAGCGTTTTCTCCCAAACTATATCCAGTTTCAGGAACATCTAAATCTATGCCTAAATCTTTTGGAGAAACAACTCTAATTCCATTGTGTTCCAAGAATTTTGAAATTTCAGCAATCTTTCCTGGGTTATTTGTAGCGTAAAGTATTTCTTTTAACATTTATTTTATAAATTTTGGAGAATCCTTTCGTTCTAAAACTGCTACCTCATCTCCAACTGAGACAGAACCATGATTAAGATTAACTGCTTTTTGTGCAAAAATCACTTCAGTTCTCGAAACTCTTCTGTAACTAAGGAGTGTTTTTGTGGGCTCCTTGCCTTTAACAGCACTACTTTGGTCAATTTGAGGAATAGGACACCTAATACAAGGTTTGACTACATCAAACTTCACTCCATTAATTTCGATTTGTTTCCATTCATCTTCTGCATAAGGTTCGCACCCACCAACAACTATATTGGGACGAAATCTATTCATTGGAATTGGTTGGCCATCATTTGCTTGAATCCTTTGGTTCAAATCTGATAAAGACTCCTCTGAGGCAATTAAGAAGGAATAACTATCTGCAAACTCAAGCCTTCCATAATTAGGTTTTTTCTCACGAACAGAATCAGCTGGCAAATGTACAAGTCGACAATCTGTTTTTAAGACATCACTGAACCATTGTGCCGCAATATCTCCATCATCAACTGCTTCTACGTTATCCTTCCAGATCTGTACTCGTTTTCTTGCTCCATCATTATCTAATGGTAATTCTAAAATTGCAGATTCATCTGGTGCAGCTATAACAATCCTGTTTTCATATAAAGCCGGTTTGATTAAAGACATTCTTGGAAAATCCCTTTGGCTTAAAAATTGACCATTAGAATCAACTAACATCCAATGTCTATCGTATATAATTCCTTTTTCAGTGACTTGTGCAGTTTGGAGTTCAGTTTCCCCACAGGATTTAACTGGGTAGAAATGTAGACTATTAACTTTTGCTTCAATTAAACCCATTTTGGCAATTATACACCGACGTATATGAAGTAAAATAGGTTCTATCTTGTTCAATCAGGCGGAGCACAGCAAATATTAAAGCCAAGACAAAAATCAATTTTATTGCAATGTTGAAGCGATAATATTTGACGATGTGTTAATTAAAATAAGTGAGAATAAAAAAGTTAAACTTTCTCAGTAACTCTGTACTCTATATATTTTCCAAGCATTAGTCTGGTATGGGCATCCAGACCGGGAAGGGCTGAAAAGAAAAATCCTGCTATGGGCATTAAAATAAATTCAAGAGGAATGAGAATTTTTCTCATTCTGGAAAACTTTTCTGGCTTTGGAGGCTTGTAGACATTGTCAATAAATAAAGTAATCACCAAGAAAAGAAGTGAGATAGTAAGAACCAAGGACGAGATTTTTGGTACCATGTACCCAAGAGCTGTTCTGCCAAAGGCTGGGTTTAAGATGGAAGGAAGTGTCAAACCTATAGTCACTAAAAACCAATTAACTGGCCACATAAAATGAGACCACATGGCATACCATAATCTAGTGGTTTTATCCCAGAAATTTACCCCCTTTTTGGTAAAGTAAAACTTAATCATCCAGGGAATGTCTGAAGCTCCATAAGCCCATCTTTTTAATTGTTCGTATTGATTGGTCAGTGTTTTCCAAAGCGTATCTGACTCTGCGGCATCAGCAAGAAGAGGCAGGTAAATTGGCTCAACTTCAATTCCTCCACCTGTTTCATACAGGGCTTTAAAAAATATTCCCCAATCTTCTGGAATTTTGTCTGCATCCCAATAGCCAGCCTGGTGCAGAAGCTTAAAAGATAGGGAGTAATTTTGAGCATTTATTAGCCTGTCTTTTCTGGGAACCAGTGAAAGATTCCAAATGGACATTAAAGTGTTTGGCACGCGGGTAATTGCAGGCAGTTCCCAGATATTGTTGTAAAACATCACAATTGGTTGCCAGAAGTGTTTGTATCTATTGGGGTTGTCAAGAAATTTATATGTCAGGCAGGCAAAATGGTTTGGATGAAATTTGTGGTCAGAGTCACAGCTGGTTACAACTGCATAGTCTATATCAACTTTGTTTTTATCAATAAACTCTTTTTTGGTTTCAATGGCGGCATATCTTTCATTGGAAGCCTTGCCCCTAACTTCCTCTGGAGTTAGCCAGTGGGCAGTTACAAAAAGATTAGCAAAACTTTTGCTGTATTTTCTCTTTAAGGCATTTATTTTTGGCAGTCTTTGCTCGTCTGGAACTCTGGCTTCAGTAGCTAAAACAACGGTCATTTGCTTTTTGTCTAAGGTTTGAGCGGCAAGTGAGTCAAGAGTCCTTTCCAGAATGTGTAAGGGTTCATTTACAAAAGGAACAATAATAAAATGGTGGACTTTTTGGCAATCAGGAAAAGCTTTTAATTCTCCTGCCCAGTCAAACTTCTGTGAAGCTTGGACTCTAAAATGGGAGACAGTTGCTGAAATGGCGACATTTAAGGATTGGTAAAACCAGTAGAGATTAAACAGGAGAATGGTATAGGCAACCACATTTGGCATGACCAGGATTCCCCAGTAGGGAAATAAAATTAGGTTCCAGGAGACAAAGCCAGGCAGGATCTCTAGGGTTCTTTGAATCAGTTTTTCTTTTTTAGTCATGGCGAGGAATTATACTACTATTTTACTCCAGTTGTACTTAGCTGGTGTCAAGCTTTGCTTATTGTAGTCTTGGAAATAGTGGAGAGGAAGCTTTAATTTTAGACCCCTTAAACTGAGCCTCAATTTTACCTGCGGTTTGAGGCAAGAAAGGTTTTAGATTAAAAGCAATTTGTCTAATGGATTTAATGTAACTTATTAACTTTACCTGCAAGGTGTCACCCTGCAGCTCCCAAGGTTTTTCCAGGTTAATTCGTTGGTCGACTTGAGTTAATTCAGACCAAATTTTCTCAATGGCTTTGTCAAACCTATATTCTTCAAGACTGCTCTTAACTTCATCAAACCATCTCAGATCTTCAGTAGAAAATTCAAGGCCACTATTTTCTGCCAATTTGGCAACCCTGGAGACAGTGTTTCCTAGACCATTTGCTAAATCTGCATTATATCTTTCAGTTAGAAATTCTAAATTTACATCTGTATCATTTTCGAACGGAAAATTTTTTAACATTAAAAACCGTGCCCCATCTATTCCGAACTGTAAAGATAGCTCTGTCGGTGAAATTGCATTTCCAAGAGATTTACTAATCTTTGCTCCGTTAACTATTAGAAAACTATGAACGAAAGAATTTTTGTATAACGGAAGGTTGGTAGATAATAGAAAAGATGGCCAAATAACATTGTGAAACCAATTTATATCCTTGCCCAACATGTGAACTGTATTTTCTTGAAAGTCAGTTTTATTGTTGATAGCTAACGATGATCGATAATGTATTAGGGCTTCAACCCAGACATATACAGTTTGGTTGGAATCATCTGGAAATCCCACCCCCCAAGAAACCTTTTCTTTTGGTCTTGAAATGCTTATGTCGTCAATTTTATTTACAAGTCTTGATAGTATATCTTGTCTTTTGTTTGTTGGAGTTATTTTGATTTTGTTTTCTTCAATTAATTGCTTAATTTTTGGCGCATAAGAAGATAGTTTAAAGAAATAGTTGTCTTCTTCTATTTCTATTGTTTGATCAGGTCTGTGAAGTGGACAGTAACCATCTTCACTTTGGTCAGATAGAGTCAAGAACTTCTCACATCCGTTACAATATTTACCTTTGTATTTGCCTTGATATACATCTCCTTTGTTAACCATTTTTCTTATGAATTCTTGTGCAAACTTTTCATGACTTGGATCTGTGGTTCTCACAAAATAATCAAAACTAATATTTGTGTCTTTAAAAGATTTTCTCCACTCTTCTGCTCTTTTATCTACGTATTTTTGGAAACTATCTGACGTATAGCCTGCCTTTATTGCAGATTGTTCTACTGTAGTTCCATGTTCGTCTAGCCCCGTCGTAAAGAATACATTGTCACTTCCCAACAAGAGGCGGTAGTATCTTGCCAAAACATCTGCTGCAGTTGTAGTAAGAAAATGGCCTAAATGAGGAGCACCGTTTGCATAATAAATTGGCGTACCTATGTAGATATTTTTGTTCATGCTTGTATTATAGCCTCTCTAAACTAAAAATAGTTGTCGAATTCAATCTTGATTGTTGTTATAAAGCTATTGTTGGGCCATGCCTATCTGTAGTATCTGGTCTGGAGTCGGAAATTGCAAATCTAAGTATTGCAAAAACTTGTTGTAAAACTTCAGATGACTCTTTGTATCTATATATTTCGTCTCTCCCGCGTATTTTATCGCATTCAAGATATGCTCCAGTGCCAACCAATCCCGAAGCATTTAGCAACTCTTCACAATCTTGTTTTTGAGATGATGGAGTGATGGTTACGATATCCCCTTGTTCCCATTTTTGCTCATTAACTTTTGCATTTGCAATTCCAACACAAAGCACGGCATATTTGTTTGTATATTGATCTTTTGCTACCACAAGAACATGAGGATGCTTTACTTCCTGTCCAGCATTTATCCTTGCTACGACAGCCAGCTCTCCCGCTAGAATTCGATTATTGATTTCTCTAAGTTCCTCAGTTGTCAATTCTTTTGCTTCTACTGTCATTTTTTGGTTATTCCTTTAATCTTCTCACTCCATTTGTTGGCCCATTCTTCAGCTTCCATTTTTTTTATGGCTAATTTAATTCCTGAAGTATCTAACAAATTTTGAACTGTTGCAATAGTGGCACTGGAAACTTTTAAGTTGTCTTTAATGTTATTGTAACTTCTTTTCTTTTTTAGCCAGTAGACAACTGCCAGTCTTTTGGTAAATGTTTCCAGTTCACTATCGTTAAAGAAATCTTTTACAAAAGTTTCCAGGTCTTTGAATTTTTTGAAGTCCAGAATAGTTTGGACAAATTCAGTCAATATTTGTTTTTTTAGGGAAGGGTTTAGTTTTCTTTCTGAAATTCTCATTGGCAAGAGGTATCTTACCTTGAAGACAGAAAAATTTCAATTGAAATGACTATGCCTACTATTAGTATAAAGTTTAGGAAGTGGCCAACACCAAAATATCTAAGGAGTAGAAACAAGCTTGCAGCTAGGCTATAAATTAAACCTCTCAAATTGTTTTTGAATACAAGTGCCAGAGAGAAGAAAAGAGCAATAAATAGCAAAACAAAGAAAATACAAACTGACACAAAGGTTTCTGGATCCAAAACGAAAATAACTGCTATTAAAGAGAACCAGCAAAACACTGAAATAATAATCCCCGGAAGTTTACTTTTGTCTTTTTGGCTAGTATTTCTAGTTTTGCTTCTTTGTCTAAAGTTCATTTTTCTTTAATTAGCGCTTTGTCTGTCTGATACAATGATAGCAAATGGAAGTTGTAATCATTCTGGCTGTTGTGATTATTAGTCTTTTAGTTTTGGCTTTGTTTTTCAATAAAAAACTGACTGACTTGGGACTAAGTCAAAAAAACTCTCCTGAACTAATGGAGATTATTAAAATACTTCAAAGAACCAGCCTTGAAGACCGGAAAGTACTGCTTTCTTCACTGTCTGAAAATACCAGAAATTTAAATAACAGACTTGATAATGCTTCAAGGATTATTTCTCAAGTGCAAAAGAATTTGGGAGAAATGAGTGAAGTTGGAAAGGGTATAAGAACTCTGCAGGAATTTTTGCAGTCGCCAAAACTCAGAGGTGGACTTGGAGAAGAAGTCTTAAAAGACATGATTGGTCAGACTTTTCCTAAAAATGCTTTTCACCTGCAATATTCTTTCAAGTCAGGCGTAAAAGTGGACGCAGTTTTAAAAACTGAGGCCGGACTTTTGTGTATTGATTCCAAGTTTCCAATGGAAAATTTTAACTTAATGCTAAGAGGAGAGACAGAAATAGAAAGAATAAGGGCAAAAAGAGATTTTTCGGGGGATGTTAAAAAACATATCTGCGATATTGCCAAAAAATATATCTTGCCCGAAGAGGGGACAATGGATTTTGCTCTAATGTATATTCCTTCCGAATCTGTATATTATGAAATTGCCAATACTCCAGAGATTACTAAGTACGCTAGGAATCAACGAGTCTATCCGGTTTCACCAAACACACTCTATGCTCACTTACAAGTTCTTCTTTTATCTTTTGAAGGTAAAGACTTGGAATCTAAATCAAGAGAGGTGTTTAAGCTACTGCGGGCAATCCAAAAAGATTATTCAAAAGTGGAAGAAAATATGTCAACTCTGCAAAAGCATTTAAACAATGCCTACAATATGATGAGCAATGTCTTTACTTCTTTTAACCAGTTGGGGCAAAAGCTTACCTCCACACACTTGTTGACTTCTGAAAGAGCTGATGACAAAGAAATACTTTAAATCTATTATTAAAATGACTGCTATAATTCTTTTGAATGTTAAATGAGAAAAGAAAATTAAACAAAGAACAACTTGCTGCAGTTACTTACACCAGTGGCCCACTTCTTATTGTTGCTGGTGCGGGAACGGGTAAAACCACTGTTATAACCGAAAGAGTTAAGTATTTAATAACTCAAGGTTTTGCTTTGCCAGCAGAGATTTTGGCACTCACTTTTACTGAAAAAGCTTCCAGGGAAATGGAAGAAAGAATTGATCAGGCTTTGCCCTACGGCTATACCCAAATGTGGATTTCCACTTTCCATAGCTTTTGCGACCGGGTGCTTCGCGCTGAAGCGCTTCAAATTGGCCTTGATCCAAAATTTGCCTTGATGACCCAAGCCGAGACAATTCAATTTCTAAAAAGCCATTTTTTTGATTTAGATCTGGATTATTTTAAGCCACTAGGTAACCCGTATAAATTTATCACTGGACTTATCCAGCACTTTTCTAGATTGCAAGATGAAGACATAACTCCAGGTGATTATCTTGCTTGGGTAGAAAAGGAAAAGAAAAAAATAGATGAAAAAAACCAAGAGGAGGTATTAGAGGCTAAAAAGTGGCAAGAGTTGGCAAAGGCATTTAAAAAATACGACGACTTAAAAACTAAAGAGTCGGTAATGGATTATGGTGACTTAATAATAAAAACTTTAAAGCTTTTTCGAGACAGATCAAATGTTCTCAAAAAATACCGTGACCAATTCAAATATATCTTGGTTGATGAATTCCAAGATACTAACGTCGCACAATACGATTTAATTAAACTATTGGCTCCTGCAAAGCCCTACCCCAACTTAACTGCCGTTTGTGATGATTTCCAAGCAATTTATAAGTTTCGGGGCGCTGCCATTTCAAACATTTTGCACTTTAAAGATGATTACCAAGAAACAAAAGTTGTTATTTTAAATAAAAACTACAGATCAAGCCAGAAAATACTTGATGCTGCCCACAAATTGATTAAAAACAATGATCCAGATACTCTGGAGTCAAAATTAAAGATTGACAAAAGCTTGGTTAGTCAAATAAACAAGTTGGGAGAAAAGATCGAATTTATATATGTTGCCAGAATTGAGCAAGAAGCCGAGGAAGTGGCAAAAAAAATTGCTGAATTGTCTAAAGTATATACCTACAAAGAATTTGCAATTCTAGTCCGGGCAAATAACCATGCAGACCCATTTATTAGAAGTTTAAGCTTTCATGGCATTCCGCACCAATTTTTAGGTCCGGCAAAACTCTTTCGACAGGAAGAAATACTTGATCTAATTGCCTATTTAAAAGTTTTGACAAACTATGAAGACTCAGTTTCCTTCTACAGGCTTTTGGCTAGCGATTTTATTAATGTTAATGGCAGAGACCTGGCAACGCTTGGCATAGCCGCCAAAAAAGAAAATAAATCTTTGTTTGAGATCTGTGAACACCTAGATAGATTAGTGGCGAGTGATGAAACAAAAGAAAAGATAAGCAAGTTGGTCTCTTTGATAAATAAGCACTTTGAAGATAGTAAAAAACTAAATGCTGGCCAAATTATTTTTAACTTTTTAGAGGAATTTAACTTCTTGCCGACCTTGATTACGCCAACAAACATTGAGGAGGAAAGAAAAGCAATTAATATAACTGTATTTTTTGAAAAATTGAAAGGCTATGAAGCAAACCACGACGCCGCAAAAGTCCAAGCAGTTGTTGATTGGATTGATTTACTGATGGATTTGGGCGAGTCGCCTTTGTCTGGCGATAGCGATTGGTTTGACAATGATGCCGTAAATATTTTGACTGTCCATGGTAGCAAAGGCCTCGAGTTTCCGGTGGTCTTTTTAGTTAATCTTGTTAGTCAAAGATTTCCTTCGATGCAGCGAAGCGAGCAAATACCCATTCCAGAAGAACTAATAAAAGAAACCCTGCCGACAGGAGACTATCACTTGCAAGAAGAAAGAAGGCTTTTCTATGTTGGTATGACTAGAGCTAAACAAAGATTATTTTTGACTGCTGCAAATTACTATGGTGAGGGCAAAAGAGACAAGAAGATTTCGCCTTTCGTCTATGAAGCCATTGGCCAAAGACAAATGGATCTTTCCAAAAAAGAAAGCAAAACAAAAGACAAAAAACAAGATAGTGATTCGTTTGCAAATTACTCGCCACTCCAAGAAGTGAGACCGGATATTAAAAAGGAAGCCACAAAACTAAAGATCACCTATTTGTCATACAGTCAGATTGAAACCTTTAAAACTTGCCCCTTGCATTACAAGCTGAAGTATATTGTCAAAGTTCCAACACCCCAAACTGCTTCCCAAAGTTTTGGAACTTCCATACATGCGGCCATGAAGCACTTCTACGACGTAGTCGCAAGCTCTGCTTACGAGTCGGTAAAGCTGGGAGAAAAACCAGGCGAAAAATTAATTCACAACTGCTTAAAAGAAAATTGGCTTAATAAAGGCTTTGAAAATAAAATCCATGAGGCAGAGTTTTTTGCCAAAGGAAAAATGTATTTGTCAGGATATTTGGAACACGGTTTTGACAAAAACATCACCCCTGCCTTAATGGAAGAAAAGTTCACCTTGCCTTTGGATGAAACCTTGAAGATTGGAGGAACAATAGACAGAGTTGATATTTTGTCTGATGGCACGATTGAAGTAATTGATTACAAAACTGGAGCAACTATTCCAACTCAAAAGGAAGTAGACAAAAACTTGCAACTGTCTTTCTATGCTTTGGCTTCCGCAACTATTCCCTTTAAACCTTTTGGGAAAAACCCAGAAGACATTAAGTTGTCGCTTTACTATTTTGATACTCAGGAAAAAATAACTACAATCAGAACAAAAGCAGAATTAGAAAGAGCAAGGCAGGAGATACTTGAAACCAAAGAGGAAATTCAAAACTCAAACTTTGAATGCCAAAACAACTTTTTCTGTCAAAATTGTGAGTTTAAGATGTTTTGTAAGTCAAACTGATTTAACTTCAATGTTTGGAAGTTTCAAGTCAAAGATATTTAATTGACCTTTAATAGGAATTGGATTTTTAATTATTCTCAAATTCTTTAAAAACCAACTCTGTGCTTTTGGATATACTTTAATGCACGCTTTTTGCTCGTCTTGCTTTTGCATTGGCCTAACATCATACAGTTCTGCAATACAGAGTGCCTTTCCGAACGGCTCAATCCCTGGATTTTTAGAAGAACAGATAACTAGGTCACCGCGGTATTTGGTCGCCCACTTTCTGGTTTCAATGGTTTTCTTGCCTTCACAAATCAAATTGGCCCACGGCTGTTTAAGAGAAATTGCTTTCCAAGTTCTAGCTAGGATTTTCATTTAAATATGTTTAAAAAGTTTGTCTTAGTAAAACAACCTGGATATTCAACTTTTTTTCCACCAAAAGTTCTTTTAAACTTTGAAAAGCCTTCCCAGGATTTTATTGGAAATCTGTGGTCATATATGCCCTCAAAATCAAACACTTTGCAACCTCTTTTTTTGGCAAGTTTAATTGCCTCCCAAGTTAGAAGTGTTGGTGCATGAAGTTTTTTGCCCAAAGTAGTTGATGCAGCATACATGTAATAGGCTTTGTCGTTAGTTCTGGGCATCAGTATGCCAGCCAGTAATTTGTCATCTTTTTTTGCAATTAGTAAATCAGCCTTCTGGTTAAATGCCTTGAAGAACTTACCAATATCATTTTTTTGTGAGTACAAAAAAGTCAACAATCCCTCTCTTTGTCTGCTCCACAAGTTGACAAAAGAAACAATATCTTTTGAAATTTCGATTGTTAAATCATTTTTCTGGGCGACTTTAATGTTATATCTCGTTTTGGAATGCATATCTAAAAGGAGTTTTTGTTCTGACTTTCTTAAATCAATTTCAATGGTTTTGGAAGGCAGGTAAGGGGATTTGGCTAGCTCAAAACCTGTCATGTCTATTTCTGTCATTGGTTCTAAAACTATCTGAAATGGTTTGTGTTTTTGGAGAATATCCCATAATTCTGCAGGGTCAGACCCTGCAGTTCGTTGAATCTTTACAAAATTACCTAAAAGGGGAAGTTTTTTGATATAGCAGTAAATATTGTTTATTTTTTTTACAGCCCAACCAAGAGATTGCATATATTTGGCATATTCTGAAGTCTGTCTGATGTCTGTATTCATGTTAAATGTAGTTTGAAATTATTTGCTTGGTTTTGGGAGAATATATGACCGATGTATGTCCCAGACTGTCCACTTCATAATTCTTTGCTCCCTCGAGAACTAAACTGGTATGGGGAATTACTTGTTGATCAGTTTTAGAATAGATGTTTATTATTTTCTTTTTCTGATCAGCAGAAAGGAGTTTTTCTAAATGAAGTTTGGAAATATCTGAGATATGCAATTTTCTAAACTTTTGCCAAAGAGTTCCTTTAAATGGTGAAGACAAACTTATGACTTTAGTAATTTTTCCATTCACACTTTTATCTGTTAATAAAAAGGTACTTATAATACCACCCTTACTATGGCCTACTAATACTAAATCGGTAAGATTGTTTTCTAATATATAGTCTCTTATTTTTTTACTGCAAGCTTTAACTCCCAGGAACGTACTGTTGAATTTGTTCATAGTAATAATACTAAAGCCAAGTTTGTTTAGATAATTACCAATTTCTAGTAAATCTTGCCATGATTCACTAAACCCTGGAATCAAAAGTATGTTTCCCCTGTGTCCTATGAACCATTCTTCGGGAGTCATTTTATAAAAAGTTCTATAAATAATGTTTCTTGAAGAAAAATATATTTCAACAACAAAGGTTTCCAAAGATTCAAAAATGTTCTTCATTTTCTGTTTTATGTGGAAGGCTTTAATTTGATTTTTAATCTTAATATTTTCCATCTCAAAAACTCAGCAATTCGATAAACATAATATATTGGTTTATTTATCACCAAATCCCAAGTTCCTAAAAAGTACACTACTTGGGGATTGTAACCTTCCTTAAATTTAGTGAATCCCTTGCCTTCCTCCCTGCCCCAAAGATCAAAGGTTTGCAAATTGTGCTTTTTACCAAACCTAATTGCTTCCCACATCATTAGGTTATTTGCCATGACATTTTTATATTTGTCCGAGGAAGCCCCATATGGATAGTAAAGAAAACCATCATAGCTAAAAAGCATCCAAAAAACCAAGACTTCTCCTTTGTATTTGGCTTGCAAAATATGAGCAATGTTTGCTTTTCTAAGTATTTCCCAAAGCAAGCGGTGATATTTTTTGCTGTGGCTGAAAAAGCCTTGCCTTTTAGTAGTTTCAAAATGAAGATCTAAAAACTTTTCAAAACCTTCATTAGTTGAATTTTCAACAACTTCAACTCCATTTCTTTGGGCTAGTCTAATGTTATATCTGGTTTTTTGAGAAAAGGATTTTAATAGTTCTTCTTCTGACTTTGTTAAGTCAATCCAAAAAGTGGAGGGAGTAAAAAGAGTTTTGCCAGAAACTAGACCCCATGTTTTTAGATTGCTGGTGAGTTTTTCCTCTTGTTTAATGAAAGGCTCGAGTTTGATAAAAATAACTTTGTTTTTCTTGCCAAAGTCAGTTAACCAAGAAATCATCTCTTTGGTTGGTTTTGGACCCCTGATGAAGGTTCCAATCTTTAGATTTAGATATGGGACTTTGTGTAGATTTACAAAGCCATATGGAGTCTTGACAACTTCATTGCCCCACTTTTGTCTAAATTGCGCCCATTGGGGGGATTGAAGTGGATGTGTGTTTGTCTTTGAACTTACCATGATGAATCATAGGCGGAGCTATCCCTATAGGCCCCATCTTCTGATTGTATCAAATCAGCAGGGATATCTATTAAAAATCTTGAAGGGGGGTTTGAAGTTTTTTGACCAAAAAATAGTCTATTACCTGCAAAAGTTAAAAAAAGAATTTCTTTGGCTCGGGTAATGCCAACGTATGCCAGTCTTCTTTCTTCCTCTAACTGACTTGAATCAAAAAGGCTTCTTGAGTGAGGGAAAATGCCCTCTTCCATGCCGACAATGAAAACCACTGGAAACTCAAGTCCCTTAGCTGCATGTAGAGTCATTAAGGTGACTTTATCTTTGGCGTATTTATCTGACACTGATTCTGCCTCAACCAAGCTAACGTTTTCTAAAAACTCCTGGAGAACTGGAAATTCGGTTGCAACCGACCTTAGTTCCTTTATGTTTTCAAGGCGCTGGATGTTTTCTTCTGTTTCCTTTTCAAATAGTTTCAAAAAATCAATTCTTTTAACTACTTCATCCAGAAGTTCCAGAGTGGTGTATTTTTCCAAACTCCCAAGGATATCCCTGAATTCTAAAAACTTCTGATGTCTTTTGATGCCAATTTTTTCTGACCTTTTTATACTGACTCTATCTTTAGGGTTAGCAATTAGTCTTAGGTAGCAAATAATGTCTTTTATTTCTTTTCGATCATAGAATCTGGTTCCACCAACAAGCGTATATGGTATGCCTATGTGAAGCATTGCTTCTTCAAGGACGCGGGATTGAGCATTAGTTCTATAAAGCACTGCAAAATCGCTTAAGCTAAAACCTTGCCTTTTTAGTGACTTAATTTCATCAATTACATAGCTTGCCTCATCAAGGCCATTTCTCGCCCGATACATTTTTATTCTTTCTCCTTTACCGTTTTCGGTCCACAAGTTCAAAACTGGATGATTGGTGTTTTTCTTGATTATTGAATTGGCTGCATCAAGAATTACTTGAGTTGAACGGTAGTTTTGTTCAAGGTTAACGACCTTAATGTCTGGATAATCCTTCATTAAGTTATTGATGTTTCGGTAGTCAGCTCCGCGCCATGAATAAATACTCTGTGCCGCATCCCCGACGACTGTTAGGTGGCCGCTTTTGCCAACTAGAAGTTTTGTCAATTTATATTGAATTTTGTTGGTATCTTGCCATTCGTCAACAAAAATATGCCTGAAATTATTTTGCCACTTGGCAAGTGTTTCTTTTGATTCAACTAAAAGTTTGACTGCTTTAGTAAGTAAATCATCAAAGTCCAAAGCTTGGGCATCTTTTAAGTAGGTTTCGTACTCTGAGTAAACCTTAAAAACTACTTCATCAAATTCTGACTTGGCAAACTCAGAGTATTGCAAAGGGGTAAGCATTTGGTTTTTGGCTTGGGAGATTAGGTTGGCAATTGAGCCTGGATTGTAAGAGTCGGTTGAATAGTTGTGCTTCTCCAGAATTTCTTTTACTGATTCTTTCTTGTCGTTTTCATCGTAAATGACAAAAGATTTGTCAATACCAATCTTTAAGCCATCGATTCGAAGGAGTCTGACGCAAAAAGAATGAAATGTCCCAGCAAAAGGACTGGCGTCAAACTTCTTGCCTGAACTTGCTAGAAGGTGATCAATTCTTTCTTTCATCTCTCTAGCTGCTTTATTGGTAAAAGTTGAAAGGAGAATGTTTTCAGGCTTAATAGCTTTTTCAAGTATTAAATAAGCTGCCCTATGAGTTAAGACTCTGGTCTTGCCACTGCCTGCTCCAGCCAGTATTAAAAGAGGCCCACCTTCATATCTGACTGCCTCCAGCTGTTCTTTGTTTAAGTTGTCTTGTAAAATGGAATCTGTCATATGGATACTAGTCATGATACCAAGAAAATGCCCAAAAGTAAGGTTTGGTTTTCAAGAATCAAAAGAAAATTCTTAAGTAACATTTGGTTTGCCAGAATAGTTACTCTTGTTTTCTCGCTTTCCATTCTTGGCCTATTGGTGATTGGTCTTGGTAAACTTTTGGCACCTACGCCAATTGCGAAGTATCTTTCTTACGCCAATGATTTTGTCTTTGCACCAACTTCTTCTTTACCAAGTGTGTCTGGCAAGGTAAATATTGCCATTCTTGGCAAAGGAGGAGTTGGTCATGAAGCACCAGACCTGACAGATACGATTATGTTTGCCTCAGTTGATGTCCAAAACCCCAAAGTTGTTTTGGTTTCTTTACCTAGAGATATCTGGATTGCCGAACTTCGGGCAAAATTAAATAGTGCCTACTACTGGGGAAATGAGCGAAGCTCTCTTTTAGACAAAAAACAGGAAGGTGGAGGACTGCCACTGGCAAAATCGACAATCGAGCAAATAGTTGGCCAGCCTGTACAATATGCTGTGATAATTGATTTTTCAGGTTTTGAAAAAATTATTGATACCTTGGGAGGAGTGGATGTGTATGTAGATAACGCTTTTACAGATACTCTCTATCCAATAGCAGGACAAGAAGCCCAGTTGTGTGGACAAGTACAAGGCCTAAGAGATGAGGACTACAGGTGTAGGTATGAAACAGTTGAATTTCAGACGGGTTGGCAGAAAATGGATGGCGCTAGGGCTCTAAAGTTTGTCAGATCAAGGCACGCCGAGGGAGATGAAGGAACAGATATAGCCAGAAGTAATAGACAGCAAAAAGTAATTTCTGCGATCAAAGAAAAGATTTTGAGCAAAGATATTTACCTCAACTCCAAAATAGCACTTGCGGTCGCAGAGGAAATTAGAAATTCAATCGAGACAGATATTCCAGACGGCAAGTTAATGGTTTTAGCTAGGATCTTTTTTGAAGCTAGAAACAATCTTATTTTTCAAGGACTTCCGGAGGACTTGTTGATTAATCCACAACCTGGACCAAAACAAGATTATCAATATGTTTTCCTACCTAAAGACGGCAACTGGCAGAAAGTGCAAGAGTGGATTAAGGGCTTAATAAAGTGACAGGGGTTTTAAAATTCCACCCAGCCAAATTTATTGATCCACAAAACCCCCCAAAGATTAACTATTACTGAAATAAAAAGAAGCAGCCAATGATGCCACTTTAGCCCGGTTTGAGAAACTCCCTTGATAGTTAAAAATATCAAAAAAGGATAAAAATCTACAGCAAAACGGTACCCAAATTGTGACCATCCTGTTCCTCCATGAGAAGACACTATGAAGAGTATTGTGATAATTGACAACCAAGCGAAAAAGTTCATTTTTTCCTTACTTTTTGCCCAGAATGCATAGACAAATGCCGGAGTAGTTATCCAAATGGCAAGACCAGCCCATGATGGTTGAATGTAGGGAAAGTATTTTAATATTTTAGGAAAACTCCAAAACAGCACCCTAATATTATTTGGAATGTACACTGGATTAACAACACCATGGATGAACCATGGTCTGTTTTCTTCACTTAATAACTTGGGAAGTATAAAATAGGCTTGGTCAAAAATTGTTCCAAAGCGGATATAATTGTAGAAAAAGTTAAAAAGTAAAAATGGTAGAGTTCCAAATCCGAAAAAGAGAAAATTTCTAAACCAATTTTTTCCAGACAAAACAGACAAAAAGAAAGGAAAAGCAAATATCAGATGAATCCTAGATAAGATTGCAGATCCAAAAAGCACACCCATAAACATAACCCTTTTTCTATTTAAGGATTCATAAATGGCGGCTGTTAAAAAAAATGCGGCAGAGACTTGTCCTAAATACCAAGAAGAGCCAACAGAAGATAAAAACCAGACAATACTTCCAAGACCTATTAATATTGAAGACCAAATGGCAATCTTGATATCTTTTTTGATTTTCCAAGAAATAAGTATAGTTAGACCAGCAATTCCTGCTCCAAGGAGATGCGCTAAGTATTGCTGTTCAAATTTTTCTTTGAATAGAAGCCTGAAGGGTATAGCTATAATTGCGGGCATTGGAGGGTAGACCACGTAGAATTTATTTAGCCCAGCCGGTATTAATTCTGAAAGCCAAGGAGGATTTTGAGTTAGATAATATTTTCCCTGCAGAAAGGAGTCTGCAAGTCGGGTAAAATAGTCAAAAGGAGTGTTTCCAGGCGATGTCAGAAAGTAGATGGCAAAGACTAGTCCAACGAACAGTCCTGCCAAAAGTTTAATCTTATACATATGTTTGCTAATTATATATTTTTAATGCTTGGTTTTGGATACGCATTCCTTTTACCCGGTTTTTTGTTTGTTGAGGTTTTTTGCCCAAAACTGCCTGGAATCATCAAAATTCAGCTTTACTTCCTTATTAGTGTAATATTTTCCTGTTTCTTATCATATTTATTGGGATCGTTATTTGGCTTTAACCGTTTAACGTTAGTTGTGGGGTTGGTGATTGTTATTATTGGCTCAATCTTGGTAATTTTTTCCAAAAAGATTGAACTTTGTAATTTAAGGAGACATTTGGTTGCATTAGTTTTCATGATGGTTGTTTATCTACTGTTTTTCATTTCTCTTTATCCCGCAATATTTACATTTCTTAATGGACACTTTGTTATGAGTGGCCCTAACTGGCAGGATACTGCGATGCATATGTCAATAATTGAATCTATAAGCCAGGGAAACTTTCCTCCTCAAGCACCGTATTTTAGTGGTGTGCCGCTGGCCTATTATTATTTTGCTGATTTTCATTCAGCAATACTAAATACATTTTTTGGTAATTTTTTCCCGAAAGTATTGGCATTTACCAATTCCTTTTTTGCGGCTCTTTTTTTCTTGTCTATTTACAATTTATCAATCCAGCTAACGAAAAATAGCTGGTTGTCATTGATAGCTGGTATTATTGCGGTGTTTTTTGGCAACTTGGGTTTTGTCGACTTTTTCAAAGATTTACTTACAAAAGGTGATGCTTTGACACTCTTGGTCAGAGACGGTTATGGCTATGAATACAACGGTATCTTGCAAATGGTTCCTGTCTCAAACTATTTTATGCAAAACAGACCAATGATGTTTGGCCTGCCGGCGGTAGCCAGCATCTCATTGTTTGTATTTAAATTCTTCGAGGGCAAAGACCGCAAGTTTGCACTTATTGTCGGGATAATCATAGCTTCACTTTACAAATTTCAACTCTTTGGGCTAGTGGTCGGAGTTTTGGTGATTTTATTTTCTACATTCTTACATCTTGTAACAAAGAAAATAAATTTAAAAGAATCAGCAGTTTTTTTGTTCCTGTGTTTTTCTCCTCTATTGTCTCTTTATCTAATTTTTCCAAATCCACAAATTGGAACCAGAAATATTATGGAAGTTTTCGGCCAGACTTTTAAGTGGGGAGCTTGGCAGGAGCACTCTCTCAATTGGTACTTGAAGTTTATTGTCTTGAATTTCAGTTTGGGTTTGTTGTTTGCAACTTTTTCAATTACAACAAAAAAAGTTTACAAGAACATAGCTTTGGTTTGTTGTTTTTTATTGACGGCTGTTTTATTTAGTTTACCGTTTTTGATGAAATTTACCATCTACGATGGAGATATGTTTAAGTTTTTTTATTATTTGGTGATTTTCTTGGCCATATTGTCAACGGTTTTCATTTCTAGACTTCCCAAATGGTTAGCGGTTCCCCTTTTTTTTATTTTCGTTGTTTCTAGCATTTTTACCTCAATACTTAATTTGGCTTGGGGGTATCTAAACACAAATGTTGCTTACTCCGAAAGTGAGTATCGTGTTGGTCTATGGATAAGAGAAAATACCCAGAATAAATCTGTATTTATAGAAATGCCAACCATTCACAGTCCAGTTGCAGACATAGGTGGAAGACTAAGAGTAATCTCTTATATTACCTGGCCATATTCCCACGGCTATAATATTGGGGTTGATAATGTATTTTCTAGGGTAAACGATATGGAGAGATTGTATAAACAAGCTGATAATGAAACTGTTGCTAAAACAAGCAAAAAATATAGTGCTCGATATGTTTATCTCGGCCATGAGGAAAAGTTACACTTCCCCGAGGCAGAGTCTAAACTGGATTCTATATCAGGAGTTAAAAAAATATATAATTGGCAAGGAATCTCAATATATGAAATCTTTTAAATTTCCAAAAATAACTACTAACATCTTCTTGATTCTACTAACTGGTTTTGCATCCAGACTACTAATGGCTAACTTTGGCACTCTTTACTTGGATCACAATACTTTTATTGCTTGGAGTAATAACTTGGTTAATATAGGTTTTGCCAGATTCTATGATTCTTGGTCTGATTATCTTCCGGGTTATTTATATATCCTTTGGTTGTTGGGAAAGATAAGGGAGGTAGTCCAGATTGATAGTGTAATTTTGTATAAGTTGCCGGCAATACTGGCCGATATTCTTACAGGCTATTTTATTTACAAAATTGTTAAAAAAGAGAAAGGCGAGAATTGGGGACTAGTGTCTTCTTGCCTATATGTTTTTAACCCAGCCATCTTTGGCAATTCTTCTTTATGGGGTCAAGTTGATTCACTGACGGCTCTTTTTTCGCTTCTGGCAGTTTATTTTTTGCAGACTAACTTTGGCTTTTCTGCAGTTTTCTTGGCTTTTGGCGCCTTAATTAAACCTCAAGCTGGGTTTATTGCGGTCTTAATTTTCTTTTTAATGATTTCAAGAAAATGGAGACTAGAAAAGATATTTACTTATATAGCCATCTCTGCAAGTTTGTTTATAGCTGGCTTTATTCCTTTTGCAGACGGTAAGAATTTGCCTGTGTTCATTTTAGCTAGGCTGTCTCAAACTGCAAACCAATACCCATATACAAGTGTCAACGCCTTTAATTTATGGGGAGTAGTTGGTATGTGGAAGCCTGATAATCTGGGAATAGTGCCTTTGCAAATTGTTGGAATTTTGCTTTTCCTGGCTACAACCATAGTGACAATTTTGAATAAAAAGAAGGAAGAGAAGTTGTTTGACTATAGGTTATTGGGAATAGTTCTTCTATCTAGTTTTGTATTTTTAACTAGAATGCACGAAAGGCATCTGTTACCGGCTCTTGCTCCAATTGCGATATCTTTGGCCTACTTGCCGACATTAATAATTCCTTATTTAGGGTTGTCTTTAGTTTACGTCTTAAATCTTAGATATGCTTTTGTTTGGATAACCCAAAATTTTAAAGCAATTTTTACGACCGAAATTGCGTCGGCAATTTCTTTATTGAGTGTTGTATTTTTATTTCTCACTATTTTCCCAATTTCTAAAAAAATATTTGCCAAGTTGAAAAATATCTTAGACAAAGAAAACAGAGAAGAAAAAGAGTTTTTCTTTCCTAAGGTTGGCTTTAGTCTGACTGCCAAAAAGACAAAACTAATCTTACTTGCAATTCTTACTTTTGCTTTTGTTTCTAGAACTGCTTTTCTCTCAAGTCCTCCCAAAGAATATTTTGACGAGGTTTACCATGCTTTTACGGCCAGGACTTTACTCCATAACGACCCCAAAGCTTGGGAGTGGTGGAATACTCCTCCCGAGGGATTCGCGTATGAATGGACACATCCACCACTAGCTAAACTTGCTATGTGGACATCAATGAAAATACTTGGGGAGAACTCCTTTGCTTGGAGGTTGCCGGAAGCAATTGCTGGAACAATTATTGTCCTATTGGTCTATCTTTTGGCAAAAGAAATTTTTAAGGATGAAGCTGCAGCCTTGCTGTCAGCTGGCGTTTTTTCACTGGATGGTTTGGCTTTAGTAATGAGTAGAATTGGGATGAATGACAGCTACTTTTTAGTATTTGCCTTGGGGGCTATTTATTTTTTCATTAAAAAGAAAGGCAGATACAACACCTTTTTGTCGGCTCTCTTTCTTGGTCTGGCGGCTTCTTCCAAATGGACAACAATGTGGGTACTGCCGGTTTTGGCTGTTTCTCACTTCGTTTTTAAAAGAAAGGGCAAAGAAATATTCCCGTCGCCGGTTCTAAGTTATGCTTGGTTTTTAGTACTTCCTATTGCGGTGTATTTATTAAGCTATCTGCCATTTTTTTTGATGGGGCACACTTGGGGTCAATTCATTGAAGTGCAAAAACAAATGTGGTGGTATCACACCAATTTGAAAGCAACTCATCCATACACTTCCAATCCTCTTTCTTGGCCATTTCTAATTAGGCCAATTTGGCTGTATACCGGTGGAGTAGTAAATAATATGGTAGCCAATATTTATGCCTTTGGAAATCCGTTTATCTTTTGGAGTGGAGTAGTGGCGGTGTTTACTGTTTTGTACGAAACCTTAATTGCAAAAAACAAAAGACTTGGTTTTGTTGTTTTTTCTTACTTCACCCTCTTTCTTCCTTGGGCTCTGTCTCCGAGAATTATGTTTTTGTACCACTACTTGCCTGCAGTTCCATTTTTGGCACTTGCAACAGGTTTCTCTCTGAGAAAGTATCCTAAGTATATTGTGGTTTATGGCGCATTAGGACTAATCTTTTTTGTCTACTTTTTTCCCCACTGGACAGGTATAAAAATACCAGTTTGGTTAGACAACTCCTATTATTGGTTTAACAGTTGGAGATAATTACTTAAAACTAGATAGCCAAAAGTACTGCTCCTATTAAAAGAAGTATTCCAGCTATTCCTCCAATCAGGGTTGGTGTAGAAATCCCAGCTTCTGGAAGTTCGGGGGCAGACGTCCTAGTCGTTGTTATTCCGCTCGTTGGTGTAGGTGTTGCAGTGGCGCTGCTTGGACAAATACAATCGGTTTCCGAACTGCAGCTTGCATTTCTACATCTGCCTCCCGTGCAGGTTGTTCCATTTGAACAGTCTGAAGGTTGTGAGCAAGTATCATTGCAGCTAATAACCGGTGTTGGCGTAGGAGTAATAGTTGGAGTAGCAGTAGGAGTAGAAGTTGGGCTTGCCGTTGGGCTAGTTGTTGGTGTAGCCGTTGGCGTTGGTGTACTTTCATTACAGACGCAGTCTGTTTCAGTGTCGCAGTTGGGGTTTCGGCAAATATTGTTGATGCATTCCAGAGTACCGGCACACTGGCTGTCATTTCCAGTAGTACAAGCTAAATTACAAGCTACAGGTGGAGCAGTAGGTGAGGCAGTTGGGGTTGGGGTGTTAATAGTAAAGACCACTTCCTCACAAGCGATAACATCTGCCTGGCAGGAATAGTTGAGGGTTAAGATTAAGTCCTGCTGCAGTTTGCAGTCAGTGTCTGAATCGGTATCTCCGACTACCGTTGCCCCAAAGGTGTGAGTGGAATTTGCAGTATTTAAAAGTGTTGCCAAGTTTTGTTCAGAAAGACTGATATTTACTAAAGGCTGCTTGTCTCCATTTGTGTGTTTGAAAGTATAAGGAGCTTCACAAGTTGAACCAATACAAATGATTTTTGTTTCTTGCCTTTGGCTATATTGCCTAGTGTCTTTTATTTTTTCCCAATCAAAGGCACTGCCAATTCCACCCAGAGGGGTAACAACAGTATTGGTTCCGGCCAGAACTTTGTTGTCAATTGTTATAAACAAGGTATCATCATAAAGGTAGTTGCCCGGTCTATTTAAAGTATTTACATTACCTCCTGTTAAGGTACAGTTTGGCATTAATGAGAAATCAACCGTCTTGGAAATTCTGGCTCTGGAATAGCCATCCCTTTTGGCCAAATTGTCTCCTTGCCTCCAAGGACATTCATCCTTGTTAAACTTTGGTAAGACCACAGTTTGAGTTCTGGGGTAAGTTGCCACTGTTTGAGCAGCTGGCTTAGAACTTGGAACATTTGGGGCAACAGATTGATTTCTTAATTGGTAAAGCCTAATTGCAGTAAAGATTGCAAACCCTCCCAAGAGAACCGTACCTATTAAAATTATAATTGATAGTATGTTTTTTTTGTTTAAATTCATTTTATTTTAAAACCATCCTAACACAAGGTGGTGAATCTGGGCACTGATACTAAAGGTTGTCACGCCATCTAGAATTGTGTATTCATCATAATATTCATTAGTATTTGGTTTTTTCTGAGTGACTTCTGCCCTGGTCGTTCCATTAATAATAAACCTGGCTTTATCAAATTTCTCAGCCGGTGTTCCCGAGGCTGCTACTCTAATAATATCCCCAGTTTTTAGGTTTTTAAGCTGGGCAGCAGTTAATAGATTCCAGCTGGTATCATAGATTTTTACCTGTTCACAAGCTCCTACTTCTGGAGGAAGAGTAGGACCAGGAGTTGGAGTGTCAGTTGGGCCAGGGGTCGGCGTAGGACTATTAGTTGGTTTTGGTGTGCCATCGGTTTTACATTCGGCTCTACCTGTACAGTACCAGTAGCCACTGCCATTATCATATGCGCAGTCTTGCGTTGGTTTGCAAGTCAAAGGATTTCCGTCACTGCCGTTTCCAGGGCAGACATCGGGATCCTGGCAAGTTCTTCCACCAGGCGGTTGAGTTGGATTTGGTCCACCCGGACATTTATCAGAATTACCTCCGATATAAATTCCTGTAGAACACCTCTCAGTTCCTTCCTCATCTGAATTTTCATCACAGGTGTAACAAACATTTCCGTCCCAATTATCATTTCCCCAAAAAGTTTCGGTAGAACCTTCTGGTTGGCCGTTTTTAAAGCAGGCATTTTGGGTACTGGCAACCCAACAAGATTGACTGGTGTCACAACCGGCTGGAGGGCACATTTCAGCCGCTGTGGCTGCTTTGGACTTTTCCGTTGGTTTTGGTTTTAAAACAGTTGCTACGCCAACAGCCATCACTAAGACTAAAACCATCAATCCTGCAACTGCCCCGAGCCATCTTTTGGCGTTACTGCCTGATTTTGGATATGTGGGAATAAAAGAAGGTTCTACTGTTGATGGCGGTATGGAATCTGGATTTGGTCCAGAAGAACTGAGATTGCCATCAATTACTGGTGGCGGAGGTGGTGGTGGAGGTGAATTTTCTGCACTTTCTGTGGGTGGAAAAGTATTGTTCATGGTGGTGTGGTCATCTGCTGGAAACGCTGTATTGGCAGCATCGGCAACTACTTGAGGCGTTTCTGGAATAGGAGGTGACACCACACTTGTTTGTGGATTTAAATTTGCATTTTGATTTTGGGCAGAGTCATCCATATTTATTTAATCAAACGATTTCTTACCAATAAATATAGCACATGCTAAGAATGCAAATCCAATAGAAAACGAAACTAAGGTAGGCGTGGCAATTCCTGCAACTGGTGTTCCAGAATCTGTTGCCGGTCTAGTGATCCTTGGTGTTGCCGAAGCCGTTGCTTTTGGAGACCCCGATGGAGTGGCGACAAATGCTGGACCGCTCGAGGCTTCGACTACAAAGGATCTAGTTAGAGTTCGAAGTATGCCCTGGGCATCCTTCCATTTAAGAGTAATTGTGTGACTTCCAGGAGACAGGCCTTGCGGGGGTTCCCAAGTCCAATTTCCTTTAGAATCGACGACAACTTTGCCTGTAATGTTTTCTGTCGAATGAATTTCAATTGTGATTTCAGTTCCTTTCAAGCCTTCGCCAAAAAACTCAGGAGTGGTAGTGGTAACTTTTTCTCCCTGGTCAATACTCTCAAGAGTTACGCTCCCTGCTGGAGCCGGGCTTCCCGTATTCCCTAAGTTAAAACCAGAGTTTGCAGGTGTAGCCTGGGGAATATTTACATTTGCCTCTGGATTTTCTGAGATAGTGTTGTTTGGAGCCTCGTCTCTAAAATCATAATTCTGGCCAATGGACATCGCAGGCACTGGATTTGTCGCCTCAAGATATATTTGAGCTGTGGCAATTGCCCCGGTTCCTGACTGCACCAGGATTTCAATTAGACTTTTGGCAGTTAAAACAGGGTAACCCGAAAGGTCAGAATTCCTGAGTTTTGACAATGGAATGACAAAATTACCATTGGCGGAAGTTTTGGTTGAGATAATGCTTGAACTTCCAGTGTTTAGATAGACCAAAGCGTCGGGTAGTGGTTGACCAGTCTGGGTGACAACGCTGCCTGAAACAATTTGGGTATTGGTTGAGGTTGAAATAGTTGTCCCAGTTTTAGTTTTCCAAGCAATGCCATTGTTGTCTTTTAAGGCGCCATCGGAGTTTATCTTGAAGTAGTAGTCGGTTGTGGGTTTCAAACCAACCAGGGTTATAGAATGGCTTGTTTTAGCGCTGTCATCGGTATCTGGCGCATTTTGGCTCAAGCTTCCTATAGTTTCACCAAAAACAACATAGCCGACGGTAGTTTTATCAGTAATCCAGGAAATAGTAAACGACTTATCCGAAATATTTGTCACTTTTACTTCCTTGGGGTCTCTATCCGGGGAGGCCTTCAAATTAAAAAGAATATTGTTTCTAAATTGCAATAAGATAAGCCCCGCTCCCAGTCCTAGAATCAAGACAATTATTCCGATTATTGTTGGCAGTTTTAAGTTTTTCTTCATTGTGTACCGGTTGTGTCTATTTGTCCTGCGGCAGTTGCAGCAGGAGTGGATGTTGAAACACCACCCTCCTGAGGTTCAGGACTACTTGCTGGTTCTTCAGAAACCTTAGTTATAATAATATTACCAATTTCTTCTTCCTTTAAATAGACCCTTTGCTGCAGCTTAGTAATAACGTTTGCATCAAGTGTTGGGTTTAATGGGGCAATAATTTCTGGTGGAACTGGAGCTTCCGGTTTTTTAGTAACTAATCTAAAAGTTTCAAAGCCAATCCAGAAAACAACAGTAATCACAGTCAAAACTGCAATAGTTACAATTGCCGGTGCTTTAATTTGTTTTTTCATCTGTCTTTCTTTTCAAAAACACTTCTGCCTTTAATAGTCATAAGTATTTGCTGTGTATCTTCAGATAATTGGCTATTAAGTAAAACTTGATCAACAACCATTGGCCGTCTTTGGTTTTGGAGATCTCTTAAAAAAGTGATCAGGTTTTTATAGCCCCCCGAAGCGTTAAGGGAAATATTAAAACTGTCTGACCCGGTTGGCAAAACTGCTAGGTCTTTTGTTTCTGTGCCGGTTTTTACGATTCCCTTTAAAGGTGTTTCAGAAATACTCACAGAACTCAAAGTCACAGTGTTTTTTTGAGCTAGACCCTCAATCTGTCTGACTTCTTTTTCTATTTCTGTTTCACTTGGAATCGCGGTATCCAAGAGAGAGAGCACCCCACCTGAAGATTCGTAGACTACCTGGGCAGTTTTTAGGTTTTCAATTTTTTCATTGAGCTTGGCGACGGTTACCTCTTTGTTTTGAATTTCTGTCAAAAGTTGACCGATGGTTAAAAGTGTTGGTCTAATTGCAAAAATGGAAAACAAGATAATTGTGGCCAAAGACAGCAAGATCTCTAAAAAAATTTTAACATCCTGCCTTTGTTCATAGAAAATCCTAATATCCTGGAAGTAATTTTTATATTTTCCAATATTGGTAGTGATATTAATGGCCATTTTAAAGCCCTTCCTTTACTAGTGCCTTGACGTCAAAATTGATTAAAGTTCCAGTTTCATCTAAAGATATTTGGCTGATGGTAACGTCAGTAAATAATTCTGTGGTTTTAAGACTGGCATTAAAAGTAGCAAGGTCTTTTTCTGTTGAGCTTAAGCCTTTAAAAGTGGTGTTTTGGGGAGTGAAGGCAATTGAGGTTAAACTCATAGTCGAAGGAAGAATTGCGCCAGTAGATTCGATTATTTTCTGTGCATCTGGCTTGGGGTCAGCCAAAAGTCCAAAAATAGTCAGTTTTTTTTGGACTGACCTGAAATCTGCTTCAAAATTTGCATATGAGGAGACAACTGCCGTCCTTTGAATGATTGCATCTGTTAAATCAGTATTTTTGGCGTCCAGCCAAAATCTGGAAAGAAAGGCTCCCATGACAATCATTTCCGAAATGATGACGATGGTTCTAAAAGTGGACAAAAGCCAAGCCAGAACTCTTCCCCAGGTTGAGGCTGCAAATTCCTCTTGGGGGAGAAGGTTAATCAATTGGCTTTTTTTTGTTTTGGCAGGCATGGGCGACTGCTTCAATATATCATATGAAAATTGGTGAGAGAAATCTAAATTGGTTTGTAGTATTATCCTTTCTTAGAAAGATGACAGAAAGGCTAAATCCCAAGGAAGAAGAACTGCAAAGAAATTTAGCAGATTTAGCTCAGAAAAAAGAAGGAGATGTCGAAAAGTTGCTTAAAAAATGGCAAAGTTGGTGGTGGAATCAAGGCCTTTGGTTACAAAGAGATGAATATGGTGAAATAGTTGGCATTTTTCCAGCACGTATAGGAGAACTCTTGCCAGAAGGATGTGAATTAGTATCCCCAAAAGGCCAACAAAAAATTCGTTCAGGAAAACCGCGTTCACAACGTACTAGTAGTAAAAATATCCAGATTACCGGGGAGGTTATTAGAAGACTTGAACAGTTGTCACCAATACTTCAACCTGTGCTACGAAATCCAGATAGAGGTGTATTTGGAGAAGAAACTGAAGGTAAATTTAGAGCGGTAATCGATGCAAATATTCTTTATACAGGTATAGATCCTAGACACGAAGGATACAACAGCGCTTGTAGAAAAATAATATCTTTACTAAGAGACAGGGTAGTAGTTTGGTATGTAAGTGGAGAAATCCTTGAGGAATATTACACTGTAGGTAGGAGACTTTTGTCAGAACCTCAGTTTGAGGTTCTGGAAGAAATCATAAGTATGGCAATAAATATTGGTGATGTTTCTAATTGTGGTGAAGTTGAACCAGTCATTGGAGACTTTACAGATAACAAATATCCACAGTGTTTAATCGCTTGCCAGGGAAACCTTATTGTAACTCACGATAGGCACTTATTGGAGGATCCTTATTGGGAGGGTGTATCTGTTAACCCAAAACGTTTTTTGAGAACTGTTGAACAATTTGAGGCTTCAAGAAGATTGGAACGAGGACAGGTGTAAAAACTTATTTTTTAACTGCCTTGGCGGTCTTACTTAAAAGCTTAGAAAGGACGCTTTTAATTCTAGAAGCTTTATTTTTGTGAATTAGTTTCTTTTTCGCAGCTCGGTCGGCAAGAGACATGGCATTTTCCACAGCTTTCTTACTTTTATTTTTTTTGGCCAAACGAGTTGCTATTTCAAGTTTTGAGGAAATGACTTTATTCATTGTCTCTTTTCTCTTGGATCCTCTCAAGGCTCTTTTGGCACTTTTGGTTACAGGCATAGGGGAAGTATAATTGAAAGCAAATCAAAATTCAAATAAACTATGAATGAAATTCTAAACAAGGGAAAAAAGTTTCTTTTTGGCCCCCAGACGACCATTTTATCCGCTGCCACCATTATTATGGTCATGATGCTTGTTTCCAGACTGTTGGGTTACGTCAGAGTCAGAACTATCACTCACTTTTTTCCATCAGGTGAGTCAGCCCTTTTCTTTGCCGGCTTCAGGCTCCCAGATTCCATTTTTGAAATTTTAGTCTTTGGAACTTTTTCTTCAGCCTTTATTCCAGTTTTCGCCAAATTGATTAAAAGGGGAAATGGCGAAGCTTGGGATACTGCAAGTCGGGTTGTAAATCTGGGTTTACTTATCTATTTGCCAATTGCTTTTTTAGCGGGTCTCTTTGCTCATCCTATCTATAACTTAATTACCCCTGGATTTGCAGATTCGCAAATAGAAACTATTGCAGTTGTTTCAAGAATTTTATTTTTTGCCCAAGCATTTTTTATTGTCAGTTATGTTTTAACCGGCGTTTTAGAATCTTTGCACAGGTTTTTAGTTCCCGCCTTAGCTCCACTCTTTTACAATCTAGGAATTATCCTCTCGACAATATTCTTGTCGCCTCAGTTGGGAATTTTGGCGCCAGCCGTGGGGGCGGTGATTGGAGCTTTGCTACACCTTCTTATTCAATTACCCTTTGCCGTTAAAATGGGCTTTAGATTTTCGGCCAAAATTGCACCCTCTCCCGAGGTGAGAAAAATAGGCAGACTGGCATTGCCACGGCTTTTAGATGTTTTTTTTCAGCAGGGAGCAAAAATAGTTGAACTTAATTTGGCCTCGATTATTTCTTCGGCTTCCTACACCTACCTAACTTTGGCCAACACTCTGCAGCTTTTGCCCGTTAGCCTTCTTGGAACAACTGTTGCCAAAGCGGCACTGCCCACTCTTTCGCAACAGGAAGACAACCATGAAGAGTTTAAAAATACGCTTTTGTCTACTATTTACCAGGTAATGTTTTTAATTTTTCCGGTTGCGGCTCTTTTTGTAGTTCTTAGGGTTCCAATAGTCAGATTGGCTTTTGGAACTGATATTTTTGAATGGGAGGATACTATCCAAACCAGTTTGGCCCTCTCGGCCTTTGCAGTGGGAATTCCTTTTCAGGCAGCGGTTGCTATCTTGAGCAGAGCTTATTATGCCCTCCATGATACCAAAACTCCGGTTTTCATTTCTATTGTCGGGGTACTTATTTCAACCTCGCTTTCTTTCGTATTTATTCATAGTATGCACCTTCCTGCCTGGTCTTTGGCAGCAGCTTTTTCAACGGGTGTAATTGTCCAAAGCATATTACTGTTTTTAGTCCTTGAGACAAAGCTTGCCAACTTAACTTTTTGGGGGTCAATTGGACCAATCTTAAAAAGTTTGGCGGCAGCTTTTGTCTCTGGAACATTAACCTTTTTCCTAGTCAAGTTTTTTGATAGATCAGTTTGGATTAAAAGACTATCTTTTTTAAATAGTGTTGATAGTCAAAAGGAAATCCCTTTCCAAAGATTTGTTTTGGATACCAGATATACTTTTAACTTAATAATTCTGGTTATTGGTGTATCTGTGATTGGTTTTTTAACTTATATTTTTGTTTCCTGGATCCTGGGGTCTCAGGAATTGAAAGTATTTGTGAGGCTTATCAAAAAGTTCCACCCAGTAAGTCTTAAACCTCAGCAGGAGATGATTTCTACCCCCCAAAACGACACTAGTCTGTAATTTCTAGATGAGTTCTTAGCACTTGACACTCCATAGTGCCAATGATATAAATGTTAAATGAACCAAGCACTTACCGCG
>CAZCXV010000005.1:0-66895 GCA_964502815.1 uncultured Gammaproteobacteria bacterium | reverse complement strand
ACCCCCTTAACAAGGTATTGTACCTAGGGGTTGCGATTCGATTTAGAACTTACGTGGTAATTTGGCCAACAGTCGATGTGGTAGCACTTGAAGAAGAATCGAATTTAGTGGTATCTGACCAGGAAGTTTGCCCACTACCACCGGACCAATCAGTTTGCGTCCAGGGAGAGCTTGCTGCTTCAACAATACTAGGAAGAATGGGAGAAAGAATACCAAAAAGAAAAATAAATAGTAAAAAGACAGATATTATTTTTCTCACCTTTACAATATATCAAAGTTTGGAATTGTATAGTAGTACCTGCAGGGTGAGACCCTGCAAGTTAGTCCTCTTTTGGAGTCATGCCAAGTAGCCAAAGAACTGCTTCTTTTTTATACCTTCTGTCTCCCCTGGAATTAATTCTAATAGGAGTAAGCTTTCCTCTTTTTCCCCATCTTTTGATGGTTAAGGGAGAAACACGCAAAAACTCCGCTACTTCTCTGACAGTTAGTAAGTCTGGAAGATCGTCAATCCTCAGTCTTTTCTTGGGTTTGATATCTTTATCCATATTCTGATGTAGTCTTAAGCTCAAGTATTAACTAAAGTTAATCACAAGATATCAAACACAATCATCACTGTCAATGAGGTGTTTGATAAGTTTTTAAAACAAAAGAAATTAATTTTGTTTTTCTTCTGGAGAAGGTGGCGAAGATTCAACTTGAGTTTCATCTTCCTTTGTTTGTTGATTAATATTTACCGCTCCGACTTCCACTATCTTTTTCTCACTTGGTCGATAAAGAATTGCTTTTTTTGCATTTGTATAAATTATCACTTTGTCTCCATTTTTTGCATTCTTAAAGAAAGGCTGATTTTTCACTTTTTCAACATCCGACACTGTAGCTATTGTTGGTTTTTCATCATTTGGAAGAGAAATCAATTTTCCCACTTCGGCCAGAAGTTTTTCGGTTTCAGCTTGAATAGCTTGAGTTCCCTTAGAGAGACCTAGTATTTCAGGCTTTTTCTTTATGACATAGGTAGTTACCCCTATCGTTATACTCACCGATATTAGAAAAACAATTAAAACAATCAATAAGACTGACTGAGATTTATTTTCCGAAACTTTTTCATCATCACTCATAAACTATATATAGCACAGAGCCAGTTAATTTACTAGTACTTGCGCGGAGCTAGTTGCCTCATCATTTTTTTCGCTATCAACCGAAGGAATTGGTGAAGCCGCTGGAATGTTTTCCGCTTCATTCAAACTTACAAATATCTTTGGATTTTTGACAGCCAAGACAATCCAGTTGAATTTTATATCTTCTTGGGCGCTGTCAGCTATTTGAATTTCAAACCCTCTGGTAGTTGCATTTACTATAGAGTAAAGAATCTGGCGGTCGGCAGACGCAACAACAACGGGCAGATTTGTATACTCTTTTTCGAATTTTACTTCAACCGCTTTTGCACCCTGTCTAATAGTCGCAAATCCCGCAGTATCAGAATTAAAGTACGGAGTTGCTAAAAACTCTACCTCTCCCAGTAATCTAACTAAATTTTCAAAAGAAACTTCGCCAGTTACTAGCCCTCCAGAAGAAATGTTTAAACCTTCACCGATCTTCAAACTGTTTGTAGAAATTTGTTCATCCGCAAATAGTCTGTCTGTGACAATTTCTGACAATTCATAATTGACCTGCGTGCTGTTTTCCCCGCTTGGAAGCGTACTCAAAGATCTCGATCCATTTGTATATCCAGTTTTGACAAAAACGACAAGTAAACCAATTTCTTGGTCTTGATAGCCAAAATCCTGAAGAGCTTGGCCGATAATTTGACCCGACTTGGTCGCTTTCATGGCAACACCAGGTATAGAAGACGTCGTTAGAAAGTCTCCAGCTTTCACTCGACCATTTTCAGTAGAAACCTTAACTGGAACTCTCCCTGCCAAGGCTACAGGAACTACATTTTTGCCCGATATTCCAACTGCATTTGAAAGAGTCAAAGCTGGCACTGTCGATACGATTCCAACGGCGTTGGAATCATAGGCCTTATTTGATTTTTTCACCCAGGAAGGCGACCTTGGATCCAAGGAAACGATGTCACCTGGAACTATTGATTCATCAGAAGTAAAGTAATTCTCTGCCAAATCTGCTCCCAATTCAATAAGAGTCACATCAATCCTATTATTAGTTGGGGCGCTTCCGAGAGTAGAATTGGAACTTGAACAAACAGTATAAAAGACATTGCTTGTAGTCGCTGGTGAATCTAGAAATGTACCTGTCGCATCATTGATGTCAGTTCCGTTGGTCAGAAAAGCGCTGAAATTGTCTCCAACCAAAGTGTCTGTGCCACAAGTTGGATTACCACCAACTTTACGGTAGATCTGCACTGCAGCGTCAGTATCGGTATTTCCACCCCCAGTAAACCGGTCGTGAACAGTGATAAGTATGGTTGAACCCGTAGAGTTTGGCGTGATATTTGGTCTGGTCGCATCGTTAAAAAGTTCGGTTGTATCATTATCTGCAATAGCTGCAGGCGTTGTATCGCTAAAAGAAGCAGTATCTCCAATACCACTACAAGTAAGGTTTCCGGAAGAATCTGTCGCTAAAGTAGAACAAGACGCAAAACCTGCATTTGAAAGCTGGATTGTTGCATCTGCTAAAATAGTGTTTGCTCCAGAATCAATTGTTAGGTTTCCAGTTGAAGTACTTATAGTTTGCGCTCCAATAAACTGCAGATCTTCGTCTATTCCTATTGCAGTATCTGTTGAAGATGTTAAGGTTGGTATGCTATTTGTTTCTAAATCAAGTGTCAATGTGCCATTATTTGTCTGACCTACACCGGTGAAGGTAAGCTGGCCGTTAGTATTATTATCCATTGTTTCGTCATTTTGAAATTCAATGTCGGTTACAATATCGGTATCGTCAAAATCAACTCCCTTTGTTATCCCACCTGCTGCAGAAATGATCCGAATACCAGCGGTAACTGCTTCATTAGTATCTCTGTTGTCAATCACCAACAAAGCTTCAGTAGTACTAGACCCAGAAGTGTTGACATTTGCCAAGGTCAAAAGATTTTGGTTTAAAATGTCAGTTGCCGCATCATTAGTATAGGTAAGCGTTAAACCATCAACTGCAAGGGCTGTAACGTCATTACTGTTCCAGTCCATTGTTTGAGTAGTCTCAGCCATGGCAATAGCTCCCCCAAGAGTAGGATCACCAATTGCATCCCAAGTTGTTGATCCTCCAGCTCCACAGCTTTGCCATTCAAAATCTCCGACGGTTGATTCATAAGTTAGGCATTCTTCATCTGTTGCCCCATCAACTGCCTTTAAATGCACTTCTAAAATCTTGTCATTTTCAATAGTTGCTGCAAAACTTCCTGTTCCACTTCCTGTTACATCTCCTGTAAGGGTTATCGTCTGATCTCCTGTATTTGTTCCAGAGATAGTTGAATTGGCAGAAATGGTCAGTGTACGGTCCGCATCTGATGTTGAAATAGAAAGAACGTGGGCTGCAGTTAGATTCTGGGCATTGGTGATTTGCAGATAGTGAGATGGAGAGGTATCATCTTTGAGATAGATATCGCCAAAATATCCATCTGCTGTTTGAATTATTGAAGTTGATAATCCATCAGTAATTCCATAACCAGAGAGAGTGGTTGGGGTGGAAGAAATCTCTGACCAAGTCAATCCCGATATTTCTGTTGAACCAATACAATCACTACATGATAAGTCTGTTGCAATTATTTGACCTGTTCCGGTTACTGCAAAAGTTACATTGTTGCCAATACTAAATCCAAGAGCGGATCCTGATGAGATTGTTGTTGCTTCATCTAAAGTCAGGCTTGAATCGAGCCTATCAAAATTAATTGTATCGATATCAATCTCAGAATTGGCAATTGTTGTTCCTAAAGTGGCCGTTAATTGATCTCCCGTTAAACTTATTCCACTTGTTGCTGATAAATTTGTATCATCTGAAATATCAATTCCCGATATATTTGTACCTGTAATATTGCCTGATAAGGTAGAAGAACCAAAATTCAGTGTAAAACCAGACCCAGTAGCCCCACCTGTCAATGTTCCAACTGTAACTAAAGAGGAGGCAGAAGTAAGATTTGCCAGCGTATCAATAGAACTTTCAATTGTTGATTCTGATGTGTCATCAATTAAATCAAGTCCATTTATTGTCCCAGTTCCTAAAAAGTTGACAGTAGATACACTATCTAAAGTTGCTTCTATATCAAAAGTCGTCCCCGTTATGTCTAAATCATTACCAGCTAAATAAGACCCACCGCCTCCACCAGTTTGAGTACCACATTCCCAAGAATCACCATCCCAGACAAGAATTTGATTTGAAGAGCAAGAAATAGATAATGAAAGACCAGAACTGTTTATTAGTCCTCCAGTTGAAGAAAGTTGAACTGCAGATCCAGCTACTTTATTTGTATCGGTAATTTGGGAAAGATCGGAATTTTTAACTTCTCCATCTTTGATATTCTCACTTTTAACAGAATCTGCTGAAATATCGGCAAGTATACCTGCTAAATCAAGACTAAAAACGGACACTCCGTCCAAGGAGTTAACGCTAAGCCGATTTGAATCAGATTTTATTTCCCCAATTCTAGTCTCGATAGTTGTATTTTGGTCTGGTGTTTTGGAAAACTCAGTATTTAATCTAGTCAACAAGTCTTCGTTTCCAATCTTAATCTGAGAAATGTCTCTAAGAACTAAACTACCGTTTGGACTTATATCCCCTTCTCCAACAATTCCCAGCCGCTGCCTAATCTGATCAAGTTCTTCAGATGGTAGAACAATTTCTGTAGCTTGCTCATTTCCAATAGTTCGCAGTATCTTCACCGATATATTAGCTGGTCCTTGAAGATAATTTGCAATGATATTTTGGCTTGAAATTGCTTCACTTGAGGTTTGTGCCGCCAAAACTGCTGCAGTTTCCCCTTTCTCATTAACTATTTGAGATTTTAATTTATAATTAAAAAACTCTGTAGTTGCCCGGGGCTTGAGTAAAAATAGAAAAGAGACAAGAAAAATGACAACCAGAAATAGTACCAAGGGTATTAAAACTGAAAACCTTATAATTTTATTGAAAGACAAAAGCCTGACTTGAGCCTTTTTAACTGATTCAACTGCACTACTCAACCATTGAAAAACTTGCCAATCTAGTTTTTCTGTTTTTTCAGGCTCATTTGCATATGTATTTGCATAGGTAGAAGATTTTGTTTTCTCTTTACCAAACTTTTCAAGTTCTTCAAGTAAATAGAAACGTTTACCTTTAGATTTGACTGCTTTTAAGATACCTTTTTTATCCCAACGTCTCAAAGTATCAATAGAGACACCTAAAATCAGAGCAGCTTTACTGATCTGTACCAATTTTTTGTTCTCTTCTTCAAGCGATCCGGGCAGATTCTTAACCAATTTATTTTATATTAGCTTCATTTACCTATGCAAATACATAGAAAGAGACTATATCTAATCAGATCATATCCGTGAAAAGTTGTCAAGTATGGTTTAGAGGTATTTGTTCACTATTTTTACTACATCTGAAGGGTTTACATTCTCTTTTTCAATAAATTCTTTTGAGCCAAGTTCCAAAGCCTTTTTTTGATTTTCTTCACTTCCAAATGCTGAAACAGCCACAACTGGAATTTTTTTTGTATCTGGACTGCTTTGTATTTTAGCTAAAAAATCAAGCCCGGATATTTCAGGCAGGATTATATCCAAAAGTACCAAGTCAGGATTTTCACTTTTAACTTTTGCTAAACCAATCTTTCCATTAGCCGCACGGACAACCTTGTGCCCATCTGCTTCAAGCTGTCTCTGGTACATATTTGCAACCGGTTCTGAATCCTCAACTATAAGTATTTTTGCCATTATTTATTTGCAACTGGAAGAGTAAAACCAAATGTACTACCTTTTCCCAGTTCACTCCTTACAAGATAGATCTTTCCATCCATCTTTTCAAGTAGCATTTTTGAAATAAAAAGCCCTAAGCCCGTACTTCCAGATTGTCTATTCAAAATTCCATCAGCTCCCTGTTGAAACTTTGTAAAAAGTAATTTTTGCATCTCTTTTGAAATCCCAATTCCAAAATCAGTTACTAAAGTTTCTATAAAGCCATTCTTTAATTCGTGATTAACGACAATTTCTCCTTTCTGGCTATATCTAATGCTATTTCCAAGAAGATTAACCATTACCTGTTCAAATTTCTCTGGATCAGCAACTACAAATGGCAAATTATCAAGCGGGGTATATTTGACTTTGAGTCCTTTTTCCTCAAGCTGGCCATTGAATTGATTAATTACTTTGATACATATTTTTGTAATATCGATGTCTTTGATATTAAACGATATCTTTCCAAGACTCATTCTAGAAACATCGAGGAAACTATTGACAAGTCCTACCAATCTTTCGCTCGATTCGTAAATATCTCCAAGAACATTTTTGGCTTCACCAGAAACTCCTTTAATAACTCCCTCAATTAACATTGAAGCATTTCCTTTTATAACTGCAAGAGGAGTTCTAAGTTCGTGTGAAGTTATAGCCAAAAACTCGTCTTTTGCCATTTCTATCTCCTTGTCTTTACTGATATCACGCTCAATAGCAACAAAATAAATTATCTCACCATTGTTATCCAGAATCGGAGATATATTCAGTATTGCCGTATAAATCTCGCCTGATTTCCTCTTATTTTGTATTTCACCTGTATAAGTCTTTTTCTTGTTCTTAATAGTATCCCATAATATTTGATAGTACTCTGGTGACATGGGTTTTTTCCAAAGAGTTCCAGATTTTTCGCCAAGTGCTTCTTTAGACGTATAACCAGTCACCTTTTCTACCGCTTTATTTCCATAAAGAACAATTCCTTCAGGATCGGTAATAAGTACCATGTCAGAGGTATTATCAACTGCCAATTTGAATTTTTCCAAATCATTTGCTAATATCTCGGCCCGTTTCTGGGACAATTGCAAATCTTCTAAAATATTCAAGGTGGCTTTTTTTGTCTCTTCCAACTCCGAAATCTTAATTGACAGATATTTAGTCCTATTCTCTACTTTCTGTTCCAGCTCCATATAATATGCCTTTAATTTCATGCTCATTGTGTTAAAGCTACGGGACAACATACCAATCTCATCATTTGAATTAATACCAGTAGTAGTAGTAGTAGTAGTAAAGTTTTTATTGGCAATTTCATCAGCGAAGTGAGCGAGTTTTATGAGCGGCATGATTATAAAAACTCTGAGATAAAAATAAATAAATATGACTGTAGCAATAATTATCAAAGCCAGCATTGTCATTATTTGGGAAATCTTAGCTCTAATTATGTCAACTGCAGTGAGGGTCTTTTCCAATGAATTAATGTTGTAAACTTGAATATCGGTTAATGCAGCCTTAATATTTTGGGTTTGGATATTCCACCGATTATAGGAAAACTTAATTTGCACAGTATCGCCCGTATCAATTGCTATTATCAATCCATTCCAAAGTAACTCGACACCCTTTTTTGCAAAAATATAATTATTTACTAATTCTCGTCCTCGAGAAGATGTTATGTATGGATACATCTCATCGAGTGTTTTTGACTTATCGATTTCTGCCTGCGATATTTCCTGGAGAAATGCTCTGTTTTGATCAAACACATAAGAGAGAGTATTGTAATCTGTTTGTTCTTGTTGTCTTTTTAGCCGCTCATTAAGACTGTTGAGTTTTTGAATCCTTGTTAGTTGTTTGGAAATTACTGTTTCTTGTTGTTCTAAGCTAGAAAGAAGATATCTAAATGATCCCAACAAAACAATAAGAAGTAAAAGTATTGGCAGAATTATTTTTAATCCAAGTTTCATTTTTCATTGCTACTCACTAGTAGAGTGTAACCACTTCCGGCTTTACAGTTTTTAAATAGTCAGTAAATATAGCTTTTTTAAAATCCGGGAGCTCGGTTGTATAAATTCCGTTATCTTTAAACCATTGTCCTTCTCGGTTCAAAAGTGTCAGTAATACATTGTCCAGTTTTAATGCGGGCGTAAAATGATCCCAAGTACCTCGAATACTTTCTTCAGACACAGCCGGGAGCTCGGCAACAACCGCATTTAGCGCTTCTTTATTATTGGTTCTATAAAAGTTTTCTGCTTTCACCAATGCTCTCAATAATCTTATTATTGCTTCCTTTTTATTTACAACAATATCCTCTCTACCAGCTAAAATACTGTTCTCTGTATATACCTCGGACTGAAAAATTGAAAGTGATTCTGGTGGGTATGCCTTCTCTATATCATAAAACCATGGGTTTCCTATTGCCACCGCGTCCACTTTTCCATTTTTGAGTATGGTTGCCGTATTTCCAAAATCTGTATGTACGAATGTTATATCGCTTAAGTTAATTCCTTGACTTAGAAGATAGGAATACAGGAAAAATTCATAAGCTGAACCTGTTGAAACCCCGATTTTTTTACCCTTGAAATCATTTACCGTTGAAATGCCTCTATCTTTTCGAGCAATCAAAGCAACGTTTTTACTAGATGTGTGAAGGGTGGTGATGATACCCAACTTTTCTCCTTCATATATCTTTCTGACAATCGGTGTTTCGTATGCCCAACCGATATCAGAATTCCCTTCGAGTGCATCAGTCAAATTACTTATGCCACTGCCAATGCGCCTGTAAGTAACTTCCAAATTTTCATCTTTGAAATACCCTTTGTTTTGGGCGATCAATACTAACGCAAAGGTGGGATTATCAAACATAGCAATAGTTAGTTTTTCAGCGGTTCGAGGTGTTTGTGGTCGCTGTTTTTGCGCCACAAAGTAAACACCAGTCAAAATAATAATGGCTACAAAAACGAGTAGATACTTAGTCATATTTTTGTATATAACAATAGCATAAATTAATAAAGCGTGACACCTTCTAATTTCACTTTACGCAAGGCATCTGGGTAGATTAAGTCAATATAATCGGGGATTTTTGTCTTATCAGTAAGTTTGTTTGCTATTACCCATCTTGCCTCATCCTCCATTATCAACAATAAAGATTGGTCAAGTGATATGGTGAAGTTGTTTTTACCCCACGATTGGTCAAAATATTCTTGCTCCAAATGAAAATAATCCTTTACAATTTGTTTCACTTGATCGGGATCCGTTTTTACAAACTGTTCTGCACGTACGAGGGCTCTTAGAAAACGCTCAACTTCCTGCGGATGAGACTCTATAAATTCATCCGTGCTGACAACTGATGAAAAAACATCTTGACCACTCTGGGCATCCCAACTAACACCATTGGTGCCAAGCGTCTTATTTATTTGATAGGCAAATAGATCATTCACCACCACTGCGTCGATTTTGCCCGTGGCTAGGGCTTCTTGCGATTCAATAAAAGTAAGATCCATAGATTTGACATCACTAAGCGACATATTGTTAAAAGTTAAAAATTTCGACAAGAAATATTCAAGAGATGTTTTGGAAACATAACCTATTTTTTTATTCTTTAGATCAGCTGGGACACTAATCCCCTTATCACGTCTGGCAATAACGTCAATGAAAATTACACGATCAATTGTGGCAATTATTTTTGAGGAAGAATCAGAAAAACTATTCCTAACAAAACCAAACTCCGAAGTGGTTATGATGTCTTCTTTGTTTGCAAGAAGGTTTTGTTGACCTATTATACCGTTTTCTTCATTGGTTAATATAACTTCTAATCCCTCTTCTTTATAATAACCTTTATTGTTTGCAATCACAATAAGACTTGAGAGTTCGGGTGCAACTTTTGAGATGCCCACTCTGACTTTTTCAACAGAATTAATAGAATTTGATTGTTTCTGAAGAAATTTATTTCCAAATACAAAAAACACCACAACTACAATAATTGGTAATATTATTATTTGTTTGGGCATGAATTATTTAGGTTTACTAAGCTTTCTTTAAGTAAATCGCAGTCCTTAAACCTTGTCAAGTATAATAAGCTACTCTGTTCTTGAGTTCAAGCTACTCTGTTCTTGAGTTCACTGTAAAACTTGTGGAGGTAATCTTCTGCCCTATCCCAATGATCTTCTCCCATGCCTTTTTCAGCCATATTTCGCTCTATATTTGCAAGAACCCTCAAGTGAGCTAATTTTGCAGCCTGAAAAAGAGAAATTCTATAACTTTCGGCATACAGCTGCCTTGCGGACTCCTCTGCAACAGCTGCGCTTTTAACAGAATCTTTGTTTTTAAGATCCTGCCAAAGCTTTATTTCTAAAGAAGCAACCAGTTTTGGCTCAAAGGCTATTTTTAATTCTTCTTTTATCAGTTTATAAAACCTTTTTAGGTTTATTCCTGCCTTACCCCACTTATTGGCATCCCCATCCTTGACTGCCAGAAGCATATATTTAGCAGCTTTTCCCGCCAGTTCTTTAGAGAGGCCATATTGTTCTTTTAAGTGTTTAACTGCATACTGCGTAAAGCTGACTCCCTGAGGAATATTTCGAAGCCTCCACCAGTTTATTTCAAGTTTAGCTGCAAGCTCGGGTTTGAAAGTAAAATGCTCCACGGCATCATTTCCTCCAAATCTTCTCCTGCGTCTGGAATAATCAAGAATAGCAGCTTTTAATTTTTCAGGAGTAAAATCCGGCAAGTGGCCTTCCTCCCAGTAATACTCGGCATAATCGTTTTGCCAGGGCATGAGGCCAGATGTTCTCTGTTCGCCTGAGGTTCTAATGAATAAATCAACATATGGATACGGCTGATCTCCGGTATCTAAATATTTCTCAAAAAGTTTGTCGTCGATTTTTTCTGATGGAATCTGATCATCAACAATTTTTTGCACCGCTCTGACTATTTCATCTCTTCCACCATAATCTAAAGCCAGGTTAAAAACATGCTTAGTATAGTGGTCTGTTGCCTTTTCGAGCTTAATGATTTCAGCGATTATTTCTTTTGGCAACCTATCTTTTCTGCCAAGATGAATAAACCTCACTCCTTCTCTTTTGGCATCCTTGGCTATTAGTTTCAAGGCCTTTTTAGCCAAATGAAAAATGACCTTAGCTTCTCTCTCTGGTCTTTCCCGCCAGTTTTCAGTTGACAAGGCCCAAGCTGTGAATGTATGCACTCCGAGGTCTCTTGCGGCTTTGGAAACTTCCAGGACAGCTCTGTAGCCTGCCTTATGACCTTCTGTAGGTGCCAACCCCCTGGATCTGGCCCATCTTCTGTTACCATCTAGAACAAGGGCAATATGAGAGGGAACTTTAGTGTTTTTAGGAAGAATTATGTTGTCTTGCACCATGCAGGAAATAGTATATCAGAGGATTGCAAGAGAGTTCAAATTGACGATTAAGAGGTATTATTTCAATGCTGCAAGGTAGTTTTTTAATTGGAAAATCGCTTCTTTACGCAGATGACTTTTGACCCAGATTTTTTCTTTCTCATCTAAAAGCTCACCTAGTCCTTGCAATATTTCATTGTCTTTTACTTTTTCAATCACCTGGATGCAATCATTGAGATAGCTTGAAAGATCCTTGCCAGTCTTATGTTTGATTATTTCAACGTCAATATCCCAATTACTTTTGGCAAAATACCAGATATCATAGATGTCGCGATTTACTACCCTCAAGCGAGTTGTCAAAGCTACAAGCTTATTGGCAAACATATAATTTTTGACCGGAACAAGTATGGTAATTCCAAGATATTCCTTAGGCACAAAGTAATCTTTAGAGTTTGCAGGATCGAGCCTGGTATTAGTTTCAATTTTTATGTTGTGATCTTTTTCTCCATAAGAAAGTAAAATAAAAATGGTATGGTATTTTATATAGCTATTTTTAATTTTGCCATAATTCTGTGCAATTTTTAAGATTTTTTCAAAGACTATTTTTTGAGTCCCTTCATCAACTTTAAACAAATCAAAATCTAAATCGACCGATGGTCTGGACAGATCATAGAAAAAGGCGGCACAAGTCCCACCTTTGAACCCCATAATTGGTGCAAGAAAAATGTCAGAAAAGATATCCTTCAATATCTGACCCATTATCCGTCTGTGTTGTGCTTTATTTAGCATAATCTTTTTGATAGGTTTTTAGTCTTTTGACTAATTGTTTATTATTATATACGTTTACAAGTTCAAAGCAGTTTTCCCAATTAAGCAGATTTAAATTATCAAAATAATAATTAGGCGCCAAGTACAACATGTCCAGAAATGCCCTTTCAGGAGAAGCAATATTATAGTTCCCTTCTTTTACTATCCCTTCAGGACTGTACAAAATTTCATCTTTTAACCTTCTAAAGATAATTTTTTTGTCATCAACAATCACAGTTTTTGAAATATTGCTTGCCACAAATATGGTTTCATAATACTGGAATACAAATCCAACTTGTCTGAAAATTGTTTCAAAACTAATGTATGAGGGTAAATAAAGACTCGTTGCCAATTCCAAGGGGTCATAATCTTTATTCTTTACATATACCCCTCTTGCTAACCTAGTCAACAACCCCTTTTTTAAATAACGATATGTTTTTGACCACAATCTTGAAGGGTCATTTTCCTCCCAAATTACAGCTAAATCTTTATTCGTAAAGACCGTTTTCGAAGACTGATATAGTTTGGCTATTGGATTCATTGATTTAACGTCTGAACCTATCGAATTTCGTCAGTTCCAGATCTCATTTTGACATATTTTGCCCAAAAGTCAAGATTCAAACTAAACGCTCAATTATATATATCAAAATACTTAGCAATATATCAAAATAGCAATTTTAGTATCAGGAGATTAGTTCTTTTTGAATCTATTTAATAATAAGGTAAGTGGAAATACGACCACTGCATTTAGTATTCTTTTAAATCTTTTTGGTTCGGTTAAAAGCCTCCACAACCATTCAATCTCTAATTTTTCCATCCATCTGTGTGGAGCCTTTGCAGTCCCGGCATAGAAGTCAAGTCCTGCGCCCACACAAAAAACTCCTATGGCATTTAATTCTTCCCGGTGTATATCAACCCAAATTTCCTGTTTTGGAGTGCTCATAGAAACAAATAACAAATCTGGTTTAAAAGTATTTATTTTTATAATTAGCTGTGCTTGTTTTTCGGTTTCCTGGGAATTTGTAGGCAGTGCCCCTGACGTTAATCTCGGCCCTACTTCAGATTGAACTGCAATCTGTGGATATTCTCTTTCAATCTTGGCAAGAAGCTTCTGGTTAGTATTTTTCTGATCGGAAGTAACAAAAAAAGCTTTCAAACCTTTTTTGTTTGCAAGTTTAAGTAAGTCCAAAACCAATTTTCTTCCATGAATTATTTCCAAAGTGTTATCGGCAAACATCTTTAATCCAATGCCATCAGCTAGACTAAAAGTTGCTCTGTCAATGGCCAAAGCTAGATTTCGGTCAGTTTGTGCCTGAAGTATCATTTCGGGGTTGGGGGTAACGACGTTAAATTTCTTCCCATTGGCTAACAAATTACCGATAGTCGTTAGCAGTCTACCCTTGGTAATGCCATCTATTCGGATGTTTAATATTTTGACCTGTTTTTGGGTCAGTTTTGCAATCGTCATAAGTTAAATTTTAGTATTAAAGACAAGGCTTTTGCAACTTCCGCAATGAAAAAGGGTTAATTTTAATTTTGTAATTTTTTTCTACAGACAAAATACTAAAATTTTACTTGATTATTGTTATAGGTAAGATATTCAGCTTACCGACAATGGATTTTGTACACTAATGCACAAATTATTGATTCAATTCTTAGCCTTAAATATTAGCCTTTACCCACAAACTATACACTGGTCCTGTGAAAAGATAATTGTCGATATTATAGGAATTATCTTTTTGTGGTCACCGACCTTTTCCAAAGTTCAATATTCTCCATCACTACAGCCGTTCCTTTAACAACACAGTACAGGGCATCTTCGGCGACGTGGGCGGGAACGCCAGTTTCCTGGGTTACCAACTTGTCGAAATTTCTTAAAGTTGAGGTTCCCCCACTCATGACTATGCCTTTATCAATAATATCGGCTGCCAGTTCTGGAGGTGTATCCTCCAGAACTCCTTTTACAGCTCCTATTATCATGTTTAAAGTTGGATGGATGGCCTCAGTTACTTCGTGCGAAGTGATTACTACACTTCTGGGTAATCCAAAAACCAAATCCCGGCCAGAGATTTCTAACTTTTCCTCCTTTGGCAAGTCTATTGCAGAACCTATTTTTATTTTAATATCCTCGGCCGTTTGGTCTCCAACAATCAGATTATGTTTTTTCTTTAGATAGCTTTGAATTGCTTCATCGATCTTATTTCCGGCAACTCTGACCGATTTATGGACCACCACTCCCCCAAGAGAGAGTACTGCAGCCTCCGCAGCGCCTCCGCCAATATCCAAAATCATGTGGCCAGAAGGCGCTGAAACCGGAATACCCGCCCCGATTGCTGCAGCCAATGGTTCATCTATTAGGTAGGCATGGGCGGCTCCAGCTTCCAGAGTAGCATCCAGTGCTGCGCGTCTTTCGACCTGGGTGCAGCCTGCGGGAACACACACCATGACGTCGGGCTTGAAAAACGACACCCTACCCGTTACTTTACTAATAAAATATCTTAAAAGAGCTTTAGTTACCTGATAGTCTGCAATTACCCCCTCACGCATGGGGCGCATGGCGATTAGGGATTCTGGAGTTCTTCCCAGCATTCTTTTGGCGTCTTCACCGACGGCTACCACCTTATTATCGTCCGAGGAAACCGCCACCACGGTCGGCTCATTAGTCACAATTCCCATGCCATCCACCCATACCAAAGTGTTGGCTGTCCCAAGATCAATTGCAATTCGTTTTCTCATTTTTTTATATGTAGATGTTTCAGTTTGTTGGTATTTTGATCTAGTCAAAGCACCACTAGCAAAAGCATTATATTTGTCTTTTCAGGTGCCAACAAGTGGTATAATTGTCTTTTAAGATGCCAAAAGTAAGAATTCTAGTTTTTTTGTCCACTATTTTGATTGTTTCTTTTTTTGGCTTAATTGCTTCATATTATGCCAGGGGTTACAAATTTGATCGCAAAAACTTTAGGTTTACCCCAAATGGTATCATGGTAGTTAATTCTGACCCCAATGGTGCTGGAATCTATGTTGACAGCGTTTTGAAAACTGCAACTGACGCTACTATTTCCCTGGCTCCTGGAACCTACAAGATTGAAATCAAAAAAGATGGTTTTTTGACCTGGAGTAAAAAAATGACCATTCAAAAAGAAGAAGTCACTGAAATTGATGCCTCTCTTTTTCCGGCAGCCCCTTCGCTCTCGGCTCTAACCTTTTCTGGTGTCATAAACCCAGTCTCTTCCCATGACGCAACCCGCATTGCTTACGTAGTTCCACCAACTAAAGATAATTTAGACAAAGCTGGCTTGTGGGTAACTGAAGTAAACTCTCTTCCAATTGGCTTTTCCAGAGATCCAAAAAGAATAACTGATGGGGATTTGACGGATGCACAATGGGTTTGGTCTCCCGACGGCAAAGAAATACTTTTGACAACCAAGGGGGGTATTTTTCTACTAGACCCAACTGAATTTGTTAACCAAAGCCAGAGAGTAAACATTTCAACCCAGGCAGACAAAATAAAAGAGACTTGGCAGGGAAAAGAGCTAAAAAAGCTTGATTCTCAACTGGCAAATCTACCCGATGAATTGGCAATTTTATTTAAAGAAAAAACCACCAATATAATTTTCTCCCCAGATGAAACCAAGATTTTATACACCGCAACCGACAGCGCTAAAATTCCAGAAGGGCTAATTCCAGCGCTTCCAGGAGCGTCTACTCAAAACCAAACCAGAGAGCTCAAAAAGAATGTTAAATATATTTTTGACATCAAAGAAGACAGAAACTTTGAAATAGCTGGAAAAGATGATTTTATTTATTGGCTTGGAACTTCAAGGCATCTGGTTATTCCCCAGAAAGACAAAGTTGTAATTTCAGACTATGACAATACCAATAGGCAAACCATTTACTCCGGTTCATACATTTTTCCCCATGCCTACCCAAACTCGATCTCGGGAAAGCTTTTAATCCTGACAAATTTGGGGTCAATTGATGGAGCCGCCAATCTTTACCACTTGAATCTAAAGTGATTACTTGACGATGGCCGTTCGAAAGAACTATCATTTAAGTAATATGTCTGCCAGAAACTATAACAGTAAACAAATCATTACCCTTTTACTTATTACTGTTTTAATTGTTGCTACTTTTGTAGGAGCTTACCTAGTCCAGAAACAAGTTCTTAAACTTCCTTTTGCCTCAAGTCCTACCCAAAGCTTAGGTACTGCAACATATAATCCAGCTTCTAAACCATGGCAAATGCACGTTATTGGAAACGCCAAAGGATCAGACGGTGTCAGAAGTATGGATATAAATGGCGATAATTTTCCCGATTTAGTCAGTGGTGGTGAAAAAGGCGGTCGAACAGATGTTTTTCTCCACCCCGGAAATATAAATGCTTCAAAAAACAAATGGCAAAGTGTAACTGTCGCAAAAACTCCATATGTTGAAGATGCAGTCTTTGCGGATTTAGACAATGACAACTCGTATGATGTAATTAGTTCAACAGAAATGGATGATAGAAAAATATATCTTTCTTGGGGACCCAAAGACAAACAGAAAATTCTTGACCCAATTGCCTGGAAAACTGAAATTTTGACTGAGTCAAAAGGAAAAACAAAATGGATGTATACTTTTCCGATTGACCTAAACAAAGACGGAAGAATTGACATTGTGGCAGGAAGCAAAGGTATAAATGCCAAACTTGGTTGGTTTGAATCACCACAGAATCCAAGAGAGATAGATAAGTGGGTTTGGCATGTTTTAAGTGATGTTAATTATATAATGTCAATATTTGCTACAGATATGGACTCGGACGGAGATCAAGATATCCTGATCTCAGACCGAGGAAAATCGTTTTCAGATGATAAAGATAGTGAAGATGACTTAGCGATTCAAGGAAGTGTCCGTTGGTTAGAAAACCCTGGACTAGAACAATTAGATAACAAGTGGATCCAGCACTATATTCTAGAAAATGTACATCCAGGGTTCATCACAATAGCAGACCTTGACAAGGATGGCCTAGACGATATTGTCACAGCAGCTAAACAAAGACAGATTTTAATTTCTAAAAGGCTTTCTAGAACAGGTTTGGATTGGACAACTTATCAAATTGATTTTCCTAACAATTTTGGATTATCTAAAGCTGTTTCAGTTGCTGACATAGATTTGGATGGTAAAAATGAAATTATTGTCTCAACAAATAACAAATATGAAGGTTCTGAAAATGTCTTCTACTTAAAAAACAATCTCTCCACTTTTCAGGGGAGTTGGATGGCAGAAAGCATATCAGGAAAACTTGGAATTAAGTATGACTTGATACCTTTAATTGATGTTGATAAAGATGGAGACCTAGACGTAGTCACGACTGAGGAAAAAACCAATGACAAACAAGGATTAGGAGTCATTTGGTTTGAAAATCCCACAAGATAGCTTCATGTTTTATGTTAAAATAACCTAAAGTTCCCGTAGTTCAACGGATAAGCAAAGCTTGGCCGGCTTAAGCCGGTAGAACATGAGGTTTCCTATCACGAGCTCCCATAGCTCAACGGACAGAGCAGACCCGTCCTAGTTTACAAAGAATTTGTCAATAGTATAATTACAATTGTATGAGCAAACATTTAACTGAGAATCAAATACTAAAAATAAAATTATTAAGAAATAAAGGAAATAGTTATACTGAGATTAAGAAACTTGTCAATGTTGGCCATGGAACTGTTTATCGGTATGCCTCCACTGTGAAAATTTCCCCCGAAAATATGCATGTTTGGAAAAACAAACAATCCACCAGCACATTAAGAGAGAAATTAGCAATTGAGAAAGCAAAATTAAATGCAAAAAGAGACATCCCTTCAGTTACAAACAAAGAAAAGTTAATATTTTTGACAGCTTTGTATTGGGGTGAAGGCAATAAAAGTGACTTTATTATGAATAATAGTGATCCAAAAATGATTAATGTTTTTGTCCAAGGCCTGAGAGATCTCTTTGATGTCAAAAATGACCAACTTAGAGCCAATATAAGAATTTTTCAAGACATGGATGAAAATACTTGCAAACAATATTGGTCAGGAGTTACAAAAATACCCTTAAGCAATTTTCAACATACCGAGATTATTTATGGAAAAAAGGTCGGAAAACTAAAATATGGGATGTGTAGAGTTAGAGTTAAAAAAGCCACGAGCTACATGTTAAAATACATTTTAGCTTTAAAAGATCAAGTAACAGAGCAATTTTGTTCCCGTAGTTCAACGGATAGAACAAAGGTTTCCTAAACCTTAAATCTGAGTTCGATTCTCGGCGGGAACACAAACTATAAATCTTCTTCTAGGTCAGATTCCCTTGATTTTAAAATTACATATCCAACTTGTTTGTGAGTGTAAAGACTACTTAACAGTCGATAGGTTTTAACAATCGATCCCGTCTCTTTGTAAACTCTTAATATTGTCTCTTCTCTCTTTTGTTGTTCCAAATCCCTTTTCTCTTGAAATGAATTTTTCATATCTGGATATTTTCTGATTGCTCTCATTAAAGAAGCATAGTCAGTTCTATAACCAAGCATTTTAAGAACTGTGACAACTTTTTCAGGTTTCATGTCTTCTAAAAGAAATTGCACAAGTCCTCTTAACTCGTCAGTAAAAACATATGGTTTTGCAGCCTCAATTGCTTTTTGGGTAGCCAACTTCTGAATCCTTATCGCCTCTTCAGGATTTTGCTCTCTCCAAAGAGCTCCTTTATCCAATCTCTTCTTATTTTGAATGGCTTGGGGCACTTTCTCAATAACACCTTCTATATTCACACACGTTGCCAATCCATCTGCCAAAACATGAATTTGCATTTTAAGCCAATCCAAAAAATCTTCTTCACTTGGATCTGAAGATAGAAATTCCTCTTCTGCTTCAGAACAAAGTTTAGTTTTTCTAAACGCACTGATGAATGGGCTGTTTATAAGTTCACCAATTGATTTACTTTCTCGAGAAAAATAGTCAATAATCACATCTTTATATGTCCTACCTTCTTGATGTAACTGTCTAGTAATGTCTGATACAAGACCACTTTCTTGGTCTGAGGCAAAATGTGTGGCTAACTCATGAGCCATTATTACTCTTTGTTGGACATACCAATTGCTCGTGTTTTTCAAAATCTCCTGACGAGTTTCTACTTGGTCGACCAATCGTCTTTCTCCACCCATGAGGTGTATTTTAGTAGGGGGGCGTATAAAGCGCAATATGATACAATGCACTTCCATGCCAGAAAGACAACCATTTTCCAAAAAGAGACGGGAACAAACTGCAAACCGAAGAGTGTTTATTAAAGGGGGAATCTTTCTAGGACTGGTTGCAGCCACATATGGAATATCAGAGCTGGCGACAAACATGACAGAACAAGACAAAAGAAGAAATCCAAGAGTCTTAACGGACAATGAAATAGATAATCTCAGGCGGGAAAAAATTGGTAGACAAATTCAAAAACCTGAAGATGCAATTTCTTTTCCTGGCACAAATGAAACAGTGATAGTTAATGATGCAAAAAACATCAGAGTTTCTCTAAATGGTGAACCCGAAGGATTGAAAATTTATTATTCCCCTTTTGGTATAAGAGCCTTAAAAGATGCAGTTGGATTGGAAAATCCTTCCCAACTCCACCTCTATACTTTTTCAGATGACGACTCAGGAGACGCAACCTGGCAAGAAGGAAACTGCACAGTTCATATGCCAATGCCCTACACCAGACTTTTATATCAATATGTTTTACCTCAGTTTCCCCCTTCTCAGTGGGTAACAAGACAGGGTGAAATAGTTCAGGAATGGAATAACAGGATTCAGGCAGTTACCTATCATTAAGCAAAACATGCAGCCTCACATTTTATTTTGGATAATTGCAAACTGGTAGGCTCGGTTCCTCCTCTTAGAGCAGAAAGAGAAGCCATGATTGTAGAAATTGAAGTGGCTACACAAAAACCCCCAGTTTTTTGGATAGAGTTAAAACCTGGATACACAATTGAAACCGTTCCCGTCATACGAGCGATACTTCACTAATGTATCTTTCTGGCTATCCAGTTTCCCATCTGCTCTAGATGCCTTGCGCGAATTTCCAATGTGCCATCTGAAATTCTCAGATCTGGCTGACCATCATAACCAACAACATCTAATAGGAAGTCAATCAAACACTTGGCAACCGCAAAATAACCAGGTCTCAAACTAGCCAAAACTAAGTTTATTGGACTTATTTCAACGTTTTCACTAAGAAGTCTGGATAGTTTTTGGGGTGTTAAAGATCCAGCTTTAAATGAAGGCATTATTTGATCACCTAGAAAATTTTTTTCTGGCAGATTCTCCCAGCCGACATAGCCATTTTCATCAATATCAAAAAATATCTCACGCATTATCTTCTTTGGGCAAATATAACACTCCTTTGCTATAATTTACAATGTGAATAGTCCCAAATACTTTAAGACCGAGACTGCAGGGAATATTTCTCTGCCCATATTTTTTCCCGATGCAACCAGGGCAGTACTTAAAACACTCGACTCGGTTGATATTACAAACACTAAAACTCAAGGGATTTTGGTCAACACTTATCACCTCTTTAAAGACCTTGGCAAAAAAGTAATTAAGGAGCATGGTGGCATTAGAAAGTTCATGAACTTCTCTGGTGGAGTAATTTCTGACTCTGGAGGTTTTCAGGTCATGAGCCTGGCCAAATCTCCTGGCAACAAAGGCAAAATTAGTGATGAAGGAGCTTCTTTCCAAGTTCCGGGGCATCCAAAGGTAAAGCTTACTCCAGAAGATTCAATTGATTTTCAAATGACCCTTGGTACTGATATGGTGGTAGTTTTGGATGATTTTACTCCTCCTAATGCAACTTATGACTTAGCCCGCGAAACAGTAGAAAGAACTTTGCTCTGGGCAAAAAGGTGTAAGACAGAATTTGAAAAGATTGTCAAAGAAAAGAGATGGAAGGAGAACGAAAAACCATATTTACTTGGAGTTGTCCAAGGAGGAATATATCAAGACTTAAGATCTTACTGTACACAAGAACTTGTAAAGATAGGCTTTGACGGCTTGGGCTACGGAGGCTGGCCAATATTGGATAATAAAACTTTTGACTATCAATCTGCTAAAACCATTAAGGACAACGCCCCCAAAGATTATCTCTTGTATGGCCTGGGAATTGGCAAGCCGGATGAAATAGTTAAGCTGGTTGACATGGGCTACCACATTTTTGACTGTGTTCTTCCAACCAGGGACGCCAGACATAAAAGGCTGTATGTTTATAGCGCAAAGTCAGTTGCAGAAATAGATGTCAGAAGTCCCAATTTCTACTCTTACTTTGTTCCAGACAAAGAAAGATATTATCATGACCTAAGTCCTGTTTCTACGGCTTGTGATTGCCTCCTGTGCACCCACTACACCAGAAGCTACTTGGCTCATCTTTTTAGAATAGAAGACTTTACAGCTAGCCGACTTGCAACCATTCACAACTTAAGATTCTATTCCATTTTGATGGAAAAGCTCCGAGTACAACATTTGACTTCTTTGTATTGATATCATACAATGATTGTATGAATATGACTATAAACATATCTCTACCAAAGGATTTATACGAAGAAGCTAAGACAGCCGTCAAAAAATACAGTTATTCCTCAGTCAGTGAACTAATTAGGGAGTCTTTAAGAAAAAGATTGTATCCCGAGTTGACTGTTAATGGCTTTACTAAGGAATTTGAAGATGAAATCTTAAGAGCAGCTAAAGAACCTGAGGAAAACGATATTATTTTGGAAACAAAAGAGGATATATTGAGTTACTTCAAAAATCCTACTGCCTATGCCAAAAGGAAAAACAACAGGTAGTTTTAATAAGCAATACATCAAACTCATCTTGTCACAACCGGAATTGAGAGAAACGATAGACTCCAAGATTAAACTCTTTGTGAACAAACCAGAAGACACAAGATTAAGAAATCATTCCCTAAAAAGACGCCTTAGAGGAAAATGGGCATTCAGTATTACAAATGATATTAGAATCATTTACGAAAAAAGAGGAAACAACCAGGTCAGATTCCTTCAGATTGGTACACACAAAGAAGTTTATACTAAGAAGACAAAATAACCACAATCTCTCCCCTAACTCTGCCTGCAGGAGTTTTTTGTTCTTCTTCTAGTTTCTCTTTTACATTTTTCAAATTTCCTCTCAGTATTCTCTCGTGCAATTTGGTTAACTCTTGGCCTACAAATACTTCCTTGTCTTCTCCCATTAGTTCAATCAGCCAGTCTATAGTCTTGATAATTCTGTAGGGTGATTCAAAAAAGACAATCGGATTTTTTTGTTCAATCAGGCTTAAAAACAGCTTTTGTCTCCCCTTCTTGGGCAAAAAACCAAGAAACGCAAATTTATTTACATTCATGCCACTCACTGACAAGGCTGCTGTTAGACTTGATGAACCGGGAATGGGAATTATTTTGATGTCTGGCTCTTTTTCCAGCAAAAAAGCAATCAATTCATTGCCTGGATCAGAGACGCCTGGAGTTCCAGCGTCAGTTACCAAGGCAACATTTTTACCGTCCAAAAGTCTTTTTAAAATTTCAAATCTTTTATCGTCACTGCTTTGCTGGTGATAGCTCAAACTAGATACATCTATTTCGTAATGCCTCAAAAGAATACTGGTTTTTCTGGTATCCTCAGCAATAACGAGCTCAACTGACTTCAAAGTTTCTATCGCTCTAAGAGTCATATCCTGAAGATTTCCAATTGGGGTGGCCACTATATATAAATTTCCTGTCATTTGAGATTATAATATCATTAAACGGAGTGTAGGTCATCGGTAGACCGCTGCTTTCGGGAAGCAGAAGCAGGCAGTTCAATTCTGCCCACTCCGACCAAAACCTTTTAAAAGCATTAAAACATCATTCTTTAGTGTCTTCCTTATTATTTTGAATTTTTCATATGGCAAAAGGAGATTTAGATCTCTGGTTAAAATGTCTTCAGTTACTCGTTCTTCTATAAAACTTATTAGTTTATCAAGATAATCAGAAGTATTTAATCCAGTCCTCTCTTCAATAATTTCCTTTTTGAAATCATACCCCTGGAAGAAAAAATAATAGATGTCATATATATCTCTTCCGGCCACCTTTTTATGTTTTTGGTATCGATCTACAGGAGTGACCAACTTATTAGCAAACATTGTTTCAATAACCTGACAGTTAACTAGTCTCTCAATTTGCGCCAAATATATTGGTTTGTAGTCATTTGATTCAACTATCTCTTCAAAGACACTCAGCTTAAGTGTATTTCTTTGAATACCGGGGGATTTATATTTCAGGGTGAAATAGAGTGTTTTCTGATTATTGTTTTCAATTGTAAAATCTAACCCTTTAAAAACTTTTTCCAACTCTCCTCTTACTTTTGCTTTGTTTGCCTTTGGACTCAAATCAAAATCCAAATCAACTGAAAATCTATCCAAATATCCAGCCAAGGCAGCACAAGTACCACCCTTAAAAAAAAGGTTTTGGGCAAGAATCTCATTGTCACAAACTCCGGTCAAAAGTTTTATGAGCTGGAATTCATGTAGACGGTCTTCTTTTTTCGCTGTTATCATTTTTTATTTGTCTTCTTCAAGACTGTCAAAATAGTATTTAGGGTTAAAATACAAAATATCAGAAATAGCCCGATCACGGCTTGCAATAAAATAACCATCTTTTTCTTCAATTCCATCTGGAGAAAAAAATAACTCGGGCTTCATCTTTCTGTAGATATACAGTACACCATCATGTTCAACTTTTTGAGAAACAGAAGACACGAAAGTTATCGGATAAATCTTTTGATGAATTATTCCCTCATTGAAAAGAACAGTTTCCAAACTCACATAACAATATTTGTGAATTAGGGCAGTTCCCAATTGGTATTTATTGATTTCATTAAGTGGGACGGTTGAGTAAAGACCTTTTATGACAGGAAGTAAAATACCCCTCTTTACCATTCTCTTAATGACAGTATAAAGTGAGTTTCTGTTTTCCATTGCCCACAAAACCGCTAAATCCTGAGTGTGGAACAACTTCCTACCTGATTTCAAAAGTAGATTTAGTTTGCTTATCTGGGTCATTACTGTACAGGATAATATAACATTCTGTAAAAGTCAAACGCCTTTAGTTAGGCCTTTATCCCTAAATAGACTGTCACTTTGTTCCCTTTTACTTTCAAAACTCCCTGGTCAATCTTTATTTCTTCCTCTTTTTTGCCTTCAACCCTTATTGTGATCTTATCTTTGATAATCGAAATAAAATTGGCGTGGCTTTGCAAAATATCAAAAGGCCCAGTTTCATTTACAGAAGAGAGAGATTTTATTGGACCATTAAAAATAACCCGCGTTCGATCTCTTACCGTAAGTTCTAAGTCACTAGTTTGGTTTTGAGGCATTAAATACTTCTTGTTCCTGTAACTTTTATTTCACTGGCGCTTCCGATAAACAGAAATTCTTCTTCGGCAATGGCGTCATACTTGCCTGCAAGGATATCAGAAACATCTTTGATGGTCTCAGTTACCTTAACAAATTTTCCTGGCTGTCCTTTTTGAGCTTGGGCGACAAAGAAAGGTTGAGACATGAAGTTTTTTAGTCTTCTGGCTCTTTTGTAAATGGCCTGGTCTTCTCCAGACAATTCTCCTTCTCCAACTAAAGAAACAATTCTTTCTAAATTTTCAGCTTTTTTCAGAAGAACTCTTGCCTCAAGGCTTATTCTGTGATGCTCTTCGCCAATTATTTCCGGGTCCAGGGCTGTTGAGCCCGAAGAAATGATATCTATTGCCGGAAGGATACCTTCCTGATAGATATTTCTAGAAAGAACAATGACCGAATCAAGATATGGGAAAATGGTTTGCACAGCGTGGTCCAAAAGATCATCTGAAGGCACATAGACCGCTTCTACTGTGCTTATCACTCCCTTGGCGGTTGATGACAGTCTTTCATGAAAAACTGCCATTTCACTCTCTAGGGTTGCCTGGTAACCATCCTCCGAAGGCAACGTTCTAGTTAGAGTTGATATCTCATTTCCAGCCTGAGCAAATCTAAAAACATTATCGATAAAGAATAAAACGTCTTTGCCTAAATCATCACGGTAATACTCTGAGAGAGTCAAGGCAGAAAATGCTGAGAGAAACCTAACCGAAGGATTTTCCCCCATTGATCCAAATACTACGGTTGAGTTTTTCAGAGTTTGGCTGTCTTTTAAGGCTAAGTACAGTTCTTGGCCTTCTCTTGATCTTTCGCCAACGCCTGAAAAAACCGAGACTGCTCTGTCTTCATGGAGTTTAACCACATTGTGTAAAACCTCGGTTAAGAGCATGGTCTTACCTACTCCAGCACCGCCAAAAAGACCCATTTTACCCCCTTTAATAAAAGGCGAAAACAGATCAATTACCTTAATTCCCGTCTCCAATATTTCCTTTTTGGTAACAATGTTATCTTTAGTGTCAATTGATCTATGGATTGGCAAACTCTTAACAGTTTTTATCTCGCCCATTTCATCCAAAACTTCGCCAAAAAGATTAACCACCCTACCCAAAAGCTCGGGGCCTACAGGAAACATCACCTGAGAGCCAGAATTTAGCACTTTATCGGTCCTAGAAAGAGTGTGTTTGGAAGTTAGAGCCAAACAGTAAAATCTGTTTTTGCCACTTGAGGAGTAAACTTCCATCTTCACCTCAGGGTGGTCTTTAACAAACAGCAAATCATGAGTTTGTGGGGCTTGGCCTTTGAATTCGACTTCAATAACTTGTCCCCGGAGTGAGATTATTTTCCCTTCATTTTTAGTATCCATAGATTTTTTTATTGACTCAAAGCAAAAATGCCGCTAACCGAGTTTAGTTGCTTTTTATTAGTCAGTCTATGTGCAAGCTTTAAAGATTCTAATTTAGCGGCTCCAAGGCTTTCTAAAATATTTTGTGAGGCTCTATCCATAGCAATCATTCTTGAAGCAAATTTAGCCAGCTGAGATTCATTTATCGCCTGCTGAAAAACCGAGCCAAACATTTCACTTTCAAAAAACATCAGTATTCCTTCCAAAGACGGCTCAAAAATATACTTAGCTTCCTCTTCCTTTCCCTTGGCTTTGTCCTCAGCCAGGGTGTTTATTGGCGTTTGGGCGTTAATTTCAAAACTATCCGGCTCTTGCTTAATGATGTTTCTAAACTTGCCATAGTAAACATGGATTGATTCATACTGCACCAAATGCCTAACTATTTCAGCAAATCTTCCCTTGTCATCTCCATAATCTGGATAGTCAAAATAGGTATAGGGTCGATTTGGGTACCTCGACAGAAAAAGTGACAAGCCGAGCCTGCCCATAATGGTTATTTCCGAGCTATCTTTGTCAATAGCCTCCAAGAAACGGTTAAAGGTTGACTGCATAATCTCTCCATAAAGGCCGGTATTGGCAGAAAGAAAAACACTGACTACTTTTCCGTTGTGGGCCAAAAAGGTTAATTTCTCTTTTTTGTTTTTTTTCTTGGCTAGGTTTAAAACCTCTTTGGTGTAGGAATCTCTAACTTCGTGGAAAATTTCAGTCAAAGACTCTAGAAAATCACGCGTCGACAACACTCCACCTCTAACGGTTTGCATTCTTGCAGAAGAAATTTCTGCATAGGCCTTAGTAAGCTTCTGCAACATTTCAAGATAGTTAATTTGACTGGTTAGGGTTTTTTTGTCCATCGGCAAAAAGATATGAGATGAAATCATTTTTATTTTCGCGAACTTTAGTAACTAAATCGGCAAAAGTATTTGCTTTTGAGATAATTTCATTTACTTTAACTTTGTAATCTGGATTTGTATGATAATAGTCAAAACACATTCTGATTTGCGCTTTCATTTGAGCTATTTCTTCTTCTTCCCAAAAGCCTGCCCACAAAAAAGCAGTTAAAATAACTGAAACATTTAAATCCATTCCCCCGCCAGTTGGCTGATCAAAAAAAGCAACTAGTCTGTCCCCCATTGCCAAGGCTCGCCTGACTTCTTCATTGAGTTCGGCGCCAAAATGGACGAATTCCTGCATCTTTTTATAGCGAACCATGAAAGTACTCACTTCCCGGCTTAGGTCTTTAACTAGCGCTGATTGGGCTTGGCGGCCAACACGAGTGACCGAAAGAAAAGGGTTAATTGCTGGGCGCCTGCCTTGATTGTAGAAATCGGAATCAAAAAAGATATGGCCGTCGGTCATAGCCATCAGATTTGTCTGGATATAACCTGACAAATCGCCAAGGACGGATTCGGCAACTGGGAGCGCGGTTATCGAGCCTTTTTTGAATTTTCCCGCGCGTTCGAGAAGTCTGGCGTGGATATAGAAAATATCTCCAGGGTAAGAGCTTCTGCCGGGAAATCTTTTGGCTAGAAGTGAAATTTCCCGCCAGTATTTAGCATGATTTGTCAAGTCGTCAAGAATTACTAAGACATCTTTTCCAAGGTCTCTGAAATACTCCGCTATGGTCATAGCGACATAAGGAGTGATAAAAATCAAGCCTGCTGCCTCTGGCGAAGTTGCCGAAACGATGATTACATTTTGGGTAGTGCCTTTTTTATTTAAGTTTTCTTCAAACCTTTTGACATCCTGAGCACGTCTGCCCATAGTGGCATAGATACAAATAGTTCCCATCTGGGCTTGATGGATCATGGTTGCCTGCAAAAAACCCGTCTTGCCGGTTTTTCTATCCCCAATCACCAATTCCCTTTGGCCCTTACCTAAAGGGACTGTCAGATCAACTAAAGTAATTCCAGTTTCAAAACCATCTTTGATTACTTCGCGCGCCAAAATTGGCGGGGGGGAAATATCAATCTTTCTTTTTTCACTCTGACCACTTAAATACTTAATTTGGTTTCCATCCACTATCTCCCCCAAAGGATTTATGTGCTTGCCGAGTAACTCAAGGCCTATTTCTATTTCCAAAAACTCGTTGGTTCTGGTCGCTTTTGTCCCTACCCTTACTCCACCATCTGACAAAAGGAGGACTTCGACGGCTTCTTCAGTCAGGCTTAGGGCATAACCCATTTGCCCCTCTTCAAAAACAATCAGTTCGTGAGTTTGAGTGCCAGGCAGACCTTCGACGTAAACAATTGCGTGAATGACTGAAATGACGGTTCCAATCTCGCCAGTTTTATTTAAATAGTCTATGTATTTTCCCATATTTTTCTCCTACTCTACCTTCAAGGTGACACCTTGAAGGTTTTTGAAATAATCCTCCAACGATTTTTTGAGGCTAAAATCAAAATACTTGCCACCATATATTACCTGTGCTCCCGCGATTAAATCGGGGTTAAATTTCAAATCTAAAACAATGTCTGGACCGAAATTTGTTTCGACAAAAGTAAGTATTTTCTCAATAAAATTTTGTGTAGGTTTGATTGCCAACGCTAGTTCTACTACCTTTAGAGACTCAATTTGTTTTATTAACTGGCTAATCTGATCTACATCTTTTGGCGTATCAGCCAAATCCAGCCGCACTTTATTTTTCAAAGCTTCGTCAAAAGAATTGTCAGTTTTTGATAGGCTTACTTTCAAAAGATTTAACTCTGAAAGAACTTCATCAACTTCCAGCCTAGTGTAGATTTTTTTTAGCATTTTCTAGCGCCTCTAATATGAATTCTTCATGGCCTGAAAGGTCTAAACTTTTTGTCAAAATATTTTTAGTTACTTCTTCCACGGCTTTGACTGCACTTTTATCTATTTCAGTTACTTTGTTTTTTCTATACTGTTCAATTTCGGCATTAACCTGGTCATATTTGTCAGCAATGACTTTTTGGCTTGCTTCTTCCTGAACTTTTACCTCCTCTTTTAATTCTTGACCAAAATCCCTAACTTCTTCCAAGGTTTCGTTTTTGATCTCGCTAGTTATGTTTTGAATCGATTTGCCCAACTCTCCCAGGACTTTTTCCTTAGTTTCTTCATTAAAGACTTTGGCGTCAGCTATCACTTGCTGGGCTTTTTTGTAAGACTGAGAAATTACTTGTGCATATTTTTCCTTGGCATTTTCTAGAATTTTTTCTGCCTTTCGCCTTTGATAATCGGCATCTTTCAATAAATTTTCTTTCGTTTTTAATCTCGAAAAGTCAGAAGTAATTTTTTGAAGCGAGAAAAAAAGCCAGACAATAATTAGACTCTCAAGTGCGATTAAAATCGTAGGCAGATTGAACATGTTTTTTTAAATCTTACTTATCCCCTTCAAAAGATCAATTCCGGTCATTTTTTCAGAGACTGCTATTCCCATTAAGTTTAATATAGTAGGAGCTACGTCCGCAAGCGAGCCTTTGGGCAAAATTACATTTTTTCCTTCCAGGAGCCGCGAGGCAATTATTAGAGGAACAGGATTATTGGAATGGTCGGTATTTACCGTTCCTTTTTGCGAGGTAAAAAAATAAGACGTGCCTTCATAGGTTAAAAGCTCCTCGGCATTGCCGTGGTCCGCAGTAATTAATATTGTTCCTCCAACGGCTAAAGCTGCATTGACTGTTTTGCCAATCGCCAGATCTGTTGCTTCCAAGGCTTTAATAGTCGCGGGGAGATTGCCAGTATGGGCTACCATGTCGGGATTGGCAAAATTTACAATGATAAATTTGTACTTATTTAGGGCCAACACTTCGCTGAATTTGTCAGACAGTGATCCAACACTCATCTCAGGCTTTTTGTCATAGGTAGCAACACGCGGTGAAGCTACTATTTCTTTATCTTCTCCAGAGAAGGCTTCTTCTCGAAGACCGTTAAAGTAGTAAGTTACAAATCTTTCCTTCTCGCTTTCTGCCATATGCATCTGAAATAGTCCTTTTTTAGAAATTACTTCAGGCAAAGAATCGACAACGACCTCGGGAGGAAAAGCTACCGCCGAAACCGGCAGATTCTTTTGATACTGGGTAAAAGTAACAAAAAAAAGATTTTTAACTATTTTCTCTCTTGGAAAAGGATCTTTTAGAATTATTTTTTGTTCTGCCCTGCTTTCTTTGGCCTCATATTTAACCGCATAGGGGTCAAATTCCCAGGAAGAGGCAAGCTCTTTGAAGTCCTGAGCCACAAAAGCCATCGTTAATTGCCTTGGCCTGTCGATTCTGAAGTTAAAAAACAAAACCGCGTCATTATCATTGACAGTTTGTGGCTTGCCGTTATCAAGAATAACGGTCGGCTCGACAAATTCATCTGTCTGGCCGTTACCATAGGCCATTTGCATTGCCTCAACAGCGCCGTTTGCCGTCTTTCCCACGCCTTGGATAATTGCCGCGTAGGCTTTTTGAGTTCTGTCCCACCTTCTATCTCTATCCATGGCATAGTACCTTCCTGAAATTGAGGCAATTTTGCCAAAACCTAAAGTTTTGATTTGACCTTCAATTTTGGCAATGATATCTATTCCTTCCTTCGGCGGAGCATCTCGACCGTCAGTAAATAAATGGAGGTAGATATTTTTGACGCCATACTTTTGCATAAACTTCATTACTGCCCAGAAGTGGTTTAAAGACGAATGAACATTGCCCGAGGAAACAAGTCCCATGATATGCAGATTTGAGCCATATTCCTTGACATGTTTGACTGTTTTTATCAAAGCTTCATTGTCAAAAAATTTGCCGCTTTCTATTGCCAGGTTGATTCTTTTTAAATCTTGGTAAATAGTACGCCCGGCTCCAAGATTTATATGTCCCACTTCGGTATTGCCTACTTCATTTGCCGGAAGACCTACTGATTCGCCTGAGGCAATAAGCTGGGTGTGGGGAAATTTAGCCATCAACAAATTCATATTGGGAGTTTTTGCCATGGGGATCGGATTGCCTGGACTTGCTGGAGCCAGTCCCCAACCATCCAAAACCAATAGGACAACAGGACTAAGCCCCGAGTCTTTGAGATTAACTTTTTTTTTGAAAATGGCTAGAGGATTAAACATATTTTCACTTAAGTTATTTGTTTAGAGAATGAGAATCAAATAGGCAATTGCCAGACCTACTCCAACTATAACAATCGTTAAAAAAATATTAAAAACTACTGTTAACTGTATCATTCTTCCTGCAAGTGGGTTTCTGCCTAGGGCTTCAACTCCGGTTTTGACAACTCGGCCAAAATAGATAAACCCAAGAACAAAAGAAAGCACAATCATAAAAGCTGCCAGAATATATCTTAAAGAAGTCAAAGGACCCCACACAGGGACGCTGAAGCCTTCCTTAATTACCTGCCAAAGATTGGCTTTTGCGTCTGTCAGATCAACCGTTGGATGGATACTTAAAGAGATTACCACTTCCCCAACAGTTCCTATGTCACTAGATTCATAGGCAGTTAGGGCAGTTCCCAAGACGTAGCCGTTTCTGGATGCCCTCTGACCAATTCCCTCTTTGTCAGAACTAGTGATATAGTCTCCCTCCTTAATATTCCCATTTTTAGAAGTTACTTTTACATTTGCTGAACTGTCTTGAACAACCAAGTAGTAACCAGTTTCACCAGTTTCAAAGCCAGCCGCCGGATTTAAATTTACTACTCCAAACATGGCTGGATCATACTCACGGTTACACCGGCCATAGCCCTCCGGCATCGAGCAGACAATTTCTCCATCAACTATATTATCCCCCCTGAGAGCCATTGAAGAACCAACTCCAGGAAGTATTTCCTGATTTTGGGCGAAAGAAACCTTTGCAGATGACAAATTTAAAAAGAGAGAAATAACAGCTAAAAATGAAGTAAAAAAAACTAAAGCAATTTTATTTTTTTTAGAATTGGCAGTATACATCTACTTGATTATATCTCATTTAGTAGGATAAAGTTACTTAAGTCTTGCATTAAAACTATGTTAAAAATAATTGAAAATATTGAAAAAATTATTATTGTATTAGTATGTGTACTTTTCCCTATTTTCTTTATCACCGAATTTGTAAATGTTTTCTTTCCTGCCAAGACAGCCTTCCTGGTTACTGGGGTTTTGCTTTTAGTTGCCCTAAAGCTGGTTAAAATAATCGGCAAAGAGTCAATTGATTTTTCAACATCTAAATTTGACGCGGCCGTCTTTCTATTAACAGCCGCTTACCTTGCCAGCGCCCTAATAAAGTCCCCCAATAGGATGGAGGCTTTTTTTATTCCAGGAACTGCAACTGTGGTTCTTGCCTGTTCGCTTTTCTACTTCACCCTCAATCAGGGAAAGAACAAATCTCTTGTCAAACTTGGCTTAATTATTTCCGGAGCCATTGTTTCTCTAATCAGTCTTTTAGTTTATACCAAGGTTTTATCCAGTCTGCCTGGTATTCCTGGATTCTTTAAAAGTCCCAGCTTTTCTTTGACCGGAGGAGTTATTCCCCAAATTGTTTTTTTACTCCCGCTTTTAGTTTTAGGGGTGTTAAGTGTAATTTATGAAAAAAAAGTCAAGGAAAAAGTCGCTTTTGGTTTTCTTTCCTTTTTGACAGCTTTTGGCCTTCTAGTCTCAATTTATACTCTGATTCCACAAAAAGACCAAGTGTTTCCTCTTCCTTCTTTGACAACTACATGGACTGTCGCTATCGATACTTTTAAAGAAAGTCCTCTGTTTGGAGTTGGAGTAGACAATTACAAATTTGCTTTTGATAAATTTAGACCAATTTCCTATAACCAGTCAAAGCTCTGGAGTACTAGATTTAATACAGCCAACAACTTCTACCTAACTCTCTGGACAGAAACGGGCATAATTGGCCTGCTGGCGATTGCTCTTGTTATCCTTTTTGCCATAAAAAGCTTACCAGTAAACAAACAAGAAATGGCCACAAAAAGCGCCAATATTGCTTTAGTTTGCCTACTTTTAACCGCTTTAATAATGCCTTTTAACCTAGTAAACATCTTTCTACTGTTTGTTCTTTTTTCATTGTCTTCAAGTACTACCAAAATTCACTTACCAATTATTCCCGATTTGCCATATATAGACAAAACTAGAAGCCAAAGCTACAAAATTCCCGTCTACATAGTTACAATTCCCCTTTTGATTCTTATTGCCTATGCTCTGGCTGTAGAGATCAAGTTAATTACGGCCGAAAGCCATATTGCTTCGGCTGTTAAAGCCGAAACTCAAAAGGACGGTGGAACGACAACTAAAACTCATCTTTCTAAAGCGATTGAAAAGAATAATAAAATGGACAATTACTATTTATATGCCGCTCGTATTGATATTGCCATTGCCAATATTATTGCTAAAAAAGATCCAAGAACACTAACCGACCAAGAAAAAAGTGCCATTAGTTCCTACATCCAAGAAGCCATTTCTCTTGCCAAACAAGCTGTGGCCATCAATCCCCAAAAAGCTGAAAATTGGGAATTCCTGGGTAACATCTATAGATCAATTATGCCTTATGCCAAAGACGTTGATCAATTTGCGATTCAATCTTACTCTCAGGCAATAATCCTTGATCCAGTCAACCCTTTTCTTAGGCTTTCTTTGGGGGGAATTTATTATTCAACGGGAAACTTTGAAAACGCTGTCGACGTCTTTAAATTGGCTACAGTTGTCAAGCCAGATTACCCCAATGCCCACTACAATTTGGCGATTAGTTATCGGGAAAATAAGCAAATAGACAAAGCTATTTCCGAAATGAAGATTGTTATGGGCTTGGTTAACAAAGATTCTGAAGATTACAAATTGGCAAAAAAAGAACTTGAAAACTTAGAAGCCAGAAAGCCAGCCAATGAAGCTCTAAATGCCGGAGAACTTACTACCCCCAAGGAAAGTGAGCCAATTATTGATCCCCAACTTGAGTTGTCTGCAGACTCCCAACCACCAGTTGTTGCGTCACCAATTCCAACACCCCTAACTTCCCCTACGCCTAGCCAAATTCCCAATTGACAAGTACCTTAGAAATTTCCTACACTAAACAAATGGCAACAGAAAATCAAAAATACGCAAACTTTGGACTTAGGCTTCTGGCTTATTTAATTGATGTTGTTGTGATAATGATTGCCAGTTCAATTATCTCGATGGCTTTTGCAGCAATGAAGCTGCAGGCTTTTGGCACATTAGTCGGCGTAGTTGTTGCTTGGGGTTATCTTATTTATTTTACAGGCTCTACTGGCCAAACTCTTGGCAAGAAGGCTTTGGGTTTAAAAGTAGTCAAGGTTGGAACTAGCCAAAATCCTGATTATGTAACTGCTTTCCTAAGAGAAATAGTCGGCAGATTTATCTCGAGTCTAGTTCTTCTTCTTGGCTACCTGTGGATAATTTGGGATGACAAAAGACAAGGCTGGCACGACAAAATTGCCGGTACTGTGGTTATCAAACTTTAAAGTTTATCTTCTTTTTGCTAAAATGTTATCTGTATATGGCTGATTACGGAAAAATTATCAATAGGTCAATTGAAATTAGCAAAAAATACAAATGGCTCTGGGTGTATGGACTAGCGCTTGCAGCAACGGCTGGGGGCTCTGGCGGTGGCAACTTTGGCAGAATTGGGCAGAATTTTGGTAATCAAAACAGCAGTCAAACCCCACCTCTCCCCATATCTTCACCTTTGCCTTTCCAAAAGTTGGAAAACTCAAATAATCTCAACCAATCGAAAGAAGTATTGGAAACTTTTACTAATTCTTTTCTCGATTGGTTGACTAGTGTTTCTCCCCAAACCTGGTTTCTACTATTTATAGGCGTCCTTGGGTCGGCAGTTTTGGGAATCGTTATTTCTTGGGTTCTGTCTGCTTGGCTAAACGGCTCTTTAATCGCCGGTCTTAGACTGGCAAACCAAGAAAAAGAAGTAACTTTAAAAAACTCTTCTCCTTTGGGAATTAAAAACATCAAGGGTATGATTGTATTAACGCTCATCCAAACTGTCGTCCTAATAGCAATCTTCTTAGCAATTTTCATAGTTGCCTTTGGGGCAGGGTTTGTAGTCTCGATATCAAACAGTAATCTAGGAGGATTGGCCATTATTCCACTAGCTATCTTCTTTATTTGGCTATTCTTACAGCTTGGTTTAACTGCAGTTTTATCTCAAAGAGCCTTAATCTATGATTCCCTACCTGCTTGGAAGGCTTGGAAAAAGGGTTGGAGGTTAACACTGAGAAACTTTTTCCCAACTATTTTGATGGGGATAATTTCAGGCATTTCTGGAGTTGCTTTTGGCTGTGTAACCAACATCGTTCTCTTAATCGTTCTTGGTATCCCTGGTTTTATCTTTGGCTTGCCTTTAGTAAATGCCATCTCAAAAGATATTTCCAACTTTTCGTTAACAGACTATTGGGGAAGCGTAGCCTTCTTGGCAATGCTACTAATTATCTTTGGTTTGGCAAACATCTTTTTACGGGCTTTGATAGTAGTCTTTTCTGCCTCAAATTGGAATTTATGGTTTGAAGAGTTAGAAAAAAGGGAAATAAAATAAATGGACAGCAAAAAATATGCTTCACCAGCTTTAAGAGTCATAGCTCACCTAATTGAGTTTTTGGTTAGAAGTACTCTTTATTTGCTTTTACTTGTCGGTATTGCATCTGCCACCGACCTCCCTCAAATATTTAATTCGGTATTAAATATTTTAGTATTTCTTTTCCTATCAGGAACACTTATTGCTCTTTTACAAGCCTACCTTGTTTCCCAATTTGGCGGATCTATAGGTAAACTTTTGACTGGAATTGAAATTAGTGATTTAGATGGCCATAGGTTAACTTTCAAGAAGGCCTTCTTTAGAGAGTTTATTGCCAAATTTATTTCATCTCCTCTTTTTGGCCTGGGTTTTTGGTGGATGTTGAGAGACCCAAATCAACAGACTTGGCATGATATGGCAGCAAGTACTGTTGTAATAGTCAAAAGGCCTGCACAAGCTATTGTAGGAGCTTTGACACTGGTTTCTTTAATCATTATTAGTGGACTACTGGTTAAAAATATTGTTAGTGGTTTCCAAAAAAACAGTGACTTATATACAGATATCTTTAGCCAAACTACAACCTTAATTACCGAGGAGTTTCAAAAAGAGATGCTTCGAGAACGAGAAGTGGAAGATTAAACTATTTCTTTCGGGCTATAAATAAGACAATCAACTGCGCTTTGGTAATTAAATATTTCCTCTTTTGCAAAAATTAAACCAATTTCCTTTCTGGCTGATTCTTGTGAGTCTGAAGCGTGTATAAGATTCTGGGATCCGCTCATGCCAAAATCTCCTCTAATAGATCCACCTTCTGCTTCTCTGCCTTTAGTTACACCCACAATCTTTCTGACTGCAGCAATTGCTCCAACACCTTCCCAAATCATTGCAACAATAGGTGTTGAGGTCATAAATCTTTGGATATCTTTAAAAAAATCTTTTTCTCGGTGATGAGCATACCAATTATTGATAAGCTCTTCTGACATGGTCATCATTTTTATGGCCTTAAGCTTTAGACCTTTTCTTTCAAAGCGGTGAATTATTTCACCAACAAGCCCTCTCTGGAGTGAGTCAGGTTTTAGAAGCACGCAGGTTTGTTCCATATTTAGTTTAGTAGCATTTTAGCAAACTTGTCTTGATCTTTGTAGGGGCCAATTATACCTAGGTTCAAGCTATCTTTCTTGAAGAGCTTTTTGGCAATATTGTAGACATCTTCCTTGGTGACTTTGGCAATACTCTCAAATACTTCCTCAGGAGTCTCTTGTTTTTCTTCTAAAAGCTCCTTCATGCCAAAAAAAGAATTCACTGCCTTGGTGTTTTCTAATACCAATGCCATATGTCCTCTAATATATTCTTTAGCTTTAGATAGTTCCTGATCCGTCAAATCTGCCTTGCCCAATGCGAACTTGTCTGTCTCCTCTAAGATTACTTTTATAGCATCCTCAATCTTTGTTACCAATACTCCCGCATAGATGCCAAAGTAGCCAGTGTCGCCGTAATGCTCAGCGTCTGAGTGTACAGCATATGCTAGTCCCCTTTTCTCTCTGATCTCAGTGAACATCCGGCTTGACATGCCTCCACCCAAAATGGAAGACAGCACTCCTTCTGCAAATCTGTCTTTGTGACCCCTAGGAAGCCCTCTAAAGCCCAAAATAAAATGACCTTGTTCTGAATTAGTCTTGGTTTTGAGTTTTACTTCTGGCTTATCTTGTTTGTGACTAAATTTTTTAAAATCATTCGTCTTTTGCTTTTTTGTCTCCTCCAGACTGCCAAAGTATTTTTCTGCCAGCTTAAATACTTGCTTTTGACTTATCCCTCCAGAAACAGTCAAGACAATATTGTCCGGGTGATAATGACTATTTCGATAATCTACGAAATCCTGCCTAGTTAAACTTCTGACTGTTTTTTTGTCCCCAGCAATATCCATTCCCAGAGGGTTGCCAGAAAAAATTAGCTGCTCAAAGATATTGCCAATGTTCTGCATTGGCGTATCCTCATACATAGCAATTTCTTCAACTATTACTCCCTTCTCCCTTTCAATATCATCTTTTTTGAGAAGCGGAGCCAAAACCATATCGGAAAGAACATCAAAGGCTGTCTCAAGACTGGCAGATCTGCTTCTAATATAGAAGTTAGTCCAATCCTTAGAAGTCCCGGCATTAAACTCTCCGCCAATGCTATCCACGGCTTCGGCAATTTCCCTGGCAGAAGGCCTTCTTTTGCTGCCTTTAAAAACCATATGCTCCAAAAAATGGCTGATGCCCGAAATCTTTTGAGTTTCATACCTGGAACCAGTCCCCACCCAAACAGTAACAGTTGCTGACTCAAGTGATGGCATGGGAACGGTAATAACCCTCAGTCTATTTGCAAGCTCTGCTAATTTACATTCCATATTTGTAAATTATACCAAAAGAGTTAATATTATATTAGAGGCATGTCTAATACTCACTCAACCTACAGATTGATTAAAAGCTTTGAAGCTAAGGAACTCAAAACAAGAAATTGGTTTCTAAAATTTGCCGACCAAGTAGCTTCCTTTTTTGGCAGTATTGAGTTTTTTATCATTAATGCCCTTTTTTTTAGCAGTTGGATTGTTATAAATACAGGTTTAACCCCTCTTCCTATTTTTGATCACTATCCTTTTACTATGCTGACGACCATAGTTTCCTTGGAGGCTATATTTTTGACGATCATCGTCCTTATCGCTCAAAACAGGCAAAGTTATGTTTCCACCCTTCGGGAGGAACTACATCTACAGATAAACCTTATTTCAGAGAAAGAAATTACCAAAATTTTAAGGCTGTTGCATGACTTGAATAGACATCACAAGATTTTAATGAATGATCCTGAACTTGAAGATATGATTAAAGATCTTGACGCCTCCTACATTGAAAGACAGCTGGAAAAGCAACTTGCCCCGCCTAAAACACATACCTTTAATACTATTGTCACTCAACCTGTTAAAAAAGTGGCTAAGGAAATCGAAAACACCTTCAAGGTGACACCTTGAAGGTTACATTCTTTTTGGGGTTTCAATGCCAAGTAAGTTAAGACCGTTTTTAAGAACTTGACCTGTGGCTTTCGTCAGAAGTAGTCTATACTCCTCTTTCTGGCTACCTATAACTTTATGTTTATTATAGAAAGTATTGAATTTTTGAGCCAGTTCAAAAAGATAATTACAAAGCAGATTTGGTGAGTAATTAATTGCTGCAAAGCTTACAATTTCTGGGAACTTAACTAGATGTTTTGCGACCGATAGTTCTTCGGCTTCAAGACCCTCTGTCTCCTGCAGGGTGACACCCTGAAGGGTAGATTTTGCCAAAATACTTTGGGTTCTGGCATAGGTGTACTGAATATATGGACCAGAGTTACCTTGCATATTCAAAATCTCGTCCCAATCAAAAAGAATATCTTGTTTATAATCTCTTTTTAAATCATTCCATTTTATTGCTCCCATTCCTACTTGCTGGGAAACTTTGTTTAAATTTTCAATCTGTCCGTCCTTAGCCAAAGTTGTTGCACGCTTGACAGCTTCGTCTAAGATGTCTTCCAAAAGGATTGTTGTCCCTTTTCTGGTCGACATTTTGCCAGTCTTCAGTCTAATCATCCCATGGCCAATATGGATTCTTTGCCCTTTTTTATACCACCCTAGTAGGTATTCAGTCTCAAATACTTGTTTCCAATAAAGGCTTTGTTCTCCACCAACTTCGTTAATAACCAAGATGTCTTTGCCATATTTTTCAAGTCTAAATTTGTCTGTTGCTAAATCTCTGGTTGCATAAAGTGTTGCACCGTCTTTTTTGAGAATCATTAATGGTGGATATTTGTCTTTGGGGAAAAATAATAGCTTTGCCCCCTGACTTTCTTTTAGGAACCCTTTTTCTTGGAGTTCAATAATAATAGGTTGCATTTTATCTTCAAAGTAAGATTCACCATACCCCAAGCCGTTATTTTCAGTAAAACTAACCCCAAGCTTCTGGTAAAGCTTGGAGAATTCCTTAAAAGACCAGTCTATGCATTTTTTCCACAACCTTTTGGCTTCACTATCGCCTTCTTCAAGTTTCTTGAACCATTTTCTGGCCCCTTCTTCCAAAGAAGGATCTTTTTGGGCTTCTTCGTGGAATTTGACGTACAAAGCTACTAAATCCTTAATTGGTTTTGTTGATTTATCCAAATCCTCTTCATTGCCCCAAGCCTTAATCGCATAGATTTGCTTGCCAAACTGAGTACCCCAATCTCCCAAATGATTGTCGCGGTAAACTTTCCAGCCAGTAGCTTCCAGAAGGTTAGCTATGCAATCGCCAATAATGGTTGATCTTAGGTGTCCCACTCCAAAAGGTTTGGCGATATTGGGAGAGCTGTACTCAACAATAACCTCTTTTCCTTCGTTTTCAATTGAAGTTCCATAAGTCTCATCAATTTCTACTATCTTTTTTACTATATATTCTTCCTGCAAAAAGAAATTAATAAAGCCTGGGCCGGCCATTTCTATTTTTGAAACAAATGCCATCAAACTAGCAACTTGTGATAACTTTTTGACTAGTTCTTGGGCATATTCTCTAGGGTTTTTATCTTCCTTTTTTGCCATTATCATAGCTATGTTGGTTGTATAATCCCCATGCTCCTGGCGCTCCGGAAACTCTAGATGAATTTCCTTTTCCCCAGATAAATCTTTAAGTACTTTTAGTAGTTGACCCCTAACCATAGCCAATTTTATATCTTTCTTGCTCAATATGGAAATTTATCTTTCTGATAAGTCTTTCCGTCTGTTGTAAATATTATATCTCCATTGTCATAGGTGCCATAGATTTTTACTTGGTATTCTTGAAGCATATCTAGGACTTCTTTGTGGGGATGGCCATAACTATTCTTTTTCCCCGCAGAGATAACCGCAATTTTTGGCCTTAATTGTTCTAACAGGCTCTTAGTAATTCCATTCTTACTTCCGTGATGTGCTACTTTGATATAGTCTACCTTTCCAATGTTAATATATTGAGCCATATAATCTGAGGCTTCCTCTTCAATATCTCCGGTAAATATGGCCTTAAAATCTCCAAATATAAGAACTGTAACAGTTGAATTGTTGTTTTGAGGACTTTTAAAATCAGTTTTTACACTACCTTCTGGGTAAATTATATCTAAAGACATCAAACCATACCTGATACTTGTGCCTTTTTGGGGTTTTAACACCTTAGTACCACTACTCCCTACTGTATCTTGTAGCACTTTGTATCCTTGAGTGCTATCTGGTAAATAGCTTTCAATATAGTTTTCCACTTTGTAAGTTTTTAGGACATCAATAAGTCCTTGGTAGTGATCTTTGTCTGGATTTGTCAAAATAACTACTTCAATTGTCCTATCCCAAAAAGGCATATATTTTGACAAACAATTTGATACAGAATTATCAGGTCCTCCATCTGTTAATATCTGAAAGCTTTTGTAGTTAATAAGAATTGCATCCCCTTGTCCTACATCGCAAGCAATTAGCTGGAGTTTGTCGTTTGGAAAGGCAAATACCGAAATCCACACAGTTGCGTTAAGAAGTAATAACAAAACGGCGAAATTTTTAAATATTTTCATTTTATTTATTTACTAACAACAAAATACTTACTTAGTTGTAACTAAGACAAACCAAGAAGTCAAAGGATATACAACAAATAGTATCAATCTACCAACCTCTGGAACAATCAAGCCTATTAGTCCTCCCATAAAGCCAAATATTGTTATTAAAGGAATTGTCCAAAGAACAAGGAGGTTATAAACTGGCGACAAAAAGTTCAGTTGGCCAAAAGCAAAATACAAAATTGGAGCAACTCCTATTTGGGCTGCCAAGGTAGTCGCCAAATCTTGTCTCAAAAATTCTGGTACAAAATATATCAATCTACCAACTTTAGTCTGAAACAGTATCAATGACAGCGTCGCCGTAAACGAAAGAATGAAACCAAAGTCTAATATCCAACTGGGATTTACTATAAGCATTAAGAAAGCTGTCAAAAACAGAGCCCTTAAAGGTAGATTAACCCTGCCAAACTGTTGAGCCGTAAAGGCAATTGTTCCCATAATGGCAGCTCTGACTATCGGGGCATCAAAACCTGAGACAAACGCGTAGGTCCAGATTCCCGCTACTGCTATCGTCAAAGCTTTTTTTCTGCCAAAGGCTGGAAGAGTTGAGTTTAAGAGAAATCCTCCCACTAAAGTAATGTTCATTCCCGACGCCACGACAACATGAGCCAGACCTTTGTTTTTCAAACTTTGCCAAAAATCTGGAGGGAGATTTTGTTTGGCGCCAATAACAACCCCGGCAATTAATGAAGAATGTGGTTGGGGAAGAGAAGACTTATAAAAGTTAATTAGCCTTTGTCTAAAGTGATACAATAAATTAGTACTTTTATGGACGTTTAAAAGACTTGGATTTTTAAGCCTTCCCTTTTGGTTATCAACTGTTCCTTCAACAATTATATTGTCACCATACGAAAGTTCAGGGAATATAGGTAAATATGTTTTTAACCCTGATATTTTTAAGTATTGGGAATTAGGATATCTTAATGGTTCAGACCTAACGCTAGTTGTAATTCTTACTCTATCCCCATCTTTATAAACTGGTCTAGTGTAAACATATCTGACAGCAAAAATGGATATTAAGACAAGCCAAAAAAGATAGCGTATTTTCATCAGTAAACAGAAATCTGGTCTTTTATCTTGTCGAAGGTTTTTTGAGGAATTATTCTTTTGGAAGTCAGTTCAGAGATATCTGAGTAAGGTCTGTTGTCAATTATCTTTTGGGCGTAAACAGGGCCTATTCCTGACAAAGATTCCAACTGTTCTTTGCTTGCAGAGTTAATATTGATGTTTGTTGCAGAATTGCCAATGATACTGTTTGATGTAGTCGACCCCGTAGTTACAACGCTGGCACTCAAGACTTCCGACTGATTAGGGATATACAACTTTTGCCCGTCAACAAGTTTTGCCGCCCGATTTAAATTCTTGGTAATCCATTTACTATCAGCGTCTTTGGTAAACCCATCCCCTTTGAAAAGCAGATCTTCAATTCTGGAATCTTTTGGTAAGTGGTATACTCCAGGTTTATTGACCTCCCCTGTAACTTCTACAATGATTTCTGAAAAATTTTCAGGAAGTGTTGAGGGGCTTATTATCTCCACTTTTTCTAAAGGAGTTAGAGAAACTTTAGCAGCCAGAATTCCAAAACCTATTAGGAGTAAACCAACCAAGGGCAAAAGAAATAGCCAGCCTTTTTTGGCAAAGCCAGCCAACTTCTCATCACTTTGTAACAAAATTGATAACTTTTCCGGGAACATAGATTTCTTTGGCTATCTTAGCCCCTTCAAGATATTTTTTAATGCTCTTAATATCTTTTGCTCGTGCAAGAACTTCATTTTTATTTTCCACTTGCCCGCTTGCTACTTGCAACTGCGATCTTACTTTGCCATCCACCTGAACTATCACTGTTAGTTCAGCTGGTTTTGTCAGCTCTTCCTGGTAATCTGGCCAAGCTGAAGTGTGAATGGAATAGTTTTGGCCTAGTTGTTCCCAGGCTTCTTCTGCTAAGTGTGGTGCAAACGGTGCAATCATTTGAGCTAAAGGCAGCAAATACATTTTTGAATAGTTCTTTTTGGTGTTTAGATGATTTACATACTCCATCAAGCTTGAAATTGCAGTGTTGTAGTTAAAGCTGGCGACATCTTTAGTAACTTTTTTTATAGTTTGATGCAGTTTAGCAGTTAGCTCACCATCTTCTTTGTCCACATGTGTCTGGGAAAAGATATTTGCAAGTTTATTAACAAACCTTTGCATACCTTCCATACCTGTATCCCTAAAGTCAGGAAAGCCATCCATAGGCCCCATAAACATCAAATAAAGCCTTAGGGTATCTGCGCCAAACTTTTCGATGTATTCGTCTGGGTTGACTACATTACCCCGGGATTTACTCATCTTGGCACCGTCTTTAATCATTAAGCCGTGAGCATAAAACCTTGGGAAAGGTTCTTCAAAATCAATAAGTTTCAAGTCAGACAAAACCATCGTCACAAATCTGGCATACATTAAATGAAGTACCGAGTGTTCTGCTCCCCCAAAGTATAAGTCTACAGGCAGCCAAGACTTAGTGATTTTGTTATCAAAAGACATCTTACTACTGCTCTCTGCATCTACACTTGGATAGCGCAGAAAATACCAGGAAGAATCAACAAAAGTGTCTGAAACGTCAGTTTCCCGCTCCGCTTCCCCTCCACAATTTGGGCAGTTTACTTTATAGAAATCAGGGTGATTAGCCAGTGGCCCCTTACCATTTCCTTCCGGTTGATAATCTGATATTTCAGGCAATACTACAGGCAAATTTTCTTCAGGATACCAGCCAGCATGTTTCCAATCTGTTTGCTCCACCTTCAAGGTAACGCTCTGAAGGTCAAAGAAAGACTTACCTGCAGACGCACACTTTTTGCAATGGATCATTGGAATAGGCGGCCCCCAATATCTTTGTCTTGATATTAACCAATCCCGCAAATGGTAGTGTACCTTTTTCTTAAACCAGATTTTTTTAGCATTTATAATCTCTTTATTCAGCTTAATTTTCTGAATTGGCAAACTAAATTTTTCTGCAAAAGCTTTATCTCGATCATCAAAATAAGGCACACCCATAACTACCCCTGTTCCATAATCCATAAGAACATAGTCGGCTATCCAAACAGGGATTTCTTGTAAATTAGAGGGATTTATCGCCAGAAGACCAGTATTTACGCCAGTTTTTTCTTTTTCTCCCCTTTTTCTTTGCTGTTCTGATTTATTTAGTGAGTCTTTAATGTATTTAGATACATTCTTCAAATTACTTGCAGGTATGATTTCCAATAAACTATCAACTTTCTCTGGAGCCAGAACCAAAAACGTTACCCCATCAATTGTGTCAAGTCTAGTAGTAAATACTTCCAGATTTAGATTTTTCCCTTTTAAGTCAAATTTAACATTGGCGCCTTCAGACCGGCCAATCCATTCTTTCTGAGCCACTTTGACTTTTTCTGTCCAATCTATCTTGGGAAGATTGTCTAAAAGTCTGTCTGCATATTTAGTAATTCTAAAAAACCACTGCGACAGTTCTTTTCTTTCAGGAATACTACCACATCGCTCACAGACGCGAATACCCTCTGGAACCTCTTCTGTGGAGCTGTAGCCTAGTGGAAACTTACCTGCCTGAGCGGGAGTAACAACTTGCTCGTCAGACAGAACTGTTTTACAGGAAGGACACCAGTTAACAAAAGCTTTCTTTTTGTAAGCCAATCCTGCTTTAAATAGCTTAACAAATAGCCACTGCGTCCATTTGTAGTAATCCTTCTCATGTGTGGCTACAGTCCTTGTCCAATCATAACCATGACCCATACTTCTAAATTGTTGTTCATAGTGTATAGTTGCTCGTGCCAATAGTTTTTGGGGAGTCTCACCAATCTTAATTGCAAAATTCTCGGTATGAATTCCAAAGGAGTCGTAACCTATTGGCTGAAAAACGGTTTTAGCATGCATTCTTTGGAATCTTCCAGCAATATCTGATCCAGTTGAAGCAAAAGCATGGCCTGCATGTAATCCTTCTGCAGAAGGATATGGAAACATCCAGAGATTGTAAAATTTACTCTTTCTTTGTGTGTGAAGAATGTCTGGATTATAGAGCTTTGTTTCACGCCACTTGGCTTGCCATTTCTTTTCAATGACTGTATGATTATATTTACTTGAGTCTTGCATTTGTCATATCTTACTAGATTTTCAAGTAAATCGAAAGTTCTACTACTTTCTTCAAACCAAATCCCAAAACCATGGTAAAAAATGGTCCTTTCCTTTCCTAGCACTCTAACACACTCAGTGACAACAAGCTCATATATCACCACACCAACAATGGTAAAAAATATCCTCTAGTATTGAAAATAATCGGTGAAAATGGATCACTAACAAAAAAAAGATTAACGAAAACTCAAGGCTAACTCTAAAATATGTCGGTAAAAATCGCGTTAATTAACCTATCCCTTAGGATTGGTCATAATGTGTGAAAGAATTAACCGCTTAGCCTCAATAATTCTCCGCAGATTCTTACGAAAAACGCTGAACTACTTCTCTTATAGGATATGTAAGTGATATATTTGATATTATTTGAGTAAAGAGAAGATATTGCGGAAGAAAAATTATGCTTAATCGTGAAATAAAGCGTTAATCAAGTAATTCCAAACATACCCATATATATCTTATAATTATTAGCCTTGAACTATATCAAAATACTATTTACCAACTATGGTGTAGAATAGAATATCAGGGCCGTTAGTATAGTGGCAGTACAGCGCATTCGCATTGCGCAGACACCAGTCCAATTCTGGTACGGTCCACTGATATAGTAAGCTAGTAATCGGTCAGTAGTTTGACTTTATTGGATAGAGAGTACTTATTTACTAATTGTAACGCTTCATTTTTTCCGTTTCCCCGCAGTAAAAACCGCATTTGCGGCTAAACCACTCTTGACACTATAGTATTTATATGTCTTAATGATTTGAGGCTAAAGTTGAATACCTAAATTTAGCTTCAAAAAAACATAAATTTAAATACAAATTATGGATCTGCCCAAAAAAGACAAAAGATATCTGACAATTGAGGAAGCAAGCAAAGTCTTGTGTGTTTCAAAAGACACTCTCAGGAGGTGGGAAAAAAAGGGCATCCTTCCTTCTAAGAGAACTAAAGGTGGTCATAGGAGGTATGATCTTCATATCCTTGAAAGTTTAGTTCAAAAACACCGGCCAAAACAAAGTGAGAAGACAGTTATTACACCAGAGATTAAAGCTCGAGAAGTAGAGCTAGTTCAAATCACTAATTATCCAAACCTGTACGACGATCTATCAAAAGAAAGAAAGACAATAGTAAAAGCTGGAATCATGTTTTTTATCTGGCTTCTGGCGGGATTAATGTTGACAAAAACATTTTTTCCAATAGCTATCAAAAACCTACAAACTATATCAAATACCTTCGATATTCCAATTTTGTCTCAGATGTTTACTAATAGTAGTAACATAAGTGAGATTATGGCGAATAAAGGCAGAAAATCCCAAGTCTTGGCTGCAGAAGCTCTGGAAAACCCGACATTTGGAGTAAATGTAGAAAGTGTATTTAGGGCAGCCGTCAGTTTTTTGAATGGCTTAACTGTTAATGAATTAACTACTGGGGATTTGACTGCAACTGGATCTGCAACTATTAATTCCCTAGTAATTAACGGTACCTCTCTTACCAGCACTGCCTCTGAACTTAATTACTTAGACGGGTTAACTCTGGCTGAAGGAGGAATTGCCTACTCTACAGCCACTGGAATGCAAGTGTCTGCTGTTGGCACAGCCAATCAAATTTTTGTCAGCAATGGTGCTCTAGCTCCTTCATGGAAAGCCCTTACTGATCTAGATTCAAGTTTGGACGTCGATAAAATTGACGGACTAGATTCCACAGCTTTCCTACGTTCTAATGCAACAGACACTTATGAAAGTGGTAATACTCTAACTATTGCTGGAACTCTGGATATCAATTCTGAAGTTTTGATTGCCGATACTGACATTGCCTTTGATGGAGCCACAACTACCTTCACGACTACTGGAGACTTAACTTTAGTCGTTGGCGGAAGTGACATCCTTTCTTCATCCAAAATGACCTTGGGTTCTGTAACTGCTGGAACTTCCCAACTAATGATTGATGGCTCATCGGACATCATCCAGCTTCAGATCCAAGGCAACAGTACGCAAACAGAAAGTCTTTTAGTTCTTGAACAATCCGACGGCACCGATATCTTTGCCGTTGGGAATACTGGTCTTTTAACTCTAACTAACTCAGGCTCCAGTAACACTACCTTCAACTTATCTAGTAGTGGAGACTTTGTTATTCAAGACAATGGAACTGCTTTCGTTACCTTTAACAGCAGTGGCAATATTGTTGCCGGTAGTGACTTACTCCTTGACCTTTCTACTATCACTCACAACACTACATCGGCCGAAGGCATTAAACTTCCACAGGCCACCTCTTTTACAGCTCCTTCAACAGGAGAAGGCTACGTCGCCTGGGACTCTGACGACAACAAGTTGATGATGTATAATGGATCTGCCTGGGTTGATGTTGCAGCTGCTGGAGGTTCTCTTTGGACTGATGGAGGAACAATTACATACTTAACTGCAACTGCGGATGATCTATCTGTTGGTGGCACCACTTCTGACTCACCTCTCTTCTTTGATACCTCTGCTTCTGCCCTTTCCCTCAATCCTCATGGCGCCAGTGCTGGCAATACTGGTGAGGCAAGATTTGAGGAGTTGGAAGCCAATGGTGACCACTACACCGGCCTGAAAGCCCCTGACTCTCTTATTGCCAACATTGTCTACACACTCCCTTCAGCTGATGCCACCGTCAGTAACCAAGTCCTTGCCAGTAGTGGAGCCGGGGTCCTCTCTTGGATTAATGTCTCGGCAGGGGCTGGTTCTCAATGGACTGATGGAGGTGACATCACTTACCTCACCTCCACTACCGATGACTTTTCTCTTGGTAGCACCACTTCCGACTCACCTCTTTGGATGGATATCTCAGCCTCTGGATTACATCTAAACCCCTACAACACCACCGCTGGCACAACAGGTGAAATTGATTTTGAAGAACTGGAAGCCAATGGCGACCACTATACTGGATTTAAAGCTCCTGACTCATTGGCAGGAAATGTCATTTACGTTCTTCCTCTTGCTGATGCTTCTTCAGCTAATCAAGTCTTGTCCAGTAATGCTACAGGTACTTTGGCCTGGATTGATGTTACTGGAGGAGCCGGTGCTCCCTGGACTACATCCACCACCAATACCTACCTCACCACCACTACCAATGAAGTTATCTTAGGAGGATCCTCCCCTCTCTCAAGCGCCAAACTCAGTATTGATGGAGACACTGACCAAATCCAGTTCATTATCCAAGGCAATGCCACCCAGACCACTGATCTGGCCGTCTTCGAACAATCCGACGGCACCGACGTCTTCAACCTCTCCAATGCAGGCAACCTGACCGCAGCAGGAGTCCTGGACATTAACGGCGCAGGTACGCATGACATTGCCGGCACTTTAAATCTCTCAGGCAATACTTTATCTGCCTCTGGTGATTTAACCTTAGACCCAGCCGGCGCAGATGTAATTGTTGATGGCGATATCTATACCAACAGTGGATATTTCTTAGGAAGCGGTACAGCACCTTCATACGGCCTCCACGTAGTGAATAGTGCTTCCAATGCCACAGGCCGTATTGCTTCTTATACATCCTTAACCTTCACTCCTACAGCAAACCTTGGTAGTGTTGTTGCCGGCGCAGAAGTAGACATGACGCTTTCAGGGGGTGGCACAAATTATTCGAGCAACAATATAGGATTGTATGTAAAGTCATCCAATGTTAACAATACAGGCTCCATTAGTGCTATAAAGGGTGTATATGTCGAATCCGGAGCTCTATCTGCCGCAACAACAGGATCGCTTTCGACACTCAGTGGAGTAGCATCAGGAATAGATTGGCGGTCTTCCGCAACAGCAGCTACTGTCTATGGGTTCTATACAGATGTAGAAGCCAATTCTGGAACGTTTACTAACACCTACGGAGTCTATATCGGCGATCTTACAGCTGGCACCCAAACCAACACTCCGTATTCGTTTTACGCATCCGATGCTAGTACCTACAACTACTTCTCTGGCAATACAAGCATTGGTGGTGACATTACCCCAGACTATCTCCTCGAACTCAATACCGCTGCCTCGTCTGACCCTACCTTTGCCATGACCGATGATGATGTCGCCCACGGGGTGACCACACTTGCCAATACTGATGCTTTCTTCCATCTTGCTCCCATCTCCTCTACTGTTGGCGGTGCTAGACTCACTGCTTTTGCCGATGCTGATGGGCAAGCACTTGAAATCAAGGCAGTCCAGACTACTCCCACCGACACTACTCCTGCCATCAAGCTTGTTGGTGCTTTGGCTTCAGGAACCGGAGTGATAGATCTGGAAGCAGCTGATACAGTGTTTGCAGTTGCAAATAACGACAACTCAAATGCTTTGTATATTTTGGGTGATGGCACGGTGTATGCACCAGAATTAAACAAAGTGATTACTGTTGACGGCACTGTCTATGCCCAGACGTGTACAGGTATCAATGCCGCCATCGATGCGTTAGGGGCAAATGGAGGAGAAGTTTACCTGCCTGAGGGGACCTATACGTGTACAGAATCCATCACGATTGATGCAAACAATACGACGATCCGAGGCGCGGGGAAGGGAAGCAAGATCGTCGCTTCCGCCTGGGCATCATGGGGGACGCCGGGACACATCATTAACCTGAATGGAAAAGATTACCTCACGTTTTCTGATTTTCAAGTTGATGCTACGGCGCAAAATGGGGGAGGAAATAGTTATCAGATAATGATCGGAGCAGGGGCAATACAGTCTGTATTTCGGAATCTCTATTTTACCGGCGGAGATGAATACGGTATTCAGCTTACTACATCATCCCAATACAACACAATCACCGGCAGTACATTCCTCAATCAAGATTATGCCGGGATTGCTTTTGCGAGTTCTTCACACTATAACAGTGTTGAAAATAACCATTTTGAGCAAAACACCTATGGGCAGTACGGTATTATTGCCACCGCAAATTCAATAGTCGTTGCCAACAATACCTACGAGGGTGGTATAAATTCATTCGTCTTTTCCCAGGGAAACTACAATAGCATTACGGGTAATACGATTACTAATCCCGGTTCAGCGCAGGGAGCTATCGCTCTGTGGACCGCTTCTTACAATTCCGTCACCGGCAACACAATTGTGGATGATGGGACCGGTGGCAAGGGTATAAACGTTGTTACCAATTCTGACAGCAACATTATAAATGGCAACAGCATTTCCGGATTTTCCGGCGCGGGAGACATAGGTATAAACATAGCGGCAAGTACAGAAGCTGATAACGTGATTTCTTTCAATCAATTAGAAAGCAATACGACAGATATTTCTGATGTGGGCACCAATACCACCATCATCAACTCTGAAGACGGCAACACCGTCATCGGTGGTGCTGACGGCACCCCCGACACCACGCTCGAACTTTTCCGCGCTTCTGGCTCTGACTCCACCTTCAGCATGACCGATGGCGATGTGGCTCATGGAGTCACAACGCTTGCCAATACCGATGCCTTCTTACACGTTGGTGCCATCTCATCCACAGATGGTGGAGTTCAACTCACCGCCCTGGCAGATAACGTCAATACCGCTCAAGCACTCTCCCTTCGAGGCATCCTGGGCAATACTCCCGACGACACCGTCCCTGCAATTAAACTCGTGGGTGCCAAAGGAAGTGGCACCGGTATTGTCGATCTGGCAGCTGCAGAGACGGTGTTTCAAATAGCAAATAATGATGATGCTGCAACCCTGACTACTTATGGGGATGGTTCTGTAGTAGTTGGTGCCCCAACAGGAGGAGCAAAAGGAATAGGAACCTTAAATGCAGTTGCTGTATATGATGATAATGTCCTCTTGACCGACTATGTTTTCGACAAATACTTTGATGGAAATGTGAGACAAGAAGATATAGATCTACACGGAGATTACTCTATGATGACCTTAGATGAAATGGGAGTATATGTTAATCAAAACAGACACTTGCCAACAATTGCAGGGCGCGATGAATGGAGGAAAAATGGCAAATTCTCCCTTGGCTCCCTTGCTTCTCAACTCTGGGAAACGGCAGAGACAAATTCCCTTTACATTCTAGAACTAAATAACAAAATCAATAATTTAGATACACAAGACAACACAGATTTAATGAAAGATATTACCAACCTCAAAGACAAAGACATAGAACTTTCGACAAAAATATCAGAGTTGGAGACAAAGATTGCGCTTTTAGAAAGTCAACAACAAATTCTTGGAACTGCAACCCAATCTGGAGAAATTCAATCAGCGTCTGCTAGCGCAAGCCTTACAGGTCTTACCACTTTAAATGACGTCGTAGTTACAGGTAAATTAAATGTTGGCGCTATTCAAATCTCTTCCTTAGACTCCTCTATAGACGCTATTGGCACCTTAAAAATCCAACCATTGGCACTGGGGGATGTGGAAATAATGGGTAACTTACTCAAAGTAGATACTAAAGGAAACTTAAATATCCAAAAGGGTCAAATTATTGGTAATCCAACCTTTAGAGGAAGTGAAATACTTCCTGCCGGCCAGACTTCAGTACGCATAAATAAAACTTGGGAGACAAAGCCCGTTTCTGTTAGCATTACTCCTTCTTATAACACCAATGTTTGGCTAACAAATAGAGATGAAACAGGCTTTACTATAAATGTAGCAACTGCTCCTCTGGAGGATACAGTTATTGATTGGATTGCCATCTGGTAACCTATAATAATAGTGCATAGATTTAGCTTTAAATCATGCATAGTTTTGTCACTCAAAAAGCGTTAAAACGTCCAACCGTATATTATAGGAGAAATAGGAATATAAACTTTATAGGGTGTCGAAAGTAAAATATTTCCAGACTGGAACAATATGGATATTTAGATTTTTGGTTATTAATTCTTCTTCTTCATCTAAAGTAAGAATGTATCCTTCTTTCAACTCAAACTTCTTACAAGTTTCAATTAACCCTTTTAATTCTCTGCCTTTTGTTTTTTCATCTGAAACATCAAAGGCAACTTGAATTGCCTTTGTAACTTTATCTTTTTCAACAACTAGAAAATCACATTCTGTTCCGTTTTGGATATAGCTGATTGAACTGCCCTGCTTTAATAGTTCCAAGCAGACAACTGTTTCCAATAACCTTCCTTTGTCTTGATTTAACTTAAAGTCTAGAGCTACTCCCAGACCTTGATCAATTACATAGCTCTTCTTTTGAGATAATTCACTTTTAACGATTGAATACGAGTATTTCGGAATAAATCTAGCAAGATAAATAGATTCAACGTTGTTTTGGTAGTTGTAGATAGCGTCTTTACCAACTTTATAACCTTGAGACTTAATCTCATTGTATATTTTATTAGAACTGAATTCACAAGCACTATTGGCCACTACTCTTTTACAGAAATATTTAAGTATTGAAGCCTGGGATATATTGTATCTTTCTATAAGATCTCTAAAAACCATAACATTGAAATATTCCTGAAGTATTTTTTCATGCAAATTGTCTTTTCTGTCTACCATCTCAGGAAACCCCCCTAGATGTAGAAATCTATCAAAAAAACTGACAACCTTAGCTCTGTCACTAGAATGGAGTGGGTTAAGACCAGGAGAAAGAACGTTTAAATATTCCTTAAATGACAATGGATAAACTTCAAAAGTAACAGTCCTACCTCTTAGCGCTGTAGCTATTTCTTTTGATAAAAAGGAGGCATTTGACCCAGTTAAAAAGATCTGCTTACTTATAGTGTTATATAGTCTGATAATAAATTTTTCCCAACCTTTAACTTCTTGAATTTCGTCGAAAAAAAAGTAGCATTCTGATAAATCGTTATCTGGATATATTTCTCTATAAGACTGTATTATTAAGTCAAGCTCGCGAGAGTTAAGTTTCAAACGTTCATCCTCAAAATTCAAATAAAAGATTCTCTTTGAAGGTATGCCTTTTTTGATGAGTTTATCTATTAAATCGAACAAAAGGTAGGTCTTACCACTTCTTCTCACCCCCATCAAGGTAACTATCTTACCGGAGTCAATTGGCAAAACCAAATTTCTGGGCCAAATCTGAGGCATTTGCCTATTTTGGCTCTCTAAAATAATACTTTTCAAGATTTCTTTCCTTGTCATAAGGAAAGAATACCTTAAAAGTTTCCTTCTGTCAAGGAAATTTTTCTTAGTTTGTGGCTAGAAACACGCAACTTTACTTCAAATACAGGAATGGACTTAGCCTTGTTCCCCCTTTGTAGATTTCAAAATGTAGGTGAGGCCCGGTTGATCTTCCAGTTGAGCCCATTTGACCTATTTGATTGCCTCTTGTTACAGTTTGTCCTATTGTGACATATAATTTAGACATGTGGCCATAGAGAGTTATATAGCCATTACCATGATCAATCATTACTTTATTTCCATAGCCAGACGGATCCCAGCCAGAGGCAATTACTTTTCCAGAGTCAGCAGCAAGTATTGGCGGTAAGCTTTTATTGGCAATATCGACTCCAGGATGATACCAAGCAAATCTTTGGGAAATAGTTCCTTGGGTTGGCCAGACAAATTGGCCCGAAGCAACAACTGTTCCGGCGTCTGGAGTTGTTTGTCTTGGTCTGACCGCGCCAGAACCAGGAATCGTAACTTCTGGCTTTTTTACCCCATCTGGAACAACAATAATTTGTCCCACTGCCAATTCAAAAGTTTCATCATTTGAGAAAGAATTATATGGAAAGTCAACTATTCCTTGTTCTGAAGTGTCGTACTCTTTAGCAATTGAATAAACAGTATCCCCTTTTCTCACCTTATGGGAAATCCCAGCTACAGGCAGAATTTTTAGTTTTTCCCCAGGCTTTATTTTATCTTTAACCAGGTTATTCTCCCAACGGATAGTGTCCTGGGAAATACCAAACTTATCGGCGATAGTTCCTACAGTATCCCCTTCTTGAACAAGATATTCCTCAACTTGGGATCTGGGTTTATCAGAAACTATAGTGGCTGTTGATTGATCCTCAATACTGGCGGATAAAACCTGAGTTTTGGGAGCTATATTCCAAGGGTCAACAGTGCGGCCGGGAAGCTCTTGGGCAATCACCGGGGCAATCATAATTCCCAAGGCTGTAATTGAGGCCATGCCAGAATGTATTAATTTTCTTGATAATCTTCCTCTTTGTTTATAAAGAGCATTTACAAAGTTTCCCTTGTGATTTTCAAACTTCAGAAATTGCAGGTGGAAAGTATGCAGGAGGAATTTTGCCAGCTCAAAGCTAAAAAGCCTTAAGTTTGCAATAAATTTATTCAGGTCTTGGTAAACTTCTTCCATTTATCTGGCAAGGCAAAAGGACAGCTTGCAGTGTAGTCTATCAAGCCAGTAGTTGGGAAGCAAATTTTTTCCACAAACCCCAAATTTACTCAATCTACCTTTTGGAGACCGATTCCATAAATTAGTACCGAATATGTTGACAAGATTCCATAGATTTGATATGATTTTATGGAATGATACAAAGACAGCTTTTTCCAGTCATCTTGAATTCTTTTAAGCCTGGTTTTGTAACCGTAATTTATGGTCCTAGACGAGTAGGAAAAACTATACTCTTAAATCAGGTTGTCAGTTCTCTAGAAAAAGACTTACAAAAAGTCTTAAATCTCAATGGCGACACTCAAGAAGCAAGAGATGCCTTAGGAAATACCTCCATAGTGCACCTAGAAAACTTAGTAAAGCCCTATTCCGTCATCTCAATAGACGAAGCACAAAGGATTCCAAACATTGCACTGTCTATAAAAATAATTATTGACAACTTTCCAGACAAAAAAGTTATTGTTACAGGCTCTTCGTCTCTAGATCTTGCAACAGGCATGAAAGAAACTCTTACGGGACGAATTAATGAATTTCATCTTTTTCCTTTTTCAACAACTGAATTGTCTGAAAATCTTGAAGAATACCAAACTCCATATCTTTTAGAAAATCAATTATTGTTCGGCGGATATCCATATTTAACTCAACTAGGATCTCCTTCCGAAAAAATTGCTTATTTGCAAAAATTGGCAAATGAATATCTATTTAGAGAAATAACAACTTTACAACAAATAGCCTATCCAGAGGTTATAAAAAACCTAGCAACTCTTCTTGCTTTCCAATTAGGTTCTGAGGTTTCTCTAAATGAATTGGCAACAAAACTTAAAGTTGACGTTAAAACAATATCTAAGTATATCTACTTATTAAAAAGCGGATTTATTATCTTTGAATTAGGAGCATTCTCCAGAAATTTAAGAACTGAAGTTGTAAAGAGCAAAAAGTACTACTTTTGGGATATTGGGGTAAGAAACTCATTGATTGGCCAGTTTGCCTCTCTAGATATCCGTCCAGACATTGGACAAATTTGGGAAAATTTCTTAGCTGTAGAACGCCTTAAGGTACAGGAATATAATCAAGAAACTGTTCAGAACTTCTTTTGGAGAAGCTATGAAAAAGCAGAAGTTGATTGGGTGGAAATAAAGGAAAATAAGATTAGAGCGTTTGAGTTCAAATGGAAAAGCAAAAAAATTACTACCCCAAAAACTTTTAGAGATCTCTATAAAGTTGAAGTAAAATTGATATCAAGAGAAAATTATCTTGATTTTGTCAAAAAATAGAAATTATTCTTTTGCAGCAGTTTTTAAAGTGGCCAGGAATTCTTCGTTGTTTTGGGTTTTTCTAAGTCGCTCTAAAAAGCTTTCTGTTCGCTCATCATCGTGCAAGATATCTAACATTCTTCTTAAAGTAAGAATGGTTGGCATTAGATCTGTGCCATATAAAAGTTCCTCTTGCCTAGTCCCACTCCTAGAGACATCAATTGCCGGGAAGACTCTTCTTTCAGCCAACCTTCTGACTAAATGAAGCTCCATGTTCCCTGTCCCTTTAAACTCTTCATAAATTAAGTCATCCATCCTACTGCCGGTCTCAACTAAAGAGGTTCCAATAATGGTTAAAGATCCACCACCATCGATTTTTCTGGCAGCTCCAAAAAATTTCTTGGCTGGGAATAGAGCAATTGGATCAAACCCCCCAGTTAGAGTTCTTCCCGAAGTCGGAAGAGCAAGGTTGTAAGCTCTGGCAAGCCTGGTTATAGAATCGAGAACAATAACCACATCTTGACCCACTTCAACCAACCTTTTGGCTCTATCCAAAGCCAGTTCTGAAATTCTGGTTTGCTTTTCTGGAGATTCATCAAAATTACTGGAAGCAACTTCTCCACGACCTTCGGTAATCTTCTTCATATGCAGCCCAATATCGGTTACTTCCTCGGGTCTCTCCCCAATTAAAACCGCCATTAAATGAACGCCATTTTCTTTTCCTTCAGGATAGTTTTGGGCAATGCCAGACATGATGTCTTTAATTAACCAAGTCTTACCCGCTTTTGGAGGGGAAACAATCAAGGCCCTTTGACCAAAGCCAATAGGAGCAATTAGGTCAATTACTCTAGTCGTCAGAGGTTCAGAGCCAGTTGCAGTTTTAATCTGCTCATCGGGATAAACTGCAGTCAGATCGTCAAAACTTGGTCGGTCTTGAGACATCTGTTCAATTGGAATTGCATTTACAGTTTCAACTTTTAAAAGTCCCCAATACCTTTCATTTTCCTTGGGTCGTCTGGCAAGGCCGCCAACAAGATCACCGTTTTTCAGAATGAATCTTCTTATTTGTGAGCCCGAGATATAGACATCTTTTTCGGTACCATTGTAACTTCTCCTTAAAAGTCCTGAGCCTTCATTGGCAATATCCAAAAGACCCTCAACATATTCTGTAGGCAGGTTTGAATCGGGCAAAATCCTGTCATCTACAACAAGCGAATTATTAGATTGTGTATCTTCGTTCATTTTCGGAAGAAAACTTCTTTACTTCAAGGAAGACTTAAAGTAGCTATATACTACCAAATTACCCTTATTTGTCAAGAGAGGATTTTCTAAGCCCAAAGGCGACTGAGCCTGCGCCTAAGGTAAAAACAATATTCATTAGGTCATCTAAGCTTCCAGTACTTCCCAAAGTAGATACTCCCAGGACAGATCCTGTTTTGGTTGTAGTTGTTCCTAAAACCTGGCCACTATTTGATCCACTGTTTTGTGGTGCTCCACCCAATTGATATTGGACGCAGTTTCTGCCCGAAGCGTCGATATGATAGTCGTTTGGAACACTGGTTTGAACTCCTTCGATATTTGCACACATATCATTTTGTACAGGTGAAGTAACTGGTGTTCCAGCACATCTAGTTGCAACAGCGCCATCCTCTAAAACATAGGTAATGTCAGAAATCCCAATATTTGGATCATAACTTTGGGCATCGGCATATCTTAGCTCAACTCTGGCGATTCCAGATCCATTAACAGTTAAAGTAAAGTTTCCCGGCTGGCCAGAGGTTGCCTGACAGGCGTCTCCTGCCCTAGTCATTGCCCCAAATTGTGGAGAATTTCTATTTACGGCTTTGGCGTTATAATCTGTATCAAAAACTAAACTTGCAGTATCAAGTACTGTATTAGCAGAATCATAGGCGGTAAGAATCATTTCATGGCGACCTGCCATTCCTTTGACATTTGGCAAGTAATCTCCCCAGTCAGAAATAGAGATTGAAAAAGCGTTGACTGTAGTTCCAGCCGAAAAACTAAAGTCATACAAATGAGTTTTACTCATCGCGCTACTTCCATCCCCCAAATCGGCAATTCCAAAACCTTTTGGCAAACAGCCATTTTGGAAGCTATTTAGATCGACATCGCTATTGTTTGCTCCATAAGCTGAAGGTTGGGTTCCTTCTTGAATGTAGGAAACGGTGTTTTCTCCGCTATTTCCGATGATTAGTCCACACATCAAACTGCCATCACCAGTTACAGAATCCCCAGGATTAACAGCTACTACTGCTGGATCGAAAGAAACCGAGGTTGCAGCTTTTACTAGAAGTTTTCCAAAGAAAATAAACCCGGCTACTAGGGCAACTATTAAAGCTGTAAAGGCAAGCTTTTTGTACATCTGGGGAATTATAGGATACAAAAAAAGCTTTGTCAAGTACTATGGGATGGGTTTGGCAATAACCAAAAGTCTATTCCAAGTAGTTCCTGGAGGATCACAAGTCTGCAGGACTAACACTTCCTCACCATATTCCTTTGTCAGCCAAGAGGTATCTTCAGCCTTGGCTAATACTTTATCCGATACTCGGTACACATACTTCTTGTCTGCAAAGTAAACCGTAACGATATCCCCTTGTTCCAGCTTTGAGAGAAGGTAAAAAACAGCGTTATATCTGGTAAAATTGACTGGGGAGTCAGTTGAGTGGGCAAAAAGATATATTAAACTCCCTTGGCCTGGAAAATGCGTCCCTCTGGCGTGGGCAACGCCTTTTTGCAGGGAAGAGAGGTATTCTTCTTTGGCAGTTGGGTCAACATTGGAAATTATTTTGGCTTTAGCTTCTAGCTTTGGGATATACAAAGAGAAATAGGAGTCAAGACCTAGGGCTTTAGCTTCTTCCTGAATATCTGAGGTTTTTTGAGCCTGGGCAAACTTGAGTTGTTCAAGATAATCAAGATCATCTTTTTTGACCAGTCGGTAGTTTAATTCTTCCTTAATTGGAGGCCCAAAAGTGAAAACGAAGGCCATAACGGCAAAACCAATGAAGCCTGCCCCCAGACCTCTAAACAAGAAATAGGCAGCCCTAACTCCAAGAGGGGCTTTGATACTTATTACTCCCCGTCTTTTAGAAACTCCAAATTGATATATTACACCTCTGGGATACATATCCTATTCAAACTAATCTAAACTTTCTAAATAGGTAGATGCCAGATGTAACTGAGATTAATGAAGAAGTTATAAACATCAGTCCAGTAGCTCCAGTTTTTGGCAGCTCCTTTGGAGAAGTTGTTCCCAAGACTTGCGGCTTGGCATTGACGTTTATAGTCAATTTACAATTATCACTTGATAGCCAGTTACCCCTTGAGTCTTTTACTTTAAGACTTGCGTTATAGCTTCCAGAATTATAATAGATGTGAGAAACTGTGTTTGAGCTTTGGGAAGTAATATTTCCGTCGCCAAAATTAAATTCATATTGGTCTATTGAGCCATTTGAGTTTGCTCCCCTTCCAGTAAATGCCACCGTCAGGTCTTCTGTTCCCGAAGTTGGGGCTGCATCCAAATCATCGCAACTACTGGTTTCATTGGTTACTCCTGGAGTAAAAGTGTTCAAAAACCAGAGCACTTTTACATTGTCAATATTTGAAATGTAGGAATAAGTTGCTTGGTTATTCACCCTTTGGCCATCTTGCCACAAGTCCGTTAGTCTCCAGCCAGCCCTACCCTCTTCTTCAACTGTGATAGATGTATTTGCAGGAACATCGATAATTACACAACCTTGGCTAAAAAGATTCCACCAGTGGCTATCTATATCCCTGACGACCCCATTATAAGTAACTCTAAATCTCCAACTTAGGACATTTTCACCACTATCCCTATCCCCGTCCCCATTATCATCTTCATATTTACAAAGTTTTAATTGAGTATCAGGAGTAGGAGTTGCTGTTGGGGTGGCAGTTGGTGTTATTGTAGGTGTAAGAGTGGGGGTAGCCGTAGGAGTACTAGTTGGAGTCATGGTTGGTGTGGCTGTAGGCGTACTTGTGGGAGTACTAGTTGGAGTAGCAGTTGGCGTACTTGTCGGTGTGGCTGTAGGCGTGGCAGTTGGTGTTGGTGTTGGTTCTGGTTCAAGAATAGTCACTTTAAAATGAACCTGTGCACTTTCAGTTCCGCCACTTAAGATGTTTCCTATAGTAACACCAGACCCAATCAAAGCGTTATCTGTAATTGGACATGAATTGGGACATGCTGGAGAATAAACCACTGCATGGCCTGGTTGATACACAATTCTAGTTGGAACCGTAGTATTTATAGTTAATGTATCTGTAACTTCAGCTGCATTATCGGCCCAAAGATGAGCAATTATCTGGTGAGATGTCCCAACACTTACTGGTATTTCAATTCTGACTTTAGTGTAAACCGCATTTGTTCCTTCTTCAGTATTCCAAGCCGTAATTTTACCCTGAATTCCTTCATTGATATTTGCTGATACTGGATCTACCCAGCCACTGCCTGCGCCAAAGTTTGTTCCATTAAAGATATCAAATGTTGCATCAGTTCCCCTTAAGGTTTGCGCCAGAAGAATCTTTGTTCTAATAAAGTTTAGGGCAAAAACAGATAGACTAAATAAAACTAAATAGATAGCAAGTGACTTTTTAAGTGACATTTTTCTTAATACTTTCATTTTTGCAAATTATAGGCTTTCTTATTCTAGGAATCAATATTTTCTATGCTTATATGGTTGACTTTTATGGTCAATTTTATTTCTAAATCCAAAAGTATCCCTTTTTTGATTTCTGCGTCCTACCTGTGCATTATGTTTTTTATTATCATAATAAGTCTCAGGTTTATCGTTGTGTCTATCAATATAACTTGCTCTTGGGTATCCCACACTTTCAACTGTTGACTCTGAAGTTGGCTCCTCTGTTGGCCTTTGAGTAGCAACTTGTGTAAAGCCTGGAGTTGGAGGTTGATCTTCGGTTGATCTTGGTGTTTCTGTAGCTGGAGGTAAGTTAGTTGCAGTAGCAGTTGCAATTTGGGTAGAGCCTGGAGTCGGTGTATTCACTATTTCAGGCGTATTTGTTGGCCTGGGTGTTCTAGTTGCAGAGGTTGTAGTTGATGTAGCAACAACTTCAGGAGTGTTTCCTTGTGCTGGAGCAGTTGGAGTGTAGGTTGGATAGGCTGTGGTAATAACGCTAGAGGTGGCTGATGGAATAGGACTTGGGACTTCGGAAGCACCTTGGCCATTTCCACAAGGAAGTTTATTGTCACCCGTTATTGAATTTTCATCTCCACTAACTCCAGCACTGCCACTGTATCCTCGAATGTCGCGTTCATCTATATCAAACACTCCAGTTTCTGGATTAATTGTCATAACCACCAGGCTTCGTGCCGTATCACTATTAGCTGTTTCAAAGGTATTATTTTGTCCACTTTGATAAAGAACAGGGCGAGATTTCTGAACACCGTTTTGCATCCAAATCACACAAGAAATGTGGCCATCATCAAAACGGAGTCTGCTAGGAATTTCTCTAGAAGCATCAAGTTGATATATTTTATTACCATCCCTTCTGTCTTTTTCTTCTTGCGACAATCCAGTGAACTGTTTTTGTGTCTCTCTAACTGCATTCAGTTGTAAATTTCTAAGAGTTGAGAAAGTTTTGTTGCTTGTCCAAGCTTCAGCTAAGGTCATGAAACTGCCATCTGGTTTTTTAAACAACTCTGGATTTTGGTGAACAGCCCATCCAGTTACCAAATATAAAAATTCAGGGTCTCGGTCGTGCGTATAACCATAAACACCAGCAGTCAACAACCCTTCATCATTTACCCTCAATATTTGATCTACAGTTATAGATCCAACATTTTTCATAACATCTTCATATAGGTTCTTGTAAGCTTCAATATCGCCCTTATCATGTCCCATCCCAGGTTCGTTGTCTGGGGTCTTACCAACATCTGCATCTGAGTCTTCAAATGGTCTTGTTAATGAAGTCAGTAATGAATTTTTGCGAGTTAGTTGATCTTTATATGGATAGTCGCTAAGTAGTTGTTGAATAGTCAACCATGCAGGATAGCCTGTTCCATTTTCATTGTATCCATTTTCTCCCTTCCATTCTCTTTGATCAATAATTTCACTTGATGTTGCAGTGGGTGCTGGCGTATCAGGCATCGTAGATGGTGCAACTGTTTCACTTGCTGGAGGTAAGGAGGCAGTTGGAGAAGGGGTGTCTGACGGCAAAGCTGTTACAGTGCTAGTGGCTGTACTTTCTGCTGCAATGACTTGTCCAGATTCTGTTGCAGTGCCCTTAGGGTTGAATCTGGGTAACTTATCAGAAATATTTGTTGCAATATTACCAATCTCATCTCCAAGCAAAAGAGCACCTAGACATAAAACCAAACCACCAGCTGTACCAACAGCAACTAATCTATTTCTACGGCCATGTTTCTTGGTTTTTACTTCTGCAACAGGTTCTTCTAGCTCTTCTGGCCTTGATGACACAACAGAAGTGGAAACTGGAGAAGATTTAGGGCTCGACATTGTTGAAACACTCGAAATCGTGTCATTTGTGGAACTCAATTGTCTTGTCCAATCGGGCAACTGTTTTTCTAAACTTTCATCCCACTCCCCATCAGAATCATACTTACCGAACATATCTTTTTGGTCCTTTTTCTGATTTCTCTCGGTCATTATGTTAAATATTATAGGTATTTTTGTCAAAAAAAGCAAATTATGGGGTAAGGAGAATATGAAAATTTTGTCTGAAAACAAAAAATCAGCCCCAGAATGAACGGGTAGTAAGCCTGCCCTACTCTCCACCCGTTCATTCCAAGGCCGAAACCACTATTGACAAGATAAATTAATGTCTCTAGTCTATGCATGTATCATCATTTTAAAGTGATGCTACATCTAAAAAGAGCATTTCTGTTCGTAGATAGTTTGGAATCTAGTTTCTGTAGACCCAAAACCTATCGACTGCGATGCTCTTTTTTCTTTGCTAAAAGGTACAAATCTATTTTAGTACCACTCCCTTCTCTTTGTCAAATCCTATATTATAGAATACCTAACATATATACCAGACCTATAATATATAGTATTGAAAAATGGCCTTATTTAGGCTCTTATTGTAACGACATTAGTCTTTGTGGATAACTCGTGAATAACTTATAATCCTACTTAAGAAGTGTTTTTATCGCATCCGTCAGGTATTTATATTCCTTGTTGGAGATAATCTGGTTAAAGCCTTGTCTTTTGGCATCCTTGGTTATTTTTTCTATAAATCTAACTGGTCTAATATCTCCCAATAAATCTACTTCTCCAACTGCTAAAGTGTTTTTGGCAACTGGCTTGTCAAAATAGGCAGAAGCAATTGAAATAGCAACCGCAAGGTCAGCTGCTGGATCTTTAACTGTTACTCCTCCAACTATATTGACAAAAACATCGAAGTCCATAACTGGAAGTCCACACCTTCTCTGTAAAACTGCAAGGATTAGTTCCACTCTTTTGGCATCAATGCCTTGAGCTACCCTTTTAGGAAAAGCCATTCTAGTTGGAACAACAAGTGATTGAACTTCAATCAGAATTGGTCTTGTTCCTTCCATTACAGAAGTAGTAACTGATCCTGGTACTGACCTCCTGTCTTCCGAGAGAAATAATTTGGCAGTTTCAGTCACCGAAATAAGACCCCTGTCACTCATTTCAAAAATACCCACCTCGTCGGTTGGACCAAATCTATTTTTGATTGCCCGAAGAAGTCGGTATTGCAGTCTTTTGTCGCCTTCAAACCAAATAACACTATCTACTATGTGAGCCAAAACCGAGGGCCCAGCTACAGTTCCTTCCTTAGTAACATGGCCCACAAGTATTACAGCAATACTGCTGGACTTGGCAAATTTTACAAGTCTAAAAGCTGATTCCCTTACTTGGCCAACAGAGCCAGCCAGACCAGTAAGATCCTGAGTTGAAACTGTTTGAATACTGTCTATGATAAGTAAACTTAAGTCCTTCTTTTCGGCATTTGCACTATCAATAATACTATCGATATCAGTTGCCTCCAATACTTCTATGTCTTTGTTTTTTATGTCTAACCTTTCCGCCCGCAGTTTTATCTGACTAACTGATTCTTCACCCGAGACATACAATACTTTTCCTAGCTCTTGAGCAACTTGCAGTAAAATAGTCGACTTACCAATTCCAGGATCTCCTGCAATTAAAATAACCTGGCCAGAAACGATTCCACCACCAAGTACTCTATCAAGTTCTGAAATGTTGGTTGTTTGTCTTTGGTTTTTATTTAACTTTATTTCTATTAACTTTTGAGGCTTAAGAAGTGGCGTTGAATTTCTTTGTGTGCCTTTACTTCCACTTCTTGTCTCAACTAGAGTTTCAACTAGTGAGTTCCAAGAATTGCAGTCAGGGCATTTTCCCATCCATTTAGAAGTTTCATAGCCGCATTGTTGGCAAACAAACTTTGAGGTTACTTTGGTCACAAGTAGTTATACCTTTAAGCAAACGGTTTTACAAGATCAAAGAAGTTCATCTATAGTTAACTGGCTTAGTAGTTAAGACCATACCTAAGGAAATTTTTCTTTGAACTGGGTCAATTTCTTCTACATATACTCTTACCTCTTGACCAGTTTCATACTTTGTTCCAGGGGCTATTTTTGTGATATGAATTAAGCCTTCGATACCTGGCTCTAGCTGCACAAACATGCCATAGTCAGATTGCTTGGTAATCGTTCCCTTTACCTGTGTCTCTTTTTTATACTTGTCAGAAATAGTTTTCCAAGGATCATCTTTAGCTTGTTTTAACGAAAGTGCTAACTTTCCATCCCTAAGTCCTAAAACTTTTACATTTATTTTATCTCCTAGCTTTAAGACTGAAGACGGCTCTTTTACTTTGTCCCAAGAAATTTCCGAAACGTGTACTAAGCCTTCTATTTTTACTTCTTCTTTATTTCCCTTGACTGGGACACTGATTTCAACAAAAGATCCAAATGAAGTATTTTGACTAACTGTCCCACCATAAATTTCCCCTTCTTTGACATTATCCAAAGCTTTCTGATTGAGTTTAATTTCATCTGCTTCACTAACTGCTCTTTCGGAAAATACCAATCTTTCCCTTTGTTTGTCTATTTCGATTACTTTTACTTTTAGGTCCGTCCCTTCAAGGTCTTCAAATTCCTCTTGCAGAAAATTCCCTAAATTATTTGCTGGCAAATAACCAGACAGATTTTCAAAATCTACTGTTAAGCCTTTGCCGCTAACTCCGGTTACCTTTACTGTTACAATTTTGCCTTTTTCTTTGATATCTTTTAATCTGTCCCAAATCGAGTCATAGGCGGCATTTCGAAGTGACAGAAGAACTACTCCATCAGAAGTTTCGGGATTAATGACAACAGCAGACACCTTATCACCAACTTTCAAATTTTTCACATAGTCTTTGGATTCGTTGAAATAATTATCCGACAATACTCCTTCTGCCTTTCCTACTATGTCGAAAGTGGCCGAATTCTTGGTAATACTAGTTAGAATTGCGTCTATTTTTTGACCACGCCTAAACGACTTAACGGTTGAGCCATATTGTGCCAGAAGTTCTTCCATTGTTTTTGCAGCCATTCATTTTTCCACCTTTCTATTTAAAGTTGTAGTGCTATTGTACTTCTTATAGCTACTTTATTCAAGGAACTAAAAAAACCCGCAGATTTCTCTGTGGGTTAGATAAGTTTTACACCAAGCGAGTAAACTCGCATCAATGCGAAATTGCGCTGAATAGGCCCAGCGATGAATTATTTTCGCGGTTCGTTGCCAAACAACTATCGTCATCGCTGATAAGTTTTACTTCTGAGTTCGGAATGGAATCAGGTAGTTCCCCATCGCTCAAATCACTGAGCCAACTCAAAACAATTTCGCACAGATTTAAAGGAAAAGATCGAAAAGTCCTTCTTCGCAAATTTACTTGAAAAGAAAAGAAAAAAAGTCCCTGGACCGATTCGTACAAGTAGGCTTAACACTTTACAGTGCTTCCACCGCTTGCCGATCAACCTGGTATTCTGCCAGGGGTCTCATAATGAATCCTAATCTTGGAATGGGCTTCCCACTTAGATGCTTTCAGCGGTTATCCCTTGGGAATGTAGCTACCCGGCGTTGCCATTGACATGACAACCGGCACACCAGAGATTCCCTCAACCCGGTCCTCTCGTACTAGGGTCAACTTTCCTCAAGATTCAACGATTCCACCGGATAGAGTCCGACATTGTTGTTACACCACTTTATCCAAGTGTGGTTTGCTAGTTTCTAGTTTCTGCAAACTCCCTATGTCACCATAAGGGTCCGACCATATCTTGTATGTAATATTTACATACTCTGGCGTATGGCCTGTGGGGATTCTAATTAAAATAAGACTTCAGTATTTCTGCTTGAGAAAATTTTCGTTTCCTTGTGTTCATACTGTACGAAATATCAAGAATTTGTTTTATGCCTTCTTTTGTTAAATGTTGCTTAAAATTAACAATTTGAATGATTCGTTTGAATTTCTCAAATGCGTCTTTCTTAATTATCAACTTTCCTTCAAAGAAGGGTATAACTTTATTTCTTAAACTTGGTAAATCACGGACAACAAATGCCAATGACTTATCAGTTAAATCAGTTTTACTATTTTGTTTGATATACCCACAATCTAATCGGGTTCTAATCTGTTCTAAAACAAATATTCCAATTGGATTTTGAGATACTTTCAAAAAATAGATAACTTGCCAACCAGTTTTTGTTTCTTTAGAAGGAACGACACTTACGTAGAACATTCCTTCTCCTTCAACGAAACCAATTATATAGTCATCACTGATTTGATATTCCACCTTATTAAAACTAGCCTTTCCTGCTGATTGTCTCAGTTTAGAGATTGTCACTAGTATATTAATTATATACTAGTACTCTAACATTTAGCGAGACTTTCCAGCATATAGCCAGATTTATAATTCGAGCAAAGCAAGAATTTCAAGCTCTGCTTATATTCTTTCATTCATTTTCCAGTTCTATCATTTCTGGATACTTACAGACAAAAAGCCTTTTATTCCTCAAATCATTTTTTTTGGTTCAATTCAATTATTTGAGTGTCGGAAAGATAAGACAGTTAGGAATGTAACTTTCAAATGTCTTAGAAAGTTAGCTGTCTTGCGACGCTCTGAACCCAGCTCACGTAGCACTTTAACGGGCGAACAGACCGACCCTTGGGAGCTTCTACACCCCCAGGATGTGCTGCACAATCTCTTTTGTTTCCAAAAGTGTAGACTATATCATCATCCGTTT
>CAZCXV010000004.1:18149-74053 GCA_964502815.1 uncultured Gammaproteobacteria bacterium | reverse complement strand
TTCACTAGTAAGACCCATTGCTCCAGTATCAGCCCAAGCCTCTGTCGGCAACTCTAAAGCTTTTGTAACCGTTTCTGAGACCAATTTTCCCCCAACCTTCTCATTTATCCCAAGTTTCCAAACACTACCCGCTTTCCAAGTTCCAAGTTGTCTAGCAACTTCTACTTCAACGTCTTGAGGAATTAAAAGCGTACTTATCGAATTTGTTTCTGGGTCAAAAACAGCTACCGCTATACTATCATCTGGATTGTGGATGGCCAGAGCAAGCCTAGTTTTGCCGTCCCAAAATTTGTTGGGGCTAAAAAAAACAACTCCAAAGACGAAGGCTATAAACCCAACAAGAAAAAAAAGAACAAACTTGGGCAGTTTAAACTTGCTTTTAGTTTTAGATCTTTGGTAGTGTTGATTTTTTCGTTTTCTTTCTTTAATGGGCATGGGACAGTCTTAATTTTTTCAGTCTATCTTGAATTTCGGCTTTGTCTTTCCCCATTGATCTGAAGAGATCTTTGACTATTTGAATTGCTCCTTCAAATTCGGGTTGAATAACTTTTTGGACTTTTAAGGATTTTAAGTGCTGCACATCTTCGTCCAATTCTCCCCTTACAATAATGTTTACTTCTGGAGCGTGGGTTTGAACATAAGAAATAGTCTCATGCTGGCTAACAGAATCGGTAACTGTAATTACAATTGCTTTGGCAGAATTGAAGTCTGATTCCTTCAAAACTTCCGGGTCAGATGGGTCGCCATAAATTGCCTTTACCCCCATTTGCCTAGCTTCCCGAACTTTCTTTAAATTGTAGTCTATGGCAACATAGTCAATTCCAGCAGCCTCCAAAGCCTTGCCTACCCATCTACCGACGCGTCCAAAGCCACAAATGACAATGTGACCTGAAAACTGCCGTTCGTCGATTTCCTTGTTATAACCCCGCCAAATAAACTTCCCTATCTGGGGATAATTTTTCAGTTTACGCCAAAATGGCACAACCGCTTTAAAAAGAAACGGTGTTGTCATTAAAGTAATCAAGGCAATTACTGTTCCTACCGAAACCATTTCCGGACTCATTATTCCCAAATGACCTGCAGCTAAATACAAAATAAAGGCAAATTCACCCACTTGTGAAAGACCAAAGGAAACAGCGATGGCAGTTTTTCCATAAAAGCCTCCAGTAAGCATAATTAACCAGACAATAACAATTTTTAAAAGTAAAATAAACACGCTAACAGCAATAATTAAACCCAAGTTGGCGATAACTGCACTTGGCATAACTAAAAAGCCCAAAGTTACAAAAAAGACAATTAAAAAAAGATCCCTCAGTGGCCGCATCTCGGCAAAGACTGCATGATTTTCCTGACTGTCCGAAATAACTACTCCAGCCAAAAACGCTCCCAAGGCGACCGAGACGCCAAAAGCTGACACCAAAAAGGCTGTGCCAATGGCAACACAAAAAGACACCAGAGTCAAAAGTTCCCGAGAATTAAACGAGGCAACTTTGTGAATCAATGGTGGAACTACCAATCTACCTATAAAAAAGATTGCAAAGATAGAAATTCCGGCACTCAAAAGCGATTTACCGATAAGACCCAAAAAATTTGCCGAGTCCCCTGCCAAGGCCGGCAAGAAAGACATAATTGGAATAACTGCCAAATCCTGAATCAAAGCCCATCCTAGCATGATTTCTCCATGGATTGACCCTTTTTGGTTCTTGTCTGTTAAGAGTTTGACAATAATTGCGGTTGAAGACAAAGAGAAACCAATAGCCAGAACTATAGCTACTTTTGAAGCTATTCCAAAAACCATTAAAAATATCCAGGCGAAAGCTATTGTCAAAAGTATTTGAGCAACCGAGCCAAAAAGGATAATTCTACCCACTTTGAAAAGTTTCTTAACAGACACTTCAATGCCTATGGAAAACAATAGTAAAATTATTCCCAGTTCGGCTAAAGATTGAATGTTCACAATACTTAGTGGATCTATTAGGCCAAAGATTGGCAAAAATAAACTCAAAAAAAATCCAGCAAAAATATAACCTATCAAGGTAGGCAGCTTAATCAATCTGGAAAACAGACCCCCCAGGAGGGCAGCAAACAAAACAAAGAATAAATCTAAAAGTAAACTATTCTCCACTGATTTTAGTTTAGATCATGCGTGAAAACATGTAAAGCCTCTCGAAGTTCTTTTGGAAGTGCGACTTCAAAATAAATTTCTTTTGTTGTTTCAGGATATAAAAAAGCAATTTTGTAGGCGTGCAAAAATAGCCTTGGGCACCACAGTCTGTCTTTTCTGGCTGTTTTTCTGCCTGCATAGAAGTTGTCAGAAACTATCGGGTGACCAATGTATTTTAAGTGAATCCTAATTTGGTGAGTTCTACCCGTTTCCGGAAAAGCTTCCACTAAGCTGTATTTTTCTTTTTGCGAAGCATTAACATCTTTTTCAAATACTTCTTTAACTTCATATTTAGTTATGGCGTCTCTTCCTCCTGGTAAAACGCCAAATCTGTCTCTTCTCCAAGGAAGCCTGCCAACTGCAGCCTTAATCTCTCCCTTTTTGTCCTTAATTTCTCCATGGACAAGAGCAAGGTAAGTTTTTTTGACCAGTCTTTCTTTAAATTGTCTTTGCAGTTCTACAAATGCTTGTTTTGTTTTAGCAATTAAGAGAATACCACTGGTTTCTTTATCAAGCCTGTGCACTACCCCACTTCTAAATTCATCATTTTTTGCGATTTCAAAGTTAAAATTGTCTTTCAGCCAAGCTTGAACAACCGGCTGAGTTGTAGTTGTCCCTGCACTATTGACAATCCAACCTGCAGGCTTATCTAAAACCATAAAAGCATCATCTTCAAAAATAATTTGGGGTTTATCCATTTATTTAGAGAAATTATTTCTTCCCGTTCTCACAATCCACACACCTTGTGGCGTCTGGATAGACCATTAGCCTATCGGTATCAATCATCTTACCGCAATTTTCGCACATGCCGTACTTACCTAGCTTGATTCTTGTCAGAGCTTTTCTAGTTTGGATTATTCTTCTGTCTACCTGCTCCTTCAAAGCAGAACTCATAGAGTGGCCAAACTGCTCTTCTGCTTCAGTGTCAATTGCTGAATTTGAAGAGGTCCTGGATTCATCTGAAAAAGGATCGCTGTCTTCCAAATTCTTCTTTCTTCTTTCAAGGTTTTTCAGCTGCCCTGTTAAAAAATCGGCAACAGGTTTTAGTAAATTTTGTGGAAACCTAAAGCCCTTCCTTAGAGTTTTGTTTTTTACCTTAATACTTTTTTTCATAGTTTTTTGCCCTATTGTTGAGATAAATTATAGACCGCTAAAAACAGTAAGAAAGCGACCATTCCAGACACTACACTCTCGCTTCTTCCCAAAAAGGATAGCACAAAAGGATAGAAAAGGGAAACTATAGAACGGATCAGAAAAAAAAGGCCAGAAGTCAGCAAACCTGAAAAACCAACTTTACCCGACTTATACCAAGTAAAATACCTATATCTGGTTTCCAGAAAGTAAAAAAGAATGATTAAAAGTGCAGTCACAGTTCCGGCAATCAAGGAGATGACGCTTAAATACACAAAAGCATCGGCTACAAAAACAGCCAAAATCAGATACAATCCGCCAGCTAAATACGCTTCCAGAGATTCAAAGAATCTAATTTTAAATTTCACCAGTCCTATACTATAGCCCACCAAACCACCCAAAAGGCTGATCCAAAAAATAACACCTGCAGGTGAAACCGTCTGTGGCAAACTTACCCTTGGCAGGATTAAGAAGTTAAATGACAGAAAAAACGTTAAAACACCTATCAAAACAAAAAAACCGACCGAAAAGATAGTGCTCGGAAGATAGTCTTCCTTCAATTTGTTCCAAAAAACGTATAAGAAGCAAATACTGCCTATAGCAAAAATAAGTGATCCTAAAATTGACATAATACCCACTAAAAGTATATCATGCTTTCTAACCAATGCTTGAAACACCCCATGTGGCAGTTGGAGCAGCAATTGCCGCCAAAATTCCAAATCCATATATCGCAATTCCACTGGCTTTGATATCTCATATTGTCATGGACCAGGTCCCCCATTGGAATCCCCATAGCTATACAGAAATTAAAACTACGGGAAAGATTTCGAATAAGACTAAGTATCTAGCTTTAGCGGATGTGGCAGTCTCCTTAGGCCTTGGCTTTTGGGTAGCTTCAAGGTTTTTGCCTAATTATGGACACGCGGTAGTCATTCTTTTGGCGTCATTTGCATCGGTACTCCCGGATGTCATTAAAAGCCCATATTTTCTTTTCAAAAAAAGAACGGGTTTGATTAAAAAATGGGTTGATTTTGAAAGAAGTTTGCAAGTTGAAACTGCTTTTGTTCCAGGTATGCTTATTCAAATTGGCGTAATCATTTTAAGTCTGATGTGGATAAACGGTTAAAAGACTAAAAGAAGATTCCTTTTTAAGCTCTTTCAACATAATCTCCGGTCCTGGTATCTACTCTTATTTTGTCCCCGATCTTAATAAACAAAGGAACTTTTAAAGAAAGTCCGTTTTCCAGTTTTGCCGGCTTGTAGAGATTACTGACAGAGTTTCCCTTTACTCCTGGATCTGTTTCATTAACTGCAAGAGTGACTTTTGGCTGAATATCAACCGAGAGCGCTTTTTCTCCCCAGAAAAGGACATCCACATTCTCGCCTTCCTTAATGTAAGGCAGTTCTGACTTTAATATTTCCACTGAAATTTCTGTCTGTTCAAACGATTTTGGATCCATGAAAGTGGCAGTAACGCCGTCATTAAACAGGTACTGTAATTGTTTTTTTAAGGTTGAAACAGACTCAATCTTAATATTTGAAGAAAAGCCAAATTCATTAACTGAGCCAGTTTCTAAATTTCTGGCACTTACCTTGACAGTAGCTCCACCTCTACCCATTTTGACCAAGTTATATTTAATAACTCTAAATGGCTGGTTATTGTGGAGAAAAGTTGTTCCTCCTTTTAAATCCGTGGCATTAATCATTTACTTGCTGTATTTTACTCTACTTTCCCCAAGGCTGACAAGAATAAGAAGGAATGGTAAAATACCGTTAGTTGCCAGAGTGGCGGAACGGTTTACGCGCACGACTCAAAATCGTGTGAGATCACATCTCATGTGGGTTCAAATCCCACCTCTGGCACCACAAACTAATCAATCTTATTGACTTCCCTCTCGTAAGAACCTAGTTTTCACTAGAACCTTGCGAACGGTCAGCGTCACGCTCGTAGAACCTGGTTCTTTCTCCTTTGAAGAAGAGCTTGATTTGTGCAAGTGGTCCACTTCTGTGTTTGGCAATATCTAAAACAATTTGAGACCTGTCTTCATCGTTTTCCGGCCACAAAAACATCACCAAATCTGCAGATTGCTCTATGCCACCACTTTCGCGAAGATCGGCCAGTTGCGGCCTTTTTATATCTCTTGACTCCACAGCTCGCGAAAGCTGTGAAAGAGCAAGAACTGGAATTTTTAATTCTCTAGCCAAATTTTTCAAACCATCGGCAATCTCTGAAACTTCCTGAACCCTATTTTCTTTATTTCTCCCTTGTGCAAGTTGGAGGTAATCAACAATTAAAAGATCAATTCCATGCTCCACTTGAAGTCTTCTAGCTTTAGCCCGCATTTCAAGAATCGTCTGAGCTGGAGTATCATCAATAAACAAAGGGGCTTCAGCCAATTCTCCCATGGCATTTGAGAACTTGGTAAAATCATCCTGATCTAATTTTCCGGTTTTTAATTTCCAGGCATCAATATCTGCCTGAGCAACTAAAAGTCTATCTACCAGCTCTTCCTTACTCATTTCAAGTGAGAAAATAGCGACCGGCCTTTTGTGATTGACAGCCAAATTCTGGGCAATATTTAAAGCCAACGAGCTTTTGCCACCTCCAGGTCTAGCTGCAAGAATTAATAAATTAGATTTTTGCAAACCGGCAGTAATATCATCTAACTGTTTAAGACCAGTTGGAAGTCCCCTTAATCCACTTCCCAGTTTATGGAGCTCATCAAGTCTGTCAAAAGAATCTGCAAGAGCAGCTTTTACCGGTATAAAGCCCTGAACCATGTGCTTTTGGGTAAGTGAAAAAATATGCGACTCTGCTTTGTCTAAAAGTTCATCTGCTGTAAGTCCCTCATCCATCGAAAGCTCAACCAGTTTTGCCGAAGCATTCATTAAGCTTCTTTTTGTTGCCAGGTCTTTAACTATCTTTGCATAGTGTTCGACGTGGGCTGCAGTTGGTACTTTATTGGCAAGCTCAGTAAGGTAAGTTCTGCCACCCAGTTTTTTTAAAGATTTTCTTTTGGTTAGCTTGTCTGAAACAGTTAAAACGTCAACTGGCGTTCTTTCTTCATAAAGTTCAAGAATTGCTTCATAAAGCTCTCCATGCTTGTCATCATAGAAATGGCCAGGAGAAAGAAAAGATGCAATTGAAATTATTGCATCTTTGTCAAGTAGAAGCGCCCCCAAAACTGAAGTTTCTGCGTCAATTGAATTAGGTGGAACTTTTAAATTGTTTGCCATATTGTTAGTAGCATAAGGGTGCGACCTTACCGGAGACTTACTTTACTTCCAAGATATACACTCTTTGCTCCTCTTCAAGCAAGTCGCCAGGCTTGTAGGAAAGCTTGGGAAGAGTTTCTGACTTCACACCAAGGGCACTAACAAAAGCATCTACTGTTTCAAGCTGGCCAAACTTTTCCTGGTCGTGACCAGGGAGTTTGTAGTGCATAGGAATAATTATCTTAGGGTCAATTGCCTGCACCACATCAACAGCCTCTTTTGCAGAGATTGTGTAGGTTCCACCAACCGGAACCAGTAAAATATCAACATCGCCTATCTCGTCTATCTGGTCTTCTGCTAACAAATGTCCCAGGTCACCAAGGTGACAGATAGTTACGCCTTCGGTTTCAATGACAAAGATAGTATTTTTTCCCCGCTCCTCCCCTTTTTTGTTGTCGTGGAAGGAAGGAATACCAAAGACAGAAACTCCTCCAATTTCATATTCGCCTGGAGAATTGAAAACTTTTTTGTAATCTTTGAGGCCTGAAAGATCATTATGATCAAAATGATCATGTGAGACCGTCACTAAATCTGCTTCTGTTTTGGGAAACTTCAAGCCAATTGAAGAATTATAAGGATCAGTCACAATAGTGTGGTTTTTGGTTTTGATTCTAAAAGCCGAGTGCCCTAAGTAAGTAATGTCCATGTTGTAGATGCATCCTAGCAAATAAGACGCCCTGCCGCAAGACCATTAATTTGACTCTCCTTACTAACTATCATATAGTATGCAGGTTAAATGAAAAAGGAAGTCGTTTTTGCAATTTTGTCAGGATCGGTATTGGGTCTAATCATTGCATTTGGCGTTTGGCGCGCCAACATAGCTCTCAAATCTACTATTTCTAAAGCTACTGCCAAACCCCAAACAGTTCAAGTAATAAAATCGGCTCAAAATGAATTTAACTTTACCATTGCCTCACCTAAAAATCTTTCTATTGCTACAACCTCAACTGCAAAAATTACTGGTATTTCAAAGCCCGAGTCTCAAGTTGTCGTTGTTGCCCAAACAGAGGACACAATTAGTAAAACAGATGCTAAAGGAGGTTTTGAAGTAAAAGCCGATTTGTCAGGCGGATTAAACATTCTAAAAATCGTTTCTTTTGATCCACTTAACGGCTTGTCCCAAGAAAACCTTACTTTGGTCTACTCGTCTGAATTTGCCAAGTTTTTGGAAAACACGGAAGAAAAAAGCGAAAACAACAAAGAATCAACAAACAGCGCCGATGCAATTAGAGAGAAGGTAAAGGAAAAGTTGGCTGAAGCTATCAAAAACCCAATTGTCTATTTGGGAATCATAACTGATATTACTGATAAAACAATCCAAATTAAAAATGAAGCTGATGAAATCCTGCAAATTTCCCTGACTGACGAGGTTACCGAATACGTAAAAGTTAATGATGTAAGCAAAAAGATGGAATTAAAAGACCTAGCGATTGGCGACTATATTGCCGCCCTAGGCTTTATGGGTACGAATGTCATGGATGGCAAAAGAATTCTAGTCACTGCAAAGCCTGAGGAAGTTAATTTTCAAGCTATCTATGGAGAAGTGACAGAAATCGCCAAAAAAAGCCTTACTTTGAAAGACAATAAGGGCAAAGATTGGAAAGTAGAGTTTGCCAAAAAGTGGACAGGTCCTAGCCTTAAAGAACTCAAACAGGGTCAAAAAGTAATAATTGTCGGACTGCCTCAAGAGACCTCTTTCTCCTCTACCCGATCTTTATTTATTATTTGACAAAGAAACCAAGTTGAGATATCATACTCCCAGTTTAGATAAAGCGTTTGTACTGGAGTCACGATCCAGGAGCTGCAGGCCAAATACCTGACGGAAAGGAAAGTAAAGCCGTACTAAAGAAACTTCACCTAGTGTCGCAAGGTTAATCGCGCGGAGCTGGGACCAAGAGCCAAATAGCTCAAAACTATTTGGAATAAGAATGGGACCACGGGAGGTCCTTTTTTCGTTTAGTAAACGCAAAAAAGAGAGCCCTCGTTTCTTGATGATCACATGCGTGTCTGATCGTTAGGAAGCGAGGGCTTTTTTAATTTAATAAAAGCCTAATTTGGTGGGTGTAGCTTAGTTTTGGTTTAAAGCGAATGCCTGTGAAGCATTAGATCGGGGGTTCAACTCCCCTCACCCACCCTAAAGAATGAAAAAGAAAAACATGGAAAGACTAAATACAAGCACAGAAACTTTGTTTGGACGATTTCTCGACCGTCCTACTTTTTGGTGGGATGGAAAAACAGTTCGAGAAGTTATAAGTCAACAAGCAACTGACAATGCACAGCAAAAACTAAATGAACTAACCACCAATACAAATTTATCTCCCAAGGCCGTGATTGTAAAAGTAGCTGGAAGAGCAAAGACTTGGGGATATGATAAAGAGCTGGACCATATATGGCTCTGGGTGACTTAACTCTTGAGGAATTTTTTTCTCGAGTTTCCCAGAGCCAAAGCGAAGTACAAATTGAACAAGAGGCAAAAAGGTGGATTGCTGACAACTTGGTCTACGAAACCAAAAAAGCAATTGCCAAAAAACAAAATGCACAAACTGAACTAGAGAAAGTAAAGAAACAAACTTTTGACAACAAACTGTTGAAGCTCAAAAAACAAAACACTGGGGATGATTATGGCGATGAATACAACAGACGGGTTTGTAAATGTGCTGACCAAATGAGTATTAGCCTTTCTGAAGCTAATGAGATAGTAAGAAATGAAATATACATAAACATATCGTCAAGTGATATGGAATCTTTCTTGGTAGATACTTATGAAAATCAAGCCTTGAAGAGGTTAAATAATCTAGTCAACAAATGCCAACAAAGACTTTCTGACCCTGAAAAAGCTTTTAAGTTGGCCAGTATATTATTTGAACTAGATCTAATTAAAACAGATGAAATCTGGAATGGAAAGAAATTCAAAGAATCGCTTTTCAATGGTTTGAATGGTGAAACGATAAATTTAGTAACCATGCTTTGCTTGATAAATGAGTTTGATTACAATGGTGGATATCAAGCCGTGCCAAACTTAAATGCCTACAAAACAAATTCAAAATTAGAAGCTATACCGTTAATATTGAATGAGTTAAACCAAGTGAAAGAGTTCTTTGAATATTATCAAATAGACACAACCTTGATAATTTTTGTTGCAGACACAGACTACACTGAAATTGGTCAGTATGGCCCTGTTAGTGATACTAATTTGAAAAATATAGAATTATATATTCAAAATCTTGATAAATACTTAGTTGATTTTGGGGGTGATGTAATTGCCATTCCCATCTCAGAAGTTACAAACAATAGTTCAATTTACTGGAAAGTAAAAACAAGAATATTAAAAAAAGTTATTTCACTTTTAGACGATGATGATTTCAGCAGAAAATGGTCTCAAAGATTTGAAACTTCTGTTGAAAGGATAAATGAAAGCCAAGACAAAAAGAAACTCTATCCAAAGTCAGAAAATAGAGCAAAGTCGCTTGAAATAATCAGAAAGTTGTGGGCAGTCAATGCTGCCCAAGGCGCGGTTATTGCAGACTTGGGACCAAATACGGTTATGATAAGTACAGAAAAAAGAGAACGAGATACGAATTATGTAATCGATGATGAAACTGAAAAGAGATTTATACCTGTTTTGTATATTTTAAAAGCGGCCGAAGAATGGAACAGAAAGCTACAAAAATGATAAAATCAAACTTAACCAATATGAAATATCAAACATTAAAAGGTTTTAGGGATTTTTTGCCAAGTGAGGCCAAGAAAAGAGCCTGGCTTAGAGATAAGATGATTTCTATTTTTGAAAAATGGGGTTATGAACCAATGGAGACTCCAACACTTGAGCCATTGGAATTATTTACTGGTGTTATTGGTGAAGATGAAAAACTTTTTTTCAGGTTTGAAGATCAAGGTGGAAGAAAAGTTGCACTTCGATATGATCAAACTGTTCCCACTTGTCGAGTTGTTGGTGAAAATTTTGACAAAATTACCTTTCCATTCAGAAGATATCAAATTCAATCAGCATTCAGATCCGAAAAGCCACAAAAAGGGCGATATCGTGAGTTTACCCAATCTGACATTGATATTTTTGGTGTTACCTCTCCTCTAGCCGATGCCGAAATAATTGCAGCAACTTTAGATCTGTATAAATCTTTAGGCTTTAAAAGGGCGATTGCTGCAGTAAATAGCCGCACACCAATGAAAGATCTGCCATATGAAGCCATTGTTGCCATAGACAAATTAGCCAAGATTGGCGAAGAAGGAGTTGTTTCTGAGATGGTGGCAAAAGGTATAGCCAAAGACAAAGCTAGGCAGTACTTTAACTATGTTAAAAATCTAAAGCCAAATGAAGAAATTATTCAAATTTTTGAATACCTAGAGAAATCAGGCTTTGACAAAGATTGGTACCAGTTTGAACCAACTCTGGCCAGATCTTTTTCCTACTCTCAAGGCCCCATTTGGGAAATAGTAATTCCAGAGTACGGTGCAGGATCGGTTGGTGGCGGCGAAAGATATGATGGTCTAATGGAAAAAATAACCGGTCAAAAAATTCCAGCAACGGGCATTGGCATAGGCTTTGACAGAACACTTGAAGCTTTAGAAGCTTGTAATCTACTTCCTGATTTTGAAACTACCACGAAGGCTCTTGTCACCGTTTTTTCCAAAGAGTTATTTGCCAAATCAGTTGAGATTGGTGGGCAGTTAAGAAAACTAGGAATAAATACTGAAATCTATCCCGATCCCGAAGTGAAATTAGAAAAGCAACTAAAGTACGCAGATAAAAAGCAGATTTCATTTGTTTTAATTATTGGCCCTGAAGAACTGGCTCAAAACCTAATCACAGTTAAAAATATGCAAGCCAAAACTCAAACTAAACTCCAATTAGATTATCGGGCCATAGACGAATACTTGCAAAATCTTGTAAACTAATATACATGTCCACTAAGCGCCTGCACGCTTACCTGCTTCTCCTAATAGTTTCAGTCATTTGGGGGGTTGCAGGCTCGGTGATTAAGTTTACCCAAGAGGGCATTGCCACTCTTCCTTTTTTAACTTACCGATTTGCGATTTCCTCAGTAGTTGCACTTGTTACCCTTGTCTTCGTTCGCCCTAAATTGCCAAAAAACTTGTTTGATATTTTCCAACTGGTAGTTTATGGTGTTTTAGTTTCAGCAGTTGCCCTTGGAATTCTCTTTTTTGGTCTTGAGAGAACTTCGGTTGTAGAAATGAATCTGCTTTCTGCAACTGCTCCCTTGGTTACTGCCCTAATGGGTGTAAGATACCTCAAAGAACACGTAACCAAAAAAGAAAAGCTCGGTCTAACTATAGCTTTTTTGGGAACCTTGTTTGTAATTTTTGAACCCATCTCGTTTCAAAACGACTATAAGGACCATATTCTTGGAAATCTGGCAATTTTTGCCTATGTCACTGTCACTGCCATTTCATATGTCATTGCCAAAAAGCTTCTTCGAAAAGGTTACTCCCCTGCTCTTTTGACCCACACTTCTTTTGTCTTTGGCTTTCTGGTAATTGCTGTCTTTGCAATCAGCCAAACTGGAACTGCAAATATTGTTTCTTCAGTTATCCATTTAGAGTTTAAGTATCACCTCGGAGTTTTATACATGGCTCTTTTTTCGGGAACATTGGCCTATTATCTAGAAACAAAAGCCCAAAAAACAATTGAGATTGGTGAAACTGCAGTTTTTGCATATTTAGTACCAGTTTTTGGCATCCCCACAGCCATATTTTGGCTAAAAGAAATGGTGACTTTGCAATTTATCATTGGGGCAATAATTATTGCCATAGGGGTGTTCATTGCAGAAATTAAGAAAAAAAGATATAATCAAAGCTCATAATGAAAGTAAAAATTCACCCAACTTGGTATGAGTCAGCAAAGGTAACTTGTGCTTGTGGTAATGTTTTTACCCTAGGAGCCGCCGTCCCTTTATTTAATGTCGAGGTTTGCTCTGCTTGTCACCCATTCTATACTGGTCAAATGAAACTTTTGGACACAGCCGGAAGGGTTGATGCTTTCAGAGCCAGAATGGCCTCTTCGGGCAAAAAGATCATGAGCAAAACTGAAAAAAGAAAAATTAAAAGAGACAAAAAACTTCAAGAAGAACTGGACAGACCAGAATCCCTGTCGGAACTGCGAACCGGCAAATAGTAGTAGCTTTCTTATAGCAAACTCAAAACAAAATGACGTATTTTGAGTTTGGTATATAGTTCCAAGTAATACTTGGTAGGAATTCTAAGTTTGCCAATCAAAATGTCAAATGACATTTTGATTTAATATGACTATATGGAAAACCAAACAATCTACCTTGAAATAAGAGGGGCAACGGGAGGCGATGAAGCCAAACTCTGGGGAGATGACCTTTTAAGGATGTACCAAAGATTTGCAATCAAGAAAAACTGGAAACAAGAGCAGGTAGATGAAAAAACCTTAAGAATACAAGGCTCAGGAGTCTGGGATCTATTAAAGAACGAGTCAGGCGTCCACAGAGTCCAAAGAGTGCCTCAAACCGAAAAAAGAGGCAGGATTCATACTTCCACTGCTACAGTCGCAGTTTTACCTGAAACCAAAGATTCGGAAGTTTCCGTAAAGAATGATGACTTAGATATTCAATTTTATAGATCAGGCGGACATGGAGGCCAAAATGTTAATAAAGTTTCAACCGCAGTTAGGCTGACCCACAGGCCAACTGGCATTGTAGTCACTGCCCAAACAGAGAGGTTCCAGGAAGCAAATAGACAAATTGCCATGGAGCTACTTCGTGCCAGACTTTGGGAAAAAAAAGAAGAGGAAAAATCAAGAACTATAGCAGGCTACAGATCAGCAATAGGTCGGGGTACTAGAAGTGAAAAGATTAGAACCTACAATTTTCCCCAAGACAGACTAACAGATCACCGAATTGGCAAATCCTGGGGGAAACTGGAAGCAATTATTGATGGAGAGTTAGACAAAATTATCGAACTTACAAAAGATATTCAATAGCTTTTTGGAGTTGTTCATCTTCCTGGGTATCTTCCTTGTCTTCCACTTTAATATCTGGCTCCAGGCCTTTTTCATTGACCCAAACGGCGTTAGGAGTAAGCCACTTGGCGATAGTTATATGAAGTCCTGATTCACCTTCAATATCAATTGGCTCCTGAATTGTCCCCTTACCAAAACTTTTTTCGCCAATTAAAAGTGTTTTGTTTTGATCCCTTAATGCCCCCGCCAATATTTCTGAAGCTGAGGCTGATCCACCGTTTTGCAAAACCACGACCGGGATCTTATAAAGCCTGCCAATTCGCTCTACTTTATATTCATTTCTTTGTCCTTTACCGTTTTCTTCAATAACCACAGTTTTACCCACCGGAATAAAATCTGAGGCCAAATCAACTGCTGCTTGCAAATAACCTCCTGGATTATTTCTTTCGTCAATAATAATACCTTTTACATTTGGATCTTTTAAAATTTTTGTTACCGCTTCATCCCATTCTTCCTTAGTTTCAGCCGAAAACTTTGAAAGTCTAATGTGGGCAATGTTTTTATTGTCCCCGACCATCTCCAAAGTTACACTTGGAACGTCAATCCGCTCGCGGGTAACATCAACTTCAATTGGTTTATCCATGCCTGTCCTAAGAAGGGTTAACTTCACTGACGTTCCCGATTTTCCCCTAATAGCTTCAACTGCATCTGGAAGAGTAATTCCCGAAGTTCCCCGGCTGATGCCTTTTTTAAGGTCCTCAATGCCAATAATATAATCCCCTGCCTTTATTCCGGCTTTCTGAGCAGGGCTATCTGGCAAGGGGGCAATGACTGCCAGCTGTGTTCCTCTAAAGCCAATTTGAATCCCAATGCCTTCAAACCTTCCACTTAAATCTTCGTCCACTACTTTATTTTCAGATGGTGGTAAGAAGATAGTGTAGGGATCCCCTATGGCTGACACCATGCCAGAGATAGCTCCATAAACCATTTTTGAATCAACCAATTTTGATTTATCAAAGTAGGAAGCAGACAAAGTATCCCAAACTTTCCAGAAAAGCGAAAAATCAAGACTATCTCGGTTTTGAGGAACGGCTCTTACAATATTTACTTTTGGCCCTTTAAGGTTTAGCTCTAAAGTTCTTGTGCCAACAAGATACCCACTCACAAAAAAGATTAAACCAAAAAAGATAAATAAAAAGTGGGTCTTTAATTTTTTAGTAATAGTCACAAACTAAATTTTACACAAATTGAGGCTTAGAGTCCACCAGTGAAAGGAAGAAGTCCTAGATGTCTGGCTCTTTTTATTTCTTGAGCTAATCTTCTTTGGTGTTTGGAGCAAACGCCAGTTCTTGCACGAGAAACAATTTTGGCTCGATCTGTCAAAAATTTTTCCAAATTGGATACCTCTTTATAGTCGGGAGTTCTGTCGACCTTACAAAAAACACAACCGCCAGTTGGCTTTCTTTCTACTTTTTTTCTAGGTGTCTGCGATCTTTTTGCCATTTATATTCTTTAAAAGGGGATGTCTTCTTCGGTCTCAGGCTTTTCTTGACTTTTTGCTTTTTTAGAAGAAACCGTTTCTTTCTTTGCCTCTGGCTTTACTGCCTCAGGGAGATCACCTGCGCCAAAATCTGCGGGGACATCGATTGTTTCCCCTTCAACTCTTTTTGGTTCCAAAATAATCATGTCCGAAATGACTATTTCTGTTCTTTGTTTTTGGGTGCCATCGGTTCCCTGCCAGCTTTTAGTTTGCAGTCTACCTTCAACAAAAGCTCTAATACCTTTCCTAAGCATCTTGGAGCAGATTTCAGCCAATGACTGCCAAGCTACAATGTTGTGAAACTCTACTTCATCTTTTTGGTCACCAGATTCCGTTTTCCAACTTCTATTGGTGGCAATCCCAAAAGTACAAACTGCAGTTCCTTGGGGAGTATACTTGAGTTCCGGGTCACGAGTTAAGTTTCCTATCAAAATTACTTTGTTTAAGCTTCTTCCTGCCATTTTATTTGTCTTTCCTTAAGTTTTAATTTACCCTTTAAACTCTAATAAGTAAATACCTAAGTAAGTCCTCTTCTAACCTTAATTTATCATTAAGGGCTTTTGCTTTATCGGAATCCATCTCAACTGGAAAAAAGTAGAATTCTCCGGTTTCTGATTTTTTGATTTTGTAGGCCAAATCTCTAGTACCCCAATCCTCAACTTTGCCAATTTTTCCCTTAAATGCTTCAACCAGTTTAACGGTTTTTTCCTTAATCCCTTTTTTCTTAGCAGCACTAAGCTTGCCATCGAGGACTACAGTCAATTCATATTTGTTCATATTTTACAGGTGTAAGTATATCATGTGCCTATTTTGAACTCAACAACATCGCTTTCTTGCATTTGATAATCTCTGCCTTCACTTCTGACTTTCCCATGATCACGGGAATTTTTCCATCCTCCAAGAGTTACAAAATCGCTAAAGTCTACTACATCTGCCTTGATGAATTTCTTTTCGAAATCGGTATGGATTATCCCTGCAGCTTGAGGGGCTTTAAAGCCGACCTTTATTGTCCAAGCCCTAACTTCCTTTTGGCCTGCTGTTAAAAAAGTAATCAGGCTTAAGGTTTTAAAAGCTTTTCGAATAAGTCTCTCCAGGCCCGACTTATCTACTCCTAGTTCTTTCAGATAGTCTAATTGTTCTTCAGTGGATAAGTCTGCCAGTTGGCTCTCTGTCTTGGCACAAATTGCAATTACTTGGTTTTGATCAACGCCAAATTCTGCTGCATACTGTCCTTCAATTTGGGTAGTATTTGCTAAATCTGATTCTGAAACATTTAAGACGATTAAGATTGGTTTTTTGGAAAAAAGTGGCAGGCTGGGTAGATCCGCATTTTTTTTAAGGCTGTGTTTTTCGGTCATTTCCAAATCCGCCAAATCAAGTTCCGTTCTAACCGTTTCAAAATCACTTTTTGGGTTAATACTTCCCTCTTTAACAATATCACTATCCGTAAAAACTCTAACCACATGGCAAATTGCATCAACTTCCCTAATGTGGCTTAAGAATTTATTTCCCAACCCTTCTCCTTTATGCGCCCCGGCAATAAGTCCTGCAATATCAACAAATTCTACAGTTGCAGGGACCTCTGGAGGAAGAGATGGCATTTTTTCAGATTCTTTTACTGCTTCTGCAAGTTTTGCCAGTCTAATGTCTGGTACTGGAACCACGCCAACATTTGGCTCGATTGTAGCAAAAGGAAAGTTGGCAACATATGCAGTTTGCTTTTTTAGGAGTGCATTAAAAAGAGTTGACTTACCTACATTTGGTAAACCCACTATTCCGACATCGATTTTTGACCCCATATTTTGAAATTATAGCAGAAACTTACTTTTTCTTATTTTATAAGTATTGCCATGACTTAATAATCCCAAATAAGAGGCCTTTGTTTCTTTAGCTTTATTTAATTTAAGCCCTTTTAGCATTCTTTTCTTAGTTGATGTTCTCAAAATTCTGTGACTAGGAAAATTAACCCAACCCAAAAAGTCTACCCCTGAAGCTAATGTTTTGATGAAAACCTTGTTTGGATGAAGTGAAAGCTTTAATTTTTTTTCCAAAAAATCTAAAATTTTTGGAATCAAATGTTGAAGATATTCTTTGTTTTGACGAAAAATTACAAAATCATCTGCGTACCGAATATAATATTTTACTTTTAATTTACGTTTCATAAACTGATCAAACTCATTCATGTAAATATTAACAAGGAGCTGGCTGGTAAGATTTCCCAAAGGTAATCCTGGACTAAAACTGTCAATAATTTGGTTCAACAGCCATACAACGCCATCATCTTTAATATATTTTGCTAAGATATTTTTTAACGTTTCGTGATCAATATTTGCAAAAAATTTTTTAATGTCACACTTTAAAATCCATACTGTTTTCGTGTTATTTTTACTACTTCTCCTAGCTAAAAGCTGAAAACGGTTGATTGCCTTGTGAGTCCCTTTCCCAATTCTGCAGGAATAAGAGTCAAAGATAAATTTTTTATCAAAATATGGGTATAAAATTCTGTAAATCGCGTGGTGGAGTAACCTATCTCGAACACTTGCTTTGTGAATATCACGAGCTTTAGGATCAGTTATCTTAAAGGCATGATACAAACTATGTTTATATTTTCCATTCACAAGATCTTTATGAAGTTCAAAAACATTATCCATTAAATTCAGTGAAAATTTAATTACATCCTTTCGCTTTTTCTTACCTTTTAAGAATTCCTGCCAAGAAACAAGCAAATTTGAGATTGAAATGATATCATCATATAAATGAGAAACTATAACTCTCTCTCTCTCTCTGCAAACGAATATTATAGGTAAAGTCAAAGAGGCTTATCTGGTATGGCTTCAAGTTATCCCTCATATGCCGAAAGGTGCGAGGTATGCAATTGGGGCAAGAATTGAAAATAAATTCTTAGATTTGCTTGAATTTTCATACGAAACCTATTTTAGCCCAAAAGAAATAAAAAGAAAGAAAGTAACTGAATGTATTTTGATTCTGGATAAACTGAAGTTTCTAATTCTAACTGCTTGGGAAGCAAAACTTATTTTAAATAAGCAATATGAAGAAATGTCAATCAAATTAACAGAAATTGGGAAAATGTTTGGAGGTTGGAGAACTAATATTGAAAAATCAAATACAAAAACCCCGCCCAGAAATTGAGCGGGGAAAAAGTAATACTTTCGAACTGAAACAAGAAGCCTATTGTCAGAATTCCACTTGTTGCCGGAATTGATCCAATTGTCGTTCAACTTCACGCCATTCTCATCGCGATTGACATTGAACACGTTCGGGTTGCCATCAGAATCAGTTTATGTGTACCGTCTCATCTATTCCACTACCTTTGTAAATTGACATCAGCTGTATTTTACGTGTGATAACCTCTTTCGAGTAATCAACCAACATGGGACACCAAGTTTTTCCTTTTTTAGTGGACAAATTTAAACCCTCCAAGAAAAGCCTTAACCGTTCCTGTTCTCAGTTTAAATTCATCAGTAAGGTTTCTAACAGCCGTAACCGTTCAAGATTAACCAAACTTTAAAAGTATAAACCCAGCTTGTGGCTGACGTCAAAACAAAAAACGTAAAGTATCAAAGGGTCAAAGAATCAAAATCACTTGCGAACTGAAACAAGAAGCCTATCGCCAGAACCCCACCCGTCGCCGGAACCGATCCAATCGCCGTACAACCCCACGCCATACTCACCGCGACTGACACCGAACACGTTCGGGTAGCCATCAGAATCAGCGACCGGTTCCATTCCAATCTCGTAAACCCATTCATACATGTCAATAGTATCACCATTTTGAAGGGCATAATATGCTGCTATTTCAGGAGGTGTAGGATTGTCTTTATCCAGTAAACCAAGTTCTGTTAACCTCCCTTTTACTTCACCTGTTGTCAAATAACCTTTTGTGTCTGTTTTTCTCATTAAGTGTCCAACACTAAGAATAATGGTTCTATATTCCCCAGAATTACCAAGCTTAGCGTTTTCCAATATTTGACCAGCATAATCTGTTATGTAAACTTCTTTTTTCTTAAGTATTGTTCTCAAATCATAAACATTTTTATTTTCAACAATCGTGTCATTTCTTATCATCCTTTTTCCTTCTGGAAATCCTGGATGGATCTCAACATTTAGTGGTAAAGCAGTTTCAATTCCTTTATAAAATTCTCCAATATAAAATCTTGTTTTACTAGTTACTTCTGATTGTGTTCGTGCTAATTCTTCTGGTTCATACTTGACTCCTGTTAATATTGATACAATTTTTGATACATCGACCCGCGAATATTCTGGCTTAATTTCCATTTTTCCTGTCTTAAATACAAAGCCATCAATATCTGGGTCAAATTCACGAAATGAAATCGCACCATTTTCTGTAAGAACATGATAATCGGCAACTTTTATATTTTCTAATTCACTTGGATTGATTTTAGCGAAAGTTCTTAATTTTCCAGTATCCGTTCTCGTTCCTCTTAATTGCTTTAGAGCATCAATTACATCATTAAAATAAGGATCGTCTGGCTTTAAATATTCATCATTAGCTTTTTTCATTTGTTCAATGGTATTTGTTTTCAGGTTATATTCAATTGTGATAATAGGAGTATCTCCTTCAAGTTTCTGGGTTCTGGAGTTTATTTTTGGTACATTTCTAAATGAAAGTATTTCAATTTCACCCTTTTTCATTCTATTAACATACGAGTCGCTTGTACCGACACAATGATCCATATAAGCTGATTCCATTTGCAAATGAGGCATATTCAAAAGCCTTGCTACATAATAATTCCCCGACTCAGTAGTAAAAAGATTCTCCCAAGGATTTGCACCTTCTCCTTTTTGGCGTTCTGCAAGTTTCTTTCTAATTTCAGCAATTTTTAACAGTGTTTTTTCTTCATGAACCTCAAACAGTCTTTGCAAAGATCCTCTGTCTTTATTTATAAAACCTGGAGACTCGATAATTGCGTCGAATAAAGTACTCGCATCAATATTGTCTTCTTTTTCAAGATGACGTGTAATCTTTAGTTTTAAAATAGCTTGCTGACGTTCTCCAAATTCAAAATCTTCACGAGCAGCAAGCTTATTACTTAATGATTGAAATGTGCCAGTAATAGTTCTTTCTCTATCGGGACGAATGTCAGGTGGAATATTCCCAAGTATCCTTTGTTGTTCTTTATTAATTCCTTCCAGATACTGTCTGTTCAAATCTGATCCTGCTAATTTGTCCATCTCTGTAAATTCTACCATTGAGGAGTATTTTAGCAAAACTTATAAGGTTATTTATATAAAAGTTAAATTTATAACCGTGGCTGCGAGTGTATTATTCTTCCCAGTTCGTCTCTTTGCGTTATTAATCTGGCAATTCTTGGAGGAGGAAGCGATATCACAAGCTCAAAAGGGAAATGTTGGTTCTGACTCGAACTATTCCTACTGAAAGACTCATGGCTGTATTTTAACATTTTTAAAAATTATATTTTATAAGCCCTACTTTAGTATCCAAATAAACTTCGATCTTGAATCTCACCAATCTTAGGATCTGCCATTATCCAATGAAAAGAGACAGGAATATTGTCAATATCTAGCTGGGCGTATGGGATGTTTACGGCTTCATATGGATAATGTATATTCATTTGCTCTGGTGTAAATTCACTCATTTGCATAACTTGTTGATTAGTGGATGATGTTGCATCTGTATTTAATAACTGGAGACTATAACTAGCTTCATCAAGTCCTGCAAGACTTGCAATATTAAAAATAACAACAGGAAAATGTAATATTGCTTTATCCCCCTTAGAGGTTGTGATTTCAAAAACAAAGTTTGTAGGCCACTGAATAACACTTCTACCAGCAAAATCTACAGCACCAAACGAAGCAAAAATATCTGCATCTAGTTCAAAAACCCCATTAATCACCTGCCCATTATAGCAAGGCTCGAAGTTTTTTGGATTGTAATAATTACCATCTCGGTCATTGCGGCTTTTTAAAACTGTTATCTGAGCTTCCAAAAGCTGGTCATCTGCATCCTTAATAACAAATCTGTTAGTCTTTGGATGTTGTTTAAAAATATCTAATACAGTCGTTTGATCTTCTTTCAAAGAACTTTGACCTATAATCCCCATAGCCCTCTCATCTGTATAATATCCTCGTATATTGTTATCACGAATATACTTAAGAGCGTAATAAAACCATGGAGAGCGGTCATACATCATACCTCCCTGACTCATTAGAAATGGAGGAATTAAGTCTACTGGACGATAAGAAAACTTTTCTGAATTAAAAATATATTGATCGGGCAAGTTATAGAGCATATGAGTCCATTCATGAATCACTCCATAATCTATGGTAACAATCCTTCCATTAACAAAAGTAGGTCTTAAAAACGATGATGCTTGTGATTCATTTGTTGTTGGATCTACATCTCCCCTAACATCCCAAAAGAAAGCCCATTGGGCGTCAGTATCTAAAGTAGTTGTGGCAACGTTTTGGTGACTAGGAAACCTATCATCAAAATCATCATGGACCACTATGATTCTCTTTATTTTTGCCTTCAAGTCGGTCTTTGGTTCGCCCTGACTTGTGAAATTATTAAAAATCTCCATATGATCTTTAATCCAATTGATAAAATCAGTCTTTACCTCTATGCCATCTTTGCTAGTATTTTGTGATTCAAAATTATCAAATAATGCTTTTTTTACTATTACTTGTAAATATCTTTCACTTTCATCCAGCAGTTTCTGTCTTACTTCAAATTCATTTAATTGTGGTTCCGGTTTCAAACCATTGTCTATCAAAAATTGATCGTTTATTTGATCAGTTAGCTGTTGGAGTTCTGTGGTTGAAGAAATAGCCTCATTAGTACCATAAATGTCTATGCCATCTAAATTTACGCACTGATATTCTGGTGTCTTCAGGATTGCAGTTTCGATAGGAGTTTCTGTGTGTGGATTTGATCTTGAACCTGAATTAATCTTCGATTTGACAATGCTACCTACTGCAGCAGCCAACAAACCAGTTAACCCTGTCTTCAAAAAAAGTCTTCTGGAAACATTGTGAGATAGGAGATTTAACTGTTCCCTTGGTGTTTCTTCAGTCATAGCTAATCCATAGTATCAAATTATTATTAGTTAAAGTAAAGAAAATTTGCTTCTAACTCTAGAATGCACTATTTTACCAAATTTATCTATCTTCAAAATCAATCTTTCTTTATTTGGTTTAGGTAATTTAAATCTGAAGTTAAATTCTAAAGTTAGGACAGTGAAATGAGCTCCCGGCTGAGATATTTGGAACCCATTCGTATTAAACCCAATAATTATCCTTAGATATAACCACAACCTTTGCTGTTGGATATCGCGACGCAAATGATTGGTTAATTCGTTGCGAGGTACTCTTTATTTCAACAGCAACAATCTCATGATTAGGCTTACTTAAAACTAAATCCACCTCTGAGCCACTCTTAGTTCTCCAATAATTAAAACTATATCCAAAGTTTCCATAGTTATTATATTTTAGGAATTCGCTAATAACAAAGTTTTCAAATAGTTGACCAACATCTCCTCTATTCTCTATAGGTTCAAAGTTGTTTATTAAAGCATTTCTTAAACCCAAGTCATAAAAGAAAATTTTAGGCATCTTTGCAATTTCATCTCTCTTTCTTGATGTGTAGGGTTTTATAGTAAAAATAATAAAACTTTGTTCAAATAACTCGATATATCTTTTTACAGTCCGTGCACCGATTCCCAATTTGGACGACAGTTCTGCATAATTGACCTGTGAGCCAATTTGATAAGCTAATAGTTTAAGCAAAGAAAGAGCAGCAGATTTGTTTTCTAAAAGAGACAACTCTACTAAATCTTTAAAAACAACGCTATCAATTAAATTAGTCAAATATACTGAATCACTGGGGTGGGACTGCATCGCAGGATATAATCCATATATCAAAATATTATTTAAAATCGCTTTATGATCATATTGTTTAAATATTTCGCCAGCTTTTCCCTCTTGAAGCAGTACCTCCATCGGTCGAAATGACAAAGAATTCTCAAGACTATTTTGTACTAAGTATTCACTAAGGGATAATGGGTAAAGATGATAATCTATTTTACGACCAGCTAAACTTTCTGAAGACTTGTTCTTGATATTAAAAGCTGAAGATCCAGTAATAATAAGTTTGTATTCAGGAAGTTGATCAAAAAATATTTTTGTTGCGCGACCCGGATCACTTAATTTTTGAATCTCATCCAATACAACAATGCCTTGCATTGTATTCAACAATTGCTTATAAACAGTTGGATCGTAACGCTCAAGGGCATTTTTTATAGGTTCATTGTCAACAATTAAGTAATGAGCCTCTGGAAAAATCCGTTTGAGAATAGTAGTTTTTCCCACTTGTCTGGCTCCCAGCAAGACCAAAACTTCATTATATTTATCAAAGTGACTCATGAGTTCCCTGTCAAGGTGTCTAATTATCATAATTACTACATAATAGTATAGACTTTTATGTATGTCAAGTACTGTTTAGTCTAGACTTTAGCGATGTTCTAGCCTTCCCTTAAAGCCGTAGACTGGCTTATCCTATAGTGAATTAGGTTAATTGGGGTTTGTGTGGTATACTCCTTTCTAGTTGACAGAAGAATTAAATCTTTTTGAGGCTAGTTTAGCCACAGACTGATTTTGAGCTATTTTGAACGATTCTCCCTTTTATACGGGACTTACTCCTCATTTATGGCTCCACTTAGTATTTCTCTTTCAATGATTTTTATATTTGGTTCTTCTCACTCTTTTTTAGAGTGAAGAAGAATCTAAGTTGACTATGTATCAAAAAAGAAGCAATTTTAATTCCAGAAACGGCTCCCAAAGAGGCGGTGGAAGGTCATTTAGTGGTAGTAGAAGCTATAGCGCTGGACGCGGCTTCAGCCCTTACGGCAGAAACGGTAATGTTAGAAGGCAAAAATCTCTTCCCAACGACCCATATCTTTTTATAAAAAAAGCCAGTGTACAAACAACTGAAGAGGCCTATATAGCTGAAAACAACTTTGCCAGTTTTAAGCTCTCGCCTGCTTTAATAGCTAACATCAAAGCCAAAGGCTACACTAGCCTGACTCCAATTCAAGATCAAGCAATAGGTCACATTTTAGCTGGCCGTGATCTAATCGGTCTTGCTGCTACCGGAACCGGCAAAACCGCAGCTTTTTTAATTCCCCTAATTCAGTTAATGTATCAAGACAGAAGTAAAAAAACCTTAATAATTACCCCAACTCGCGAGCTAGCCTTACAAATTCAAGAGGAATTTAGAAGTTTTGCCAGAGACACTCAACTTTATTCAACTTTAATAATTGGTGGAGTCAATATAGGAAGACAATACAGTGAATTAAAAAGAAGACCCAATGTGGTCATTGCCACCCCAGGAAGATTAAAGGATTTGGTTGAAAAAAGGGCTCTTTATCTGGAGGATTACACTAATATTGTCTTGGATGAAGTTGACCTGATGGTCGATATTGGCTTTATTGCTGACATTAAATATTTCATCTCTCAAATGACCAAAACCAAGCAATCACTTTTCTTTTCGGCAACAATACCCCCTAAAGTTGAAGATATTTTAAGAGCCTTTGTCAATAACCCCGTAACCGTTTCGGTCAAAAAGCAAGAAACAAGTGAAAATGTGGATCAAGACGTAATTCCAGTTGCCAATACTTCCCAAAAAGTAGATAGACTTCACGACCTTCTTATTAAAGATGGTTTTGACAAGGTCCTAGTTTTTGGCAGAACCAAGCATGGAATAGAAAAATTGGACGACGAACTACGAGACCGAGGTTTTAAAGTCGGCGCCATCCACGGCAACAAAAGACAAAGCCAAAGACAAAGAATTCTTGAGAGCTTTAAAAGAAGCGAAATTCAAGTCCTTCTGGCAACTGATGTTGCTTCCCGTGGTCTGGATATTCCTAATGTTACCCACGTTATTAACTACGAGCTGCCTGAAACCTATGAAGACTATATCCACAGAATCGGTAGAACCGGAAGAGCCAACCAAAAAGGCATTGCCCTGACTTTTATTACTGGATCATTTTAAGATCTCTCTTTTACCTGTTTTTTTAAAAAAACAGGTATAATAGTAGATATTATTAAAAGTGATAAGTTCAAACACCAAGCTTAAACAGGCTCAACAAGAGCTTAAAGCTGCAGACCAGGAAATTTTTCTCTTAAAGCAAATCCTTGCTTCCTCTTCTGAACCAATTTTAATAACTAATACAGACTTAAAAATAATCTATGTCAATCCAGCCTGGGAAAGCCTGACCGGTTACACATTTGAGGAAGTTTGCGGTCGTAATCCAAATATTAATAAAAGCGGCAAAACTCCTCCTGAAGTCTACCTAAACATCAAAAAACTTTTAAAAAAAAGTGGTACCTACACTACAGAAGAAATAGTCAACAAGAAAAAGGACGGCAGCTTCTACCAAGTCCATTGCACTTTTTACTCTGTTGTCAAAAACAACCAACCTCTTTTCTATGTCCAAATTATGCATGACATTACCAAAAGAAAAAGCATTGAAACCTTAAAAAACGAGATTCTAGCTTCAACGGCTCACGAACTCAAAACTCCAGTGACGGTCCTTAAACTTTTAACGGAAATTCACTTAAACAGACGACTCAAGAAAAGGCCGGATAAAATGAGAATTTCTGATTTGGCCTTAATGAACCGCGAGCTTGATAAACTCACTAGATTAATCAACGACATTTTGGAAAGCATCAGGAGCGAAACTGAGGTAAGTCTCCATTATCAAAGATTTGACTTGGTTCAAATCGTAAAGGAAGTTGCAACTGAAGTAAAACCCTTGTACCCCAAACACAAACTGATTGTCAAAAATAAAGCAGAGATTCTAATTGAGGCAGACAAAGACAGAATTGAACAAGTAGTCACAAATTTAATAATTAACGCTGCTAAATATTCTAGTGAAAAAAGCTTGATCACTTTGAGTATAGCCAACAGCTTTACTGAAACCACTTTTTCAGTCACGGACCAAGGAATCGGTATCCCTGTCCAGAAACGTCCATTTGTCTTTGATAAATTCTACAAAGGGGAAAAATCCCGCCCGGGGTTTGGGATTGGACTATATGTTGCCCAACAGATAATCAAACTGCATGGCGGGGAAATTTGGTTTGAAACCAAAGAGAAGAAAGGCAGTACTTTTTACTTCAGTCTACCGAAAAGGAAAATCAAGAGTTGATTTGAAGCTTAAAGTTGCCTAATATTTAGTCTGTGACCAAATACCGCGAATATTTTCAAAAAATGCTCAACGAGAATCGAGAGTTGTTTGATGAGTTTAAAAACTTGCATGACAGATATGCTTTTGACACCGAGGGACTGCAGGAAGAATTGAATCTTAAAGGAAAACAAATAATGAAAGTGATCAGAGAATATGAAAACAGGCTCTGCAATAGATCCGAATCAAATGGTTACGCTTCCTTCACTGGTAACCTTGCCCAAAAGTTTATGGATGAAGTAAGAGGTCTATTCCCCCAAATTGACCGGGTAGGAATAATTGTCAGAAAAACCTCACTGCCTTTTTCCCTAAAGAGGCTTAGGCCACAAACTAAATCACTTTAAGTTGACGTCAAAATCCAAGGCAGGAGGTGTTAGTGTGGACTCCCTAATTTCAGTGGCACTCATGTTTTTATCTAATTCCAAAATTTTCTTTTCAAGATCCAGTACGCCTGAATCAGTTGCATATCTGGAAGGATTAGTGGCACTTTCTGGACTTGGACTCACAAAGATTGCTACAGGTGTTGGTGGAGAAAGAGAAATAACTGGCTTGCCTGGTAAAGACAGAGATTTAAAGAGTGCCGCTGCAACCAAAAAAACAACTAAGATTATAAAAACAATTAAAGCAAACATCAAGGCCTTGTTGCCTTTTAAAAATTCGAAAACAGGTTGACCTGTAACACCACTTTTAGATAACTCTCTTTTTTCCTTAATTCCCTGCTTCACTTTTCCAATAAAACCCTTAAGCTTTAAAAAATCTGCTGAAACCGCGTCTTGGGGTAAATTTTCAGAAACAGATGGAGCTTGCACTTGCGTTTGAACAGAATTAGCGACTTCGGCTGTTTGTGTTTGATTAGTTAATTGCTTATTTTCTTCTGGCATATTTTCCTAAATTTAATCTGCAGTTTTGATCTCAGTTGTAATTTGTTTTAAATAACTTACTGCTTCCTTTAGATATTGCAAACTTTCGGCAAATCTGGCTTGGGCGTCACTGTAGGCATTTAATTTTTCTTTTTCAGATGATTTTAATTTATTTAATATTGTCCAAGCCTCAATCTCTTTATCTTGGCTTCTGTCTATTCTATTTCTGACTTCCAAAACCCATCTTGCCAGATTATCTGTTTTTTTGTCGCCATTTGCCCTAATTTCGTTTATTTTAGCCTCAAGATTTGAAGTAAGACTGGTAGACTGAGATTGAAAATTATCAATTTTGCCATTTGAAACTAAAGACAAGGATTTTATAATTGTTAAAAGTGTGGCTTGGTATCTGGCATAAGCTTCCTCGGAATCTTTAGACAAATCTTCAAGGCTGGCGGCACTTGATACTCCGTCTCTATGAGATCTATACCAAGATACGTCTTCATCAATGAAAGTGTAATAAGTATCCCGTTGACCTTCATCAATACCTTGAGTCTCGGCCATTTTAAGCCTTATGGCAGTCAAGTAAGTAATGGTTGTTTGGTCACGAGACTGAAGCATGGCAGCTGTTGCCTTTTGGGCTTCAGTTTTGGAAGCCAAAGTCCCAGTTTGCAAATACTGGGCTCTTTTTAATTCAAAGTCGGAGTGAGCTTTTTTATAGAGGTCATAATTATAGACATAATCCCCATAGGCTTTATGGTAATCAAAATCTTGAGCCAAGACCAAGTTTTTGCTGGTTAATAATATTATTGTAAATACTGACAAGACAGTAATTGTAAGTATTTTCTTCACACATTCATGTTACCCTCTGAACAAAACATTGACAAGTGTATAGGTTCAATTTTATTCTCCTTCTGAGAAATAATTAGCCGGTAAAGCAAGTCCTAATTCTCGCATTTTTTTAAGAAGTAAATCCTGAGCATGATCATATTCAAATCTTTTATACTTATGAATACTTTGAAGCCTAACACTTCTTACTTTTAGTTTTTCTTGCACCTTGAGTGATTCATAGTATTTATGTTGGTTTTTCAGCTCAGAAAGCTGACTGTCAACTTCGACTTTATACAAATGGGCTTTTGCAATTTGAACTCTACTTTTTAAATATGCCATTAGTCTAGAAAGAGGTCTATCTTGCACCACCGGCCAGAAGGGGTTATCTGCCATCTGAGAAAGATTATTTAAAAATGAAATTGCTCTACTGTGACTGGCTCCAAGATAAAGAGGTTCAGACTCTACTCTTCCTAAATAGCTATCTATTTCCTCTTTAATTTGAAGTGAATCAGAAACTTCCAACTTAACTATTTTTCTTGAAAAAATACTCCTATACTCTCTTAATAGATTTTCAGCCTGATTTAACTGCGCCCCATACTCAGAGATATTTACTTGGTTTAATAAATCATCCTTAATTGCCTTTGGCAGTATTGATAGTCTTAATTCACCAACTAGTGTATTTCCATCATTTAAAGCAAGAATCTCTCTGGCTTTGGCTCTGAATTCATTTTCCCCTTTAATATAGTCAGTACTAAGACAAGAAGCTACTTGTATTCTCAGTTCTGAAACTTCTCTTTCCTCTTGCAATACAAATTTTAAGCGCCTGTTATTTTTTTCTAGCAATTTTAAATCAGTAAAAAAGACATTCTTGACATACTTTCGTTGTTGCGGGTTCGGAGATCTATTGGATATTATTGTTATTACTCTCCGTAGTTTCCCAACCTCATTAGCATTTTCGGATTTACCTTTCCACCAGTTTAAAAAACTGATTAATTTTTCAGGATCTTCTAGATATTGTGCCGGGAGCATGTCTACTACCACTTGCGACTCTAAATCTGAATTTATACTTTTTGTTCCATCTAAATTAGATTCAGAACTCCGACGGATTTGAGTAAGGTATTTCGCTCTAGCTATTTTATACTCAGCTCTTATTCTGGATATTCTGATCAATTTGGAATCTATAACCACTGTGTCCGTTGGGTCTATCACTTCTAAACTACCATTAGGATGTGCTTTCGAAACAGTAAATCTGTCAAAATCTAACCAAGATGGCTGTTTTAATTTAGTAACTGTTCGGTCTTTTGTGTTTATTAGTTCTCGCTGCCTATCTTCTAGTTCATTTGAGATCATAACGATGTATTCGTGTAAAACCGATATTCTATCCTCTTTCAAAGGAAGATTTAATTTTAAAATAACTCTTTGTTCGTAGTTCAGAGCCTGCTCATACTCTTGACTGGTTCTTGTCAATATTTTAGACCTCAGTTCATAGGAATTAATGAATTCTTGAGCTTCGCTTGACGTTAATTGATCAACCAACATTGCCTGATCTATTTCCATTAATTCCTTTTCTAATTGTGTAATTTGGTTGGGATACCGAAACGTAACTTCGTCGAAGTGTTGCCTTGCTCTAATCGCACCATTTAACATAGGTAGAAAGGTGGAATATGCCAAAGGAGCTCCTTCTCGATGTAGAAGTAATATTGCTCTGGCTAGATCCCTGCCCGAAGGGATCAAATAACTTTGAATATTGTCCGCATTGCGCCACAAATGTGGCATTTTGTCTCTGTGTGCTTCCAGAGCACTTTCTGGAGTGAAACCATACTTTTGACTTGCGCTCTTCGCATCAACAGGTAAACCTTCAAAAAAGTTTTGCAAATTGGTCCAATATTGAGGGTTTTCTATTGACAGTAGCGAACTCTTAGACGAACCATTCCATCTGGCCGTCTGTAAAACTATAAAGTTTAAATAGTTTTCAAAAATGGACTTTATTTCACTTTCAAGTTCTCCAACCTCTCCAAATCTGACCATTGCAGTATCTATGATTTGATTAAATTTACTCTTGTCTTCACGAATTAGTTGACCAACGACTGCTAATTCCGTCAGGTCTTGGAAATCAAAAAAGAAAGGATCATAGGTTTTATTTTCTTCGCCAAAGGCCTCCAAAGCTATGGCTGCCAAATACCCTCTGATAATCACCGCCTGTTCCTTTACGTTTCCAATTTCAGTCACAAATCCTACTTTATGAGTTAATGATCCACATAAAGCTTTAACGAGATTAAGTCGACCTTCGTATGACTCGTGTAAATATTTAAGGTTTGGCAACGAAGCCAGGTGATACCTATTTTCATACTCAATCTCAGCCCGATCTAAAGTCTGCCTAGCATAACCCAAATCGTCACAAACAATAATACTATAAGAAACAAATGGTAAATTTGTGTCCTTGCTAGCCAAATTAGTCGGCTTTTTGAGTTTCTTTACAATAGGAAACGATTCGTTAAAAAAGTTTTCTCTTTTTTCCAATCCCTTTGTAATGGCTTTGCTAATTCCAGAATCATTTCTCGGAAGTTGGCCATCACAACCTTCATACAAAGCTGTAAAGATAACCTTTTCTACCCCTTCTTGGTCATTTTCTTCCTTGATGATTTCAAAAGACCTTATGTTTCCTTTTATTCTTGGCGGTCTAGGAGTTATTATTCGCAAACCATGCTCGTCCGCATATTTAATGGCTCTTCTCAATATTATATTTGGCAGATTTATAGTCACCTCAAAACAAAATGTCAGATTTTGTAATTGAAATATCTATTGTTTATTGTATCAAGAAATTTTTGTTTTATCAGGTCAAAGTTTTCTGAGTCTTTATTTGCTATTTTGTCTTTTGCATATTTCCAAACATGCTCAATTGGGTTAGTTTCAGGAGCATATGGAGGAAAACTAATTAGGTGTAAATTTTGTAGTTTTTTGGTTGTTGCCAACTCATATTTGAGAAGTTTTCCTTTATGCCATTTGGCATTGTCCCATACAACACAAACTTTTTTACCTTGATATTGTTTTACAACCTGTTTCAAAACTCTAATAGTTTCAGTGCCATTTCCTCTTTTAATTTGGAATACTTGGCAGTTTCCAGTTTTCTGATCCAAAAACCCAAGGTAGTTTTGATGTTCTTTACTTCTTTCAGTTTGGATCCTGGTCTTTTTATTTCTAACCAGCCAAGCTCTTCTAATTTCAGATTCCAATTGAACTCTAACTTCATCTGAAGCTAAAACAATCCAAGAAGGATCAGAAAGAAGAGGTTCCACCTCTTCTTTTATTTCCTGAATTCTTTTTGCAATTAATTCTTCATCACGTCTTGGACTAGTTTTATCTGGGTATTTGAAAGAAAGTCCAGAAAATTGAAGTAAAAAGTGGTAGCTAATATCACTTTCATACACTACACCAAACGTAGCTTTAATGTAGTCTTTGAGTTTTGAGACAGACCAAAATTCTTTAGGTATTCCATATTTATTGGGTGGAGTAGACAAAACTTCTTTTATTTGTCTTTTTTGATCTCTGGTTAATTTGGAAGCATTTTGATTATCAATATGGCCTGAGAAAATTGAAGCTAATCTTTTTTCAGAAAACTCTTCAAGCCAACGGGTTACAGTTCTTTGAGATCTAAAAACAAGAGGAGAAATGTCTTCCAAAGACAAACTTCTATTTCTCATCAAAAGAGCATGTGCACGAAGGCGAATGGTTTCAATGGGACAAGACTTTACATAGTCAGAAAGAATTTCAGACTCCTGGGCAGTGAGGCTAATTAAATACACTAATTAACTATATCAAAACTGTCATTTTGTTTTGAGGTTGCTATATAGGAAACTGAAGACCTTCGTTTCGATATTGCTCTTCTATCTTGGCAATTGCCAGCAACTTATGATTTTGCCGTTCAGACATTTAATCCTCCCCATCATCTAAATGATGTATTCTATATCTATCTAACCAGCCAGAAGAAAGCAATTGTTCTGCAGAATCACAACCATTGTCTGCCATAAGCTGAATTGCATTTTGAAAAAAAGAAACATCTATTTCACTTCTATCTGAAAAGTTTCCTCTTTTCTTTAACTCTGCCAAAACCTCACCCACAAAACCATTCTCTCCCTCGTCTTCAATTTCAATGATTCTGTTTAAAATGTCCCTTGCTTTCTCAACACCTTCGACATAAAGATAACTAGAATTTCCATTTTTATTGTGGACTTCTTTGTAATAGTTAAAAACATCCCAGATATATCTACCTAAATACTCCGCAACCCTTCTAGGAGTCACAAGCCCGAGTTTTAAATCTAACATATCGAGATTTTTCACCATTGCTTCCGTGGAGATGTTACGACAAAGTCTAATTGCAAGACCATATGGAGTCATTTTTTCTTGGTCAACTTCCAAACCTTCATCAAAAAGCGCTAGTTCTTCTCCATCAGGCACAACTTCGCTATCCATCTCTGCTAGTTTGACTATCACATCTTTAATTAATTCATAACCTCTGGCCATACCGTTTTCATACGGAGAATCGTCAAGCCCTACAAGTTCGTTGATTCTACCATGAAATGCTTCAAAAGTTATTTCACCTCTTGTAAGTTCAACATCTAATGCATTGAGTGCTAGTGCAAAAATACTTTTTCTTTGTTCATCGTCGATACAATTTCTCAGGTCTAAATATAGATTTAAAAAACTCACGTCACCCGCACGTTTTGTTGCTCTTGCAAATTGTCCAGCATGAAGTTTAACCTCTCTTTGGGTTACACCAACAGGGAGTGCTAATTCGTTACTATTGTTCCTATCTGCAGTCATTAAAGTGAGCGTATCATATATCAATTAATTATTGGTAGCAAGTTTTTATTGACAATTATAAAAAGACGTGATATAAATCCATCACAAAACAAAAAACTATGAGTCCTCGTCCTGAAGAATTTATAAACCTAACTGAAGCGGGTGTCATTGAGGTTAAAAGCCTTGGTAAAAACTTTATTACACCAGAGAGTGTTACATTATTGGAACAACAAGCTTGGCAAGCACATGATGAAGGCCAAGCAGAGCTCGCCCAACAGCTTGCCTGGAAAAGTTTATTTTACAAACAACACTTAGGACAGCTTACTCCAAAAGATCAACAATTATTAAATGATGTTAAAGATGTTTTTGCAAAAGCTAAAGACCAAATAAACCAAGATCTTCGAGAATTGGGCTTAGACCCAGACAACATAGATATTCCAATGTCTTGGTTTATTGACAGATTAGTATCTTCACAAGAAACAGAACCTCTCGAAGAAACAATACCTCAAAAAAGCCTAGAAACCGTAGAGGGTGGCCAAACAGCAGAAAAAAGTACGAGTCTGCATCTTATTACTGAACTCATTTCATATACTGTAGACGATGAAGGTCAAATCATTTTTACATACGGTAGTTTTAAAGAGTTAGCACAGACTGTGAACGAAACTAGTCAAACAGTTGATGAAATATCCAATATAGCAATTACTGCAAGAACAAGACTAAAAGACAAAATTAAAGCAGTAAACGGCGCAGACATGGGGCATGTCGCTCAAGTTCTGTATGACAATGCAAAAGGTCGTGGCAAAGTTTGGCGAGATTTTTATATGACCATTATCAACGACCCAAATTTTTCTATTATGACTCCAAATCAATTTCTAAGAGATGTGCTCTACAGGTTTACTCAATATGAGGGACCAGAGGAACTTTCTGCAACAATATTAAGCACCGACTTGGAAAACAAAATTGAAGTACCCACTACCGGTTTTCCTAAAAACAAAATTGAGCTCCATAGAGAAGTACAATGGGCTGTAGAGTTTCTGATCGAAAATATATACAAGTCGGAATTTCCAGACCTGATATGGCCATTAACCGAAACCGAATTAAAAAACTGTATTTGGAACAATCTCTGGTGTAGCAAAACCAAGCGTGATCCAAAACGGTATCGCCCATTATACAGAGCTTGATATAGTAACGGCCTTAATTGCTAGAAAATATAATCATATAGAAGTTTCAGACTCTATACGAGGAGCCTCTCTTGCCAATCTTCGTGACATTTACGATACCTATACCGGTGGGAGTATTTAATAAACTTCTTCTTTCTCTTTTTATTTTAGACCAAACATCATGACAACAGAATCAGTATTACTCTCAGAAAAAGGGCTTGAACTATACAAAAATACAAGTCTAGATCAGCTGGCTCCAGCTCTATTGCGAAAGGTTATTGAAATATACGACAACCTTGGAGACCATAATATGGAAACTATAGATAAATTCTCAAAGATTGCTGAACTAATCACAGACCATTACTATTCGTTTGGGAAAATAACCTTGTACACATCAATAGAAGATTTATTTAGTGAAACCCCGAGTGACGAAATGGAGAATCCAGTTGAACGAGATACAACATCTCTAGAACACCTTCTATATATGGCGATTAAAAGGGCTGAAAGTGATTACAGACTGCATCTCGACAGTGAAATGGAACAGGAAGCTGCCAAATGCGATGATCAAAAAGCGGAAACAAGCCAATACTTTGACCAAATCTGGGTGAAAAAAAGGCTTGATCCAAAAGACCCAGTCATCGAATCTGAGATTCAAACCCTTTCTGCTTATTATACTAGCCTTGAAAACGATCTAAGGAGAAAAAGTATAGAAATTAATTCCGAAAAGAAAAAAGAGGGTGCGAAATTTTGGGCTTTAAAAGCAGAAATTTCTACCAGATATCACAAAACAGGTGGAACTCAAATTATTTTTCCACCAGAGAAGCCGATAGAAAAATCTCATCATATGTTTGATGGCTGGGAGGAAATCTTTCAAAACCCCAAACTTATGGAGGAACACAACCTTGTCGAAACCTACCAAAAGACAATCAAGACATTAGCCGGGAATTGGGGTGAAATAACAGGAAGACAAATACATCTTTCATCTGAAGAGGACTATATGAGTGTTATCGACCAAATAGTGGGTATGACAATTGAAGAGTTAAATCAGCTATTAGATGCAGGTGATCCGAAAACTTTTAGACCGGCAACCCGGATTATCAGTTTGATTCATAGATATGTTTGTGGAAATTTTCTCCCCCCGTCCAATTTCGAACAAGTTGCAAGAAAAATGAGAAAGTTAGAGTATGATTTCGAAAGATCAATAGCAGATATCCTGAAAGGATTATCCAGTAGTTGGGTTTCTGACAAAAATCCTTTATGTGATCCAGATAACAAACCAATAGTCGCTGAACATGAAGACATACTAAGAAACACAGCCAAGGGAATTATTCTTGATGCAAAGAGACATTTCAACGAAATAGCAACATTAGATCACTTGAACATTGAATATCCTATTACTGGCCGAACTTTAGACAAACTAACTGATGATGCTTCTATGAGACATTTCTCAGAAGATACTGGACATGTATTAAGACACTTTGGAAAAAAGACTTACTCTGAATTAGACGCCATTATTGTCTATTATCTAAAAACAAACATGAGGTCAATCACAGATAACAGAAAGAGAAAGAAATTACTTCAAGCCCTAAAGCAACAATACTACAGTGAAAATAGCCACTAAATAGTTTCACTAGTAGACTATCTTGATCTTTCCCCCACTGTAGGTAATTACAAAACCGTTTAAGGATTTTAATTGGACTTTGTAAAGATTTTTGCCATTCCAAAGGTTTAACTTGTTAGTCCCCACAAATTTAAAATCAGCATTATTGGTAGTTGAGATTTCACTTCCGTCAACTGCAATCCCATGGGTAGCATCAAATAATCTTGCAAAGGCTTGGCCATTTCCGTCTGCAACTTTCAAGCTGGCTTCAAAAGTAACATAGGCAGTTTGTGAAAAGTCGTTTTTCAAATCTATATAACTTTCTGAATCTTTAACATCACTCCAACTAGTACTGATTGCAGTTGTAATAGAACCCATAGGGATATATGAAGTTCTGTTGCCTACCCTGATAGCTGGCTGATTAACAATAACCGTTTCCTTTTGAATCACTGTTTGCGGACTGGCTGAAGGAGTTGAAATTACTTCCTTTACCTTTTCAACGGTTTTAATTTCTCTAATGGTTTCTGTATTTATCGGCTCCCTTTTATATAAATCTTTAATTTGCTTATCAACTCTAAAAACATAGACAAAAAGACCTAATATTAGAACGAGAAAAAAGATATGAATAAAGGGATCAATCTTTTGCAAAAAGTTCATTAGTAAGCTAATTATTTACTAATTTGTCTGGAGTAGCAAGCAAAAGATTTTTTATCTTCTTGAAATCTTCATCGTAACTTACTAAGGTTATATTTTTAGGGATCTGGGTTGCAATCAGACAATCACCAAACTTGATATTTAATTTTTTGAAAATTTCCAAAGATTTCCCAGTGTCAGTCTTTTCAATAACAGTAAGATTGCGTATTTTTAATATTCCATCTATTTTTTCAATCGTTTGCTGTTTTGTCTGTTTGTAATACTTCAAAAGAGTATAAATTATCTCTCCTAAAACAATATTAGAAGTGTAAGGAGCAAGCAATCCTTCTTCTACTCTAGTTAGAAGCTCAACACACTCTTGATGTTTATCCTCCTCCGCAAGGAAAAATCTCAAGAAAACATTGGTGTCTAGAAAAACTCTCATTAAATATTTGAATAATCAATATAATCTCTTATTTTTTCAACAGGAACAGGACTTTTCATCTTAAGACTTCCCGCCAAAGCCATAATATTGTCTTTGCTATCTATAAGTTCAATTATGATTTTTGATTTTTCAGCTCTTATCTTCGCTTTTCCATGCCTGATCAAGCCAGCTTTCTTTCTGATCTCAACTGGAATATGAACCTGGAACTTAGGAGTAATTGTTGTATAATCCATTGCAAATACCAGTATATCGCAATAACTACTATTTGTCAATAAGACTTAGTTATTATTGATTTTTCGCCCATATCCTTAATTTCAAATCCTTTGTTTTCTATTTCCTTCCTTACCTGGTCTGCTTCTTCAAATTTGTTTTCTTTCCTTAACTCTTCTCTTTTGGTAACTAGAGTTTTTATTTCTTCTGGAATCCCAAAAGAAATTTCAGCCACATTTCTTAAATCTAGTCCCAAGACTTCATCAAAACTTAAAAGAAGATCATATTTGTCTTCAGAAGGGATGTTACTTTTAAGCATTGACCAAACTACAGCCATTGCTTGAGGAAAATTAAGATCATTATTAATGGCTTCTAAAAATTCTTGCCTGAATTTCTCTGTTTGAGCTCTTTTTTCTTCTGAAAGCACAGTCCTTTGTTTGTCTTGCTTTCTTAAAGCCCTTACCTGCTCTCTTAGGTTGTTTAAAGCCTGCTGAGATCCAGTCAAAGCTTCAAAAGTAAAGTTTAATGGTTCTCTATACTTTCCTGTCAAATAGAAATACCTAAGTGCTAATGGATCAAAGCCTTTATTTTGAATATAGGTGACATTGTAGGCATTTCCCAAGCTCTTACCCATTCTTCCACCATCAATTTTCAAAAATGCTCCATGCACCCAGTAATTTACAAATTTCTTACCCGTTGCTCCTTCAGATTGAGCAATTTCATTTGGATGATGGGTTGACCTTAAATCTTCTCCCCCTAAATGAATGTCGAAAGTTTCACCTAAATATTTCATTCCCATAGCAGAACATTCAATATGCCAACCGGGAAAACCTATTCCCCACGGACTCTCCCATTCCATATCTCTTTTTTCTCCTTGAGGGCTAAACTTCCAAAGAGCAAAGTCTCTGGGGTTTTTCTTTTCCAGATTTGGCTCAACCCGCGCTCCCTCTTTTATTTGATCAAGAGTAGAAAGTTCCCCATATGTCTTACCGGTTTTTTCTTCAAAAAAAACTGTATCAAAATAAATACCGTCTGAAGTTTTGTAAGTCAATCCTTTTTCTTCTAATTCTTGTACTAACTTAATTTGTTCGGGAATATGATCAGTTGCTTTTGCCCATACATCAGGCTTTGTCAAATTAAGCTTGGCATAATCTTTTATATATTCTTCTGTGTAAAAAGCTGCTACATCCCAAGCAGTCTTTTTTTCTCTCTTTGCAGCTTTTTCAAGTCTGTCTTCCCCTGTGTCTGCATCTCCCTGATTATCCCCTGTAAGGTGCCCCACATCTGTAAAATTCATTACATACTTAATTTGGAAACCGTTATATTTAAGAACTCGCAACAAAAGATCTCCAGTACTGTAAGTTCTAAAGTTACCAATAGTGGCATAGTCATACACTGTAGGTCCGCAGGTATACATGCCAATTTCTGATGGATGGATTGGCTTAAAGTCTTCAACTTTTCTAGTAAGTGAATTATATATTTTCATAGCTATATATCAAACTTTACAAATTTATAGTCGTAATCAACATCCAGATCTACCTTATGATACCACTCAAAATGATTTTTAAATAAATAGGCTAAAGTCTGAAGGCCATATTTTTTGCCATATCCTTGACTTTTGTGCTTTAAAATTGCCAACCACTTACTGAATAGCAGTGTTGGATCCAAATTGAGTTCATGAGTCGTCTTAGCCAAATTTTTCAGCAGCCTTATATTAACAAATTTTATGAATTTGTCTTCAAGAGAAGTCGCCCAATACAGGTCAACATTCTCTCTTTTCTCTAAAAGCTTTTTTATTTCTAAAGAAAGAATAATATGGTCAGGGTGTCCAGTGAATCCTGCATTATCATAAGTGACAACTAAAGAAGGCTTAAATTTGTCTAACTGGCTTGAAAGCCATAAGACCCATTTAGCATTTTTCTTTCTTAGACCTCCATCAGGAAAGTCTCCTAAAACTAAATGGTCAACTTTTAAAATATTTACAGCCTCTGCAAGTTCATTAGTCCTTATTTCCTCTAGAGTTTTGCTTTGACTGTCTATGTGGATCTTACCTGCCCCACCTTTTGTCAAAATGACAACTATTGTTTGCCAGCCATATTTTTTGGCCTCCAAAAGTAGTCCACCAGACGCGAAAGTCTCATCATCAGGATGTGGAAAAATAACCATGAGATTTTTTCTCTTAGTATTATTTAATATTTGTTCAAAATTTTGCATATTCTATCTTTATGAATTAAAAAACTCCCTTTCGGGAGTTGTCCTAAAAAAAAGAAAAAACTCCCAAACTACACCTGGGAGTTGCAACAAGAAACTGTTAATTTACCATTCATCTGAATGTAGATTAGCAATTCGACATAGCTGAAGTCAATACCCAATTCTTATGGAAAAATGGGCGTTATCAAGCTATAATATACATTAATATGGATAATATATCCGAACAGACCGAGTTCAAATATCAAGTTGATGTACACGACCCGCAAATTGCAAGCGACATAGCAGAGGTGGTCTTAAATTTGCATGAGCGCAAATTTCTTGCCCTAGTACACCTCATGAGAAAAGGTAGATCAACAGAAATCCTTTTTCCATCTTTGGCCAATTTTGACTTGCACGACTTTAATGAAAGAGGTAAGAAAAGCCAAGTTAGCAGAAAAGGTCGAAAACAATACCCTCTTGTAAACCCAAAATTAGGAACTTTTGTTTTTCAAAGTGGAAAATTGCCAGATTCGCCGTTAGGTGATTTCTATACAGAAAGCAGGTTTTTCGACAGAAAGGGAGAGGCATTAGAGTTGGGCGGACCTAACTTATACTGTTCCGTAGATCAGAAACTGGGGGTTACAGATAAAATAAAGGTTATGCAAAATGACTTGATGGTTGGCTTAGAAACTATTAGCAAAATAGACAGAAAAAACTTGACTTCTGAAGATTTGCCCTTATATCTTGGGATTTTAAATATTTTAAAAACCCATTCCATTTGCATTTTCAATGCAATCACATATCCAGAAAGGGAAGGAAAACAGGAAACTTCAGAAGGCTACCTAGAAGCAAAGACGCAATCTAAGGATCTAACTATACAAATTACCAGAATGTATTATCAAGCAATGCTGGGAATGAACTTCGATAATGGTAATCAAGATTTAAGAAATATAACAAACAAATTACTGCAGTACATGAATGAGAATATTGATCCTGGAGAAGTACATAGATTCATACTACCGGAAGCAACAAATCCTTTGAGCATAATGCTTGGTGCTAGTGAAACTGCGCTTAGAAATCCTGACACTGAGACTATAATCGGGATCCAGTCTGGTGGAATAGAGGCCGCAGTCGTTTTGCAAATGGCATATGAGACATACTATTCATCCAACAAACCAAGTCTTATCTTTGCTCCAATCTCTGTTCACAGTAAAAATTATGAGGCAATGACCCCAGAACAAGTATTATCAATACTTTTGCCCCACAAAGAACTTATTAGTGAAAGGAACGTGGTTCTTGTTGATGACAACACAAATACTGGAACAACGCTGGAACTGACAAATTTTGCCTTACAAAAATTGCATGGAAAGTCAAATAGTGCCTTTATAGTAGAACTGGATCCCGAAAGAATTTTAGACAAATTGAAAAGAACATTTGCCAAACCAACAGCTCTTGTTAAAGTCAAGCACCATAATTATAAGTCTACTTTAGGAAAGGTATATACAGACGTAAACGGTCTAATACAAGAACGACTGACAAAGTGGTATAAACGAGAGTAAGTCCCAACCAATTCTATCCAAGTGTTTCTGAAGCATTGAAAATATATCTTCTTGTCTTAGATAAATCTAAGTAACCATTTATACCCATAAGCTTTTTTTGCGCATCCACTCCAAAACAACAGCGTGCAAACTTTTGAAGGCAAGCTATATTTGCTGAAACATTCTCATCCGACAATCCCCCAGAAAAGATAACAACTGGTAGATTCGAACATCCCTCAAATGCCTCTTCTATCAAACTGGAGAACTTTTCGGCAGTCGTGAAATCCAAATTTTTCCCATGTCCTCCAGATGGATCTATTAATATATATTCAACTATGCCCCTGTAGGTTTGTATTTGCTTAAGTAATGTTTTTTCCGAAGCATTATCTATTAATACCCGAGGACCCATTTGGAGAACAAATTGAAGATTATAAGCTTTCTTTAGCCTACACAACACTTTTGGTTCCGGCCATGGGATGTTTATTTGGACTCCATCTAAAGCGCTTTCATCAATTCTTCTAACGCCAACAATCAATTCGTTCATTTCTTTTTCTAAATTTCCCGGATCTGGAGTATAGTAGTGGACAATACTTACGGTATCTGAAGATTGGCTTGCTAAAGCTATACTGGCAACATCTTCCAGATGGGAATCGGAAAGCAAGCGTTTACTAGAAGAGAGTATACCTATCATACCAATATAACCTATGGACTTTATATCAGCCTCTTTGAAGCTTTTTACCAAACTTAAAGCCTCATAATCAGTTTTGACTCCAGTAACACCAATATATGGCTCCCTTTCAGACATTATAGGTATTATAACATCTCATCCACTTGGGGGTTTTCTGACTTCTGCTTTGGTTGTGCCGGTTGGTTGATTGGGTCCTTTCTTGCCCTTTTGGCCAAACATTTGTCGTCTTTTCTTTCCTTGGGCAACAACTGAAGAAAAAAATCCTTGTTTCTTTTCTTCTTCTTTGTACTCTTCTTGTTTTTCTTCTTGGTTTAGAACTTGCATTCTTTTTTGTGCTTCCAAATTTCTAATATCTTCCAGTTCTTGTTCAAATGCCTGCATCAATCTTCTTGATTGAGCTTGTAGCTTTTGTGGATCTGGCAGGTCAGGTTTTTTGTTTGTCTCCCTATAATGGTCAGAATCTGCTGGTCTTTCTCCCCTGGTTTCAATATTTCTCACTTGGTCTGTGGCAGTTTTTAGAATCTCCAACGGCTCCCTGGCAACCTGCCTGGCAAAGTTTTTGGCTAAATCTTTGGTTGTTTGTTTTACAGATTGAGCTATTGGATTGGGCATATATTTTATATATCTACATTTCTCTTCTTCCGGTAAGAGCTTGATTTAGGGTATTTTCATCAGCATAGCCTAAATCCGCCCCGGTTGGAATTCCCATCCCCAGTCTAGTAACTTTGATTTTTGGAAAATCCTGTTTTACTTTTTTTGATATATACATCGCCGTTGCATCTCCTTCCATAGTTGGATTGGTGGCAATTATTATCTCTACCACTTCCTTTTCACTACCCAATCTCTTCAGCAAATCTTCTATATATATTTCATCAGGGCCAATGTTGTCCAAAGGACTAATTGAGCCATGAAGAACATAATACACACCTTGATACTTGCCGGTTTTTTCAAAGGCTAAGATATCCAAAGGCTCTTCAATTACCAGAATTGTTTTCCTCTCTCTTTTGTTATTGTCACATATCTCACAAGGATCAGTTTCTGAAACATTTTTACAATTAGTGCAAAGAACTGTTTGCTTTTTCAAATTTTCAATTGACTCGGCGATAAAAGTGAGTTCGTACTGTGGGACATGCAAGAGATAATAAGCCAGCCTTTGGGCTGACTTTGGCCCAATTCCAGGCAGCTTTTCAAATGAGTCAATAACTTTTTGTAAGGGCTTAGCAATTTTCATAAATGGATCTTTATTGTAGCTTAACAACTTCAAAAATGGCAGCCGAGTTTGGATTCATTAGTTCAGTTGTTACCCAAGTGGCTGAAGAGGTTGCCACTTTTAAGTCTCTTACTTTTCCTGAATAGTCAGTTCTTCTGAAAGTAAACTCACTAAACGGCAAATTGTTGTAGGTTATTGGCACAGCTTCAGAATGTGACCCACTAGAGTCATAATTTACTACCAAAGTTTTTATTTTTCCCGCCTCTTTGTCATACTTGGAAAAGGCTTTCACCCAACTTCCCTGACCTTGGGTGCTAATCCCCATGCCAGTTAATCTATTTAAAAATAAAAAGGCATTATACCTTGGCTTTTTTTCCGGGGTTCCATATTTCTCGTGTGTAAGAATTCCCCATCTGCCCCAGAATTTCTCTGGTCCTGGTCCATCTTTGATTTCAAAGTTAAAGGCTTTGCCGATTTGGTCTTCAAGTAGAGCTGATGTCGCCAACGTATGGATAGCGCTAAAATAAGTGTCATAGCCTTTGTCTATTTTAGGATTGTGTCCTAACTCGGTTATTAAAAGTTCTGCATTTTGGTGACTAGTTGAGTTGGCCATCCAATTTCTAACGTTATACAGGTCTCTTTCAATATCATCCATATTGGTTGAGTATTTGTGCCAAGAGTAAAAATCCAACCTTAAATTGTTAGTATCCACAAACTCTAGTAACTTGGTTACCCAATTTTCATACAATGCCGTGGTTGCAGGTCCGCCAAACTTAAAAACCTGCACATTTTTAGCCCTCCCCGCTCCAAGGGCTGAATGCAAATATAAGTCCAGATAGTTTTTCTTGCCGTAAATTTTAAAGTCACCAAATAAATCTGGCTCATTCCAAACTTCATAGTACACGCCAGAAATATTCATCCCTTCTCTGCCCGAATAATGTTCAATTGTTTTTTGAACCACCAACTCCCAATCTCCCCAGTTGTTGGGAATATCTGTTTCTTTGCCCGAAGAGATGGTTGTGGGCATATATGAAAGAGAAAAGAAAGGTTTGGCTCCAGTTGCCAAAATGTCATTGACTGTAGCGTCTAAACTTGTCCAATTAAAAGTAAGTTGGCCACTGCCGTCTCTGGCTACAACATTGTGGAAATCATAGATGTGATCAATTCTAATCAATCTTGGAGAAAGAGCTTTAACTTCATTTATGACCGGTGCTAGGCTCCTTCCTTGTTCCTCCCCTCCTTGGGCTAAGTATTTCCAGACTCCATCTTTCTGGCCATACTCAATCGAAGGATCCACAACTAAGTTGGCAGTGGTTCCTGAGGCTTTATTTATAAAATTGGTAATCTGAGGCATTAAATAGATCACCACTGGAAAAGCCAACAAGATTACCCCTAAAATTACTAGTTTTATCTTTTTGCCCTGGTCAAGCATCTTTTAAGAATAACATACATGCTGGTTTTGAAGTCAATTGCTGTGGGATTATCTGCCCAGAAGTCCTGAAAGCCCTCCGCCCATTTCCATCATTTTCTTGGCGGCTTCCTTTTGGACTTTTTTGAAGGCTTCATTTACAGCTTCTGCTATCATGGCATCATTTTTACCGTTTGATTCAATATAAACCACTTTATTGGCAGCAGTTACCTTTACCTTTACACCTTTATGGTCGTTAGTCAAGGTAATTAACTCCAATTCCTTCTGAAGCTTTTGAGCTTCACTTCTCATTTTGGCTAAATCCTTAAGTTGTCCCAATTTGTCAAACATGATTCTTTTTAATCTCTCTAAATAGCATCATGTGGAGCAAATTACAATTTGCTCTTCATGTACCAAATATCTCCTTAGCAGCTTCAAGTATATCGCCCCCCACGGTAGCAGTCAAACTTGGCTTGAGACTGGCTGATGCAGTCTTTTCGGCCAGAACAAATTCAACTTTTAAATGGTTGCCCGTAACCGTACCCAAAGCGTCTTGTAAAATCCGCTTATTATTTGCCAACTCCAACTGTTCTTTATGAAATCTATAATAAACTCCAATTGTTACCCTGTCCTCTTTGCAACTTATTAATTTTGCAGCCTTTAGAAATCCTTCCACAGAAGGGCTTTTGCCTTTTATTTGAGTTAAAATATTATGCCAAATATTGGCGTCAATATTTGCAGCTTCTTCAATTTGAGCTTTTGCTTTTTCTCGGATAACTTCATTGTTGATTTCTTTTTTGTTGTCATTCTCATCAGTATTTTGATCATCATTTTTCTTTTTACAAAACTTTACAATTGCAATTTGCAAGGGTAGTTGAGAGATGGTAGAAAAAGCCATTTCACTTTTGGCAGTCAGAAGTAAGTTTGTCAGTTGGTCAATTTCTGTTTGGGTCAAATTGACTGACGGACTGGTTTCATTTTCAGTTCTTATACCAACACTTTCCAAGAGAAAATCATGGAGAAGTGCAGTAAGGTCATCAATCAGTTTTGTGACAGATCCACCTTGATTGGCAAACTGTTCAATCGCCGTTAAGCCCTTTTTGACGTCTTTTTTAGAAATTGTCGTTAGTAAGTCTTGGGGATTTAAAAGTTTGGTTTTAAAAAGATAGTCACTTACAGTTTGTGGATCAAACTTCTTGAGATTTGCAATAATGGCTTCTAAAGTTTTTACCGAATCCCTAAAAGCTCCATCTGAAGCCTTAGCAATTGCTTTCAAGGATTCTTCTGAGATATCCAATTTTTCACTTTTGGCAACTCTAGTTAGTTGCCTGACGACTTCATTCTCTTTGGCTTTCTCAAAAGTGATTCCTATCAGTCTCGATCTAACGGTTGCAGGAAGTTTCTGTGGGTCAGTCGTAGCCAAAATGAAAATTACGTGTTCTGGAGGCTCTTCAAGAGTCTTTAGGAGGGCATTAAAAGCTTCAGTTGTCAGCATATGAACCTCGTCAATGATATAGATTTTCTTTCTCCCCGCTCCCGGAGAAAGAATGATTTTCTCTTTTAGAGATCTAATATCGTCTATGCCCCTATTGGAAGCTGCATCCATCTCAATAACATCAAAGTTGTTGCCTTTGGCAGTAGAGATACAAAAACTGCATGTATTACAAGGTTCAGCCAACTTTTTGGCATTTTTCTCGCAGTTAACAATCTTGGCCAGAATTCTGGCAGCTGAGGTTTTACCCGTTCCCTTGGGACCAGAGAATAAAAGGGCGTGGGGAAGACTAGGTGAGTTTATTAAGTTGGTCAGTTGTTCTCTGACAACGGCACTATCGAGCTGGGAAATTGTTTGCGGGCGATACTTTAGGTAAAGAGTCATTAGTCAAGTTCAACTTTACCCCACTTTATGTTAGTTTTAAAGTCTTGATTTTAAAGTCAGTTATGATGAATACCAATTAAATGTAGTGCTCCATGTTCTGCAAGCTCCAAAACAATTTTCTCAACCAACTTACCTGTCAAATTAGCTTCTTTAACACTCCAAGGGTAAGAAATAATTATTTCTCCTAGATGGATTAGACCATCTGGCGGCATGACAAAAGAGGAAGGAATCTCAGTGGTTGGAAAAGAAAGAACGGGATGATCCTGACCATCTTTGTAATACAGGTCGACATATTCCTGCATTTTCTCTTTTGAAACCAAAGCTACAGAGGCTTCGCAATCAGATAAAATGCCATTTTTCACAAGTGTCTTTTTGACAATCTCCTTAACTTTTTTAGCTGAAACTGGATATTTGCCAAAGTTGTGGACTGTTACTGTAATCATTGATCTTAGGAAGAAAGTTTTTGCTTAACCAAACTGGCTACTTTTCCTCCATCAGCCTGGCCTTTTGTCTTTTGCATCACTAGTCCAATTACTTTACCCATCTCTGTCATTGAGGATGCTCCAGTCTCAGACAAAGCTTGATCTACTAATTTTTCAAGCTCTCCATCCCCCATTTCCAGAGGTAAATAGACTTGCAAAATTTCTAGTTCTTGTCTTTCTTTGTCTGCAAGTTCTGGCCGATTGGCATTTTTGTAGGCAACAATAGCGTCTTTTCTCTTTTTGGCTTCTTTTTTGACAACCGTAAGTTCTTCTTCCAAAGTCATCTGTGGGTGGTCTATTTGGTAATTTTTAATTTCACTAAGTAAAAGCTTTAGAGTAGAAACCCGCAAAGCGTTTTTTGCCTTCATGGCTTCAACTATCTCTTTGTTTAAAGTATTTAAAATCATTTTATTGTTCTTCAGTAGGTATTTTACTATGAAAATGGGCATGAAAATGAGCTACTCGTGGATAGCTACCCGCATTAATTGCAAGTCTAAAGCCATCTAAGTCTTCATCTTTTTGAATCTTTAGAGCAAGCCTTCTGACAACATCCAAAACTCCATCTTCAATTTCAAAAACATCTTTATAGTGTTTTTTGGTGGCAATAAGATAATGAACTGGGAAAGCTGGATGAAGATCCTTAAAAACCAGTAAGTCTTCTGTCTCGGTGATAATATCGGATGGAATCTCCTTTTTTACAATTTTGCAAAAAATACAATCTTCCATGGATGTAGTTTACAGGTTACACACAAACTTATGCAAATCTCATCTTTAGGTGTTAGAATTCAAAATATGCCAGAACGAATAAATAATTTTATTGGAATGGTGATAAAAACATCAGCAAATATCTATGAAATCAGGGGCATACAAACAGGTAATGACTTTAAAGATAAGGAACAAACAATTCATAGTTTTCATCTTCCTGAAGATAGAGAAATAATCGACCAATTAAATTTAGAGAGTCTGAGAAAGAAACTGTGTCATTTTACAATTTGGTATGCTGAAACATTGAAACCCAAAACGACAATTGAAGGAATAATAATCGAGACCAACCTAGAAGCGAGAAGAAAATCTATTGCTAGCGATACAATAACCTATCCCAAAAAGAAAAGTACTGACATAGTAGGTGAAACTAAACCTTCTCAGGTTGAGGAGCATTTTGTCTCTGAGCTCTAACAACAAGTTGATCGAGAAGCACATTAATCCTTCCTCTAATTTCTCCAGGCTCTAGTTCGTCCAAAGATATTTCAGGCATATCGTATTTACCAAATGGCTTCTCGCTAGAAGAAGTCAACGGCATTCCCAAGTTTCCTGAACTAGCCGATTTTTGTTGTCCTGGTCCAACTGGCTCTAAACGTGCAACTGGGTCAACAGTATTTAGACTCTCACCACTATCATTGTTCATTCTATTCTTGATACTATAGTTCTCTGAGAGGTTTGTCAATACTTCAACAACGGGCTTGTGTGTATAGGTAGATTTCCAAACTCCAAAAGTAATAGCTAATTCGAAAGCCTTCATTTCAAGAAGACGAGGTATCGTACGACCTTCCTGCTCCATCTTCCTCTTAATGCTAGTGGCTATAGACAAAGATTCATACTGATATTTTGGTAGAGATATTGATATTCCATGTTTTTGCAAAATAGAATCATATCTTTTGATTTTGTTGTCTGGCAGGATTGACCTAAATCCTTCTAGAAGCGCTTTAATGTGAAGTTCTACTACCAAATCTTGTGGGTTACATCTCTCAGAGCGGAATATTCACCGATCTTATATTCCTCGCCCTTTTGTATGGCTTTTAGTGTTGTTTCTAACTCCAGCACAGCATTATTAAGAATTTGTGCATTGGTTTGGATTTCATGATCCACACTAAGTTGTTCGCAGCCGACAGAACCAACACCAACATTGCCGTACATTCTATGTAATACAGCCTCCCGGTCACTGGAATTTACACTAGTTCTTTCTATTGACATGACAGAATACTATAAGATATAAGGTGTTTTGTCAAACTTCTATGATTTTCACGCCTTGGAGTACCAAAAGTCAAATCTCGATCTCAGGAAAATGCCCTAGTTACAACCTCATCGACAGATAAAAGGTCTGTACTATCAAAAGTCCTTTCTTTCCATTCTATTTTTTTCCCTGTTTTGTCTGAAACTACTAGTCTAACTGGGATGCCAATAAGGTCTGCATTTGCAAACTTTTCTCCTGCAGAGGAATCTGTATCATCAAACATAACTTCTATGCCTGCAGCTTCTAGTTTTTTGTATTCTTCCTCCCCTTTGCCGTTTAAGCCAATTAGATGAACTTGAAAAGGAGCTATTTCCTTTGGCCAGATTATGCCTTTGGCGTCATGGAATTTTTCTACAATCACTCCCATGGTTCTAGATATTCCTAAGCCGTAGCAACCCATTATTGGATATCTCTTTTGGCCATCTTTGTCTATAAAAGTTACATCAAAAGCCTTGACATATTTATGTCCCAAATCAAAAACATTGCCAACTTCAGCTGCTTTTGCTGGCTGTAGTTTGTCTTTTTTACAAGTTGGACACATGTCTCCTTCTTTATAAGTTGTAATATCATCCACATTTACACAGTAGTCACAGGAATTACAATAAAGAATGTTTGCTTCTCCTGCATCAGTTAGAACCTCAAACTCGTATGATATTTTTTCACTGAAAGACCCACCTGAAGCTTCAGTTACTTTAGCAACTAAGCCTAAACGATTGAACACTTTTAAGTATGCCTCTTTTGCTTTCTGGTAGTATCTTTCGAAGTCTTCCTGGTCAACATGGAAACTGTATAAATCTTTCATCAAAAATTCTCTTCCGCGCAAAATACCCGATTTTGATCTTAGCTCATCTCTAAACTTCCACTGAATATGATAGACAGCCAAAGGTAAATCTTTATAAGTATGGATTACTTCTTTCGCCAAGGGAGACATTGACTCTTCATGACTTTGAGCCAGAGCATATTCTTTCCCGGTTCGGCTTTGGAGCTTAAAAAGAACATCCACACCATCCCAACCTCCCGTTTGCTTCCAAATCGCCGATGGATGCAAAAGGGGCATTAAAATTTCTTGGCCACCGATGGCATTCATTTCTTCGCGAGTAACTTGAGAAATTTTATTTAAGACCCGTAGACCTAGAGGAAGGTAGGTGTAAACTCCAGCCATCAGTTGCCTGACAAAGCCTGCCTGGACCAAAAGCTTATGGTTTATGGTATCCGCATCCTTTGGCGGTTCTCTTAGAGTTTTAAAATAACTTTGTGAATATTTCATTCTATCTCTAGTAGTTTAGCAAATTCCTATACTCACTTGCTACACTGCAGGTTAGCGTACTATTTCAACATTCTTTAGGAGTGGGGATCTTAGAGATCTGTCAAAGTTTTGATTAATGCTTCTTGGGCTGGAGTAACCGTTATAAAGAAGGTTGTAAGCTTTTTCTTCTTGGTCAATTAGGTTTTTAATTCCTATTTCGATCTTTATTTTCTCAAAGGCCCATTTCTCAGTAAAATTTACGACTTTAATATCAGGCGCGGGCTTTGGCAGGCCATAGGTTGCCTTGGCATTAAAAATGTCTTCGGCTGTACCGTACTTTAGGGCTAACTTTTTAGTGCTGTTTCGTAAAATATTTAGGGTAAGGAAAGCATAGTAGCCAAGTCTTTCGTCTTCCTGACTCCAAGTACTTCTGTCTTTTTTAGACAGTTTGTTAATTTTTTCCACTGCATCTTTATAGCCTACTATCCAGCCATCAACGGCTTCAGGTGACAATCTTGAGATATACACATAATCAATTTCCTTGTTGACCGTTGGCTTAAATTTGTTTGCAATAATATAGTCGGGTTTGACAAAAAAGACGGTCAAACAAAGAACTGCAAAAACCGAGAGTTCATACCAAAACCATTTTTTGATTTTTTGCCAGTGCCTTAAGATTAATATTACTGTCCAGATGGTTAGGCCTGCCAAAAAGACAGAACCATAAATCCTAACTCTGGTTAAGCCGTGGGTTTCCTGATAAATAGCCACTCTCCTAAAGATGGAGAAAATAAAGACTACCGTTTCAGAAAGAAGGAAAACATTAAACCATTTAAGAAGCTTGGCCCCGCGGCCACCCATTTTATAGACAAAGACTGAAACACTGGCTGTCAGATAAACAATGACTGAAACAACAATTAATTCATTGAAGCCTTTAGTGACATACTCTGAAAGATTGTTGACGCCATACTTAATAAGTTCAGTTTCAGGCACATCTGCAAAAAGGTAGGGGAAATCAACAATCAGATAAGCTGCTAGAACAAAAGAGATCATGGCTACAATAGACAAAAATACAAAAGCTGATTTTCGCTCGGACAAGTTTACAAAGTGGAGATTGTAATCAAATTTTTCTTCACCAGGGTACCTTTTGACTATCAGATAGATCAAAGACAAAACACCCATTAAGAAAAAGACTGAGTAGATCACTCTTGACATTCCCCCGTTAATAAACCACCAAGGAAAGTTTTTTAAGTTAATGGCATTGGTAAGGATTTTTGAAAAGATGGGATCAGCCGATGACAAAAGTGTAGTGATAAGAAGTACCACAGGAATACCCAGGATTATCCCTAGAAAAATATTGACTACTCCCCCATTTAGGAATTTGCCGAATCGTAACTTGGGCAAAGCCTTAAGAGCTACAAGCCCTCTGGCAAAACCTTTGAAGCCTTCAAAGAAAAGAATAATTGGTGAAAAAGCAATTTCAAAAATGCTCGTGATGGATTTTTCCTTTTCCAGGCAAAGTGTGTACAAAGACAACATACTTGCCGTAAGAGAGAAAAAATCAAAAACAAATATGTCTACCATGCTGGTTCTGAAAACTGAAAAACCGGCTAAGATCACCGCGGTAACAGACAGGGCAATTGCTGATTTATTCTTGGCTTCATTTTTGTTGTTGTAGTGGGAAAGATACTGAAAAACTTGAAAAGCTAAGATAAAGGTAAAAAAGCCAACACTTCCAAGGTTAGGAAAAATTAAGCTGCCAAAAAATTTCTTCTGGAATGGAAAAAAGATTATGTTGAAGGCAAGAAGGGCAAAAACGACAGCGATTAGCTTTCTCGTCATTAGGAGACCTATTTTACAATGCTTTCGACAAATTTTGCAAGCGAGCCGGCGCGAATGAGTTCGGGGATTTCTCTGGTTGAAACTAAGACAACGAGCGCCAAGAGCATAACCATACCAAATGTGTTGACAAAATTTTCAATTTTTGGATGCATTTTCTTGCCAAAAATGCTTTCCAAAATTATTACCAAAAGTCTCGAGCCATCTAAAGGTGGAATTGGCAAAACATTAAATATGGCCAAGTTGATAGAAATAATCCCCATCAAGCTAATAGTCATCAGTAAACCCGATTGAATAAAGTAGGCAATAATCGCAAATAATTTTATAGGGCCAGCAACGCCTTGAGGAATCTTGCCCTGACCTGCTTCCTGAGCAACATTTCCTAGACCAAAAAAAATAGCCTTAGATAGATCAATTGATTGCTTTACGCCGTAGTAAGCGCCGACTATCGGCCTTTTCCAGAGAGGGGCAAAATAAGTCGTTTCGACTGAATCTCTAATAACTACCCCCAAAGAGCCTTCCTGAGGAGGAACATCTTTTAAGGTGGTGGTTATTTTTACTTCCTGATCATTTCTCAAAAGTACTAAGTTAATCTTTTTTCCCCGGTTTTCGCCAATGGTTTTGATAAACTCCTCATCTGTTACAATACTTTTGTCATTTAAGGTTTTTAAAACATCACCAGATAACAAGCCTGCAGTCTGAGCCGGGCTTCCAGCTGTTACTTCAACAATTTCAACATGATCCAAGGGCTTTATTTCAGGAATGCCGGTAACCGAGTAGACAATTGAGAAACATAAAATGCCAAAAACAAAATTCATGACAATACCGGCAATAATGATTAGTGACTTTAGAATTGGGTTTTTATTAATAAATGCTCTATTTGGGTCAAAAATCGTGTCGCTACCGGTTTCGCCGTGCAGCCTGACAAAACCCCCTAAAGGGATTGCGTTAATAGAATACAAGGTCTCCCCTATCTTTTTACTCCAAAGTCTAGGTGGTAAACCGATGCCAAATTCTTCAACCAAAACTCCACTCTTTTTGGCAACCATAAAATGGCCAAATTCATGAATGACAACTAAAACTGAAAGAACAACAATTGAAAGAAGAATTAAAAAAATCAAATTCATCATTCAGAAGTGTAGCATAAAGGATCACAAACTGAGAAGCTCGTGTTTTTTCTTGTCCCCAATATCTTCTAATTTCTTAATGTATTCATCTGTGAAGGCTTGGAGCTTTTTTTCTTTTGCAAATTTTTCATCTTCAGTAAGTGATTTGTCTTCATAGCCTTTTTTGATTGTCTGCATAAAGTCACCCCTTACTTGCCTAATCATTACTTTACCGTTTTCAAGCTTGCCTGAAAGAAGTTTAACAAACTTTTCTCTATCTTCTGTGGTCATTTGGGCAATAGTGATTCGTAAATTTCCCTCACCTACCGTGGGATTTAGGCCAACATTTGCTTCCAAAATGCCTTTTCGAATATCTCCAAGAATTGATTTGTCCCAAGGATCAATTAACAAAGAATTTGGATCTGGAACAGTAATTGAAGCCAACTCCATTACTCTTAGCCTTTGAGTTCCACCATAAGCTGGAACCATGATGTTTTCGACTAATGCTGGAGTTGCTCTGCCTGTTCTAATACTTGAAATATCTGTGGCAGTAACGTCTACTGCAGACTGCATTCTTTGTTTTACTTGCTGTTCATCCATCTAAATCATTATAGCTTACTATTTACCAAGTTCAAATCTGACAAATTTGCCGATTTGAACATTCTCGCCGGTTTTGGCAATTACTTCTTTGACCAGATCCTCTACCTTTTTTGAAGAATCCTTGATGAAGTCCTGATCTTTTAACTCTTTTAAGTCTTTTGCGTCCAAAGAAGCTATCTGCATGGCCAGGTTTTTTCCAAGTTCTTCAAACAGCTCATTTCTAGCAACAAAGTCGGTTTCGCACATAATCTCAACCATCGAGCCAATCTTTCCTGAGTGGTGAAGATAGGAAAATACTTTTCCTTGGCCCGTTACCCTGTCTGTCTTTTTGGCTGCTTTTTCAAAGCCTTCCTTGCGAAGAATTTCTAAAGCTTTCTTGTTATCACCTTTTTGCTCTTCGAGTACCTGCTTAACTCTCATAATAGGAGCTCCAGTCTCTTCACGCAGTTTTTTCAGAAGTTCAACATTAATTTGCAACATTGATTTTCTCCTTTGCTTCCATCTTTTTTGTCTTTAGTTTCTTTTCTTTGGCTTCAGTCTTCTCTGCCTTCATACCTTTGGCATCCATAACTACTTGTTCAATTAGTGACAAAACATATTCGACCGATTTGGAAGCATCGTCATTCATCGGGATCGGGTAATCTACAGCTGACGGATCGGAGTTGGAATCAACTACACCAATAGTGGCAATACCCAACCTGGTGGCTTCCTTAACTGCTCCATCTTCTTTGTGGGTGTCCATAATAACCAAAAGATCCGGCTTTTGGCTAAGATTTCTAATACCACCAAAGTTTTTTCTCAATTTCTCCGCATCTCTTTCAAGTAGAAGCCTTTCTTTTTTGGTGTAGGTATTGAATTTTCCAGACTTAAAACCTTCCTCAATATCAATCAGCTTCCTAACTGAGTTTAGGATTTGGTTAAAGTTTGTCAAAGTCCCCCCCAACCATCTTTCATTGATATAGTGAATGCCTGTTTTTAAGCCAATTTCGGCCACTTTGTCTTTGGCTTGCTTTTTAGTACCAACTAAAAGTATTTCCTTGCCTTCTTTGGTATATTTTTCCAAGACTGTCAGTGCTTCTTCCAAAGCTATCTTGGTTTTGGCAAGATCAAAAACATGTACTCCATCTTTTACGCCATACAAGTAAGGCTCCATTTTTGGATTCCAGCGCCTCGCCTGGTGGCCAAAATGGGCACCTACTTCCAATAATTCTTCTAGTGTAATTACTGCTTTCATATCTTGAAAAAATTTTCCCCCTTAGTTCCTTGTGGTTATCAGAAGAAATTCAGGAGGAATTCTGATAACTCTGTGTATTAAGTGTATTATATGCCGCTTCAAGCAAATTTTCAATAAGGCAAGTAATGGTAACCGGTCCCACTCCTCCAGGAACTGGGGTAATAAATTTAGATTTTTTTATTATTTTGTCAAAATCGACATCCCCCTTGGGTGAACCAACATCGATAACGATTATTTGCCTTTTCATGCCAAAGTTTTTTTTGATTAGCCCTGGCACTCCAGTTGCCGAAACTAAAATCTTTGCTTTCTGGCTTATTTCTTTTAAGTTTTTAGTATTTTTATCAGCTTCCAAAACCGGGTAGCCCAACTCTTTCAACTTTTTAACTAGTGGCCTACCAACCATGCCGGAAGCACCAATGACACAAACCACGTCATCAATTTTCCTGGCTCTAATTCTAATAATTGGCTTTTTCCAAGTAACCTTTCTTGCTTCCTCAATTATCTCAACAACTGCCTTGGAAGTTGGGTGCAGGTAAAGACTGTCGGGGCGAAGTCCATCAACATCCTTTTTGGGGCCAATTGCCTTAACCACCTCAGAAGTAAAACCTGCAAGTCTTTTGGGAAGCGGGAGCTGAACCATTATGCCATGAACATCCTCTTTGGAGTTTAAAAACCTAATAAGGTTAACTATATAGCCAATGTCTCGCCTTAGACCTATTTCATATATTTCCATCTCGCAGCCCAACTGTCTTGCTTTTTTTTCTTTTAATTGGGTGTAAAGCTTACTTGAAGGATCATCGCCAACTAAGATTGAGACCAGCTTTGGCTTTATGCCATGCCAAGCCAAATCCCAAACCTTAATTTTTAAAGCCACTTCCTTGTTTTTGGCAAATTCGCGCCCGTTAAAAATGATTGGTTCAAGTGCCATACAAATGTATTATACCAATCCTGCAGGGTGAGACCCTGCAGGATTATGGGGTAATAAATTTCCTGCAAAGAGCCTTTACCTGTTTCGAGATTTTTTCCAGGGTTTTATCCTTTTCAATTTCTTTTCTGAAACTTACTAAAATTCTATTTCTGTCTTCTTTGTTGCCTGGAATTTGCCTTGGGCCAATGTATTTGGTGACGTCGGATATCCATTTGGCAATAATCTTCATTTCTTTTTCTTTCATTCCCCTGACTGTTACGGCAGGAGTTCCAAGTCTTAAACCCGATGGATAGTAGGGCGAGCCAGTGTCATTTGGTACTGTGTTTCTGTTGGCAACAAGGCCAACTGCTTCCAGCGCCCAAGCTAAAAACCAACCACTAAGGTTTTTATTGCGCAAATCAATTAACAAAAGATGCTTGTCTGTTCCCCCACTTACCAGGTTAAAGCCATACTTTTTGAGCTCCTCCCCAAGTATTTTTGCATTTTTAATAGTTTGAATTGCATATTTATTAAATTGGCTTGTTTGGGCTTTTTCCAAAGCGATGGCAATGCCTGCAATAGTGTGCATGTGAGGTCCTCCCTGAAGTCCCGGAAAGACTGATGCATCAATTGCCTCTGCAAGATCATGTCTTGAAAAGATCAAAGCTCCCCTAGGACCTCTTAAGGTTTTGTGGGTAGTCATAGTGACAACATCGGCATA
>CAZCXV010000004.1:0-18049 GCA_964502815.1 uncultured Gammaproteobacteria bacterium | reverse complement strand
CTCCCCTAGGACCTCTTAAGGTTTTGTGGGTAGTCATAGTGACAACATCGGCATATTTAAACGGAGATTTATTGACTCCAGCTGCAACTAGCCCTGCTTCATGAGCAATATCTGCCAGATAGAAAGCGCCAACTTTTTTAGCAATCGCACCCATTTTCTGGTGGTTAATTTCCCTAGGATAGGCTGTGCCTCCAGAGATTATTAGTTTTGGTTTAAACTTTAGAGCTTGTTTGGCAATTTGGTCGTAGTCAAAAACCTGAGTTTTTGGATCTACTTTGTAGAACTTGACCTTGTAGAACTTTGAAACTATGGAAATTTTTTTAATTTTTCCGCTTTCTCTATTCTGAAATTGCCAGCCATGAGACAAATGTCCGCCATCAGGGAGGTACATACTCATTATTTTGTCCCCAGGTTGCAAAAGTGCATTGTAGACTGCCAAGTTTGCAGGAGAACCAGAGTAACTCTGAACGTTTACAGACCATTTTTTGTCAGACAATTTAAACACTTTTAGGGCCAGAGATTTACACAAAAATTCGAGTTCGTCGACATTGGCATTTCCTTGGTAGTATCTTTTGCCAGCCTGACCTTCGGCATATTTGTGAACTAAAACCGATCCCAAAGCCTTTCTTACCTCTTTATAGGTGTAGTTTTCAGAAGGAATCAACATTAATGTCTCCTTCTGCCTTTTTTCCTCAGCTTTAATTAGGTCAAATACCTTTTTCATATTACTATTGCCTATTGGCAAATGCTACAGAAATTATAGCCTATAATTTCTCTATGGGTATTTTAGCACTCTGAAGTAAAAATAAAACTGTCAGTCTTTGTACTAACCGTCAGATCGGTAGACATCGTCATGATCTTTTCCAGGCACGATATGACAATGTCTACATCTTGCTTCATATGATTCTTGTGCTCCTATCACAACAATGGGTTCGTGGTAATTTGCAGGTACGCCATTTACAATTCTTTGCGTTCTTGAAGCATCTTCTCCACAGACAACACAAATAGCATGGAGTTTGTCTACTATTTCAGCGTCAGCTATCAAGGTAGGCATTGGACCAAATGGCTCACCCCTAAAGTCCAAATCTAGTCCAGCGACAATTACTCTTAAATTTCTTTCAGCCGCCAGTTTTTTCACTACATCTACAATCCCTGCATCTAAAAACTGTGCTTCGTCTATACAAACAATTCTAGTATCCGATTTCAGTAAATCAAAAATATCAGAAGAATCTTCAATTGGTTGAGCGCCAGCTGAAAGTCCACTGTGTGCATTGACCATTGTCACTCCACCATATCTACTATCGATTATTGGTTTAAAAATCTGAACTGGCTTTTTAGCTATTTCACCTCTTTTGGCACGACGAATCAACTCTTCAGATTTCCCACTGAACATTGATCCACAAATTACTTCTACTCTACCCATCTCTGCTGTCATTGTTTACGTCCCGTTAGTTATTAAATCCAAACGTTTTCTAATTTCCTGAGCGACGGCTTCAATTGATTGTTCACCATTTACTACATGCCATGGAATTCCCAACCAATTACTTGCGGCCATTTTTCTATAGCCTTTTACAACTTTTTCAAAATAGGCCAGTTCTTGGTCGTCATATGGATCTCGCTCGTTTTTGGGAGAATTTCTTCTTTTTGCAGTTTTTGCAGAAACATCAATTAGGATAATTGCATCAGGCAAATATCCATCCATCACTATTCTTGTTAAATTTTCAATCATTTGCATATCTGCCCCTTCTGCATATCCTTGATAAGCGGCCGTTGAAGGAAAAGTCCTATCTGATAAGACAGTAACACCTTTTTCAACTTGTGGTGCAATAACATTTCTAACCCAAAGTCTTCTAGTAGCGAAAAAAAGTGCAACTTGTTGTTCTGGAGTAATTGCATTTTGTTCCCGAAGATCAAAAATCAATTGACGAAGCTCTTCAGCCGCAATGTCCCCACCAGGTTCTCTAGTAGTTTTTACATCGTATTTCTTGGATCTAAGATAAGCTGCTGCTAATTCTACTTGCGTAGTTTTTCCAGCCCCGCCAACACCTTCGTTAACAATAAATTTTCCTCGTTCGCTCATGTTATTCTATTTCCTTCCTAATGTATATATTTCACCTGCTTGTTCAAAGAAGGTTTCAAGTGGTTCACTATTGATCCTGCTAAATAAATCTTCATTCAGAAATCACTCCCATTTTCTTGAATTTTTCAACCATTTCATTTCTTTCTCTTTTGTTTTTTAAACCAGCTTGGTCAGCAATACGAAGAACATCATCTTCTGAAATTTTGAATCCTTTTTCCTGGAATAAACCAGCCATTATCTCAATTTCAGGACCAGTGATAATCTTTGCATTTAACTGGAAGTCTTCAAAAGCTTTATAAGCGTGTGGGAAGGCTTCCTTTACAATTTCCGAAATTGCGTCAGCATACTGCCGTATCTCAAATTGGGCGTGCGGATCTTTTCTCAATCCCAAGAAATGGAATAGATTATGGAGATCCATTTTCCAATACCACTGAGTGTATGTGGATTCTGGCAATGGAATTCTTGCTAACTCTTTTGCGACACCAATTCGATCTTCATCTAATATTATTCCTTGTTCGTCAACATTTAAAAGATAATGATAAAGTTCAAATGCATTTAAAGAATGTTCTTCTAATTTATCTCGTACTTCTTGAGCCACATCAGATGGCAAAACCTCACCCCTGCCCTGCTTGTTATCTTTAGATTGAGCAGAAACCGCTAAGGGCTCAGGAATATAAAATTCATCTTTAAAAATAGAATACCTAGCTGATTCAGCGTTTATATTTGCCGTTCTATGTCTAACCATTTGAGCAGCAACAAAATAAGGAAGTTTAATGTGAAATTTTAATTCCGCCATTTCAAATGGAGTGGTATGTCTATTTCTCATTAGATATCTTATTAACCCTCTATCGTCACTTGTTGCCTTTGTTCCAGCGCCATATGAAACTCTTGCAGCTTGAACAATTGACTGATCATTGCCCATATAATCCACTAGATAAACAAAACCATGATTCAAAACCGGCATTACCACCCCAAGCATTTTTTCAGCTCCAGGGTTTTTAGGACGACTACTACCCTCTTGTTGAAAATCTAAAGAAACCCTTTCTCTACTCATTTCACTGTCAACCTTTTTATCTCATCCTATAGATACTGTCAACTATATTCTTCTATATCAGATTAATATTCAATTCTTTCCTTTTTTATTGCCTATCCTTCCACATTTTTGGCAGCATAGCTTCAGGAGTCCAAGTGTTTTTTATTTCTCTTATATCATCAGAAGTTTGATATTTACCCGTATCCAAAACATAACTCTCTTCTAAAGGGGTAACTTCAAAAAAAGCTATTTGGCCTACATGTTCACCAACTATCAACAAATTCCAGATATCACAATTGTTTCTAATTTCCATAGTCCATCTATTTGTGTAGCCAACATCACCCCAACCAGCACAACTACAAATCACAAATTCAGATCGTCCAACTGAAGATCTGGCCTTCATCATAGTTGTTACTTTGACTCTTCCCCCAATAAATTCATTTGTATGACAAAGAATCATTTCATGCGGCCTAAAAAGAATTATTCTATCATCTGACCTAATGTTTTCCGGCAATTCATTACCAAAGAATTCCAACAACTCTGATGCTAATGGAGCATATTGTGGTTCTCCCCAATATTTGCGCACAGTTTCTTCATCCCAAGGGTTATAAAATCTAACACTTTCAGGATGAGGGCGATAGTGGTTTGGACCCAAAGTTACATCGACACTTGCAGTGTGTACTCTCTCAATATTAAAAGGGTCAATAATAATATTTCCTAGCTTGTAGTGTTTCAAAATATCCGGCTTCGACAGTAAAGATCTACTTATAAATTCAGGTAAATTCTGTTCCTCAGGTAATCTATCTGCAGACATATTGTAACCTTATACGGAGTTTAGAAAGGATTGTCAATAACTATAACTATCTATTGTCTCCATCACCATGGAGTTTCTTTCTTTTCGTCCTTGACTTCAGTTTGCTAATATTCATCTCGGCAATGTAATTTAGCGACAAGCCAAATTCTGCAGACAATTGTGAAATATACCAAAGAACATCTCCTATTTCCTTTGCGATTTCTTCTTTTGTTTCTTTAGACACTTTCCCTTCCTTATCACGAAATATCTTTTTGACCTTCTCAACAATTTCTCCTGCTTCGCCCGCCAAACCCAATGTTGGATAGACAAAATTTTTACCTATTAAGGGGTAAATTGCAGTTTTTTTGGTAAACTTCTGATAATCATCAAAATTCATACTCTTCATTTTTCTAGTTCCAGTGGATGATAACTTATCTTCTTTCCAATAATTTCCAATAAATCAGCAATTCCAATCGGCAGGCAAATTCCAAAAAACTCTGCGCCCTCTTCCATACCACCATTTCTCTGAAGGAGAACAACATCAGTCATGTTATACCAACCGATAGTATCTAAAGTCTCCAACACATATATCGTATCCCCAAGATCTCTATTTTCACAAAGAAACTTAAATTCATAGAGTTCTCTTTTTTCTGTATGCCTGTCTCGCATTTTGTATGAGTTTAGAGAATTTTCTTTGGTTGTCAATAACTTAAAGTAGTCCTAATCCTTTTCTTTTTCACTTCCTGGCTTTTTCCAACTGGCAAAATTGCAGTCTGGGTATCTGGAGCAGCCATAAAACTTTCTGCCCTTTTTTGTCTTCCTTAATATTACTTCCCCATCTTTGCAGTCAGGACACTTCATATTTATTTTCTGAATTATTTTTTCGGTGTATTTGCAGTCTGGAAACCTTGAACAACTAATAAACTTGCCAAATCTGCCCGTTCTTACAACTAGCTCGCCTTTTTCTGTTTTTCCACATTCCGGGCAGGGCTTATTTAATTTTTCAGTTTCAATCTTGACTCTGTCGGCATTTTTTTCTGTGTCAATTAAAATTTTTGCAAAAGGAGTATAAAAATCCTTGATATCCTTGACCCAATCGGTCTTGCCGTCTGCAACCTTGTCCAAATTTCCCTCCATTTGAGCCGTAAAGTCATAGTCCAAAACGGTAGGAAAATACTTAACCAAAAAGTCGGTTACCGTATCGCCTATTGGAGTTGGGAAAAACTTACCTTCCTCTTTTTCTACATAGTTTCTAATTTGAATCGTGGTAATAATGGGCGCATAAGTGGAAGGCCTACCGATACCCATTTTTTCTAAGATCTTTATCAAAGAAGCTTCATTAAATCTTGCCGGCGGTTGAGTGAATCTTTGCTCCGAGTTAACTTTAATAAGATCCAATTTCTCATCCTTAGTTACATCGGGCAATTCCTGAATATCCTCTTCCATTTTTGTTGGGCTCACCCTTCTCCAACCGTCAAAGCGCATGATCTGGCCAGATGTCCGTAATAAATATTCTTGCTTGCCTCCTTTGGCAGCCACTTCAATTGTTGTTTCATCAAATCTAGCCGGCGTCATTTGACAGGAAACAAACTTTTTCCAAATAAGGTCGTAGAGTTTTTTTATTGCCGGGTCGTCAATTGCTAATCCTTTATCGGTGGGATTTGTTGGCCTAATTGCTTCATGGGCTTCTTGAGCTGACTTGGAGGAAGTTTTGTAGTACCTGGGAGTATCTGGCAAGTAAATTTTACCGTATTCCTTAGAAATATAACCTCTTACTTTTTCAATTGCGGCTTTAGCAATATTTAGCGAATCAGTTCTATGGTAAGTAATAAGTCCTTCTTCATAAAGTCTCTGAGCCATGGTCATAGTTTTTTTGGCAGACCAACCAAAAAGCCTGGCCGCAGCTTGGGTCATGGTGGAAGTTGTAAATGGCGGATAGGGGGACTTGATGACTTCTCTTTTTTTGACCTCCAAGACTTGATAGTTTGCTTTCTCCAGATCTGAAACTACTGTTTGAGCATCTTTCTCATTGGTCAAAAGAAAAGCCTCCTTTTTAGGATCAGATTTTGCCTCACCTACTTTTATTAGTTGAACCAAAAATTCTTCTTTTTTATTGGCTTTTGTTGGCTTCAGCAGACATGTTATTTCCCAAAACTCTTTTTCCTTAAAGGCTTTTATTTCCCTTTCCTTTTCAACAACCAACCTAACTGCAACTGATTGAACCCGGCCAGCAGAAAGTCCCCGCCTGACTTTTTTCCAAAGCAAAGGAGATAGCTTATAGCCAACTAGTCTATCCAAAACCCTTCTGGCTACTTGGGCATCAACTAAGTTTTGGTCAACTTCCTTTGGATGAGCCAGAGCCTCCTCAACGGCTTCCTTGGTGATTTCGTGGAAAACTATTCTTTTAGCTTCTTTTGCCTTTTTGTCATCCAACAGTTCCTTGACATGCAAAGAGATTGCCTCACCTTCCCGGTCAGGGTCGGTTGCCAGATATATTATCTTTGCTTTTTTGACAGCCTTTTTAAGTTTTCTAATAATGTCTGCCTTCTTGGCAACTGGCATGTAGTCTGGCTTGAAATTATTATCGACATCTACTCCCAGTTGAGACTTTGGCAAATCTTTAATGTGACCCATAGTAGCCTCCACTTGAAAATCAGATCCAAGAAATTTGCTCAAGGTTTTTGCTTTAGTGGGCGACTCTACTACTATTAAATCCATATTTTTAGTATCTTTCCAGAACAACATAGTTTACAGTAAGTGTCAAGAAGTAAGGTTTAGACACTCCAAGATCTCAACAGGACTGGTAATCGGAGTTGCTCCGCTGTCAATTAAATAGTCAGTTGCAGGACTACCGGGAATTGCAAACACTTCCTTTCCCTTGTCTCCCGCCCAATTGGCCGTATTAATTGTTCCACTTCTTCTTTGGCCTTCAACAACCAATACTCCAGAAGACAGCTCGACAATTAGGCCATTTCTAGGTTTAAAATTTTCTCTATTGGGAGGCGTACCTTTGGGATATGGAGAGATGACTGCTCCATGTCTGGCAATTTCCTGGGCCAAGTCTTTGTTTTCTGGCGGATAGATAACATCAATACCAGAACCAATTACGGCAATAGTTTTTCCACCAGCATCAAGCGCAGCTTGGTGGGCAACCGTATCAATTCCCCGAGCCAGTCCTGAAACAATCACAAGTCCTTTTTGTGCTAAAAAGAAAGAAAAATCATATGCCAATTTTTGGCCTCTTTTGGACATCTGGCGTGAGCCAACGACCGCCAGACCAACAAAATTCTTTGGGATTTCTCCCAGAACAAATAAATCATTATCCATACTCTTTAAGGATTTTTATGCAAAAAATAATCAGTTAATATTTCTTTGGCAACGGGACTTGCGGCATAACTTCCCTCTCCTCCATTTTCGACTAAAACCGTGACCACAATTTCTGGATAATCAAAAGGTGCCATAACCGTAAACCAAGCGTGAGTTTTATTTTCCTCATTTGTCTGTGCAGTTCCGGTTTTGCAGGCAACTTTGGGGCTAAAGCTAAAAAATGTAAAGCCTGTTCCCCCCGGCGTGCAAGCATCGGTCATACCTTGTTTCACCAAGTCAAGATTTTTCTGTTCTATTTTAAGGTCTTTACAATCTTCATCTTGGCTAATAAGTCTTGGTCTGCAAAGTTTGCCTCCATTGGCAATCACTGATGTATAAATATTTACCTGCAAAGGCGTCGCAGTCAAATCTCCCTGGCCTATGGCCATGTGGTAGGTATTTCCTAAAAACCAAGCCTCACCTTTATAGTCTTTCTTCCACTTAGGATCAGGAACCAGGCCGGCAATCTCTCCTGGTAAATCGATGCCTGTTTTTTGCCCAAGCCCCATTTTCCTTGACCAGCTGGCCAAGTCTTCAATGCCAATAAACTCACCAAGTTTGTAAAAGAAGGTATCTGTTGATCTGGCTATAGCTTTAATAAGACCAATACTTCCTTCTGTAGAACCATATTGGGTAAAGTACCAGTTTTTGTAGTCAAAGCCATTGACAGAAACTACACCAGTGTCAAAATATTGATAGTCTTTATCAATCCTTTCCTCTTGAAGTCCGGCAACAGAGGTAATAATTTTAAAAGTAGATCCCGGGTGATATGCCCCTCCGATTACTCGATCAAAAAGTGGTAAATCAGAATTATTTAAAGACTTCGCGATATTTGTCGGATCATATGAGGGTGCGGAATAAAAAGCCAATATTTGACCTTTGCCATCAGTTACAATTACAGCTCCTTTTTTGCCGTCCGACTCAATTTTTGCTTGCGGCAAATTTTTCATATTTTTAAAAGTTTCGGCAGTTTTTTCCTGCAAACCATAATCAATGGTTGTAACAATGTCCTTGCCAGCAATTGGAGCCACAGTCCCCAAGGTCCTTATTTTTCTTCCTCTGGTATCAACTTCAATTAATTCTTCACCGTCAAATCCTTTTAAAATACATTCATACTGTAATTCAAGTCCAGATTTGCCGATAGACGACCCCAACTTTCTTGATCCTTTCTCAGGGCAGTCTGGATTTACTTTTCCTACTTCATCTTCACCAACTTCACTAATATAGCCTGAGACATGGGCAAAGTTCTCACCTAAGGGGTAAATTCTTTCAAATTCAATTATTATCTCTCCACCTTCTTTTTGGCTAGTTTTGACTTTCTCGTAACCACCCTCTTTTTTGAAAATAATTTCTTTTTTGACTTCAACATTGGAGACTAGTTCCTCTCCACCCCTGGCGAGTATTTTACCTCTGGGAGCTTTAATAGTAATTCTTCTTATTCTGTTACCATCTGCCAGATCTCTATAGTATTGCCCTTTTATTATTTGCAGTTCTGTAAGTCTGCCAAGAAGAATTAACACAAACAAAAACATTAACCCGCGGTAAAACCAGGAAAGCCAGCTTTGTGATTTAATTGTTGCCAGACTATCCACTTATGTGGTCAGTGTGCAATATTTAGATAGTTATTTCAAGAAGCTAAAGAGAAAAAGTTCAATTATTCAACATTTGACGCTTCTAATTCAAGTATTGTAGATGCAACATGCACATTTAATTCTAGTACTGAAATATCTTCTCTATCGCCTTTGAAGTAAATAGCTATAAGTTGTTTACTAAAATGAGCCGAAATCCAGACAGGATACATTTAAATACTTTCTAGTTGTTCTTCAAGAGGCGGCAAACTTGCAATATCTATTTTTTCGTCAGCCAACTCTCCCAACTTTTCAGAAAGAGTATTGAAATATAAACCATCATTATTTCTACCTATTCCCTCTAAATAATTTAATAAAGCAAATCTGGAGAGCTCGGCTCCACTTTGGAACACACCAGTTTCAAGGATATGTTTAATCCTTCTCTCTAACCTTCTATTTATGACAAAATTTACCATAACCATGTTTATATTGTACGAATATATATAAAGTCAATATACAACCAACAAGCCTAAAAGCCTGTTTATTTGTAAACTATCCCCCACACTTACTTTCCAATTACCATACCAATCAAAAGCCCCCCAACTATGCCAATTCCTAATATGGGCGCATAACTTTTAGTAATAAGTGCATCAGGTAAACTTAAGACAAGGCCAATCAAAACCCCTTTTAGCCAGGGAGAAACTGGCAAATCAATATTTGCAACCAAAAAGCCAATTGCAAAACGGTTGACGAAGGAAGCTGTCATGGCAGTAAGTTTGTTTTCTATTGGGAGAGGAATCATGACTAGAACATCGACAACGCCAAAAATTAGTCCTGCTACTGTTCCTGAAACCAATTTATTCATGTCTTTAAGTTTATTCTATTACTTTTAGTTGTCATTTCAATCCCGAAACAATTCTGATTCTTTTTAGAAGCATTGGATTTTCCAGAACTTTACCACAACCTCTGACAACACAAGTTAACGGGTCTTCTGCAATCGTCACTGGCATTTGGGCGGACTCAGAAATCGCTTTATCAATGCCTTGTAGCAATGCTCCACCACCTGCTAAAGTCAACCCCTTTTGCATAATGTCAGAAACAATTTCTGGGGGTGCTTCTTCAACAATGTCTTTAATATTGGTAATGATTTCATTTACAATTGGGCTTAAAGCCTCCCGGATTTCTGTACTAGTAATCTTAATAGATTTTGGTAAACCAGTTTCCAAATCTCTGCCTCTAACAACCATGAACTTTTCTTTTTCCATTGGGTAAGCCGAACCAATGGTCATTTTTACTGCTTCAGCCGTTGGCTGACCCAGAAGAAGTGAATACTTAAGCCTGACATAACCTATTATCACCTCATCCATTTCGTCTCCCGCTATTCTCACACTTCTTCCCAAAACTACTCCACCAAGACTTATTATTGCAATTTCACTTGTCCCTCCTCCAATGTCGGCAATAAATACTCCTGTTGGATCCTCTATCAAAAGACCTGCTCCGATGGCTGCCGCCATTGGCTCTTCAATTAAGTGGGCCACTCTGGCTCCTGAGGAAACGGCAGCATCGGCAACGGCTCTTTTTTCGACTTCTGTCACACCCGACGGGATACCAATAACAACTTTTGGCTTGGGAATTTTAGGAATTATTCCACCTGACTCATGCACTTTTTTAATATAGTGGGAGAGCATGGCGGCCGTGGCGTCAAAATCGGCAATTACCCCATCTTTTAAAGGCCTAATAGCTTCAATGCCAGTTGGCGTGCGGCCAATCATTTTTTTGGCAGAGATGCCAATGGCCAATATTTCTTTAGTTTTTTTGTGGCGGGCAACAACTGATGGTTCTCTTATTACTATACCTTTGCCAGAAACATAAACAAGAGTATTTGCAGTTCCCAAATCAATTCCCACATCATGCGAAAACATGCCCCAGAATTTATTTATTAAATTGAAATTCTTCACATTCATGGCAGATGCAGTATATGATAGTAGGATGCAAAAGTTAATATCGTTTTTATTTGCCTCACTCTTTTTTTTGCTTCCTATTATTTTCTACCCCTACTCCTCTGAAGTTTTTGAATTTAACAAAATGGTTACTGTTTATGTTTTTACTATTCTAATTGTTTCTGCCTGGGCAGTCAGGATGATTTCCCAAAAGAAGTTTATTTTAAAACAAACACTTTTGGATATTCCCATAATTGTTTTTTTGTTAAGTCAAATACTTAGCACAGCTTTTTCAATAGATGTCCACACCTCTATCTTTGGCTATTATTCAAGATTTAATGGTGGGCTATTGTCAATTATCTCCTACAGTCTTCTTTATTGGGCGTATGTTGCCAATATGGACAGAAAAAAAACAGATAATGCCCTTACTTGGCTTTTGGCATCAGTATTTTTTGTCTCTGTCTACGGAATACTGGAACATTTTGGCAGAAGTACCAGTTGCCTTTTAATAACCCATGAATTTAATGTTGGCTGCTGGGTGCAAGATGTTAAAGAGAGAGTCTTTGCTACCATGGGCCAACCAAATTGGCTGGCAGCACTTCTGGTGGCTCTTTCTCCTTTTGTCTGGTACAAAATACTGAAACCTAAAGAAAAGACCAATTTATATTTTTGGATCATCGTTTCCACGGGTTACTTTTTAGCACTCATTTTTACTAAGTCCAGATCAGGCCTAATCGGTTTTGCAACCACTGCTATAATTTTTTGGGCAGGAAGCTTTCTAGTGTCAACTAACAAAGAAGGCATAAAAAGGCTACTTTTGTTTGCCGGCGTTATTAATTTAATCTTTCTTATTTGTATTTTTATTTTCGGCACTATTTGGACACCAAGTGTTTTTCAAATAGTCAGACGTGTAAAAACGGAACTTGCAGTATCAAAACCTTTAAAACCTCAAGGCCCAGCTCTCGAAGTAGGAGGAACTGAATCGGGAAAGATTAGGAAGATAGTTTGGAAAGGAGCTTTTGACCTCTGGAAAAAATATCCATTTTGGGGAAGCGGTGTGGAAACTTTTGGTTTTGCTTACTATGAAACCAGACCACAGGAGCACAACCTGGTTTCGGAGTGGGATTTTTTGTACAACAAAGCCCACAATGAATACTTAAATTTTCTCTCCACCACTGGCATCATTGGATTTAGCGCTTACCTAATTTTAATTGCAATATCTTTATTTGTAATCATCAAAGTCTATATAACTAATCTTTCAGACAAAAATATCTCCTCACTTTTTACCCTTGCAGTCTTTGCTGGCTACAGTTCAATTTTAATCACCAATTTCTTCGGCTTTTCGGTAGTGGCAACAAACCTACTTTTGTTTTTATTACCTGCATTCTGTGTCTCCATGGAAAATAAAGGCAAAAATGAGGAGGGTTTTGAAGCTTCTGGCCAATGGCAAACGTTTTTAATACTGGTTGTTATAGTTTTTTGTTTAATTGGTTTGTATTTAAACTACAGATATTGGATAGCCGATTCTTTCTTTTCCCAGAGTAAATTAAGTCAATCATCCAAAGATTATCCAACTGCACTAGATGCAATTGAAAGGTCAATAAAAATTTCTCCCAAAGAAGCTCTTTATCACGATCAATATGCCAGACTTCTGGCTGACTATGCATATGCTTACAAAGTAATTAAAGCAGACGACAACGCCCAAGAGTATGCTCTTGCCGCCGCCACCGAGTCTGCACTGGCTTTCGATCTTTCTCCTAGAAACATTAATTTACAAAGATCAAGAGTAGATATCCTGACTGATATAAGTATAGTTAATGGGAAATACTTGGATCAAGCACTGGCAGTTTTGGAATACTCAAAAAGTTACTCTCCAACCGACGCAAAACTTTTTTACAAGGCAGGAGTGTCTTTTCTAAGAAATAACAATTTGCAAAAAGCACTGGTAAACTTCCAAAAAGCTGTGGATCTAAAACCCAATTATCTTGATGCCAGGCTGGCTTTGGCTTTAAGTTTTCTAGATGCACAAGAACAACAAAAAGCACGACTGGAATTTGAATATATTGTTACTAATATTGATCCAGACCACAAATTGGCAAAAGAAGAGTTAGAGAAACTGTAGATTAAATTTAGTATAATAGCCCCAAATGGTGAAAAAAATCGTCACTGCCAAAAGCCCTAGTCTTAGGGTTAAATCTAAAGTGGTTGCCAAAATTGACAAGAAAATAAAGGCTCTAGTAGTAGACATGCGCGACACCTTAAAAACCCAAAAAGACCCAGAAGGAGTGGGTTTAGCTGCCCCACAAATTGGCAAAAACCTGAAAATATTCTTACTTAATCATGAAGGCGTAGAAAGAGTGGTTATAAATCCTGAAATCTTGGAAACTGGTGAAACAAAAACTAAGAAAGTAAAAGTCAAAAAACAAAAAAAAGGAGATAATCTATTAGAAGGCTGTTTGTCTCTACCTTATTACTATGGATCTTTAAAAAGAAATTCTATAATTAAGATTAAGTACAAAAATGAGCAAGGAAAAGAAATAATTGAAGAGTTTACCGGCTTTCTGGCTCAGATAGTTCAGCATGAAATAGACCACCTAAATGGTATTCTTTTTATAGATAGAATAATTGAACAAAAGTCCCCACTCTACAAATTTTCTAAAAATGGAGATTGGGAAGAAGTAAAATTAGTGGATTAAAACTATATGAAAATTGTCTTTTTTGGTACCCCGGACTATGTCATCCCAGTTCTAAAAGAACTGTATAAAGTCTATGGAGCTGGAGTTGATGGCCTAATTTGTGTTGTTAGTCAATCTCCTAAAGAAGCTGGAAGAAAGAAGTTTGTAGAAAGATCAGCAGTAGATAACTGGGCCTTTAAGCACAAAATTAAAGTTGTCTACGACTTGGAAAAAGTTCCTGAAGCAACACTTGGAATAGTAGCGGCCTATGGCAAACTGATTCCAAACTCGGTCATTAAAAAGTTCGCCAGTGGAATTCTAAATATTCATCCTTCCTTACTACCTGCATTTCGCGGAGCTTCTCCTGTTCAGTCTGCAATTGCAGCCAACGTAAACCTAACGGGCGTTACTATCCTTAAGATGGATGAACTAATGGATCATGGACCAATAGTAAGTCAGTTCAAAGAGGAAATATTACCTAGTGACACAGCTGAAACTTTGAGACAAAGGTTATTTGCAAGAAGCGCCGAATTTCTAATCTCCCTAATCCCAAATTATCTAAATCAAAAAATTAAACCAAAAGAACAGAACCACACTAAGGCAACTTTCTGCAAAATTCTCAAAAAAAAAGATGGCTATATAAATCTCACGGGGAAAAAGACTCTAGAAGCAAATGATAATTTCATACGCGCGATGCACCCTTGGCCTGGGGCCTGGACAAGAGTCCAGATTGGCCCAGAAACAAAGAGATTAAAATTAATGCCTGGAAACTTGGTTCAATTAGAAGGGAAAACTACAGTTTCTTGGAAACAATTTATTGAAGGTCATCCAGATTTTAAATTTACAGATTAAACCTGGGCAAAAGAGGTATTTTGGCTATTTTTCTTCAATTTTTTGATACATTTAGTGCAAAGCTTCACTTTCTTCTCATGGCCGTCAAGAATAATAGTTGCCGGCTGGATATTAACTTTGAAAACTCTGGCAGTTGCCTGAGCTCTCTTCTTCCATCTTTTTCCAGCAACACCCCTCCCATGTTTTTGAGATGTGCCCATAACGTTAGATTTATTACAGGTGAAACAAATTGCCATAGCTTTGTATTATAACAATTGTAAATTGATATATCCAGCTTGAGCTGGTTATAATATAAAGGTCATGATCTTTCTAGTTTCAATAATTGTCAGCTTCCTTCTTTTCTTTGCAGCCGTAACCATCCACGAATTTGCCCATGCCTGGGCGGCCGACAAACTGGGAGATCCAACACCCAGGATTGACGGCAGATTGACCTTAAATCCTCTTGCCCATATTGATAAATATGGCACTGTATTGCTACCCCTAATGTTAACTTTGCTTCGCTCGCCTCTAATTTTTGGCTGGGCCAAGCCAGTTATTTTTGACCCCTATAACTTAAAAAATCCCAAAAAAGATACTATGCTCATTGCCCTTGCAGGGCCTGCTTCAAATATCTCAATGGCAATTCTCTCCTCTTTGGTTCTAAGAATTTTTCCAGAAAGTCTCTTTGTCCAAAGTATTTTTATTCCTTTCATTCTTTTAAATATTACCTTGGCTATTTTTAACATGGTGCCAATTCACCCTTTGGATGGCGGTAAAATACTAGTGGGACTTTTACCTTACAGGCAGTCACATAAATATGATTTATTTTTACACCGCTATGGGATGTATTTATTAATTCTCTTAATTCTTCCACTTTGGGGAGGAAATTCCATTCTTTTCACCTATCTTAATCCTATAATAAGAACCCTTTCCTCTTTTTTGATTCCCTACTTTACAATATGAGCTATAATGTAATTAACCCTGCTAATGGGAAAGTTGAGAGGTTTTTTCCTTCACAAACTTTTCGTTAGGGTTTGCCAGTTCTAGTATTCCGAGGAATACCAGACAGTTTACCCACCTTGCTAGTAGCGAGGGGAAAAGTTCTCTCTACTTCCTTTGGCGGGGTTAATTTAAAAATTTAGATATGAACCTTCCAGAAAATATTGATATAGGTTCTCCAACAACACTTATAATAGGTGTTGGTATTTTTTTGGCAATACTAGTTCTGGCTCATATGAGTAGGACCTACTTAGAATGGTCAATGTCTGGGGCAGGTCTTGGTTATTTGGCTGGAGTCTTAACAATTGTTGGCATTGGAGTGTTTATCTTTAAATTCAATAATGGGGTAATTGTAAAAACCTTAGTTGGCAAGTATTCAAATGTCCTAGGGGCAAAAGTAGAAGTGACTCCTGAAAATCTAAATACTTACTATGACCAATTGGAAGAAGGCAAAAAAGAAACAGTCAAAAGTCATATTTGCACTCCAGAAGTAAGTGAATGATTAGTCCGCGTTATTTGTGCTGGGAGAGGGATTCGAACCCCCGTAGCCTTTCGACATCTGTTCTACAGACAGACCCATTTGACCACTCTGGTATCCCAGCGTATTTGCCAGCCATTATACCAATTTTAACCTGACCATGTCTCATTAGTTGTTTTTAATATATTTGGCCATTCTCCATGCTCTACCTCTACCTCTATTTAAGTTTTTGTATGTCGAACTTAAAGAGTGGCAGTTGGGGCAAACAATTCTGAGGTTGTTCTCTGCATTATTATTAGAATCTCCGTCAATGTGGTCAATCTCTATAGGTATTTGTCCAGTGGTAGGATTTCTGGCCTTCCATCCACAAATTGAACATTTTTCTTCGTATTTTTCGATAAGATACTTTTTAATATGACTAGATGTGCTTTTTGTTGCAACACCAACCGTTCCATTTAATTTACCTTCTTTCCATTTTTTGATATATTCATTGTGGGAATAGTCACATTGACATTGATTGGAACAAAATTTAAAGGTTGGTCTACCAGTAATTATTCCGCAATTTAGACAAGATCTTCTGATGCTTTGTGTCGCATTATGTCCATTATTACTTCTAACCACGTTCTGATTATTTACATGGGTGGCACAACTTGTGGAGCAATATAATTTCGGGTTCCCAGGTTTTACCTCAAAACTAGCATTACAATCAGAGCTTTTGCAAATACGTATTTGGAAGGACTTTATCTTAAAATCAAAAATTCCACTTTCCCAATTTCTTTTTGTAATCTCTGACTGTAAACTTTTATATTCGACTGACGAATAAAAAGATTTGTTCATGATTCATATTATTCGGTTTTTATCGGTAAGTCAACAGTAGATACTGATATATTTATCCTATAGAGTACAATCCCCGAAGACTTCAAGAAGAAGAGAATATCTTTGATCTAAAGATACAATCTAAGCCATATCTGAGCCTCTCTGGGGAATCGAACCCTAGTTTGCTCGTTACAAGTGAGCTGTTCTGCCATTGAACTAGAGAGGCAAGTTTACAAGGCTAAGTATATCAGTTTTGGTGTTTGTACACCAAAATGTAGTTTTAAACCTGGCGAATGGGATTATCGTTTTTGTCGATGTATATTTTGCCTTCACAGATTTGGTTAAGCATGTGTAAATAGATACCACTAGGCTGACCAGATCTCGGTTCAAAATAATTCAGCCAATTTTCAATTATAGTAAGTTTTTGGGCTTCCCTTTCGTCATGTAATTCTACTGTCAGTTCTTCTATCCTGGCTTCTATCATTAATACACACAGCGCTTCACAAACAGACATAGAGTTATTCTTCTTTCTCTTCTTGTTTAGGAAAAGGAATCCAATCTTCAAATACTCTTTTAGCATTCATCCTTTCCCAAAGATCTATAAAATATTTCTCCCCACTCGTATTATCTTCTTTGCCCTGTTCTTTTCTGGCTTTCTCTATTTCCTGTACTAAAAAATAGTCTTGCAATAATATTTCTTTTGCTTTCCCTAAATCAAATTCAACATTTCTCAGTTTACTCAAATCAAATAGGCCCATTTGTAATGTAAGGTGACTGCCTACAAAATGGTCAATTGTGTCTTCATAATTTGGAATATCTTCATTATAAGAACCAGTCCTTATTGAGGGCGCTGCAACGGCTTTGTTAAAAAAATCCGTCTCCAGAAGAGCATTTTCTTTTATTGCTGTCTGAATATCAATATCTTTGTTGTCTCCGTCAGCCATCGTTAAGACATCATACCATCAAAAATAAAATTACAATAATTACCTCTATTTCTTCCACTCGGGTTGAGCATGGTTTCTCATATAAATTGGCATTAGTTCTTCTTTTATTAGTTTATTTCCTTTAAAGAAAAATTTAACTGCAAGGCCTTTTTTGGTTTGCTGACTCCAGGGTTGGTCAAAAACAAAGTTGCCAAGAGAATAGTAAACCGGTTTGCCACTAATATATTCACTATCCTGCACCCAGTGCGGATGGCTGCCTACTATTAAGTCTGCCCCGTTTTCAACAATTTTTTTGGCATAGTCTTTCTGGACTGCATTTGCTTTGTCTTTGTACTCTATTCCCCAATGTGGTGCGACCATTAAAACATCAACTTTCGAGCTCGCTTCCTTAATTAAACTTAACAACTCAGGAGTAAGTCCTTTATCCACCAGATCTAAACCGATGAAACCTACTTTTATATCTTTTACATTCGTAAGTTCTAAATCGAATCGCAACCCCTAGGTACAATACCTTGTTAAGGGGGTG
>CAZCXV010000003.1:322-78744 GCA_964502815.1 uncultured Gammaproteobacteria bacterium | reverse complement strand
CATGAACAATATCTGGCTGGCTTTTATTACAGGGCTCACCACGGGCGGGCTTTCCTGTTTTGCTGTTCAAGGAGGACTGTTGGCTTCCTCTTTGGCTCAAAAAGAAGAGCAAAAGCTTGTTGAGACCAAAAAGTGGCAAAAGATAGTTATGTTTTTGGCTTCCAAACTAGTTGCCTACACACTTCTTGGAGCCCTTCTAGGAATCTTGGGCTCTGCAATTTCAATTACACCAACTATTCAAGGCTGGTTACTTATTTTTGCAGGACTATTTATGCTGGCAACTGCAGGCAGAATTCTTGACTTGCACCCAATATTTAGATACTTTACCATCTCTCCTCCTAAGTGGGCCTATAAATTGGCCAAAAAAGAAAGTAAGTCGGCAGATCTTTTTGCACCTGGCATTTTGGGCTTTTTAACCATTCTTCTTCCTTGTGGAATAACCCAAGCGATGATGGTTTTGGCAATTGCCTCGGGAAATGCTTTCTGGGGCGCTAGTATTATGTTTGCTTTTGTTCTTGGCACTTCTCCAGTTTTCTTTGCCCTAGGCATGGCGGCTGCAGAAATATTAAAAAGAAAGGCTTTAAAATATATAGCCAGTGTTGCAATTGTAGTATTGGGTTTAATGTCAGTAAATAGCGGCCAAATTCTAAGAGGCTCGGTTCACACCTTTCAAAATTATTATCAGGCAGCTTTTGGAGGAACTGAAACACAAGCTGCAAACGACAAAGGCCTTGCTCCTGTCAAAAATGGCTATCAACAGGTAATTGTTGAGGTAACAGACAGAGGCTACTTTCCAGATTTTAAAAATGTAAAGGCAGGAGTACCAGTAAGAGTAAAACTTGTTACCAACAATGTCAGAGGTTGTGCCCGAGCTTTTACCATTCCTTCAATGAATATCTCTGCTGTTCTTCCTCTAACAGGGACTCAAGATGTAACCTTTACACCAACAAAGTCAGGACAACTCTTAATGGCTTGCTCAATGGGTATGTATACCGGACAACTCAATGTAGTTAACTAATATGACCAAAAAAACTTACAAAGTACAAGGCATGGATTGCCCAAGCTGTGCCATGGTTATTGAATCAGATTTAGAAGATGCTGGAATAAAATGCAAGTGTGATTTTGCAAAGGAAACTTTAGAGGTAGAAATTGAACATCAGGAACACGAATTAAAAGTTCACGAAATAGTCAAAAAATCTGGCTACCAGATTACAATTTAAATCCTGATCTTTCTTCAGAAAACACAACATGATTTAAGCTTTTTTTATAGACATCCGCCATCTAAATTACTCAGCCAATATCAAGCAACTTCCAGTATTAACATCGTCAAGCAATTTCCTTATACTACTACTTATATGACCTCTTACATACCCTGTTTCCCCTTGTGTTGAATTTGTAATTATATCTCCCTCGATTGTTTCCAATTCATGGAGAATTAAATGCCGTTTCTCTTCACTTAAAGACGATGGAAGTCTAAATGCCTGATAATAGGATTTGTTAAGATGATCAAGTCTCTCTATCTGATCAACAGAAACACCATACGTGTTTTCAAGCGTAAATTTAGCCATTTCGGCATTTTCCATTATTTGTTGTTTTCTTTCAGTTGTTATTTCTACCATTGTCTATTTCACCTCCTTTATTACTCAAGCCTTTATTTGTTGCTCGAGAAATAGTTTGTCCCTCTGAGAGGCAACTACCACTTCTACCGCAAACACATCTTTTAGCTTGAAATGTCTCAACTTGCCACTCAATAACAACAATATTGTGACCACCTTGTTCTCTTTCCAAGCATTTACCTTGATACAATATTTCTGTAATGTCCCTAGTGTACTGCTAACTTTTAATATATCTTGACAAAATTTGACACATTGAAAACGGCAGTAGTTAGGGGTCATAATTAAAGTGTGAATAGGGCAATTAAGACAACTTGGGAATATTCATCTCAGACCGAAGTATTAAGAATATTAAACATTGCTCATGCAATTTCTAATGGCTTTATTAAGCTCAAAAATTGGTTACTTATTCCATATGGAAGTAAGTACTCAAAATTGTTAAACGCCATTACTTTTCCAGATCTCCCCTATCACACAATTCCTCGCTTTTGGGAAAAAGCATTAAACCAAGTAAGTACAGATAAGCTTCCTATTGAGGCTGACCCTGAACTGATCAAAGCAGTAAGTACTCTTTTAGAAAAGCATCCACTTCCAAAACCAAATATTGAAAAATTACAATCTCTTTGGGAAAGAGTAGATAATGAGGTCTTTGAAGCACTTGCCACTATCATTCCCGGTTTTTACAACAAAGTCGAAGATATAGTAATTGAGCCAACCGTATCCGGGGCCTGGGCATCTTTTGATGTGGCCAAAAAGTTCCCTACAACAGTTAGAATTTATCTCCGAGAAGATGCTCCCTTATCGGTTCTTGTCTGGTCAATCATTTCAGATCTTACCAGAAATGAAGTCTACACAGACTTAGAAGGCTCGTGGGAAGAATCTCAAATTCTTGCAGATTGGCTAGTTAAAAAATCAACAATCTCCAGTTTGCTTGCAAAATATGAACTACAAGAGCAACTGACCATTTCTCTCAAACATTTACGATCTAAACAAGACAAAAAAGCAATTCACGAATCGCAAGAATTCTGCAAAAGGCTTGGCTTGTCCACAAACACTGATATTTTTGCCGTTATTGATGATCGGGTGACCGCCAATGGTAATAAACTTGAAATACTTACATTTAAAGAGAAATCGATTATGCGTTTATTGATAGATAGTAAGAACAAACTGGTAGACTTTGACGAAATTGGGAGCTATATTTTTGACCATGAGGATGACTTTAGCCTCTGGGCAATTGCCAAGTTCATTCAACGGCTAAGAGATAAGTTAGAGAAAAATGGCATATCAGGCAGTTTCATCCAAACAGTTAGAGGACAAGGGTATATTCTAAGAAATTAAAGATTTACTCCATTGTCTTTTCGGGACCTTTGTTGTGGTAGGTTTTAATAAAAAGTTCAATCTTTTCTTTGTCTACACTGTCCAATTTTAGAAGTCTGTTCCAAGCGGTCAAAGAAAGTCTGGTATCCATATTTAGCCTTGGGGTAATAATTACTCTTTTTTCAGTTTCCAGAAATGGCTTTAACTCTTCCACTAAACTTTTACAAGAGTCCCCGCTAAAGTCTTGTGGCAATTCTTTTTCTATGGCAGGGGAATTCTCTGGCGTGAACCAAGCTTCATTTTTGCTGTTTAAATCAAAATTCATATGCATGAAAGGGATTTTACTGTCTGGAGACAAGACTGCTGGCTCATCGTGCGCCAAGACTTCAGTATTAAGTGGCCACTTAAGAGCAGTATTATCTTTTGCCTCGCAGTTGTACCAAATTACTACGTAGCCATGCTCCATAGAATGAATAAAATAGCCATCTGAAATTAATCTATCATATAGTCCTGGCTTTGCCCAAACTGGAAAATGCGAACCAGAGGTTGGTGGGTTAGAACTGTAAACTACTCCATAAATGTCTGTTACGTGATTTCTACCTTTGTCTTCAATCTCTTCCCCAATCTCAACCTTTGGTGTGCTATCTTTATTTTTCTGCCAAAAGAAAATACCCAAGACACTAATGAAAACAATTAATCCTAGAAAAACTTTTTTCACTTTAACAAGGATACACTAAATCCCGTCAAAACTGAAGCTATTTGTCTGAAGAAATTATAGTTAATGGCTCTGTCTTGTAATCAGAGTATCTCCACCAAGTGGGGACAAATTTTAAAAATACCGTTCCTGGATCATTTTCATACTTTTGCGAATGTGGGTTTTTAGGATAGTAGCCAGATTTGATTCTTTTTAATTCTTCCTGATCTGATACTGTACTTATCACTCCGTCCAGCTGTAGAGTTTCAAAATCTGCTTCATTAAAACCAACAACTACCGAGCCTTTTACTTGTTTTCTTGTTAACAAAGCCTCACACTTTTTGCTTGTATTTTCAGTTGAAAAATACACTTCCAAAGGTTTAATTGAATGAGAAAAATGCATTGCTGAAGAGTGAGGACTTCCATTGGTAAGTAACGTTGTCAAACTAGATACTCTTTCTTTGGCAAGTAAATCTAAAATCTTTTGTTCCATTTGACTAAAGTATAACTCCAAAAATCAAAAGCACAACGACATTTCCCAACCAATAAAACAGGTATTTTTCTTTTTCAAGCTCTATATTCCAAGCCCTAAACCAATTATCCAGATTTTCAAGCTTCATCAAGTCCAGTAGTTGGTCAATAATTAAATGCAGAGAGAAAGCCAATACCAGCCCCCTACCTAGAATACTTCCAGAGGAAGAAATTACTAAAAATGTCAGTACCCAAAAAATTAACTGAAAATGGATAGTATGAAAAATAAGCCCTTTTCTTTCTTCTCTGGTTGCAGTCATTAATTCAAACACCTGCCAGATCCTTTGCTTTACAGGAAGAGCCATATTTCCCATGACATAATTAACTCTTTGACTGGTCAATTCTTGAGGATGCAGCAGGTAAATGTAGATCAAGTGATCAATATCTGGCATGATTGTTCCAAGTGTTCCACCCAGTAAAAACAAAGCTATTCTTAATGCACTTGTAAGCTCAAGAGGCAGGAAATATCTTTTGACCAAAATCACTAATATTGAAAAAACCAAAAGATAAACAATATGGGTCAGGATTTCTTTTTTCACTTAAATTTATTTTACATTAATCGCTGAAGACTTGTACAAATATTTTTCCATAGTAGCCGTTATCAACTACTCCAATCCCCATCTTGTTAAATCTTTTTTCAAGTATATTTGCCCTATGGCCTTGTGAATTCATCAGACCATCATGAGCGAGTGTTAAAGTTGGTGCCAAGGCAAGGTTCTCTCCGGCAAGATAGTATTGTATTTTGGCACCTGTTAGCCTGTCTCCTACGTCCTCTCCTTCTGGTGAGAAATGGCTAAAGTACTGTCTTTGCCACATATCCTTGGCATAGTCTCTGGCTACAAGCTTTATATTGTCTGACCATATAAGCTCATTAATTCCTCTGTCTTTTCTCTCTTTATTAACTAAATTAAACATCTGTTTTTCATTTGTCTCATCAATGTTTAAATTGAAGCTTGCAACTTTTAATTTTAAGATTTCTTCACTATTGGGTTTAACAGTTAAATAAGTTAGAGAGTCATTTATCACCCCGCCAAAAATTTCATTAATGCCTTTTTCGGCAACTGAAGTTTTCCTAACTAAAAACCCACCAATTTTTGATTCACCTATATCTTCTTTTATATCTCCCCTTATTGGCATACCCATAAGAAGCATTAAAACAAAAGACACAAGAATAATGCCTTGGCCAAGGGAGGGAATGACCCCCAGCATTTTGCCATATTTGGCTCTCCTTAACTTTTCTGGAAGCCTAGAAATTAGGTAAGCAAACATATAACCTAAAATTATTTCAAATATCACTGCAGTTAATAAAAAACCTAAAGCATTGGCAACAGAGATGGGTAGATTAAAGTTTGCAGACAGCATATCTGCCGTTAACTTGTATGCACGAAGAGAAACCAGAAGAGAAATGAAGAAAGAAGTAAACTCAGCCAGAATTATCCAAAGGCCATGCCTCACTCCTTCAAAGGCAAAGTAAATTAAAACTGCAACAATTATTAAATCAATCCAGTTGCCTTTTAGAGAAAAATTCATTTTTTATTCTCCAGTTGTTTCAATTTCCACATGAATAATCTAGCTTTGCTTCTGGCATTTGCAGCATCCTTAACGAAATTTTTTGCCGTCTCCAAAAGCCCCCGTGGTTTTTCTTTAGCAAGCTTGATGTAGAGAGCTTTGTGTTTTAGATCACCCAATTCCTGAGCCAAGTCACAACCATACTTTTGAAACTCTACCGAGATGTACTTGTTTTTAGTAGGTTCAAATTTCTTCAAAACATCAGAAACTGTTGAAAAGTTGGTCATTTTTGAAAATAATCAGAAAGTTCACTTACTAAAGCACTTATTTTCTTCTCTATTATTTCTAACTCTTCCTTTTTAAAGTTTTGCAAAACATACGCTTCGCCAGGAATTCTGTTTTGCAAGTCGCGGTTGTCCACTCCAAGCCTTATGCGCCAAAAGTCCTTTGCCTTAAGCTTTTCTTCAATGTCAGTTATACCGTTATGAACTTTGGGACCAATGCCTTGCTGGACTTTGTGTTCGCCAAGTTTAATATCAAGATCATCATGAATAGTGTGTATTTCAGGCACACTAAAACCGTACTTATCTTTCAAAAGTTTCACTGCAGTTCCCGATTCATTCATGAAGGTTTGAGGCTTGGCCAAAACAAACTTGCCCACAACTTCCAAAACTTCTGATTTTAAATATTTATCAAATTTAAATTCTAGTTCCAAGCTTTTTGCAAAGGCATCCACGAACATGAATCCTGCATTATGCCTGGTGTTTTTATATTCTTCCCCAGGATTACCAAGACCTACTATTAAATACATATGGATATATTAGCACAAGCAAAACCGCCCACTAAGACGGCTTCACTTGTTTTTTTGTTTTTCAAACTTCCAGATTACATTTTTCCTATCAACTGTTTTGCAAGTTGACCAAAAACTGGAACAGAAAACTCTTCACCTTGCCATGCTTTGTAAATCAAAAGTAACCAAAGAATGAATCCAACAAGACCTATTAAGGGAACTATTGGAAGAAGGATTAAAGTTAGTCCCATAGCCCACTGAAGAGCCGTAAGTCCAACAAAGACTACTATTGATTGCATTGCATGAAACCTTACAAAGGGATCTTTCTCAAGAACTAAGAAAATAATTCCCGTTATTGGTCCTAAAACGTAAGCTAACGCCCCTGCAGTGTTTTTTGATAATCCCGTACCACTTGTTTTTGCTGCCATGTGTAATCACCACCTCTTCTTGTATGTGTTAATCATTTCAAATATTGACTTCCCGGTCAAGACTGGAAATTAATCTGATTAGAAAAGTACTCTTAATGTAAAATAGCCAAAAAACAAGAAGGCAAAAACCATAACAAGAACTCGAAACATTGAAGGTCTGACTTCCTTTCTAAGGTCGGTTAAATTAAGCCACAAAGTGAAACCAATATGAACAAACATGGCTCCAGCATTGATTGCAGATTGCAAAACCAGAAGGAAAAATGGCTCCCTAAACCCTAAGAGAAACACTGTAATCGAAAAAGCAATTTGCGACCACAAAAAAGTGTAATAAATTTTTGGCAAGTTTTTTGATTTCCAATTTCTTTTAATTAGCAACAAATTCTCGGCCATTATCCTTGAGGAGGCGTCCAGAACGGTTAGTTGGGTTGCAAAAAGCATTAGTCCGCAAAGAAGCAGGAAAAATGTTCCGACAAAAGGAAAAGTCAAAGAAGATATCTGCAAAGCTTCTGCAAAAATAAAGCCAACACCCGTTGCAGTTGCCTTGCCGTAGGTAGTTGAATAGGAAAGAAGAGCCAAGAGGCACATTGTAACAAGACCAGTCAGCCAAAAAATTAGTGCATGCTCCAGATTTATTAGTCTCCACCAGACTTTAAATGTCTTTAGATTTTCATTGGTTATTCTAAAGTGCTCGCCCTCAAGCTTTATGTCTTCCACACTCCCAGACAAAATACTAGTAATCTTACCTGAAAACTTGCCCATGCCATAGCCTTTTTCCTTGATATAGAAAGATTGGGCCAAATTTAAGTTTCCTCCAGCTCCGGAAAAAGCCAGAGCGCCTAGAAATACACTAATGGAAATACCTGCCGGTAAAAACAAATAGCCTTCCCCACGGCCAAAAGTACCATTGACTAAGGCCAGCCAGTCAGAGTTTTTTGCCAGAAAAAACGTCAAGACAAAGATAGAAGGGACGCCAAAAAAGATCAGTGCTTTTTGCAAGCTTTCAACAGTTTTGTAGAGAACTTTTCCCAAGGTTAAAACAAAACCAATTAAAAAAAGCAAAAAGATTGCTAGGATATAACTGTTTTCAAAACCGACAACTGCCGACAATATTTTAGCTGAGCTTGCTATTATTCCTGGCCAACCAAAGCCAAGAAAAGTTGAGAAAATAAACCAATAGGGCAGATATTTAGATTTTCTCCAGTAACCAACAAAAACGCTCTCTCCTTTTACTAGTGCATATCTTTCAATTTCCATGTTGATGAAAAATTGCAAACTAATGCCAACAACTGCTCCCCAAATTATTCCAAGTCCATAATTAGAAGCCAGATATGGCCAGAGAATGACTTCCCCACTACCAAGTCCAAGTCCAAGAAGAATAAAAGATGGGCCAACTAAATCTCTAAACTTTGGCGGTTTGGGAAGATCCATATCTTAAATAATATCAGAAAAATATTCTTTACTTTTTCTGCAGTTTGAATAAATGTTGGAGTTCCTCTAAAGTGGTCGCATTTTCAATATTCTTGTCATCTCTAAACTTAATAAGTCTGGGGAATCTTAAGGCAAGACCTGCAGTGTGGTTTGGACTTTTGGTTATTTCATCAGCTGCAATTTCAACTATAAGTTTTGGCGTAACCCAGAAGTCAGGAGTTAAATTTTTGTCTACGTCATATTCTTCTGGTTTTTCTTTAACTTCTAATTTTGTTAATCTTTGCTTTAACTGCCTAAGCTGGTCATCAGAAATCCCTGTGCCAATTTTTGTAGTAGTTTTAACAACATAGTCATCACTATTTTTTTTATTGTCTACTACCCCAACCAAAAACTGGCCAATGCCAAAAACTGCTCTTTTGCCTTTGCCTTGGGTATAGCCCATAACAACTACATCAATAGTGTCAGCCAGTTTTGCTGCCTGCTTTTCTGATTCTTTTAATTTAACCCACCTAAAGCCAGTTCTGCCGGCAATGTATTTACTGTCAATTCTTTTAACCATGACTCCCTCAAGCCCCGCTGAAAGTTCCTTGTCCATCTCTTTTTTTATTATTTCTGTGTCTTTAGTAACAATAAATCTATCAACCAAAAACAAATTATTTTTCTTAAACAGATCTTTTAATTCTTTTCTTCTTGTAAGGTAAGTCTTGCCAATTAGAGATCTGCCGTTTTTGTACATAATGTCAAAAACATTAAATTGGATTGGCACAGAGGAGGAAAACTCTGTTATGCCGTGTTTTCTACGTCTTGTCATAGTTGTTTGAAAATTGGCCATCAGCTTTGTCTTTTCATCAACTCCTACAGCTTCAGTATCAATAATGAAATCCCTAGCATTTGATATTTCAAGAGTTTTATCTAATTCTGGAAACATCCAGGAAACCTCATTCAAGTTTCTAGTGAATACTTTTACGCCTTCTTTTCCGAAATGAATTTGGGCTCTTAAGCCGTCGAACTTTGGCTCAATAGACACTTCTTCCATTTTCTCAATCATTTCAGAAGGACTTTTTACCCTTTGAGCGAGCATAGGGAGGATTGGTATTCCAAGAATAGGAGAAATATTTTTTGAGATTTTGTCGGCGCCATATATTTTTACTTCTCTGGCAATATAGGCAATATCTGGGACTACAAAAAATGCCTTTTCAATTTCGGCAGATTTTGATTTGTCTCCTGTCTCCATCCAACTCAAAGCATCAATTACAGTTTTATCAGAAAAACCAAGTCTTAATTTGCCAACTGGAATTCTGGCAATAAATCTGGCTGACAAGGGATCGACTTTCGAAAGCAAAGTTGCAATTGCCTCAATTTTTCGCTCTACAGATCCTTCTCCTTCATCACGAGCCAATTTTACAAATTCAGCAAAAATAGCATTAACAGAAATATCAGCTGAACTATTTTTGGCCAACTCCTGCGATGCACTTCCCAAATCCCCTTTTTGCTTGTAAAGCCTTAAAATTTCCTCTGGAGGTTTAGCGTAGGCCTTGGCAATTGCCTGAATCATCATCTTTTCAGCAACATTAAAGACAATAGATTTATAGGAAGGTGCCAGCTGACCTAAAGAGAGATTTACAATATTTGTAACTTCATCTTTGTCTGACTGCTTAAACAACTCAACAAGAATTTTAGTGATTTCGATTCTTGAGGAAACTTCTTCAAGTCTTTTTAAATACTGGCTAAATTCTGAAAATTTCATATTCTTGAGCAATTATACCCTACCATCATTTTGTGCTCCACCTGATGGACAAAGTTAAGCGAAGCTTGGCACTCTCACTTTCTTCGATTGTAGAACTTGTTATTTTGCGAGTTTATTTAAGGCTTGATTTAGATCAGCCTCTATTGCCTTTTGCTCTTTTGCGCGGCGTCTTTCTATCTTTTTGACATCTTCCTCAGGTTTCAATTTCTCTGGAATAATGCCACGCGCCAGCAATGCATCTCTAGTGGCAGAACTGTTGGCAACAACCTCTCTTTCAAGTCTATCTCTTCCAACCAAGTTGTTTGTTCGAATGTTATGATCTGTCATCCCTAGAGCAAAATTCTTTGCTTTAAGTTCTACATCTGTATCAAAATCGGCTAGAGCTCTACCTTTTGGAATTCCCCGCTTTCTTTTTAGGTCAGGTGTATTAATACCACCATAAAGAGCTTCTATATGTCTATTTTTGAAAGTTGCAAACTCGATGCTTTGGGTTATTCCTCGTTGATAGACTGTCCTTTCGATTTTCTTTTCTGTATCTCGTAGCTTATCTCTTTCTTCCAAGCGCTTGTTTTCAACAGTTCTTTGTTCCCATATTTCCTGTCTTCGTGTTTGGATTGCAAAATAATTTTGAGCAGCCGCAATCTGCGGTTTACGGGGATCACCGTTTTGTGCAATCAAATAACATGCATATCGAGTTAAAAGTAAATCTTCTATTGCTCGTTGACTACCTGAACCTAATACAACCATTTTCGTGACGTCACGAAAATGGTCCTCAACTAATTGTCCTGCTTGCTGGCAAGATTCCTGTGCACGAGTAATAGCTGTTCTAAAACTTTCCCATGTTGAATAGCCTAGATGAGACATCAAGTCTCTAGCAGACCAATATTCCAAACTTTCTATTGTTTTCTTAATTAATTCCAAACTTCCTTGAAGCTCAGTTGAGTTATTTTGCATAATAAAGATAATACAACGAGTGTACCATATTAACAATACCGAAAATGGTACTGCGAGGATAAATTGAAGACAATTTTTTCAAATATTAGTTGTTTATCAAGCTCCACCTGATAAGCGAAGCTTGGCACTCTCACTTTCTTCGATTGTAGAACTTGTTTTTTAATCTAATTGGTTAACAATAGATATATAATCAAAGCATGAAAACGGTTCATTCAGAATCGCGAAAGCCTGTAGCTCAAGAAGACGGGTTGGGGTGCGCAGTTGCATCAACCGCATTTGTGATTAACATTCCCTACCAAGAAACCTTAGCACTTTTTATAGATGGAAAAAGAAGAGTTCAAGGAATACCAAATTTTTACTTTCCTGAAATAGTTGAAATACTTAAAAGGAATACCGAATTTTTACTTTCCTGAAATAGTTGAAATACTTAAAAAGTTAGCCTGGAAGATTCTATAAATATACCTTTTACCTCGTAGCTAGGGGTAAGATAAACAGCAATTTCATCATTAACATAACGGAGTCTAGTACTTTTTGGTAGATTTTTAACACTAACAGAAAGCGAGTCTGTTTCAGTGTCATAATGACAGGTACCCCTTAAAATATAGATCACCACAGGAAGTGTTTAGTTCCTACCTGGTGCAGTTGTGAGTAGAATAGAGGTAAAACCTTCTCAAACCTTAGTTCCTAAATAAGTGGAAAAGAAAAGATAGGCAAAGATCACTCCTACTAAAAATATAACTCCAAAGATAATACTTATTATTCCGCTGTATTCCTCATGCACACACCGATATAATCCTTCTCCTGTTAGTGTTAGGCCAAAAAGCCCTGGAAGAACTAAAATTACATACAAAAATTGTGGGTTGGCTAAATTCATTTTGTTCCAATTAGTTTGTACTTGGCTGCTTTTGTGCTTCCTTCCTTTTTAATAACGCCTTTTTTAATTAGGTCTGTTAAGTCTCTTAGAACTGTATCATCTGAAATCATAGGTAGTACTGACCTAAATTCCTTCATCGTTCCTTCTCCCTGGTCAGAAAAAAACTCCATCAATTTCATCTGTCTTTCTGTTAAGGCAATTTGGGTCCCAATTTTCATTTTTAATCTTGAATCCACTGACAATCTTCTAATTTTTTCTTTTATTCTAGTAAGCTCAACTGCCACAACTTCAGTAAAATACTCAAGCCAAGGAGTCAAATCTCTTTGGGCAATATTAGTAGCTTGAGTGTCTACTTTAAAAAAGGCTTCATAGTAAGCTGCTAGATCGGTATCAAAATGCTCTTCAAGAGCAAAGAATCTTTTAATGTCATAGCCTTCACGAAGTAAGATAAGCATTGCAAGGGCTCTGGTAGTCCGGCCATTGCCTTCTACAAAGGGATGAATGGCGACCAGGACATAATGAGCGATGCCAGCCCTCAATATTGGGTGGATTTGTTTGGCCTCAGGAGAGTTTAGCCAGTTAAAAAATTCATCTAGTAAAAATGGAACTTCAATATAGGCAGGTGGAGCCAAAATCACCTTACCGGTTCCTTCTTCTTTAATGACTACTTGGGTACTTCGAAGTACCCCTGTCTTTTCTTCTGCCACAATTCTATAGACAGTTAAGGAATGAATTTTTTTTAGAAGATCAATAGTGTAAGGTGTATCTTGAATTTTTATGTCATCTATCAGCTTGACTGCATTTCGGTAATTAATTATTTCCTGGACATCTCTTGGCCTGGCATACACTTCAAATCCTTCAAGAACTTTTTTGGTTTCAGTTAAAGTTAAATCATTACCCTCAATATGGGTTCCATGATAAATAGTCCTTACTATGGCATCGTTTACAAACTGTTTTTCATAGGTTGGAACCAAAGGAGCATTTTCAATAACCTCTTTGGCAGCCTCTACTTGGCCAACGGCCTTAAGAATAGAATTCGTAATCAAATACTTTGGAGAATACATTACTTCATTATTTTACCGCATAATTAGCGGAAAACAAGAGTGATCATTCTAAAATGAAATTAATTAAGAGAACCTAATCTAACTTTGTGGTTTTGGTCAGCATCTTCATGAAGATCGTTAAAATATTCAGGATCTGGAAGTTGAGGTTTAGGAGCTGGTATATTTTTCATTGGTAAAATTCTTAACACACCATCTACAATATCAAATCTATATTGGTTTTCTGGAACCCTCAGTGTGCCTCTGCGTCTTTCACCCACGAAAACAATTTACTCTTCTAAGTCTATCTTTTCAAGACCTGAAATTTCGGTAATAAAATGCGGGTCTGCGGTAGTTATTATTGTTTGTTGCCCTTTGGTCATTTCTGTTACTATGTCTCGGTGTTCATGGTCTAATTCAGAAAAGATATCGTCCAGAAGTAGAGTTGGTTTTTCTTGTAAGCTTTTTTCAAGATAAGAAAGCTCTGCAAGTTTGAGCCATAAAACTGCCATTCTTTGCTCCCCCCTTGAGCCATATGAAGACAAATCTCTTTGGCTTTCAAAAAAAACAAAATCGTCCCTATGTGGCCCAACAAGTGTTGTCCCTGCCATTACTTCTTCTTCTTTGTATTGATCCAGTCTCATTTGCGAAATTGAACTTTTGTCATATTTAAGTTCATATGATTTACTGTTGAAACTGGGTGTTTGATTTACAAAGCCAATAAACTCTTCTCTTTTTTTAGCAAGATAGTCCCCATTTTTAACCAGTAAGTTATTCCAAAAATATAGCTGGCTTCTTGAGACTCCCTCTTCTCTTATTTTGATAAGCAGCCTGTTTCTTTGCCTTAAGCCTTTGTCATAGGACAGAAGACATCTGCGGTACTCATAATCGGCTTGGGAAAGTAATATATCTAAAAATCTTCTTCTTAGGCTTGGTGACTCAGTAACTAGATCCATATCCTGGGGTGCAAATAAAACAACGTGGAAATTTTTGGCAAAGTCTACAAGTCTTTTAGGTATCCCGTTGACCAGAAGTCTTTTCTTTGAAACTTTAGAAACTGAGGTATTAGTTATCTTGATCTCTCCTCTAGTTAAAAGTACTTCCAATTTGTTTTCCCCAATAAGTCCCTTCACTCTTGCCAATTCTTGTCCATAGTTAATCATTTCTTCTTCAATTCTAGCTCGGAAACTCTTGCCTGTTGAAAGAAGAAAAATGCTTTCCAAAATATTTGTCTTACCAATGGCATTAGGGCCAACAATAACAGTTGTTTTGGAAGAAAAAGACAAAAGCTTGTCTGTAAAACTCCTAAAGTCAGTTAAATGGATTTTTGTAATTGGCACATCAGAAGTTTACCATGTTGTTAAACTATTTTTGGCAATTATCACAGTAAAAAGTACCTCTGCCGCCTAACATTTTCTTGATTATTTTATTTCCACAGTTGGGACACCTTTGTCCAGCCCTGGCATATACTAAACTATGATCTTGATAGTTGCCTTCCGTCCCATCGGGAGTTACAAAAGCATTCTCGCTTGCTCCTCCTGTTTTAATGCCCGTTTCCAATACCTTAATAATTGCACCATAGAGCTTTTCAATTTCTTCATCTGTTAGGGAATTTGATTTTCTGTCTGGCAAGATTTTTGCAAGGTTTAGGGCATCATTTGCGTAAATGTTGCCAATACCCCCTATTTTGGATTGATCCATCAAAACAACTTTTACAGATCTTTTGTTTTTCTGTAAGATTTCTTTAAAAATCTCCAGAGTTAAATCCTTGAATGGTTCTGGTCCTAATTTATTAATGAAGTCTAAGTTTTCTACTTCCTTGGTAGAGACAACTTTCATCCACGAGAATCTCCTCAAATCGTTATAGTAAAGTATGCCTCCTTTGTCAAAATAAAAAATAACATGCGTGTGTGATCCAGGTACTCCACCAATTACTTTTGGCGAAAGCGGTTGGGGATTTTTTAGGTTTGGCCCTCTATAAATAAATTGACCAGTCATTTTGACATGGGTTACAACTGAATAACCATTGTTAAAATCCATAGAAGTTACTTTTCCAAATCTTCTAACTCCTATAAACTTTGCCCCAATTAAATTTTTTTCTTCTCCTTGAAAGATTTTTCGATTCCTAACTTGTATCTTTTCAAGAGTATGGTTTTGAAGATATTTAACCAACTGATTTTTAATAGCTTCAACTTCTGGTAATTCCGGCATGGTTATATCTTAACTTCTCTTAACAATAACAACAACATCTGTTATATCGTCTCTATGTTTCCTTTCAGAATTAGAACAGGAAACAGTTGCGGCCCGACCAGCTAAATGTTTGGCTATTTGATCGGCTGAGTTTCCATTTTCATTTATTATTTTTGTCTTTTGTCCAATAGTCAGATTATCTAATCCGTCAGTTGCAAGAAAAAATACATCTCCACGCATTATCACAACTTCTCCTTCGTTAATCCTTACATCACCAGACCCTAGATTGTTGTCTATATGGTTTCTGTAGTCCCAGCATTTTCTTTGAGACTGATCTAAATCAGCTAATTTGTCTACATTATCAAATGCATTTAAGTAAACTATTTTTTCTTCATCTGAAAGACCCGATAGTACTGAAAGATCCTCAATTGAAAGAAATATTAGTTCTCCACCTCTACGTAAACCAATTCTGCTATCCCCGATATTTGCCCACCTACCAATCCCTTGTTCGTTAATTACTAAAACTGACAAGGTAGTCAAAGACCTCTTGTTACCTCTTTCTTTATGAATTTTGTTCCATCTGGTTAGTAGTTCATCCACACGTTCAACAGACTCTCTTAAATTGTTAACATGCAATCTACCAATTCTTGCCATGTTAAATAGTTTTTTACCAACCATCCTGGCTGCGATTCCACCATCAGAACCAACTCCGTCACAAACTAGAAATAAACCAAACTGAGGAGCACAAATGAAAGCATCACAATTTTCTCTATTGGCAGTAGAAATAGAATCAGAACCTGCCTCAATAAGCATTTAATTTAAGCGCTTTTATAAAGCTGCCCATTTTAGCAATAAATTTTTGTTTTGCAAACTTTTTGGCATTTTCTTGAATTATTTTCTTGTTCCATTTTGTCTTTTTAAACTTTTCAAAAGCCTCTTTTAAGCTCTCTATTTCCAGACTGTCAACAAATATACCACTTTTGTTTTTAATAATCGATTCTTTAAAACCTCCCCCTCTAAAAGCAATCACTGGAGTTCCTGCCGACTGGGCTTCAACAACCGTCATGCCAAAGTCTTCATCACGGGCAAGAGCAATAAAACCTTTTGCTCTTGAATATAGTTTTGTCAATTCTTCATCACTAACTCGCCCCAAAAGTTCGATATTTTTGCCTAGATATCTATTTAATTTATTTTCGACAGAAAGTATTCCAGCTCCCTCGCCTACAATTTTTAAGTTGATGTTTAATTTGCTTGCAGCTTCTACTGCCTCCATTATACCTTTTGTTCCCACAATTCTTGAAACTATTAAGTAGAAGTTTTCTTTAGGCAAGTTTAAGTTACTGAATTTTTCAAAGTCTACAGGAGGGTAGATTACCATTGAGCTTTTTTTATAAAACTTGGCAATTCTTTGTTGAACATTTTTGGAATTTGCAATCCAGTGATCTATTGTATTCGCTGTATTAAAATCAAACTGTCTTAAGAAATGGGCAAGAATATCTGCATATATTTTAATTGGCCAAATTCGCGTTAAGTCCCCTGTCTGATAGCCATACAAAAATCTAGGCGGTGTATGACAGTAAGCTACAACTTTGGTTTTCTTTCCCACTTTAAATCCACGGGCTACATAGTTTGAGCAGGAAGTAATTACTAAATCATAGTCAGACAAGTCCAAGCTTCCCCAAATGGCTGGAAGCAAAAATCTTAAAGGGCTGTATAAATTGAAATGTTTGACTAATGGAGCCCAAGCGCTTTCTACTATCTTTTTGTCTTTGAATTCCCGGTATGCTGTGGAATTTTTAACATAGAAAGCTGTATAAATTGGGGCATCAGGATATATTTCAGTCAGAGTCTTCAAAACTCTTTCTGCTCCTCCAAAATCTCTAATGTAGTCGTGTACTAGCGCTATTTTCATCTTCAAAGTAAAGTCATTTGATTTTCTGCTTGAATAGTTTTTCCCAAATCTTGAATTCTTCTTGTTAGGGTTTTAAAACCAAAAGTATGAAAAAGATCTATTAAGTTTGGGTCATCTACTTTCCATTTCTTTGTCTTGTCTAAATCAAAATCAGTTTCTACACTAGTTACAATTGTTGCCAGCTTTTTACAAAGAAAGCCTAAGTCTCTTCCCGCCTCAAGCTTTTTAGCAGTTGACTCTTTAATATCTTTTAAGTGGTCATAGATGTTTTCTAATGTCCCATATTTTTCAATTAAGATCACTGCAGTTTTTGGACCAATTCCCGGAACTCCAGGATAGTTGTCTGACGAGTCTCCAGTTAAAGCTTTTAAGTCAATTATTTGAATAGGTGTTACTCCCATCTTTTCCTTAACATTGCTTGAATCAAAAATTTTTCCTTCAGATAGTCCTTTAGTAGGAAGATAGACTTTAGTTTTTTTGTCTACTAACTGCAAAATATCTCTATCCCCGGTTACAATTACTACTTCATCAACTTTAGCTTGTTTTGAAATAGTCCCAATAACATCATCTGCCTCAAAGCCGGCTTTTGAGTAAACTGGAATATTCATAGCACTCAGTACTTCAGACATTTTTTCAAACTGAGAAGAAAGGCTTGTGTCCATTTCAGGTCTTTTGGCTTGATATCCTGCAAATTCTTTTTTCCTAAATGTGGCTTCAGGTCTATCAAAGCAAACCGTAATATGGCTTGGCTTTAGGTCGTGGATGATTCTTATGAGCATGGAAACAAAGCCATAAACTGCATTGATAGGTTCATTAGTCAATGTAGTAAGTGGAGGAAGGGCATGGAAAGAGCGGTGCATTATTGCATTGCCGTCTATTAGAATTAACCTAGTCACAACTTGTATTCTATCAAAAACTGCAGTTTATTTTTTCTTCCCCACAATTTTTTCAAACTCGTCTCGGTCTATGGTTTCTTTTTCTAATAAAGCAGCTGTTACTTTGTCTAAAAGTTTTCTGTTCTTTTTGACAAGTGTCAAAGCTTTTTGGTGCGCAGTTTCCATTAATTTGGCCACTTCCAGATCAACTTTTTCCTGCATTTTCTGGGAAATGTTTGAACTTTCCGTATAGTTAACATTTCCAAAATCACCATAGCTTGATTGTAATCCCCAATTAATAGGTCCCAGAGAACTCATACCATATTCTTCAACCATTGCTCTGACTAGCCTAGTTGCCAATTCAATATCATTAGAGGCTCCAGAGGTCATCTCATTAAAGACCACTTCTTCTGCAGCCCTTCCTCCAAGCATAGCTGCAAGCTGTTGGATAAATCTCTCCCTAGTTTCATGAGACCTGTCTGCAGCAGGAGGAATTAAAGTATGTCCTAAACTCATTCCCCTAGCAACAATTGAGATTCTGTGAACCGGATCCATCTTGGGAAGGAAATGGGTGACAATGGCATGACCCGCTTCATGGGCTGCTGTTATCGTTCTGTCTTCCTTGCTCTGGAGTCTTTTTCTGGCTGGCCCTAGTTTTACTTTAGTTGCCGCCTCTTCAATATCATTCATTTCAATTGCTTCTTTGTCGTGTCTAGCTGCTGCAATTGCTGCTTCGTTAAGCATATTTTCAAGATCAGCTCCAGAAAAACCTACTGTCCTATCGGCAATTCTTCCCCAATTAACACTGTCGGAAAATTTCTTGCCCCTAGCGTGGATTTTTAAGATTTCTCCTCTACCTTCTTTGTCTGGCATATCAAGCATAACTCTTCGATCAAATCTACCAGGGCGAAGTAGTGCCGGATCCAAAACATCTCCACGGTTAGTGCTAGCAAGAACTAGAACTTGATCATTTGGCGTAAAACCATCCAGCTCAACTAATATTTGGTTTAAAGTCTGTTCTCTTTCGTCATGTCCTCCCATGAAATTTCTTCCACCACGCTGCCTACCTATAGCATCAATCTCATCTATAAAAATAATCGAAGGTGCCGAAGCTTTTGCTTGGGAAAATAAATCCCTCACGCGGGATGCACCCACACCTACAAGTACCTCCATAAATTCACTCCCTGCCATGGAAAAGAATGGTACACCTGCTTCTCCGGCTAGTGCTCTTGCAAGCAATGTATTGTGAGAAATAAAACCATTTGAAATAAAGGAATGAGTTTTTGGAACTGTGAAATCATAAACACGATTCTCACTATTTGTTTTTTCTACAACTTCAGAAAAGAACAAATTAGATTTCAGCAGACTATATATAAATTCATAATGTAATACATTGTCACTTACAGATTTTGAATAAATCAAATAATCCGAGAGGGTTTGTCTAGAAATCCTATTTCTTTTTCTAACTTTATCTATTGTTCTAGACAATTTTTCTGTACTTAATTTTTTATTAGATAATTCCCTCCATGACTCTTCAATTAGACGACCAACACCAGGAATTACATCGATATTAGTATTGACACGCCCCATTTTAGAAACATTTTTAGACAATAATTCTTTCTTTCTAGTTAATTTGAAACCAACTTCTTTTGCAAAAGCAGTAAGTCCACTTCCAGTCATCGTAATTCTATAAACTGGTCTGTAATGTCCATCTTCCACCTTTCCTTTTTGATTCAAGCTAGCAATTATTCCCAAATTAAGCATCATCATTTGCACCTGCTTTGCCATCTTTTCGCTAACCGTGGCATATTCGAAGGCTCCATGTCTTTTTTCAATTGAAGCATCGGTGTCAAATAATCCTTGTAAGAAAGCTACTTGAATATTTTTTGGGGACTGCAGTATAGTTGGAGGAACAACCTTATCAAAAGAAAGCAAATAGCTCATTCCCAATTGGTACAAATATTTCTTAAATTCCCAGTTTGAGATTAAATAACTTTGACCATTAGGGGTAATTGCAGAATCAGGATATCGTTTATTTACATAAGTTCTAAAAAATTTAACTATTTCGGGGTCAATACTTGTTATTCCAACTCTACTTGAAATACTCATGTTGCCATCACCAGTTAAAAGTCCCATTAAATAGGCTGTATCTTGGTCAACCATATTTAAATCACCAAAAATATTTCTTCCATATTGAATTGCTAAATAATCTCCTTTTTCAACTTCGCTTAATTTTTTATATTTTAAAACACCATCATTAGTCATAGATATAACAGGATGTTCGGGAGTTCCTTCTAGGTTGTAACCTTGTGAAGATCTTATTTTTATTGTTTTTTGAATACCAAGATCATACCAATGAGAAGCAAAACTATTTTTATTTTTGATCTTATCTAAATCAAAGCCTGCTAGCGAAGCGCCATAAGTACGATTATTATTTTTGTCTACATAATAGTATCTTGGTATATCTTTGATCTCCATTAATCCCTTATTTGTCCACACCATAGATTCTCCAGTTATACACTTTCCAGTTCCACTGGGACCAACCAATAAAACTCCTTTTGGTGTTCTGGCGCCAATTTTTTTGTACTTTGCAGGATTTTTCAAAAAATCAACGATTTCGGTTAGTTCTCTTTTGGCTTCATCAATTCCTGCAACGTCTTCAAACTTGACATCTTGCTTACCTTTAGCAAACAACTTGGCTTTGCTCCTGCCAAAGGAAAAAATATCTGAAGCACCTTTATTCTGAGCCCTTAGAAAGTAATAAAGAAGAACTGCCATTAGACCAATGGGTAAAACTACACTAACTAAATCTGCAAAAGCCTTGAGGAGAGATTGGTCATTAGTGTCATACTTAACGTCAGCTAAGTTTATACCAGATCTATCCATAAGTTCTGGAAACGAGATGCTGTTTTCTTTAGATGTAACTTTATTTGTGCCATCTTTATAAGTCAAAAGAAGCTTATTTTCTTCAACAACTACCTTTTCAATTTTTTGTTCTTTGATGTCTGCTAAAGCCTGCGAAAGCTCAATTTTGTTTTGATCTAACTTGTCTTTAAAAACAGACAAAAACAGTGGCGCCATAAAAAGAAAGGTTAAAACTGTTAGAGCTATTTTCCAAATATTAAAATCTACTTTAACAATTTTAGTAGGTTTTCCGTTTTTGCCATTTTTGTGGCCATTGCCGTTTTTTGTATTATCGGTCATCAGAAGCTATTTTAGCGCACTTTTGTCCCATTGGCCACAGAGTCTTGTTGAGCAAATAAAATCGGGGCAGTTTCTTCATCTTCTTTAGGGACTGCCATTATCATCATTACTTCAGATAGTTCGCGGGCAGGTCCTGTCTTTTTTGGCTCTAAGTTGACAACAAATGGAAATTGCTTGCCTACAAGCTCCTCTGACTTGTGAAACTTCATTATTCCTGAGAAAGCGGTTTTAATGCCAATTTTTGGACCCAAATCAACCCTTAATCTCATTACCCAGTGACTCCACTCAGGAATCTCTGCCTCTATAACTGTTCCAATTCTGATATCAACTTTTTGAAAGTCTGAAAAAGAAATTTGATCCATATTATTGAAGTCCCATTTTCTGTTTCACTTCATCTATTGTTTCCTGGGCAATTTTTCTGGCTTTTTGGGCACCATTTTTTAATACTTCATCAATATATTCTGGCTTTGCTTCCAAGTCTTTTCTTCTCTCTTGAATGGATTTAAGTTCTGCAAATACAATTTCGGAGACATAGTTTTTAAGATCACTAAATTTCAGAGTCCCATTACTAAACATATTCTCTAATTCTTTTGCACGTGAATCGTTTGGAATAAAAAGGTCAATCAGCTTGAATAATAGTTTAACTCCATCAGACATCTCACCCCCAGATTTTGTCGCAGTTGGAACCTTGGCAATTTTTGCTCTTATAGTTTCCAAGTTATCAGTTAAAGAAATATAGCTTCCTTCAACTGACTTGCTCATTTTCCCTTCACCTGTAAGCGATGGCACATATTCTCCTTTGGTTTTAAATCTTTGGGGTTCGGGAAAATCCAGTCCGTATTCAGCATTCATCTTTCTGGTAATTTCTCTTGCTACTTCCAGATGAGGTTCTTGGTCAATTCCCACTGGGACAAGACTTGCTTTATATAAAAGAATATCTGCAGCCATTAAAACTGGATAATTCAAAAGTGCCATTGTTACATGATCTGGGTATTGGGCTTTTTTGTCTTTATAGGTAGGTAAGTGCTGCATCCTAGCAACAGTGACGATACTGGATAAATAAAATGCCAACTCCCCGTGCAAACCAATCTCTGATTGGGCAAAGATAATACTTTTTTCCGGATCTAACCCAATTGCTAAATAATCTAAAATCATTTCCCGTCTGTTTTTGGTCAGATTTTCAACATCATAGGGAGTAGTAACCCCATGCATATCTGCAACCATGTAAAGAGTTTCATATTCAGGATTGTCTTGAAGTTCAAGCATTCCTTTAGCCCCACCTAAGTAATTTCCCAAGTGCAGTCTGCCGGTTGCCCTCATTCCAGCAAGTACGCGTTTTGTCATATTTGTATTCTAAGTCTTTCGAAGCTAAAAAGAAAGGAATTAATCTTTAAGTACCAGGGAAGAGGATCGAACTCTTAACCTGCAGTTTATGAATCTGCTGCTCCACCATTGAGCTACCCTGGCTTGACTTCTATTTTACCTTAATACCTTCTCAGCCTCAAGATCTTATGTTATAATGAGGCTGTTCATTTACAAAAAACGAAAGATAGATGCTATGAATTTGCTTTGCAAATTCCTACATGCGGGGTAGTGTACGGCTGCACGAAAGGCTCATAATCTTTCAGGCTGGGTTCAACTCCCAGCCCCGCAACACAAAACTAAATAAGTGGAGTTTAAGTTATCACATAAATAACTTCAGCCACTTTTTCCAATTTGGATCTGGGAGTTGATCTTCCTGTTCTTTTATATTTGGTGAGAATTTTTTTAAGATTTCCTCTTCAGGCAAAACTACAACTACTTCCCCTTCTCTAACAAGTCCCAATCTATTTCTGGCTTGCCTCTCGGTAAATTCATCTGTTTGAGATTCTTGGATTTGTTTCTTTAAGGTTTCATTTTTTTCTTTTAGGGAGATAATTTCATCTTTTACTTTGGCAATTTTTTTATTTGCCGTAGATATTATAAGAATATTTCTGGTTAAGGTTATTGACAGCATTATTCCGACAATTACTGCCCCCAAACGGTAGAAAAGATCTAAATTCAGGCTTATTTTCTTTATTTGTTTTTCCTTCATAGTATCCTGTAGTAATTATTGATTAACCTTAATTTTGTGGTAAGATAATATCAATTATAAATATGCAAGAACCTTTAAAGATACTTCTGCCAAAATTTATCCAGGACTTAAATGACAAAAATAGGTCTCCCTCAACCATTCTAGCCTACAGAGCAGATCTTGAACAGTTGACCGTTTTTTTACAAAAAAGAAGTAAGGTTGTTTCAGACGATGTCAGGCACGAAGATATTGAGGCCTTTAGGGACGCTCTCTTGCAGCAAAAATATACTCCTAAGTCAGCCTCCAGGAAACTAAACGCAGTCAAAACTTTTTTTAGGTGGTTGATGTCTGAAGGATTGGGCAACTTCGACCCCTCTAAGGATGTCTCACACCCTCAAATTGATTCCTCTTCGCCAAAGTTTCTTTCTCCTCTTGAATACCGAGCTTTAAGAGACATAGTTAAAACAGACAACAGAATTGCCGCCATAGTTGAGCTTATTTTGCAAACTGGAATGAGAATATCAGAAGTTGCCAGCCTAAAAAATGAAAATGTGAAATCAGACACCATCATAATTGAAAAATATGCCACCCAACCAGAAAGACAAATTGGCTTTAATGGCCCGGCAAAAACTTCTTTAAATAACTATCTTTCTCAAAGGCCGAAAACAGATTCTGTATATGTCTTTGTAAGTAAAAATGGCAAGCCCTTGGCAGTCAGAAATATTAGGGCAGCAATAGACAGGTATATGCAAAAAGCAGAAATTCCCCAGTATTCGGTAAATGACTTAAGGACAACATTTATTGTGGAAAATCTTAAAAGAGGAGTAGACCTAGTTACAATTTGCCAAGCAGTAGGTCACAAAAGACTGTCAACTACAGAAAGATATCTGGAACTTGCAGGTATTACTGACCCAGGAAAGAAACAAAAGTTAGAAGAGCTTTAGACTTCAACTGTGGACTCTTTACGAAAAAATACAGACTGATTTTCAAAGATGGCTCGGACAAATCATTTCTTACAAGGAAATGATTTCAAAAGAAAAACGCAAAAATTTTAAGGAACTTAGATTCAGTTTAGCTTACTTGAAACTCGAGAATATGATATCATTTTCTGGAGATATATATGGAAAATCAAGTAAATGTTGGGGATCAAAATACTCAACAAATCGGACAAAATTCCGTCGATCAACTTATGCAAATTTCAGTAAAACCAAAGATAAATTACTGGATGATATCTACGTTTATTTTGGCCATCCTTTTTTTTGGAATTTTGGGTTTGTATGCATTTTCTATATATCAAAGCAACCGATCGAGTTCAAATATAATACCAACGCTACCGTCGTTACCAAGTGAATTAGCCTGTTCCCAAGATAATGATTGCATCATAGGAATACAGGCAACTTCCTGCTGCAGCTGTCCAAAAGCTATAAACAAAGAATTAATTAGAACAAAGAATTGGGAACAATACGAATTTGGGAAAGACTATTCATCTCAACAATTAAAATCTTGTGGGGGAAACGTTGCTTGTAAACCATGCGAACTATCAGAGAAACCTATTTGCTCCAGTGGCAAGTGCCAATTTTCGAGCCAAACGAATATCCAACCATCAGATGCCCAGAAACAGAAAACTGGAGTTGCTATACAGCTTGAAAAAACCACATATAGAGCGAGTGAACCAATTGTTTTTACAATTACAAATAACACGCAAAATAACGTCTACTATTTCCCAGAAACTTGCGCATCTAGTTTAGTACAGGTTTTTATCATTCCAGACAATAATTCAACCCCTTTACAGGGTGATCAAAAAGTCTGTATGCTTGCACCGTCCGTTGAGACTCTACTGCCGAATAAAAATATAACAAATGTAATACCAGAAAAAACTTTTTCTAAGATGGTTCCAGGCAACTACAAAATTAAATTTTATTATTCACTTGAAAAAAGAGATAGATTTACACTCGGAGCACAGTCAATTGTAGAATCTGAAACCTTAACAATATCGGAGTAGAATTTTAGTAAAATAATCGGCGGCTTTTTTGAGTATATAAACAGAGCTTTGCAGCGCTCGCCGAGGGGGCGGGCGCGGCGAGTGCCATCCCCGACAATCCTTTTTTTTCAAATCTGTGGGCCTGGATAGAGTCGAACTATCGTTTGGTCTTTATAAGAGACCCGTCCTAACCGTTGAACGACAGGCCCAAGTTCTGAAGCTATTATAGCAAACTCACTTTTGTTTTTCTCTGGAGATTTGATAAAAAAAGTAATTTAGAATACCATGGCTACGTTTTGTGGATAGACAACATATACTTCCTCCATTGCCACTGGCACATCAAAGTCAATGGTTTCACCCAAAGTATCACTATATTCATATTCTCCAATGCCTTTTTTACCATGTAAGTTTACATTCCCTACTCTAGTTACGCGAGCACCATTGTTTCTTGCAACCATATCAAGAAGTGAGATAGTTGTAGCGTGATCAGCACCAGTAGCCATATCAATGGGTTGAGCAATAACTAACGGTACTCCTACGTTTTCAGCTTTTTTAATTGCAATTTCTAAAGTAACCACATATCCTGGATGAGTTTCTGACAAACCATAAGGTGGTTCCAACATAATAACAGTTTGGTCTGAGACTAACTCTGTACTCATCTTTTTCAATTTTGATAAGGCTCTGTTTTCTACAACAGAACCAATTCTAGAATTATCCAATCTAATATCTGGCGTGGCAATAGTTGTTGGTAGACAATAATTATGTGAACCATTTCGGACACTCTGACATGTCTCTCTGGGCTCCATACCAGCTTTAAAAAGAGACATATAGTCATCAGTATCTTGGCCAGTAACTTCTACTTCGGTAACAATTTTATTTAATGTAGGCAAGATTGTTTTTTCAATCTGCTGAAGATCAGCAGCAGATTGTTGTAGATTTTGCATTCGAATCAAGGTACTAATTGTTTTCTTAAGCGTATCTCTTATCCCGCCTTGATTAAAGTCTTCAATTGACAAATTCAACAAATACTGAATTCCATTTATAATTCGTAACTGGTCGTCTAATTGATCCTTCGTTCGTCTTAAGTTTTTAAGGGAAATTCCTCCACCCTCCTCAAAATTTTTAATTTGGGTTTCTACAATTTGTCTTCTTTTTTCAAGCTGAGTTAAATTTTCTTCTGAAAAAAAGTTCAGTGGTTTTTCTCCAACATTTAATATTTTTTCAGCATGAGATTTAGCTTCACTTGCAATTCTGTTAATTTCTCCAACCACACCCAATATTTGTTCTTCCCTACTTAATTTGAATAATCTTTTAATAGGTTCTATTGGAGTAAGCCAGGCAATTTGCTGATTGGGGTTAGGTAGATAATATTCTAAAATTTCTTTTGAAAATGGATTAGTATTTCTCCACTCGGCAAAATCCCCGATAACAATATGTTTACCAATTTCAAGAATTAGTGAGGCAGCAGAGTCTTTGCTTTTTTCAGTATATTGAGCATATAAGGACATGACCATGTCCAAAGACCCCTCACTAAAGAGTTTATCCCATCTTTCTGGAGAAATGCTTTCAGTAGTTAAATTTAGTTTCTCTTTAACAACCTCAGCCAATTTATTTTGAATAGTGTTGGCAATTTCATCCAAAGAACCTCCGTCAAACATTTCACTGTGAGATAAGTCAAGTCTACCTAGATCATTTAAGGTTGTTAACATTCTAAATATTCTTCTCACTCTTTTTGGGTCTTCTTTAGTTCCACTTATTTTTGAGACAATTGTTTCGAGTGTTTCACTTGAACCATTTTTACCTAAAAAAACAATTATGCCATTTAGTATTTCTTTTTTGGAGTGTTCACCCCCTCTTAAATCTTTTGATAGATATAGTGCTTCTAATTTAGAAACTGCCTCAGTACTAATACCAATTGCCAGGGCTAATTCAAGAACAAAACCGGTGCCATCCTTATATCCAACAACTGCTTTATACAACTCAGGCATATTGTTTTCCCAATCGGCAAAGCCAATTTCATGAGCTTTCTTTGCTAAAAGAGGTACTATTTCATCTAGGTTAGCTGTAAACAACTTAATTGCCGCTTCTCCAGAATACATATTTAGCGTATTCAACATATCTGAGTATTCATTTTTATCAACTGAGATGCCTTTTTGTTTTGCATAATCTATATAAATTTCTATAAACTTCAAATTTGCCAACCTTTTTGGTGAACCTAAAAGTAGTTCAGGTAAAACTCTGACATTTCTATTCCAAAGTCTATTGGGGGATGAGGAATTATCTTTCATAACTATTTGTCTAACTAACGGATTGTTAGCCATTTCTACTGCAAATTTTTGCTCATCGGAGGCTGTTTGTAGATATTGATCCATAATCTTGGGAGACAAAGGATTATTCGCTATATTGACGATCGCTTCTGCATGTTTTTCGCCGCCCATTAACTCCTGGCTTTGTTGCAATTGGTCTAAAAGTACAAAGAGGGCTCGTGGATCGCGCATTGTACTTAAGGCATTTATAGAGATATACCAACTGTTTTCGCTAAACAGATAAGGCAAAACTAAATCATATAACCTTTGTACCTCACCAACAGTTGGATCTAAAGACACTAATCCTTCACTAATGGCCATTGCAATATGTTTAAATTCATAATCTACCGCTTGTTGATTAAACTCATAATCATGTGCAATTTTTCTTACATACCCATGTTCAAACTCTTCATCTTCATCTCTATGGTGTCTTTGATGAAAGTGTCTCGGTAAAATTTCTTGAGAATCTTTATATAATTCATAATCACCCAAAGGTTTTTCCTCCAATACACCAGCTGCTTTTTGTTCATCTTGTTTCAGTTGATGGGTTGCATTTTCATAAGCTTGTCTAATATTGACTCCGGCTTTGAGAGTTGCAATGGTATACAAATTTACTAAAAGGCCACCAGCATGTTTCTCTTCTTGAGTAAGATCATCCCATTTTGACATATCAAGTTCCCTGTCAACCAATGGCACATCAGAATTCGCAACAGCATCAAGCATAAAGGCTTTGTCGGCACAATTAAGGAGTTTCTCAACAGTTGCAAGTTGAGTAACCCGCTCGGCCACATCTAAACTTGCTAAAATTTGGCGTTTTTGTTCTGAATCCCTGGCGTTTTCTTCAATATATACCCTAATTGTTCTTACTGTTTTGTATTCTTCAAGTGCTTGTTCGTAAGAATTAACAAAGGTTTCCTCTTCATCAAACATATATAGCTCTCTGTCAATTCTTTCTAATAAAGGATGTTTTATTTCCCATAAAACATCATCTAAATGTCTACTTTGACCGATTGGTAAAAATAATTTCTTTCCTATATTGCCTTCACCGTCAACTAAATCCGCAGCTTCTAAGTAATATTTAAGGCGACGATGTCCACTCAACACTTCATTTACTTGATCTCCGTCGACCTTCTCAACATCCCGCAAGGACGTATAAGTTTGTGCTAGCCGATTAAAGTTATTTAAATTATCGCTAATAAATGCAGTTTCTTCCTTTGGGGCAGTTTGTTCTGTCATATTTTTAATAGCCACTTCTTCTGGAGATTTCAGCGTCCACTAGTCTGACATCTTTGCCATATTTAAGCCGGCTCATTTCTTTAATTATTTCTCCCACCCTAGGGTTTCTAAGCTTTTTTTCAGCTTCCATATCTTTGGTAACATCCATCGAAAAAGATGGCACGGGTTCATTTTTAACAATGGTATTAATATAAACATGATATTTATCAATATTTAATAGATCATCCTCAGCAAAAGTTGGGGCAAATTCATGGGCCATGTAGCTTGCATCAGAGACGCCAATTCTAAAAGACATTTTTGTTCCCACATTGCCAAAAATGGCATTTTTTACTTCCTCTTCAACTTGCCCTATAAACTGATTGGCTACAATTAAGCCCAAATGATATTTTCTGGCTTCTGAAAGAATAACGGCAAAATCTGGAGTGGCAAAATTCTGGAACTCATCAACATATAAATAAAAATCTTTTCTTTCGTTTTCTGGGGTATCTTGCCTACTAAGGGCTGCCATCAAGATTCTTGGAATTAATATTAGGCCTAGAAAGTTGGAGTTTTCCTCACCCAATTTTCCTTTAGCCAAATTAACAATTAAGATTTTTTGATTGTCCATAACCTCTCTAAAATTAAATGCCGATTGGGTTTGGCCGATAATATTTCTAATCATTTTATTGGTCACAAATCGGCCAAACTTGGAAACTGTATAGTCAAGCGTTTCTGACTTGTGAAATTCTGACGTATGGGCAATCTGCTCTGTCCAATATTCTCTAACCATCTGGTCGTCCAAAGCATCCAGATATCTTTGCAAATATGGCCCTCCAGGGTTTTGCAGTAGTTTCATAACTTCAATAAAAGTACTCCCAGGAACTGCAAGAGCCGTTAGAATTGCATTTCTAACTCCATGCTCAAAACGCGGACCGACAATGCCAGTCTTATAAGGGTCAAAAAGCTTATACATCAGATTAATGATTGATGTTGCCACAAAATGCTTTTGATCTTCAGTTTTTGCTTCCAATAGATTTATTCCCATTGGCCTGTCACTGTCTCCTGGATCAAAATAAATCACATCTTCGGCTCTTTGGGGAGGAATCAGTTCCAAGAGTTTTTCGGCAGCATCGCCGTGAGGATCGATAAAACAAATTCCCTTGCCGGCTTTGATATCCTGCATCATCATGTCGGTTAAAAGTTCACTTTTGCCAACACCTGTTTTTCCAATGATATACATATGCCTCAATCTATCTTCATCGGTAATATAAACTGGCCTTCGAATCCCCCTAAAGTCACTCATTCCCAAATATAGGCCTTCGTTGGGGATTTCAGCCGGGGCAGGGGCACTCTTGGCGTTAAGCCAAAAAATGTGTGGGGTGGAAATTTGTTTGTTTGGAAAATGAAAAACAGTTGCCAACTCTTCAATATTTAAAACTGATGGGTGATTTTTTTGGAAATTAAACATTGGCTGATACCTATAGAGAAAGTCTTCAATAAAAGCCCCTTTATTTTTAACTGTTCTTCCTCCAAAACCGTTTAAGTCACCATTAAACTGTTCAAAAGAGGCAGAGATATTGGTTAAATGGGCTTTAGCAACATCTTCACTTCCTGCTACTACAACCATTCTAATGGAAACTTCAAAACCGGGTTTTGATATTTTTTGCTCAACTGATTCTAAAGTTTTCGCGGGAGTTGAAAATTTGGCTTTTTCGGGATCCGATTCACTCTTTTTAGTCGAAGAAATAAAATCCTTACCTGCTTTCTGCCAAGAAATTTGGGTCGGAGAGAGAATAAATTGAATACTAGCAGCTTCTCCCTCACCCATTTTGGCCAAAGCTGAAGTAATGGCGCTCATTGGATCAATCGGCATATCTTTGTAAACTCTGATTGGATAGAAGTTGTCTTTCTTTAATTGCAGAGATTTGTAGGCAACTTTCCCTTCTTCGGTAAAGATATTATATTCCGGAATTTCCAATATTTCGGCGTCCGGATAAGCGCCGTGAATTGTTTTTTCAATCAGGTCCTGAAACTTTTTGGGTATCCAGACAAAAAACCTAATGTCTTCTTTCTGGGCCACCAGTTCAAACGATACTGTTGGCTGGATATCAAACTTTTGTTTCCAACCACTTTTTTTCAGGGAAGAAACAACGGCAAAGATTTGTTCCATGGCATCAATCTTTATTTCATTAGACCGCTGAACTGCAACCTGTAGAAGTACTGAATCAATTGACCGGTCTTCCCTTTTTCTGTTTTTATAAAAGATATAGGCAACATAGCCCAAAAGGGCAATTGCAACTACCAAAAAACCCAATAATATTAGGCCAATTAATATTGCTGAAAAATTAACGTCTGTACTTTCCTGATACATATTTTTTTAATTTCCGGTTTCCGGTTTAGCTATAATTTGCCAACCAAAATGTATTGCCTTTTTAAAAGCTCTCGCCCAAAAGGCAAAAAACCAGGTTGCCGCATCAACTATATTGCCTTTTTTAGCATTGTCGGCAATGGTTTGCGGATCTGCAGGCAGAGTTATAGTTACAGTTTGATTTTGAGATGTTTGAATTAAAGGTTGACCTCCATCCATTACTTGCGCAGAAAACTGAGAAGGGACAGATTGAATGCCATTATCTTTAGCCTCGATATTTTCAGGTAAAGATAAATCTTGAGGCACTTCTCTAACTCCTTCAGGCACACTTGGCTTCTTTTCTCTCTCAGAGAACATACCTAAGATTGTATCATCTTTTAGAGGATTTGAGAGGCTTCCAAATATCTTCAGCAGTCTTTTTCGAACTGTTTATAAATCTTACCAAAACAAATAAATAATCAGATAATCTATTAAAATACTTAAGAACTTCTGGATTCACTTTTTCGGTTTTAGAAAGTAAAACCAGTCTTCTTTCTGATTTTCGAGTAAGTGCTCTAGCGTAAAAAACTAAGGCTCCCTCTTTTGACCCTCCTGATAAAATAAAATTGTTGAGAATCGGGAGACTTCTTTCCCATTCATCTATTTGTTTTTCGAGTTTTTTTGTTTTACTTGCCAAAAACTTTAATTTAGACCCTGCAATAATTGCTCCAATAGTAAATAAATTTCTTTGGATTTCTTTTAAAATTGTATGCAATTTCTTGTCTTCTAAGTTACTTACAACAATTCCAAGAAAACTATTTAGTTCATCGATTGTTCCTATTACCTCTATCTTTTCAGACGACTTTAAGACCCTAACGGGTTTTTTAGGATCCGAACTTACAAGTCCAGTCTCTCCTTTGTCACCTGTTTTTGTATATACTGACACTAAAGGAAATATATCATAAAAACGGACATCCCCACTTTTTGACAATGTACTTTTCATAATCTAGTATAGATAGAATAATATGAATGAAGATTTAGAAATGCAGACAAAATTAGCAATTTTTAGAGATAAAGAAATTAGAAAAATAATTCATAACAACGAATGGTGGTTTGTAATTGCAGATGTTGTTTTAGCACTTACAGATTCAATACAACCTGAAGGTTATATTAAGGATATGCGTAGACGAGATGAACAACTTTCTAAAGGGTGGAGGCAAATTGCCACCCCCCTTTCAATATTAACTCCAGGTGGAATTCAAAAAGTAAATTGTGCTAATACAGAGAACATCTTTAGAATAATCCAATCAATTCCCTCTCCAAAAGCAGAACCATTTAAAAGATGGCTGGCTAAAGTAGGCTATGAAAGAGTACAGGAAATTGAAGATCCTGAACTGGCATCAAAAAGAATGTGGGCTCTCTACAAAGCCAAAGGCTATTCTGATTCTTGGATTGACAAAAGATTACGAGGAATACAAGTTAGAGAAACACTAACTGGAGAATGGAAAAATAGAGACGTCGGAGGAGAGAAGGAATACGCCATCCTTACTGCAGAGATATCAAATGCAACTTTCGGCATGACTCCAAGTGAATACAAAGGTTTTAAAGGTTTAAAAAGGCAAAACTTGAGAGATCACATGAATGAACTCGAACTAATCTTTTCCATGCTTGGAGAAGCTTCAACTACTGAAATTGCCAAAGGCAAAGATGTGCAAGGTTTTGTTGAAAACAAAAAAGCAGCCAAAGAAGGTGGAGATGTTGCCGGAAACGCTAGACGAGAGCTCGAAGTAAAAAGCGGCAAAAAAGTTTCAACCAGCCATAACTATTTGAAAGAGCCTGAAGATAAAAAACTAATCAAAGGTTAGCATTCACTATGTCCACAGGAGTAGCATTTTTTGCAACCTTCTTCAAAAATAAAGGCTGCCTCACCACATTTTGGACAAATGTCTCCTAATTTTTTTGCAGGAGCTACGCTTGAGGTAACTACCTTGTCGGTTGAAACACTTACGCCATCAATTGCCAATTGTTGGTTTTTTGACTGCTTGTTCCAACCATTGATTAAGAATCCAAAATGAACCGAGAGCGCATAGGCAACAGCATCTGGAAGAGAGAGAATTCTATTAGGGCCAAAACCTACCGATCTTCTTCCCCCAATACCTGCAAGCTGTCTGGCAATTTCTTCAATTCTATCCTTTGCAGAAAGTCCTCCTCTAAATCTAAGTGAAGTAGAAATAGTTCTTCCCAAGGCTTCAGCCATAGCAGTCACATCGCTTCCTGCTTTTCCTACGTTTACGAATAGTTCCAAAGGATGGCCATTTTCATCTTCATTAACAGTAATGAAAGCAATACCTACTGGCGTATCTACCCTGTAGGTTGCCCCCGTTACCCTCATTGGCCTTTCTTTTACTGGTTCAGTGAGCATCTGAAGTTTTTCCTCTTCTTTTTTCTTTGCTGTAGACAACTCTTCACTTTTAGTACCAACATTTAACACTTGCTCATTTTTGCAGCCATCTCTAAAAACAGTGATTCCATCACAACCAGTCTCCCAAGCCAACATATAGGCTTTTTGAATGTCTTCAACTGTCGCGCTATTTGACATATTAATAGTTTTACTTACAGAATTATCGGTGTATTTTTGAAACGCTGCTTGCATCTTTACATGCCAATCAGGATGGATTTCATGGGCGGTCACCCAGACCCGCTTTATATTCTCTGGAACTTCAGCAATATCATGGACTGTTCCATGTTCTGCAAGCTTTTTCTTCAAATCTTCATTCCAAATCCCCTTTTCTTTGGCCATGCTCTCGAAAAGTTCATCGACAAAGGTAAGTGTTCTATTTTCAGATTTAACAATGTGCTGATAGGCAATGGCAAACTTTGGTTCTACCCCTCCCGATGCTCCTGCCAATATTCCTATTGAACCAGTTGGGGCAATTGTGGTAACTGTACAGTTTCTCATGGGAGTGTTTTTGTAGATGCTATCTTTATACATTGGGAAAGGACCCCTTTCGCGGGCCAAATCCTGACTTGCTTTGTGTCCTTCTTGATTAATAAACTTCATAATTTTTCCAGCCAAGGTTAATGCCTCTTCGGAATCATATGGAATTCCCATTTGTACCAACATATCTGCCCAGCCGCCAACACCTAAACCTATCCTTCTAATTTTTTTAACAGTGTCGGCAATTTGCGACAGAGGGAAAGGATTCATTTCAATAACGGAGTCTAAAAACCTTACTGCTATATGGATGGTTTCTTTTAGTTTGTCCCAATCTACTTTCCCATCTTTTACGTAATACGTTAAGAAGATACTTCCTAAGTTACATGCATCAAATGGATATAATTCTTGCTCACCACAAGGATTAGTGCTTTCAACCAGCCAACCTTCTTTTCTGATTGGGTTTCCTGGTCCTTGATTTATTCTATCAATGAAGATTACTCCCGGATCTCCCGTCTTCCAGGCCCCTTTGGCAATTTCATCCCAAACCATTTTTGCAGAAAGTTTGCCTGTTACTTCACCAGTATGCGGAGCAATAAGTTCATAATCCTCACCTTTTGCCAGAGCTTCCATAAATTTGTCTGTCACTGTCACCGAAATATTAAAGTTTGTGACGCTTGCGCCATCATCCTTGGCATGGATAAATTCCAAAACATCCGGATGGTCTACCCGCAATATTCCCATGTTTGCTCCCCGCCTCATTCCCCCTTGTTTTATTTGTTGGGTGGCTTCATTGTAGATACGCATAAAAGAAACTGGCCCCGAAGCCACTCCTCTTGTCGACTTGACCCGGGCGCCTGCTGGTCGAAGTCTAGAAAAAGAAAACCCCGTTCCGCCACCGCTTTGGTGGACAATGGCCTGATATTTAATGCCGTCAAAAATTCCAGGCAGAGAGTCTTCCACCGGAAGAACATAGCAAGCACTATATTGCAAACCATTTCCTTTGCCAGCATTCATTAGGGTTGGAGAATTTGGCAAAAACCACCTTTTGATCATTAGATTGTAATAATCTTTGGCGTAGGCAACTATTTCTTCCCTAGTTTTGCCGTATTTAACTTCTGCTCTGGCTAGTTCCCAAGCTACGCGCCAACACATTTGAGCCGTATCTTCTAAAATATTGCCGTCTTCATCTTTCAAAAAATATCTTTCAGCCAGTACTCGCAAGGCTTGAGGTGTCCAGTCATATTTAGGCAAATCCCCTGGAAGAGCGGGTGTTGGTCCGCTTAGTTTACCTACTAAAGAAATCATTTGTTCATAGTCAAGCCCGTCCCAATTAACCTTTTTAGGATCTAAGTGGCCATTGCCATTTTTTAATTTTCCTTTGGCTAGTTTCCTATTTGTTTTGGTAATTTGTAGGATTTCCATTTTAGTTAATCTTTTATTTTTATATTTTCCTCAATAAGTTTTTCAAAATCACTCAAATCTTCAAATTCAAAGTAAACACTGGCAAACCTTAACCAGGCCACCCGGTCGATCTTTTTGAGCCTTCTTAAAACCGCATTGCCAATGGTTTTAGTGGCCACCTCTTCATGTTCTTTTCTCAAGAGTTCTCTTTCAACCTCTAAGACGATGTCTTCAACTAGCTCTAAAGACACTGGACGCTTTTGGATGGACCTTAAGATCCCTCGTTTTAATTTTTCTCTGTCAAAAGGTTCTCTTTTGCCATCTTTTTTAACAACCCACAAAGCATTATTTCTAACTGCTTCATAAGTTGTAAACCTCTTCTCGCACTTAGTGCATTGCCTTCGTCTTCTGATCTCGTGTCCATCAGCTACTATCCTTGACTCTAAAACCTGGCTTTCTTCATCTGCACAAAATGGACATTTCATAATATGAAAACAAAAAACACTAGGATTAGTGTACGAAGTCATAATGCAACACTAAATCTGGGGCGTCAAGTGCTAAAAACTATATCAAATTATCTTCTTTCACGGGTAGCTCAGGCTCAATGTTTTCACAATAGTTGCAATTTTTGAGGAAATAATATGAGTATAACTTTAAGGTTTTTACTGCAATACAAATCAGAAACAAAACTTGTCAGTTTGTCAGGATATAAAATTTGTACAAACATAAAAGAATCACTCTTCAAACGGGCTAGCTGGAGTTTCAAGGCCCTGGGAGTTTAGGGACATCTTTATATCACTAAAAAGTCTTTTGTTGACATCAAGTGTCTTTACTATAACTGGTTTCGCATTCTCGGGAGCTGCAAGAAGTATTTCCTCCAAAAGCTGTCTGTGCTTTAGGATAGACATGGCAATTTCTGGCAGGAGTGCCTTTGTGTCACTTCCCTTCTTTCTGGCATCTTTCTCGAGGCTTACTGCTTCTTCCAAATACTTTTCTGCTTTTGTTAAAGTTGACACCGAAAGTTCTGATTTATCCCTATTCATTAAGTTTTGGGCAAAAACTATTCTTTTATTGGCCAAAAGAATCAATACCCGCGCTTTCTTAACAGGATCAATACTCACAATTACCCAAACTTTGTCACGGGTCGCTTTTACTGGCCAAAGAAAACTGTCTGGCTCTATTTTTCCCGCAAAGGGAAGCTGATAGTTAACTTCGGCTTTTTGTCCTAAAATTGGGGCTGGAGTGGTAGATTGACCAAAAACATACTTTACTTTAGATGAAGAAAAAATTGAAATTGCCAAAATAAACACCCCAACTGTCAGAGGAACCGCAATCTTTATAAGTTCTTTTGCTTTGTGAGTCAACAATGCCAAGCTTTGCTTATTCATGGGGCAGAGCAATGATACTAAATAGATCACTTACAGTCAACCCAGAGGAAATACAAACTCCTTAAAAATCACTATTTAAAAAGAATCAAGGGCCATTGCCAGAGAACATGCAAAAATATTGCTGAGAAAATATTTTTGGTCCTGGCAAAGACAAAGCTTGCTCCTACTCCAAAAATCATCACCAGTGCCAGGTAAATAAAAGCCGACCATACATCCAATTTTAGAACAAAAATTGCAATTGGAATATGAATGATAGTCCAAAGTCCACTTGAAAGGGTGTTTGCCACTAACTCACTTTTCAAAGTATTTGCCAACCGGCTAAAAATATAGCCTCTAAACGCCAATTCTTCTGAGACTGCCGTTAAAAAAGATAACCCTAAGGCAAACAATAAAGGCTTGCCCGACGAACTAATTGTAGAGCTTAAATTTAAACTCCCGTATTTAAAAAAATGGATCAAAACAGCCTCCATGACAAAGACTGCCCCCAAACCTAACGATAGATAGATTGAAGGGAAAAAATTTTTAAAAGTTATTCCCAAACTTGCTAAGTTATTCTTTTCTTTTTGCAAGATAACCCAAAAAAGCGGCAGGAGCCAAATGATTGGTTTTATTACACCCTCTTCAATCTCTTCCGGAAGTTGAAAAAGCTGCCTGTAAAATCCCCAGACAATAAGAAGAAAAGCAAAGTAGGAGACGACATACTTTAAAGAAATCTCTTTTGTTTTTGGCAGAGCTTTTGTCATATTTCAACTCCCAGGGTGACGGAAATATTAGTTTCACCTGCCTTTGTCACCCCAATAAAGCCAACTATTTTTTCTTTAGAAAAAGAAATAGTCAAAGACCCGTTATTTTCAAATTCAGAGTCAATTCTATAGCCATTAGCCAACAGATTTTTCCTATAATAAGAGCTAACACTTTCTACTGAATCTGCAGTTTTAAGCAGGAATGAAATTCCTCTTGTTTGTTTAGTTTCACTACCCCACGAAGAATCCACTGTAGAATTTGGATAAATTGGAAAGTCCGTTGGAAGTCCTGAAGGTAGATCTTTGTCGACAAATTGGACCTGGCTTGCAGTCAGATCATCTATAGGAATGGGTGTGTTTGTTTTTTTCCTGTTATAAGTTTTAACAAAACTAAAATAGCCAACAAAAATAACAAGAATAGTCACTAGACAAACAAAGACCAGAAACATATTTTTGTTCCCCCTTAATTTCTTTTTAGAAGTCATAATATAAGTATAGTATAATTTAGAGATTCATGGGAACACTAGAGGAAACAAAAATCCGAAAAAGAAAGCTTTTGGACAGAGTCAAGTCTGGGCTGGATGTTAAAAATCCTAAGTCTGTTAAGAGGCTTATTTATTGGGGACCAATTTTACTAATTTTTATCTGGCTTTTTTGGGGAGTGCCTCTTCCTACTCAAATCTCAAATAGGCAACCAGTTTCAACCAAGCTCTTTGATAGAAATGGCAAACTGATCTATGAAATTTATGTTGACAAAAGAAGTACACCTCTAAAAATTAATGAAATTCCAGAGAATGTAAAAAAGGCGACTATCGCCGTTGAGGACAAGGATTTTTACAAACACCACGGCTTTTCTCCTGCAGGCATAACCAGAGCTGCCTATAAAATAGTTTTTGAAAAAAAATTAGAAGGTGGCTCAACAATTACCCAACAACTGGTCAAAAATTCTCTTCTGTCTCCAGAAAGGACTCCCAAAAGAAAAATCCAGGAATTTTTTCTTTCTATGATAGTTGAATCAATCTACTCTAAAGATCAGATACTTGAATACTATCTAAATCAAATTCCCTATGGCGGAACATCTTACGGTGTGGAATCTGCAAGCGAACTCTACTTTAATAAAAATGCCAAGAATCTCTCCTTAGCCGAAGCAGCTTTCCTGGCAGGACTCCCCCAAAGGCCATCCACTTATTCCCCTTTTGGCGCCCATCCAGAACTGGCCAAAAAAAGGCAGGAATTTGTTTTAGATCGGATGGTTGAAGAAGAGTATTTAAATAAAGAAGATGCCCAAAAGGCAAAAGAAGAAAGCTTGAAGTTTGCCCAACAAAAAGCTCCTCAAGCCCCCCACTTTGCTCTTTGGATTAAAGACCAGTTGGCAGATAAATATGGTGAAAGATTAGTCGAGCAAGGGGGCCTACGTGTAACCACCACACTGGACCTTGATTTACAAAACTTCGCTCAGGATGCAGTAGCTACCGAAGTCGGAAAATTAAAAAAGCAAAAAGTAGGCAACGGAGCTGCGCTTGTTACTAAGCCAGATACTGGAGAAATTCTAGCCATGGTTGGCTCAAAAGATTATTTTGCTAAAGATGAAGATGGCAAGGTAAATGTCACTCTAGCCAAAAGGCAACCAGGAAGCTCAATTAAGCCTTTAAACTATGCCCTTGCCATCAGAGATGAAAAAATAACCTTAGCAACTGCTCTGGCAGACATTCCTACCTGCTTTTTAGTCGGCGGTCAAGCAGCTTACTGCCCGGTAAACTATGACGGCAGTTTTCACGGCCTTACCCAAGCCAGATTTGCCTTAGGCAATTCCTACAATATTCCGGCAGTCAGAATTCTAGCCCTAAATGGTTTGGAAAATTTTATTGAGTTTTCAAGACAAATGGGAATTACCACATTTGAAGACCCCTCAAAATATGGCCTGTCTCTAACTTTAGGCGGCGGGGAGGTCAGGCCAATTGACATGGCTCAAGCTTTCGGAGTTTTTGCCAACGGCGGTATAAAACAACCCCTAAAAGCAATCTTGAAAGTTGAAGACTATACTGGAAAAGTACTTGAAGAAAATAAAATTACTGATCTATCTGGAGAGAGAATTCTGGATTCATCGGTAACATTTTTAATTTCCCATATACTTTTAGACAATAATGCCAGATCGGCCGCATTTGGCACAACTTCACAATTAAATGTAATCGGCCACCCTGAGGTAGCCGTCAAAACCGGTACCACAAATGACCGAAAAGACAATTGGACAATAGGCTTTACCAAAAATGCTGTAGTAGTAGTTTGGGTAGGAAACAATGACGGCTCGGCAATGAGCGGTGCGGTCTCTGGGGTGTCTGGCGCTTCCCCTATTTGGAACAAAGTAATCAAGGAAACACTGACAAAGTATGAAAAAGAAGGTCACGCCTGGCCAACACAGCCAGATAATGTTGTTGGGGCGACAATTTGCGCCACCACTGGCCTTCCTCCATCAGGAGCGCAAGATAACCCAGGTTGTCCTACCAGATTTGAATATTTCATTGAAGGAACAGTAGGAACTGGAGCAAGAACTGAATATCAGGATATTAAAGTCTACAAAGATACTAGAGCCCAAGTTCGAAACCCCAATGCAGTCCCCGAGCAATATGATCTGGAAAACCACCTAGTATATATAGACCCGCTTGGAACAACATATTGTATAGATTGTCCAATCGCTTCCGAATCGGCAACCATTAGATATCCTCTGCAAATTCAAAAACAACAGTAAATATTTTCTCGATCAAAAACACAACAAAACCAAACTAACATCAGTGTTAGCAAAAAACTAAGGATCAAAAGGACAAAGTACCAAAATTATTTGCCAAGACAGAAGACAAATGTGTTATCAGAATCCAAGTGATCGATCTCATGGGCAACATTGCAGTCCAACCACAAGCCATGGTCTTCGCGGTGCAAGAAGAACATAAATAGATCGCCGTCGGCGTCAGACATTGGCTCCATAGCAATAGTTAACCATTCACTTTCCGACTGGTCTTTATATTGCTCTCTTAAGTGAGGTCCTACAAAAGCGGGGCATTTTTTAGCCCCTAATGATTCTACTTTTTTAAAAAATTCTTTTCCTGTAGTTCCACTGGGAAATCCAACTTGCCCAGGCGTCAATATAACCAACCTAAGAGTCACTTCTTTTTCAGGATATTCAACTTGTGGAAGCAAATCATTTTTCACCCAATCAGGAACATCTACATCACTTAGATTAGCTTCTCCTTGAGCAGTTAACTCCACTTCTCTAAATTTCCCTTCCGGGAAACTGGTAAATATATCAATTCCCTTAGATAGAAAGTCAAACACTCCTTCAAAAACTGGCCCAAGATATAATTTTGTAGTTCCAGGAATTATTTTTTTGAAATCCTGTACTATCTCCTCAGGCTTATAATCAATTCCTTTTAATATGTGAACAATTTTTACTACATCACTTTCTGAAAGATCAGGAGTAAGTTTCATAGAACCAGCTTTTAATACAAAAACTCCACTATTTGGGTCAAATTCGCGAAACGGAACTGATCCATTTTCAGTTAGGACACAGTAATCCTCAACCTCTACATTTTTCAATTCATTTGGGGAAATTTCTGTAATCACTCGTAATTTCCCTGTATCACTTTTAGTTGTTCTTAATTGTTTTAAAGCGTCGATCACATCGTCAAAATAAGGATCATTAGGATTAAGGTATTCATTTTTAGCCTTTTTTATTTGTCTAATAACTCCAGTTTTAAGGTCATATTGAATTGTCATAATAGGAACATCTCCTTCAAGTTTATTGGTTTTTTGATTTATCGTTGGCACATGCCTAAAAGAAAGAATCTCAATTTCTCCCCGCTTCATGCGGTTTATATATGAATCACTTGTATTAACACAGTGCTTCATAAAATCAGATTCCATTTCCAAATGAGGCATATTTAAAAGTCTCGCCATATAGTAATCACCCGATTTGGTAGTAAACAGATTCTCCCAAGGATTAGAAACTGATTTATCGCCAATTTCAGCCCGCTTTTTTCTTGCCTCGGCAATTTTCTGCAGGAATTTTTGCTCGTGGACTTCAAACAAATGATCAAGAGATCCCCTATCTTTATTTATGAAATTTGGAGTTTCGATAAGAGCATCGAATAATGTATCTGTATCAATAGACTCTTTCCTCTCAAAATAGCGTGTGAGCTTAAGCTTTAAAATAATCTGCTGTCTCTCTCCAAATTCAAATTCCTCCAGATCCGAAAATCTATTTTTTAATGTTTGAAATGTAGTGTTTATAGATTGTTCTCTTTGGCCACGAAGTTCTTGTGGGGTATTTCCTAGTATTCTTTGTTGTTCCTTACCAAGCCGATTTAAATATTCTTGATTAATCAAAACTTCTTCCACTTTATCCATGTTTGGTTGATTCTAGCAAACCCTGGCAATTTTACATAATTTCCTCTACCAATTCTTAAATCTGGAGGTTACAATATAGGTTATTATGACAAGGCAAAAAAGAAAACAAAAATCCAAAACCAACTTAAATCTATTTAGTCTTCTTCAGAGCTTACTGATTTCTGTTGGAAAACCATTTTTTTGGCTAATCGAATACTCTCTTATAGGCTTCCTTCTTTTAATTTCTAAAATCGGTCATGCAGTTAATTGGTCCATATCTTCTGGGGTAAATGTTGCCAAAAACTTAAAACTGCCAAAAAGAGTGAAAACAAAAAAGAAGATTTTTAAACTTCCTTCTTTTCCAAAAATTCACTTACCAAAGCTTCCCAAATTTAAAATCAAGAAGAAACTCCGTAAAGCCAAAAAAAGAGAGCGCCTATCTTTTCTTTCTCTCTTTTCGCTTGTTTTTGTGTTTATAATTTTTCTTGGTGTCTATGTCTTTATCTTTAAAGACCTTCCTTCTCCACTGGAACTGACAACCAGAAAGCAGGAAGTCTCGACTAAAATATACGACCGAAACGGACTTTTGCTTTATAAAATCTATAAAGACAAAAACAGAACCCCAGTTAAACTTCAGGAAATCCCCATACATGTTCGCTTGGCAACTCTGGCTGCAGAAGATGCCGAATTTTATAGCCATCCAGGGTTTTCCATAAAAGGCATTACTAGATCCATCTACAGAAACGCTACCGAAGGCGAGCTGGCAGGAGGCTCAACAATCACCCAACAACTGGTAAAAAATGCCCTTCTTTCTTCTGAAAAAACACTTATCAGAAAGCTGCGTGAAATTATTCTTTCCATCGAAACTGAAATTATCTACTCCAAAGATGAAATTTTAGAAATGTATTTAAACGAAGTTTCTTACGGCGGCAGTGCTTACGGAATTGAAGAAGCTTCTGAAGTCTATTTTGGAAAAAAAGTTAAAGACTTGTCTATTGGCGAGGCGGCTTTACTTGCTGGACTGCCAAAAAGTCCTACCAGATTCTCTCCTTTTGGTTCAAGTCCTGAAATAGCCCTTGCCAGACAAAAAGACGTGCTTCGCCTGATGGTTATAAATAAATATCTCTCCCAAGAAGAAGTAGACAAGGCGGAAGCAGAAAAACTGCTTTTTGCAGACAACAGAACCGATATCAAAGCCCCCCACTTTGTAATGCACGTCCGCGAAAAATTAGTAGAAAAATACGGCGAGGAAATGGTGGAAAAAGGGGGCTTAGAAGTCCAAACAACTTTAGATTACAACATTCAAAAAATAGCCGAGGAAGCCGTCAAGGCCGAGGTCGACAAACTTGCTAGACTGCATGTAACAAATGGAGCCAGTTTAGTCCTCAATCCCAAAAATGGGGAGATCTTAGCCATGGTTGGCTCAAAAGATTACTTTGACGTCAAAAATGATGGCCAAGTAAATGTTACCACCCGACTGAGACAACCTGGAAGCTCAATTAAGATTTTAAACTATGCCTATGCCCTAGATTCTGGAAAATATACCCCTGCCTCAATTCTCCAAGATAGGGCAATTACTTTTATCACTCCAGGAACTACTCCCTATAGTCCCAAGAATTACGATGGCAAGTTTAGGGGTGCAATAACTCTTCGAAGTTCTCTGGCAGAGTCAAGAAATATTACTGCCGTCAAGATTTTAAATTCATACGGAGTCACCAACATGATTGATTTAGGAGAAAAAATGGGAATTACCAGTTGGAAAGATAGATCCAGATTCGGTCTATCGCTAACGCTTGGAGGTGGAGAAGTGAAATTGACAGAACTGGCGGGCGTTTTTGCCACAGTTGCCAATGGCGGTAAAACTCCAAAGATTTATGAAATAACCAAAGTGACAAATTACCAAGGAGACATTTTGGAAGAAAACAAACCGGAAAACAAAAAAACTTTAGATCCACGAACTGCTTTTCAGTTAATTGACATTTTAAAGGATAACTCCGCCAGAGCTCCAGCCTTTGGTTCCAATTCAGCTTTGGTTATTCCAAAACATCCAGAAGTTGCTGTAAAAACTGGGACCAGTAATGACTTAAGAGATAATTTAACCCTTGGCTTTAATCAGGACTATTTAGTGGCAGTTTGGGTGGGCAACAACGACAATTCCCCTATGAGTAGAGTCGCTTCAGGAATAACTGGAGCTTCACCTATCTGGAACAAAATAATCTCATCTCTTCTGGTAGACAAGGAAAGCAAAGAATGGCAAATTCCGGAAGGCCTTGTAAAATTGTCCATTTGTCCCCTAACAGGAACCTTGCCTTGCCAGGGATGTAGCAGTAAACCGGAATGGTTTACAATTGAAACCGCGCCAAAACTTGCTTGTAGAAGAGAAACTATTGAAAAGATAAATGCAGAAAGAGAAAAAACAATAAGACCAATAGGGGCAGGCCAAATACTTCCTGAAGCTGCCAGTACTGGAATTTAATCTTCAGGGTGACACCTTGAAGGTAAGTTTTTTAGTTTTTACTTTCAAAGTCAAAGATGATTTTTGATAATTCTGGAAAGATTTCATCCGCTTCTGATTCAATTACTCCTTTAGTCATTATTACTACTATGTAGGGATTATCTACATAGACAATACCAGCATCATTTACTACATGCACTTCTCTGCCATATTTATGTGCAACTTTAATGTCTTCCGGAATCCCCTTTACCAGATGCTCCTCGTAAATGGTGTCTGTCAAACTGGCTAAAATTTCCTTGGTTTCAGTTTCTGGCAAGAGTTCATTTCTATATAGTCTTCTATAAAACAATCCAATATCTTGTAAGCTGGTTTCATTCTCCTCCAAAGAAGTGTTGTTCATGCCAATTTCTGTCATTACCGTATTTATGGTTTTATCTCCCAAGATTTTTCTAGCAGTCCCAAAAGCTTCATTGTCGCTTTTCTTACCCATCCTAGTCACTAATTCTTTATAGCCTGCTGGTTTTTTTTTGTACAAAGCAATCATCACAGGAAGCTTGATGAGAGATGCTGCTTCATAGATTTCGTCTTGGTTGACACCATATTCTCCACCGTTATTTAATTCATACACATACAACCCGTAAACCCCAGATAAGTCATTGGTTATATTTTCAAAATCTTTAGTTACTTTTTCATAACCAGCTAATTGTTGACCTTTGACTTTGTTATTGTTAACTAAAACTATCTCTCCACTAAATAAATTCAGACCTGAAAATTTAATTTTAGGCAGTCCCGGAAGCTTCCAATCTCTAGCCAACAAGCCAAAAATAGCTGAGGAGATAATTGTCAAGGCAAGTAAAGATAAAACTAACAACCGTTCTTTTTTTGTCCAAGGCTTTATTGGCTCCTTTCTTCTTTTTCTACTCTCAGGATTCAAATCCCGAAATTTTCTTCTTGCAGGAAGGTTTAACTTCTCTTCGTTTTCCAGGATATCTTCTTGATAATCTTCCAGCTCTTCTCTTCTCTTTTTGCCAAGTCCAAACATATTTCTATTTTAGCAGACTTACAAAAATTTAAAGCTCTTGAAGTATCTTCAATCTATTGTCTTCTTTTCTCCCAAACTTCTTTGTTGACAATATTTGCTGGCATTTTATTTCCCAAGGTTTCTAATATTCCTCCTACTGCCAGTCTTGCCATGTCTGCCCTGGCTTCAAAAGTGGCAGAAGCGATATGTGGAGTCAAGATTACATTTTCCATGCCAATTAACTCTGGATTAATATTTGGCTCATTGTCAAAAACGTCCAAGGCAGCTCCTGCCAATTTTCCACTTCTTAAATGATTTACCAAGGCATGTTCATCAACACACATACCACGAGCCGTATTTATTAAGTAAGACCCTTGTTTTATTTTCTGCAAACTGGTGTCATTTATTAAATGCCTAGTGTCTTCTGACCCTGGAATGTGCAGAGAGATAATATCTGATATTGTTAGAAGTTCATCAAGCGAAGAAAAAGTTGCACCGAGCTCTTGTTCTAGTTCTGGATCTCTTGATCTTTTAGTGTAGTAGACTTTCATCTCATAACCCTTAGCACGCCTGGCAACCATTGCTCCAATTCTTCCAAGACCAATTATTCCCAATACTTTGCCTTTTAAAGTAGGGCCTAAAAATATCTCCGGGTCAAAACCTTTGTAAGCCCCCCTTCTGACTGCTTCATCTGCTTCTACTACTCTTCTTGTAAGGGAGAGAATAAGCGCCCAGGTGTGTTCTGCGACTGCTTCATTCACTATGTCTGATGGAGTATTGGTTACAACTATTCCCCGCTTTGTAGCCTCTTCAATATTAATGTTGTCAAAACCCACTGCATAGTTGGCAATAATTTTTAGCTGAGGGCCAGAAGTGTCCATTACTTCGCCATCAATTCTGTCATTTAAAACAGACAAAAGGGCATCCATTCCCTTTATTTTCTCAACCAGTTCAGAAGGTGTTAAGGGCCTGTCAAATTCAGAAGTTGTCACTTCATGGCCTGCACCAACTAAGTCTTGGGTTTTATTGCCTGGTATTTTTCTAGTTACAAGTATTTTCATCTCAAGGCTCTATTTTAAATTTTTTTAATATCTCAGAATAGTTTGGAATTTCTTCTAGGTTACCAAACACTCTCCATCTTACACCATAAAGCATGTGATTTAGTTGTTCAATCTCTGTTTGGGGGATATCCTCAACAACTCTTGTAAGTCCACCCCCCCTTTCACCACTTCTTTGGGGTGGACCAATAAAGTAATGTGAAATCTCACCTACCAAGGCCTCTACCAATTTTTGACTTTCTTGAAATTTTTCAAAATCTTTTTCCTTAAACCATAATTGCTTCGTTTTTTGACCTTGCTGATCTAGAAAATCAATAAATTTCATGAATTCTTCTTTTCCTTTTGGTTGATTGTAAATATAACTGTTCCAAATTTCACTACCATATTCATACATACCAGCTCTCCCGTATAACATTCTAAATGAGATCTCAGACCACACACTTTCTTCATCGTAATAACCCGTTTCTTGTTTAACAGATTTATACATTTCTATTGCTTTTTTAACATTATTACTATCTCCTCCGAGATAAAATTTAATCGCTTTTCTATAAACAGACTGGTATCTGTCACGAAACGACGACACAGAGTAAGTTGTTCCATTTGGGACGTCTATATCAAAGAGCCTTTCCCGATTCTCAAGATCCTCAAATTCTGCCAAAATGACTTTTCTTGTTTTTAATAACAGTTCTTTTTGTTCATCAGTTCCCCCTCCTTCGTTTTCAAAAAATCTTAAAATTTCCTGATCTGACAATATTCTCCCATCAACAGAATTAATCCAGTTCATAATCTTCCACATTTCAGGAGTTCTAAATAGTGAAGGGCCTGCCAATATTGGCTCGCCGTTTTTTAGTTTTGAAGCTTCCTCAGGACTACTGTCAATAAAAAGTTGCATCATTTTATCTACTGCTTGAGTAAAAGACAAAAGATAATCTGCAAATTCCTCTTTTGTTAAATAATCCCTTATTTGTGGAAGCGATCTACGAAAATCGTGGGTAACGTGTCCAATCTCGTGGACAGTGGTAATAATTGCATTTTCCCAATCTTGACTCATGTCTGCAATTTCAATATAGTCTGCACTTCCAGCATGACCTCCAACTCCTTCTCTCACTTGAATTCTATTAAAGCAAAAAGATTGAATAGGAAAAGCTTTAGCAATAGTTACCAGAAAATCTCTGGCAAGGCCATTGTCTGCAATTACACCCTGTTTATATTCAATAGCCACCATACTGGCATGTTGCAAAGCATCACTATCCACATCTTTTATTTTGTCTCCCCATTTGGCTTGAAGATTATCAAGGATTTCTTTTTCAAACACTGAAGGCTGTGCACTTTTTGTAGCAACTTGATCCAATATATCTAAATACTGACCCCATATATCTGGCAAACATCCATATTTCTCTCTAAAGTTTCTCCACGCTTTGTAAAGAGGATCCCACTCAGATAAACCACCTCTTTCTAAATTAAGGGTTCTTTCTGAAGAAGAGATTTGTGAACCTTTAAACAATTCAGATATTTTGCCATTATTTTCTATTTCTCCAGCAGTTAATAATTTACCTTGTGGTTTCCAAGATTCACCAACATTATCCATCCATCCCTTAAAAATACGAAGGCCTCCAAGAGCAACTGCACCCAACGAGGTAAACTGTAAAAAATCCCTCCGAGTTAGTTTTTTTGGAGATGATATTTCTTTTGTTGTTTCTGGTTCAGAAAGATTATCTGTCATAAAAGGACATTAAGACTAAAACTCTACCACATTTACTTCACTGCTTTTTGCTCTTTCTAGCCACTGACTAATTTCAGTTTCCCTAAGAAGCCCTCTTTGGCTCCCTGTATAACCAATAACTGAAGCTGAATTTACTGTTCCAGAAAGAAGGGCTTTATTTAAATCATTATCTTTAATATAACTTGCCAAGAATCCTGAGCCAAAAGCATCTCCTGCTCCCGTCCTTTCATATGCATCAATCGGAAGTACCCCCACTTTCAAGTATTTCTCTCCATCAAAAGCAAAAGCACCATTGTTGCCATCTGTTACCACAGGAATTTCTACTCCTAAATCAAAAAGAGCTTTCAAAAGTTCCTTTTCTTTTCCCTGAGTTTCTTTTGAGTTTGTCAAAATTTGTGCCTCTTCTCTATTTACAAACAAAACAAAAGTTCTTGCAACAATGTCATGAATTGACTCCAAGCCATTTTTTAATTGCCAACTGCCTGGGTTAAAAGCGAGCTTTGTCTTGTCACTAAGCCACTTTATAACTTGGTCATAGAAAGGTCTGTAGCCTTCTCCCATAGAAGTTAAATAGAGCCAAGGAGTTTGAATAAGATTTTGGGGTAATTCGTAAACTCTTGGCGCATGATAAGTAAATATTGTCCGCTCTCCTCCATATGAAATAATCGTTGAATAGTTAGAATGGGCTCCGGTTTGCTCATTTACATACTTAGTTGACACTCCTTCAGAAGTTAGTCTGTCTAAAATCATTTTCCCCACACTGTCATCACCCAGAGAAAGCACAATTGCAGTCTTCAAACCTAGCCTTTTTACACCAATTGCATTATTAGCTGCATTGCCACCAATTGAAAACTCCATATTTTTAACCGGAATTTTTGCCCCATAGGTAAAACAAACTTCACAGGTTTTATCGTTCATGTTGCAAAAGAGGTCAGAATCGGTCGGAGTCAAAAAAACGTCAATTGTCGCATCCCCAATGGTCAACAAGTCAAATTCATTATTCATTTTCCATACCCTCGTCATATTTTCCAAAGCTTGCCAAAGAATTTAATTTTGCCCTTTTTAAAAATTCTTTTTGGGCCGCGTCAACATTTTCCTCTTTGCCTTTCCAGATTTCCATCGACGGCTCAGTTAAAGCTCTCTCAAAAGAAAAAGTTAACTCCCAGGGATTACCATCATGTTTTTTGACTATCGCGTTTAAATTTTTTGTAGCCTCAATTGCATCTTGTCCTCCTGACAGAAAAACAATCCCAGCCAAGCCAACTGAAGCTCCTGCATGAAGCATTTCCAAAGTTTTGACTGCAACTACATCTGGAGTTTCAATCTGACTTTCTTTACCAGGCACTGCCATGTTAACTTTTAAAATAACGGTATTCATTATGACCTTGTGTTCAAATAGATAGTTAAAAAAAGTTTTTAGAACCTTTACAGTTGCTCCACTTGTTTGCTCTATTGTGTGACTCCCGTCCATTAACACTTCCGGCTCAACAATTGGGACTAACCCACACTCCTGGCAAAGAGCAGCATACCTGGCCATTAAATCACAATTGGAGGTAATAACCGGCTGTGATGGTTTGCCATCCTCAGCCAAAAAAACTGCCCGCCATTTGGCAAACTTGATTCCCTTAGCCGATAAATCCGTAAATCTTTGACGTAAATTATCCATACCTTCAGTTACTTTTTCATCTGAAAAATTGGCAATGTCAATAACTCCCTTATCTACTTTTACACCAAGCAAAATACCTTTATTTTCTAGAAGTTTAGCAAAATTGGTTCCATCCGGGGTTTGCCAATCAACTGTTGTCTCATTTAAAATCACCCCGCTTATATAGTTTTCAATTCCCTCAGTAGTATAAAAAAGGCTTCTGAATTTCTTGTCTAATTCCTCAGAATATTCGATGCCAGCACTTTCAAACCTCTTCTGCATACCCTCACTTCGGCCGTCAGTCGCAAGGATGCCTTTTCCTGGAGTCATTATTTTTTGAGCAACAGTTCTTAGTTGGGCAGCATCCATATGTATCTAACTGTAGCATGAAGTGCTATTTTTTTCGAGAGCGCTTTTGAACTTCACCTGCAAGTAAATCTAAAATTTTAGAATCTTCTACCATTGCCTCTTTTAGCCATTTCTTAAATTCCAAAGATCCAGATGAATACTTATAATTTTTAGATTGCTTATCTCCAAAGTAAATATAAAGCACTTTTTTATCTTTGTTATAAGAAACTTCGTAATTCTCTCCAGCCTTTATATTCAATTGATCTCTAATTTCTCTTGGAATAATAAAACCAACAGAATTGCCAATTTTTACAGCTTTAAGTTTGAACATCATCAATTATAACAGGTTATAACCCTTGTCAAGAGTATCTTGCTATTTAGCCAAAACTGACCGAGAATGGAAATATGAAAGTGAGAAAAGATGTATTTTTGATGTATTTGGCTCTTTGTACCCTAATGATTATTTTTGCCACCTTTTTCAAATTTGGGCCAGTAAAAAAACTTTCTAAGTTAACCCCATCTCCTACTCCAACCACAAATCCAAATCAGACACAATCTTCATATCAATGTCCAGCAAATGGTTGGATAAATTGCATGCCAATTTTAAACGGGCAAGATAGAAAGAAGTGTTCCAAAGAAGCATTGGATTGGTACAAGAAAAATTGTGACAACTTCCAAGGAGCAGCCTATTAATAATTCTTTCTAGTGATAACTTTCCTAACCGCTTCAATAATATTTTGACTTTTTAAGCCAAACTTGGTTAATAATTCATCTGGCTTGCCTGACTGCCCAAATTGATCTTTTACTCCAATAAACTCAATAGGCACTGGCTGATTTCTAGCAGTTACTTCAGAAACTATAGACCCCAATCCCCCTGCAATTTGATGATCTTCAACTGTTACAATTGCTCCAATTTTTCTAGCAATACTAATTATCATTTCTTCGTCAGCAGGTTTTAGTGAATACATGTTTATTACTTGTGTTTCAATACCACTTTCTTCTAACTGTTTTGCTACAAGTAAAGCTTCATAGACAATTGGTCCATAGGCCATTATTGCTGCTTGAGGATTCCTGCCTTCCCAAAAAATATTTGCTTTGCCAATTTCAAAAGGGGTTTCATTGGTTGTGAATATTGGTGATTCAACTCTTGGGATTCTAAGGTATACAGGTCCTTCTACCTCTACAGCTTTTAAAACCGCTTTTCTGGCTTCAATACTATCAGCAGGTGCAAGAATTGTCATATTGGGAAGTACTCGCATTAAAGCAACATCTTCTAAAGCTTGGTGAGTTACACCATCAGCCCCGACAGATACTCCTCCAAAAAGTCCTCCAATCTTTACTGGAAAGTTATTTATTGCAATTGTTGTTCTAATCTGTTCCCAATTTCTCCCTGGAGAAAAAACTGCAAAAGAGCAAATAAAAGGAATTTTTCCTGAGTTTGCCATACCAGAAGCAACTGTTGCCATTACTTGCTCTGCAACCCCACATTCAAAAAATCTTTCAGGGAATTTTTGCGAAAAAGAAGTTGTCCTAGTTGAATTTTTCAAGTCAGCAGTCAGAACAACTACATTATTATTTTTCTCTCCGGCCAATAAAAGTCCTTCCCCAAAACCATCCCTTACAGGAATCTTTTGAACATCTTGACTAAATACTTTGTCTGATAATTTTAGATTTTTATTTAGCATTTAATTCCTCCAAAGCTTTTTGAGCTTCTTCTTTGTTTGGTGCTTTTCCATGCCATGTGTAATCATTTTCCATGAAACTCACTCCCTTTCCAGAAATAGTGTTAGCAATAATTACAGTTGGTTTTTGAGCTTCAGTTTTTGCATTTTCAAAAGCAGTTAGTATCTCTTTAAAATTATTGCCACCTATTTCTATTACATTCCAATTAAAAGCTCGATATTTGTCAGCAAGTGGATCTATTGGCATAACTTCAGTTGTTTTTCCATCTATCTGAATATTATTTTTGTCTACGATTGAGATTAAATTTGCCAACTTGTATTTAGCCGCAAACATGACCGCTTCCCAATGATTGCCTTCATTGTGCTCGCCGTCAGAAGTTATGCAGTAAATTTTCATTTCTTTTTTATCATCCATCCTTGCAGCCAGGGCAATTCCCGCAGCTTGAGCTAAACCACTTCCTAAAGGCCCCGAAGTTGTTTCCAATTCTGGCAAAAACCTTCTGTCAGGATGTCCTTGAAGCCTCGAGTCAAACTTTCTTAAAGTCATTAATTCTTCCTTAGGAATTATTCCCCTCTCTGCCATGGCAGCATATCTGACGGGAACATAGTGGCCACAAGAAAGTATTAATTTGTCTTCTGGCATTAAAATTTCAAAATAGAAGGCAGTCATAATATCAGCCAAACCCAAAGGTCCTGCAGTGTGTCCGCTTCCGGCAACAAAGAGCATTTCAATAATATCAATGCGAATATTTTTGGCAATTTGTTTCAATTCTTCTATCGAATGGTTCATATATTTACAATTGAAATGCTTTTTCTTCACCGTGAACATTCATTTGTCTTTGAATTGCGGCTTCAAATTCCCCAATTGCCTCGTGCACCTCCTGTGGAGTATTGACTATTTTGTAGACTTTCAAATCTTCAGGTCTGATTCTCATAGTCCTAATGAAAGCAGTAACAATTTCATGCCAATAATCGCCATACAAAATTAAAGGCTTGTGGTGGCCAAAATAAAGCCTTGCAAGTCCCCAAGCCATGCCAAATTCAGATATTGTTCCAGTGCCTCCCCTAAAAATTACATATACGTCCCCCTCCTCAAGGAGTTTCAAGGTTCTCTCTAAATAATTTTTGCAGACAATTTCTTTTTTAGCAGGATTATTAGGATCCCTGCCTTCAAAGTTGGTTATATTTTTGGGATAGAAAGTAATTGCTAATGGTTCCCCTCCAGCATCTCTTGCCCCCTCAGATACAGCTCGCATTACTCCAGGTCCGCCACCATTTATTGCCATAAAGCCTCTTTCAGTTAAGTATTTGGCAACATCATAGGCTTCTTTATAGAGAGGGTCATCGGAATCTGCATCGGCAAAGCCAAAGTAGGAGATTTTCTTGATGAGCCTTCCATCACTAGCGGGCAGCTTCAGTAAATTTTTTAATATTTTGGGCAAGTTCACCTGCAAATAATCTCCTTCCGATAGACACTTCGTCTACTCCTAATTCTGCCACATCGTCAATGTTTTGGATAGTCACACCTCCATCGTCTCGAATTAGAAATGGCGTGTTATCTTTTTTGCGAATTGCATTTAACTGTTTGAATTTTTCTAAAACGGACAAATCAAACTCTTGACCGCCAAAACCCGCAGGAACACTCATAACAAGGACAACATCTAAATCGTTAACGATTGCAGGATTGAGTGCAGAAATTGGGGTTTTCAAATCTATCCCCAGTCCTGCATCACAACCAAAACCTTGGACTTTTTGAATAAACTCTCTTTGGTCGCTCATCATTTCAATATGGCCAATAATCCGGTCAGCTCCAGCACGTATGCTTTTTTCAATCCAATGAATTGGTTCTTTGACCATTAGCTGAATATCTATCAACAAACTTACATCAATACTTTCCAAGGCGGAGGGGTCGATAGTTTTATTATTGGCATAAATTCCATCAATAATGTCAATCTCCACTCTTTCAACACCGGCATCCTGACACCTATAGAGCATATCTTTTACTTCACTTGGATCATTTGACAATATTGAGGGAATAACTTTCATTTTACTGTTACCGGCTTAAAACTTAAAGTTAATGGATCGGTTGGAATGGTTGCTGTTTCAATAGTTCTTCCAACTCTGACAACTTGTTCAAGAAGTCTATTGGCATAACCCCATTCATTGTCATACCAGGCAAAAACTTTCACTAAGTTGCCTGCAATTACCTGGGTTAAGGGCAAATCAACAATAGCTGATTCGCTCCTGCCAATTATGTCTGAGGAAACAAGTGGAAGCTCACTTGTTGCTAATATTCCCTTGTAAATAGGATTACTTTCAGCGTTTTTGAAAGCTTGGTTTACTTCTTCAATAGTTACTGGCCTTTTAACTACAAATGTAAAATCAGTAATTGAGCCCGTAGCCACAGGCACCCTCATGGCTGTTCCATCAAAAAGGCCTTTTAATTCTGGTATGGTTTCAGTCACGGCAATTGCAGCTCCAGTTGAAGTTGGAACAATGTTTTCGGCTGCAGCTCTGGCACGTCTTAAGTCTTTGTGGGAATTATCCTGCAGATTTTGGTCATCAGTATAACCATGGGCTGTAGTAATTGCTGCTTTTTCAACTCCAAAGTTAGCATGAATCACTGCTGCAACAGGAGCTACACAATTTGTAGTGCAAGAAGCGTTTGAGATAACCTCTGGGCTTCCTTGAATCTCATTCACCCCTATCACATAGGTGCCAACATTGCCTCCCTTTGATGGAGCTGAAATAATTACTCTTTTGGCTCCACCAATTGCGTGTTTTTTTGCATCTTCCTGAGAAGTAAACCTACCAGTGGACTCAATAACTACTTCTACGCCGTATTTGGCCCAAGGCAGTTTTTCTGGATCCTTTTGCGCCAAAACTGGAACTTTAATGTTTCTGTTTGGAATAGTCAAGTAACCTATTAAAGGATCTTCATCTGTGACATCTTTTGGGTCTTTTATTTCTTCAGCCTTAACCTCTAGATCAAACTTTCTGTACATGGTGTCAAAATTCACTAAATGCGCCCAACCAGAAGCAGGCATCGATCCAGAAGTATTGATTGCAGCAATTTGCAAATCTTCAAGATGTTTTAGCATGGCAATCCTAAAAGCAATTCTGCCAATTCTGCCAAAACCATTAATTCCCACTTTTACCATCTATTTAGTGTAGCAACGCTTCGATGCCAGGTAAAGTTTTCTTGGTTAAAAACTCAAGCATCGCTCCACCTCCTACTGATATCCAATCAAATTTATCTTTTAAGTTAAACATAGATAGAGCTGTCTCCGTATCTCCCCCACCTGCAATTTTAAAAGCACCAGCATTGGCAATTGCTTCAAATATTCTTTTAGTCCCCTGTCTGTGGCCTTCTTCTTCATACTTGCCCATAACGCCGGCCAATATTATTGTTTTTGCTTTTTTGATTTCTTCTTCAAATATTTCAATAGAATGAATGGTAATATCTTCTCTGTCTTGGATAAACTTGGCAACTAGGATTTTTGGGTCTTTTAAAAATTCTGGCCTGCCTTCCGTCTTGCCATAATCTGGATCAATATATTCAGGCAAACGGCCTGCAACAAGGACTTTGTCAGAGAAATATTTTAATCCTTCAACCATTTCAATTTTGTCTGCCTTAATTCCGCTTATTAGAGAAATTAATGGTCTGGCTGGATTTTCCAAAACTTTAGTTAAATTTTCAATTTCTACTTCAAAATGTAGTCCTATTGCATGAGGCAAAAGTTTAGGTAAAGCAATAACCGAAGCATGTCTTCTGTGAGAAACAGCAAAAGCATCATTGATATATATCTCTGCTAAGGAGGCCAAATGCTTTGCAAACTGTTGATCATTATCTTCTTCTTTAGAAGTGCTTCTTAAATTCTCAAGTAGATTTATATTTATTCCATTCTCAATTTCTTCTCCAAAGGAAATCTCCTCACCTAACAGTTCCTCAAGAACAGGAAGTAATTCTTTTGTACTTTTTGCTTCTTCTCCTTCTTTATATCTACCCATGTGGCCAGCAAGAAAGATATGTGTAGCTCCACCTTTCAAAAGAAACTTTACTGTTGGAACCATAGCCTGAAGGCGAATATCTGTTTTGTCAATTTTTGCCACGTCCAAGTCAACTCTAACTATTACTTTCTTTCCGTTGATGTCTAAACTAGTTAGTTTTGGCAGATTCATATATAAATTATACCCCGAAGTGTTAATTGTTTGCTTCTATCTTTTCAATTTCCTCAAGCCTTCTTTTGTGTCTTTTTTTGTGGTCAAATTCCGAATCCAAAAACGCCTTTACCATGTCTAGGGCTTCATCTTCTTTGGTAAAGTCAGAGGCAATCACTAAAACATTCATATCATCATCCTTTCTGCCTGCTTTCACTTGTTCCCTGTTTTTACCAATCGATGCTCTCACACCGTCGAATTTGTTGGATACAATATCAACTCCAACTCCAGAGCCACACAGAAGTATGCCTCTTGAGTTTTTGTTATCTGACACAAGTGAGGCAACATCTGAAGCATATTTAGTATAGTCGTCATACGGATCAAACTTCAAAGCTCCCAAGTCTTCAAATGAATAATCATTTTCAAAAAGCCAGGTATTAATCTTTTCCTTTAATTTGTATCCTTTGTGGTCTGCACCGATGTATATTTTCATTTTTTTAAGTATATTCCTTAATAATTATCCAGCACCACCACCGCCTCCTCCTCCCCCTCCGCCACCACCTCCAGAGGATCCTCCTGACGAACCGGTTCCACTTGCTCCATAACTTGATGAGACGGATGTAGAGATGGAAGAAATTGCTGAATTTATTGACGTAATGCCACTAGAAAAGTTAGACCCTTGAATTCCACCCCAATAAACAGCAGCTGTGGAACTATCTGCCTTACTAAACTTCACCGGAAATTGTGACAAAGCTTTTGCAGATACACCAAGAAGGGTTCCATAAACCAAATACTTTTCCCACAAAATTATTGAATCAATTGGATACATCTTGGTAATTTTGTACTCTTCCAAGTGTTTCTTGAAAGCTTTCCACCCAGCCGTCTCTTGACTTCCTTTAAGTGTTCTTTTCTCTCCAAAAACGGTAAAGAAGACAGATATTATAAATAGGCAAAAAGAGAAAACGGCGCTTACTATTAAAATCACACTAGATAAGCTGTTTTCTGAAATTGCAAATATTGGGACAAAAATACTAATCAATAAAATCTGTAGCACAAATGGGACAATATTACTTAGAATATAGGTTCCATTTTTGACCAACTCGTGTGAAGCCGTTTCAAAATAGCCCTGAGACAGATTGTTTTTGAAGGCTTGTTCTTCAAGACCTTTAAAGAAAGCGTGTGCGGAGACTCTAGAAGATTTACAGTAGCTAACAATTTCATCCAAACTTACTTCGTCATCACCTATTCCAACACTATCAAAAACAAAGTCTAATACTTTTTTCTCAACGCTATCCAATTCTAATTCTCCCTTGCCAGTTTTTATTAGTGAATATGTATAATCCTTAAATATCAAGCCTGTTTTTTTGTCGCTTCTTTTAATCTTCAAAAATCTCTTTCTAACCAAAGAAAGAATTGTCGCAGTAAAAGCCTTAGGCGACAAAGTTTTATTGCCGTTTAGAAGCTGTTCCAATTGCGTTGGATTAATATCGCTTGGCGGATCCCACAGTCTGCCCGACAAATTAATTTCTGGCAAAACTACATCTCTGCCATGCTTGATAAAAAGTTTGCCAACTTTAACAAACTGGAATAACTGAAAAACAAGCAAGATAAGTGACACTAAAACAATACCCATTGCCTTTGCTTTTTGCCAGCCAAGTTTTGTCTTGGTATCAGCAATAAATTTATTTTCAACCTGAACTATGTCTTCTATAACCAAATTACCCTGCAAGCCACCAACAAAGGCTTGTTTGGGATAGATAACTCTGGCTTCAAAAAAGTTTCCTGGCTGCAAAAAAGGTGAAGAGTAATTAATTGTTTTCTTGTCAGGAATGCTGACAACGCCGTTTAGTGGTCCATGTGCCCAAGCAAAAATATTTGTTCCATCACTGTCAAGCGGAAAAACTACACTGGCAGTTATATTTTCCTGCCTTATTTCCCAATCATCACCAATTAATTTCCAATAAAGCTCTGCCATATCTTTATGGAGAGTGATGGCATTATTTACTTTATAGGAAAGTTTGAATATTTTAGAAATATTTTTGGCCGAGTAAAACCAGTGAATATAATACCTGTCTGTCAATTCCTCAACATAGTAAGTCCCGGAATTAAGAATCCTTTTTTCTGCCACATCTAAGCTTTTTCCTACACTAGGAGCAATTTGTCTATAACAAGTAGCTTCATCGCAAATCTTAAACCCGCTCATTTGATATTCCTCTTTTCTGCCAGAAGAATCTTTAGGGTTGCCAAACTTGTTTAAATATTGATAGGCAAAAGTGTAATCACCGCTAAAGTCATATTGTCTTGTCTCAACAACGTCCATCGATCCGTCTTTATTAACATTCAGATTAATATTCACAGAATCAATACTGTATGATTTTTCTGCAGATACGTTTTTAGGGAAAGCCAGAAATACAACAAACAATAGAAAAATACTAATGACTAGTTTCGAAAATTTCATGTCAACTTTATCTAAATCCCTCAATTAAATCCAGAAGTGCCTGTTTTGGATTTTCTGCCTTAACAATGTTAGTCGCCACGACAATTCCAGAAGCTCCTAAGTCAAGACTTTTCCTAACATCCTCCGCCGAGTGAATCCCTGCGCCAACAATTAGAGGAATTCCTTTATCTTTTGCAACCTCGGCAGCTTCCTTTATTACTTCTGGTTTGGCCTGGGAAACAGAAACTGACACACTACCCACAAGTTCTGCTGGCTCATATGAAATGTAAGTTGGAGAAAGTTTGATTATCTGTTTTAGCTCATCTATATCTCCAGCAAAGACCAAAGTCTTCAATCCAATTTCGTCTGCCCGTTTTACGGCGAGCATTATCTTTTCCATCTCCATTTTGTTTTCAGAATGATTCAAAAATGCTCCCTGAGCGCCGTCTTCCAAAACGGCCTCGGGTAAAATTGCTCCTGTGTGGGCTCCATATTCCACTGGATCTATAATTTGAGCCCAGACTTCAATATTTACCTTCTGAGAGACTTCTTTAATGTCTGTGGCCTGAACGACGGCAACGATTTTAGTTCCGGTTTCATGGGAAACTTGTTCAAATATCTGGGCTAAATAAACTGCATTAACTCCCGTTGCTTGTTGATATGTTTTAAAGTTAATAAAAATCATTAGTTCAAAATAACTAAAATTATAGCCCTAGAATACTATTTATCTTGCCTTTGTCAAATCCTATCACAATTTGACTGCTATCACCCTCTTTTTGAATCAAAACAACGGGTACTCCTGAAAAACCTGCGGCAATTTTTGCCAACTCACTTTGAAAAAATTCATTTCTATTGATTTGTTTTTCTAAAAAAGGAACTTTTTTCTCGTTAAAATAGTTTTTGAGAAGCTGGCTATTTTTGGAAGTATCTGTGGAGTAAAGCGTTACTTTCATAGTTTTTCATTAGCCCTTGCTGGACAGGAAAAAGGAAAGAATTTTTAACCAAACTGGTTCATTTGATCCAATGACCGCTCCATCGGCTGCGGATACTTGGGTTTCGATATCGCTTGAATATTTACTAATATTGAAGATGTTTACAGTTTTATTGCCCTTTAATTTGTAAACCAAAACCCCATCCTGCTCCTCCAACAAATTCCAATTAGCATCTACCTTATCAACCAACTTTGAACGAAGGAGAATTGCCGAGGCTTCTTTTGGAAGTATTGCCAAATATTTCTTACCAGTTTCTGTTTTTACAGAAATTTGCCTAACCGATGGATCAATTTCGATTGGAAAAGAGGTCAAAACCGCAATACCTTCCTGCTCGATCTTAAACTTGCCGTCAACCAAAGATATTTTGACTCTCTCTTTTTCAGGCGTTTCCTCTATCTCAATTAAATTATCTTGGTACTGCGTGATATCAAGATTGCTGTCATTTAGGGCTAATTTGAAGGTTTCTCCATCCCTAAAGATTTCGATGTTCTCACCATTAACCGATAATGACTGCCTTTTTGGAACATACATCGCAATTGAGTCTTTTGCCCCTAATATATTGACTATAACTTTTCCATCAGGCTTAATGTTTACCAAACTTGCATAAGTTGGTGTTGGAAAAAAAAGAAAACCAAAACCAACAGCAAAAAGAGAAAACACTAAAGAAGCAAATTTAACATTCACAAGTTAATTGTAGCAGTCTTGAGAGTCTATTTGAAGCTTCCTTCAAGAACCTTGGTTTCTAGGATATTATCAAACTTGGTTTCCAAACTAACAATTACTTTTTTGTACTCTGGAGAAGCTTTTGAATTGTAGGAAACAAGCCAGCCACCCTTTTCAATAACCAACTTGCCTAAAGAAATTCTTTTTCCAGAGTTGTCCTCAAGCCAAGCTTGATAGAATTTTCCCGTTTCTGGATCGGCAAGATCGACTAGGATTTCATTTCTGGTGGCAATGCCAGACCCAGTTCCATCTAAAACATCGTTTAAATCGATCCTTTCAACGTCGTCTGGGATTTGCAAGTTAAATTTGTTTTCAATTTTTTCTGTTGGTCTTACTGTCGGTAAAGTGATGTTTGTTTTTGGAACATTTGGTTTGACAAACATGTAGACAACTATACCTGCAACAATCAAAACCAAAAGACCCGCCAAAATATCCCTTTTATTTACGTTTTTAATATCAAATCTATTTGTTACCATTTACTGTCATTAAAATAGCACTACCCATAGTATATGTCAATAGGTCATTTTTTTGAGTTTGCTATATAATATATTTCATGGCCAATCCACATTTCTCAATAGTTATCCCCTGCCTTAACGAGGAAAAATATTTGCCCAAGCTTCTTACTAACCTTGAAAAGCAAACTCTTAAGGATTTTGAGGTAATTGTTGTTGACGGCCAAAGCGAAGACAAAACTTTAGCCAAAGCAACATCTTTTAATAATAGGTTAAAAATCAAAACCTTGAAAGCTGATAAAAGAAATGTCTCTTTTCAAAGAAACTTGGGAGCAAAAAATGCCAAGGGAGATATTTTAATCTTTTTTGACGCTGATACTAAAATCCCAAAAATATTTATTGCGAAAGTGTGTGCTGCTTTTGAAAAGGATAAGACAGACCTTCTTACTACTTGGATAAAGACGGATTCAAAGCTTCAGACCGATAAAGCAATTGCCATTGGCCTGAACAGTATTTTTGAGTTTACAAACTTCTTTGGCTCTCCATCTTCTGTTGGAGCTTTTATTGGCATCAGAAAAAGTGTATTTGAAAAAATAGAAGGTTTTGATGAAAATCTGAAGTTTGCAGAGGACACAGATTTACTCGAAAGAGCGGTAAAAGAAGGTTTCAATTTTAAAATTTCCAGAGACAATTACTACTACTTTTCACTTCGGAGATTTAAAAAGGAAGGGACGCTAAAATCAATACGACAATACGCCCTCTTAAATTTGAACAGAGTCTTAAAAATAGATAAATTCACCAAACTGCCTGACTATGAAATGGGTGGACACCTTTTTGATGGCAAAACAAAAAAAGAATCTCTGGCCTGGATACAAAGCTCGATAAATAAAATCACCAACCAGAAAAATAAAAAGGAAATTCTCAAACCAAAAGGGCTTAGTTTTTTGAAAAGCTTGTGGGTAGATCTTTTGAAAGAGTGGGAAAATTTATAACTTCATCAATTAAGCCATACATGCCAAATCTGCAGGCCTTATAGACAGAAAGACATTTTCTGGTAGGACTTCTCTTCGACAATATTGATTGATGGGTGAACCATAAATAAAGAGTGGGAGTCGCATACCTTCTTCTTGCAACCTGCAAGATCATCACCCCGGCCGACATACATACGCCCTCGGCAACAATATCCACTGGTTTTTTGGAAGAAATAATATGGTCATACAGGGCAAATACATACAGAAGGTCGCCTCCGTAGGTAACCAAGTAAAGCTTTACTTCCTCAATATATTCTTTGGCTTCAGCAATGCTAACTTCTTCAATCGCACGCCTGCCTGCGCCTTCATCGACCGTGCCGACAAGATGTGTATTGAGGATTATTGTCTTTTAGGCTTTTCGCCGTGTCTTACTTCCCAAAAGAAAATCATTCATCCCCAAAGATGATTTTTACTTATCCTTAAATGATAATCTAAAGAAAATAAATAAAATTAAACCTGCCACATAAGTAAGAAAATGTTGAGAAGTATATACTAATCTTCGATAGCTTGACAAATGTAAAATAATGTTGTAGATTAATAACTTAAGATTCAACTTTAAAAATATGGATAGTAAACATAAAGATTCGGCAAAAATTGTTTTGTTTGAAGGAAACAAGATAAGAAGATATTGGGACCATATCAAAGAAGAATGGTATTTTTCTGTGATTGATGTTATAGGCATTCTTTCTGGAAGCAGTGTTCCTAAAAGATATTGGTCAGATCTAAAAACAAAACTGAAAAATGAAGGTAGTCAGTCGTACGAAAAAATCGTACAACTGAAAATGCAATCTTCAGATGGTAAATATTACCTAACCGATGCAGCAGACACAGAAACAATGTTTAGAATAATTCAATCTATCCCCTCTCCTAATGCAGAACCATTTAAGTTGTGGCTGGCTCGCGTTGGCTATGAAAGAGTCGAAGAAGTAGATGATCCAGAAAAAGCCATCCAAAGAGCAATGAACTATTACCTAAAGAAGGGCTACTCCAAGGAATGGGTCAATTTAAGACTAAAAAGCATTGATATCAGAAAAGATTTGACAGATGAATGGGAAGAAAGGGGTGTTAATACTTCAGGCGAATTTGCAATCCTTACTGACGATATTACTTTTGCCTGGGCTGGAATGAAAACTAGAGAATACAAAAACTACAAAAATTTGAAAAAAGAAAACTTAAGAGACAACATGACAAACCTTGAATTGGTTCTCAATATGCTTGCTGAAACTTCAACTACTGAAATATCAAAATCTCTCAAACCAGAAAGTTTTAATGAGAACAGAAAAGTTGCAATTAAGGGTGGCTCAATTGCAGGAAATGCCAGAAAAGAAATTGAACAAACAACAGGGAAAAAAGTAATTCTTCCAAAAAACTCTAAAGATTTGCATTTACTGAAAAAGCCATAATATGGCAAATCAAATTACACAATAGCCTGCCCACTTGATGGACAAAGTCTTTATATTAGCCAAAAGCTATTTTGGTATTTTAGGCTATAATAATATTCATGAGTGAAGATGTCCTAGAAACTGAATCAGCATTTATTGTCCATCCCAATAACTCACCAATTTCCAAGGATTCTATACCACCTCAATTCCTTGGATTACTGATGGAGATGCGGGAACATCAACTAGCGTAACTAATCAAATTCGTAAACCTGAGAAAGCGATTTCTGTGACTGAGTTCCTTGAGAGATCCAACCAAGGGGAGTTACGTCAGGAATATGATGAACTATTTTGAACCTATTTTTTAAACCTACAAAAACTTGAAGGTAGAGATAATTTGTTTTGTTATATCTAGACTCTCACTTCCTGAACTTGCAGAATAAAGATAGACCTCTCTCCCCCTTGGAATTACCACATTGGTACTACCCATACTTCCTGGATCACTTAGTTTAATTATTAGTGCGTTTACCCTAAAAACACTATAGTCTTCATAGGCAACTTGATATGTGCTGGTATCAAACTTACTATTAAACCACTGCCTTCTAGATCCTCCGTCGTAATCAGAATAGACGACTACTCTGTATCTACTGAAATAGACAAATTCTCCTTCTTTTTTGTCTAATATCTTTTCTTGTGGAGAGTAGCCAATCGAAAATCCTGCTTTTGAGTCAGTATATGTTTGCCAGCCAGCATAATCATATTTTGAAGTTAGTTTTGGAATTGCTGTAACAGAAATAGCAGATGGGCTTGGATTTGGCGTTGGAGAAGAAATGTTGGCTTCTGAAATACTCATCTTGTCACTTTGTTTTCCCAAATAGTAAGCGCCTACGATTAATGCAGCTGTAACCAATAATATAACAACAATAGCAACCGTTGCCTTTTTTCACTTGTCAATTTTAACATGAAGCCAACTCATCTACTGGTAAAAAGCCGCTTTTCCACTTTTATTCCTCCAAATCCCTTTTCTTCAATTAGTTCACTCCTTTCATTTGCCCATTTTTGCATCAAAAGTGTATGCACATAGGGAACTCTTGGTGTTGTATCAAATATTAAATAAAGATATTTTTCCCTGCCGGTCATACTCTCTAATGTGTTGTATGGATACAACTGATCCCCTCCTCCCCAAGAAGGCTTGTAGCCATAAATTTTGTCAAACCAATCATAGTGATAACCCCAAACTGCATTAATATACAAAGGGTTGGTCAGCGTATTTACTGCAAACGATTCGCCTTCTGATGCTCGATAGGTGTAATCAATTGTTTCCAGCTGTTTTGCCATTATTGAAGCTCTGTCTGGCCCCAATAGCGGCTGCCCTACCCCTTTAGTCCCACTAAGAGTTTGGTAGTTTAGTATTCCAATTAATAATAAAACTAACCCCAAAAGATAATTATTATTAATCTTTGACATCAGAAAACCTACTGAAACAATAATTGCTGGAGACAGGCCAATTAAAAACCAAGGCGCATCGTGATAGCCAAGAAAAAGCATAATTGAAGAGGAAAGAAGATAGACAAGAATAAAAACATACGGCTTTACCTTTTTCTTGTCTTTAAAATTTTTAATTACTAAAAATAAGAATGCCAAAACTGTTAATATGCCAACAATTCTTCCTAAAGCCAAACTCTGTGGAAAAAGAGTTTGGGAAAAAGTTAACAAAAATCTGTCTACATACTTTGGCACATTTGCCAGCTTGTCTTCTCCTCCACCGACATCACTACCTGCACCCAATATTGAAGCTATTCCAGAAAAATTATATTTAATTTCGGTAACAATCATCGTTGAAGTCACAATACAAAAACCCATAACTGAAAATGTTAAAGTTTTTAAATCAGGAAACTTTAACTTCAAAATAAAACACAAAAGTAAAAAAATTGGGATAAGGTAAATAAAGAAAAGCTCAAACTGGATAGACAATCCCAGAGAGATAAAGGCTACCACTAGTCCCCAATGTTTTTCTCTCGCATATTTCCATACTCCAAAGAAAAACAGTGGAACAGTTAGAAGTGTTGGCGAGGGATTTGACAGCCAACTTGAATACTCAACGAAATATATTGAGACTGCAGCCAAAAATGCCGAAATTAATCCTGTCTTACTTGACTTAAACACCGACTTGGCCAGGAAATAAATTGACACTACAGCCCCCAAATTAAATAGGCTATTCCAAAAAGATACAAAATAAGGGTTACCCCCGAAAAGAATAATTGGAGGCAAAATAAAATAACTCCACAAGATGCCATGGTGTAGGTCAGTATTATTGCCTGCAGTTGGTCCGATTATTTTTAAGTCTTTATGTGTCCAAATTGTTTTGGCTGAAAATAAGTCTCTGGCCTGATCAAAGCCAATTATTATATTATTGTCTTGTATACTTAAAAGTCTAAATGCTAAACCAAGTAAAACAATTACCGACAAAAACCAAGTTGTTTTTGATATTTTTAGTTTTAGTTTCATTTACTATTCGCATCATACCAATTCTGGGAAATAATTTCTTCTTCACTATGGATCAAGGCAGGGACGCAGTTTACGTTCGGGAAATAGTCGAAAGACAACAACTAATCAAAAAAGGTCCTGAAACAACAATTGCAGGCATTTATACAGGACCTTTATGGTATTACTTTCTTTCCCCTGGCTATTTTCTTTTCCAAGGCCATCCAATAGGTGGAGTATTTGTGTTAATTCTCCTAAATACCTGCCTGATGGTAATTGTTTTTTTGTTTTTCCATAAACACATTTTAAAAACCTATGCATATCTAGTAAGTATCGCCTTACAGTTCTTCTGGCTATTTTTTAACACCTCCAGATATGCCTTTAATCCCTTTCCAACTGTTTTTCTAGCAGTAACACTTTTGTTTCTTTTGGTTTTATTTTTAGAAACAAAAAGCAAAAAATATTATTATCTTTGTATTATTCCAGTTATTCTTTCTTTCAATGCAGATTTAGCTTCGGCAGCAGCGTTGTTTATTTTCTTTGCAGCTTTTGGCTTGTGGTCAACCATAGAAAAGAGGTTAACAATCAAAAATTATCTCCTTACCACCTATACACTCCCGGGGCTTACCGGTTTAATTGTAGCAAAACAGGCAATCTCAGTTTTTAGAAACTCGGATCAACTGGAATCAGCCAGAGGCATATTTTCTGGAACTAACTTTTTTGCTAACCTAACCAATTTTGGCAAAATACTAACCGATTCCATTTTCCCCCAAAGCCTAGTTGTTAGCTTGGTGATACTAACAATAGTAATTTTCTTTTTTACTAGAGCAAAAAAGAAAAACAGCTATGTAGTTGGTTTTATTTATCTTACTAGTTTTCTTTTCATAGTTTCTTATCTTTTCTTCTCCACCAACAAAGGTTGGAAAGACTGGCATACAGTTTTCTTGCCAACCTTAATACTTATTAGCCTTTTTATGCTCTTGTCGCAAATTAAAAAGTACGTCTCAATTCCGATACTTGCGGTTATTTTTGTAAGTCAACTATTAATCTTTATCCCTAGATATATAGAGTATCTAAAGCCTTCTAATGATCCTGGGCTTCTGATTAATCAGATACAAGTTATTGACTGGATTTACTCAAAAAACGAAGAAAATGGCTTTAATGCCTATATTTATATGACCAACTCTTTCTTTGATTATCCCTATGACTATCTATTTTGGTGGAGAGGAAAAAACAAATATGGTCACGTTCCCTGCCACTATGAAGTGTATCCAAAGTCCCACAAGTATGTTTATATTCCAGGAGGAGAGTTTAATTACAACACCCCAACTCTTGGTTGCGACAAACTACTTTTCTTGATAAAAGAACCCGTTGTAGATATAGACAGATATGGAAAGTGGATGAAAAACTTTGCCAACACTAAAATACTTGAAACTATGGAAATTGGAAAAATAACGGTTGAGAAAAGACAATATTTACAGTAATCTAGATACTGTTAGCCAATTCTACCTATGCGTTACAAAGTTGAAATCAAATATATTTCTCCCAAAAAGGGTAAAGGGGTTGTTGCTATGAAAAACTTCAAGGAAGGCGATCTAATTGAAAAGGCTCCGATTTTAAAGCTTACACCAAAAGAGAGAAAACAGGTTGAAAAAACAGAAATGCTTAGATATGTCTATCCCTGGAGAAGTACCAGGAGTGCAGCTGTAGTCTGGGGCTACGGATCAATGTATAACCATTCACACTTTCCAAATGCAGACTGGAAGCAAAACTTTAGAGACAATACTATGGTTTATAGAGCCTTGAAACAAATCAAAAAAGGTGAAGAAATAACAGTCAACTACAACGGCGAGCCAGACGACAAAACCCCAATTGACTGGTTCCCTTAAAAAGAGGTGGAATCTGAAGACAAACTATCCAAGTCTTGATCAATTTGGTTAAGGTTTTCCCCATCAAGCTGTTTTGAAACCGTATCCAATCCACTAACAGATTCAATTCCAGTTGGCTTTTGGACAACTGCCTGATTCTTTTTATTTAGAGTAAGCCCAACAAAAACTAAAATTCCTAAAACAAAAACGAGTAAAAGTATTGCTATATTTTTCATCTTTTATTCTGCTGGCACACTAGTTGCTGTTGGACTTTCGGAAGTCTTTGCAACTCCCCTAACTGCAACAATTAGATTTTTAATTGCTATTCGATATTCTTTCAGAGCCATTTTGGTGCTTTGCATATCTTTTCTAAAGGAGGTTAAAACCTGTTTTGGATTTTCTGCCTCACAACTAAAGTTATTGGCGGTTGTTTGGGCTTGAGCCAGACTTTCAGAAACTTTAGTGTTTTTGTTTTCGACATCAGCCACTAACTGATCATAATTGGCAACAGTTTTGCCAGCAGAAATAACTTTGTCTGTGTAATAATCTTCTACTCTCTGAGCGTGGGCTGCAAACTTGTTTTGCATATTTGTCGTCATATTGGTTAGTTTAGTCATTCTTTGTTGCAAAGATTCCTCGTGTGACTGGCAAGCCTTCATTTTAAGCTCTCCAAGTCTTTTGCCTACCTTGGGAGTTGCGTCTTGAGCAAGAACAGAGGTTGCAGAAAAAGAAAGGAGAAAAACAGTTAAAAGAAAAACAAAGGATTTTATTTTCATTATTTTACTAAGCTTAGCAAAAAACAGACATTTATGTCAATTATCCTACAATCTGCAAGACCAATTAGCCTTCCAAGTCACAATCCCGTTTGCTATAATAAGCCTGTTATCAACAGTCCCCGATAAGCATAGTTTGTCGGTGACAATAATCCCCGATAGCTCAGCGGTAGAGCACTCGCCTGTTAAGCGATTGGTCACAGGTTCAAATCCTGTTCGGGGAGCCATAGTTGACTATCGGCATAATTTAAGATTGTGTCGAATGGTTTTATCGCATCAAATCGCACTATTTTGTCTTCTACTCTAAGGTTCGATAGCACGAGCTTAATTAACCGCCTTCTTTCTTCAACTTCTGAACTTTTGAAAAGCTCATAAGCCCGATTTGCCAGTTCTAGCAGGTATCTAGCCGTGATGTAGTAGTTGTCGTCTGCTTCTTGGAGTATTGCCAGTCGGGTATCAATTTCAGATATCTTGTCACGAAATGACTGATAGAACTTGTCATACTCATTGTCAGTAATACGCCCGTCCAGTCTATCGATGTAGATTTTTTCTAATCTTTTGGTATATACCTCATGTTCTTCTGTAAGTTGCTTGTATTGGGTTTCTCGAAAATCTGCCTTGCCTTCGTGACTAACCTGTAGGGAAGTTACTATCTGCTCTAATATGTAATCAGGGACTTGTAGCTTTTTAAATACATTACCTATTTGTTCTGTTATTGTTTCTTCTCGTAGCCATTCAGCCCCGTGTTTGCCGTTGTATTGAGTACAATGGTAATAGACGTGCCCTTTGTGCTTTTCTGGGGTCACAGCTAGTCCACAATGACCACATCTCAGTAATCCTCGGTAGATATAAGGTTTACCTGCGTACTTAAAAGGTTTCTTGTTAAATCCTGCTTTTATTTTCTGTACTTGGTCGAACAAAGGTTTCTCGATTATATGAGGATAATTGTGCGTGTATGTTTTCTCGTTTGATTTCCCTTTATTCCAAGTCATAAGACCGTAATAAAAGTCGTTTTTCAGTACCTTATCTATAAAACCTTTTGACCAATTAACGCCATATTCCTTTTTTAGTTTCTCTCGTAATAATTCCATTGAAAAACTACTCGTTGCGTACCATTCGTAGGCTTTTTGGACAATTTTTGAAGCATACTCGTCAATAACTATTTCGGTTTTGTCTTTTGCAACAGGAACCCGCTTGTAACCATAAGGAGGTTGGCTTGGGTAAATACCACTTCTAAGCATTTGCTCTTGTTTTCTTTTGACGTTATCGCTTAATTGAAGAACATAACTTCTAGCAAACATTACAGCCATATCCCATCGAAGTAGGTCAGAGCTATTCGAGTTTTGGTTAATGACTAAACTTTCTCTGTAAAAATGAATTTCGAGTTTGCCTGCTTTACGTAGGTCGTCCAGTTGAACGGACTCCTTAAAGCTTCTTTGAAGTCTATCTACGGTATCTACAACAAGGGCAATAGGCTCGTTGGCTTGTTGAATTTCTTCAACTACAGCTTGAAATTTTTCTCTATCACCTTTTGTTGAGCTTTCTTCTATTTCGTACGTTTTCCAAACAATTAGTTGTTTGTTTTTAACGTAATCTGAAACCCGAAGAATTTGAGCTTCGTTGGAGTCCTGTTTTTTATCTGATACTCTGGCTAAAATTATTGCTTTCATTGTTCTAAATATTTTGAGACTTCATCTGAAAATTTAACAATTAAATCTGATGAAATAATTACACCCAAACTTTCAGTTTCGTCATAGCTAATCATAGAAGGAATGCCCAACATACAACCTTTTGCATCTACAGCCAAACCACCAGAGTTGCCTTCGCTAATTTTCGCAGATGTAACAATAAGACCTTCACCAGGGAAGCTACTAACAAGTCCGTCTGTTACAGTTAAAGAATAACCCCCACTTAGAGAAGGGTATCCGAATATGGTCACTTTTTCTCCAAGTTTTACGTTTTCGTCAACACATCTACTACTGTCATCAAAAGCAGGAAAGGTGCGAGGATAACTTCCTTTATATTCCTTACTTTCCTCGTCGTAATAGGCGGCATAAATAGATAAATATGCTAAGTCGTATGTGTCGCTAATTTCAGGAAGAACTATTGGAGTTGCCCAATACATTTCTTCAGGTTGTCCTGTGCTTGAATTTGGTAGTATAACTAAACAACCTTTTTCATCAACGTTAATATATTTCTCATCTTGAGGAATAATATGAGAATTGGTAAGAATTATTCCTTCTTTGGTAATTATCGTTCCAGAGCCTCCAGTTCCTTCTTCTCCTTCAACAATACTCGGACAGAAAATATTTACTACAGATGAGACAATCTCTTCTTGATTATATTTTTCGACAACTGATGTGCTTGTGGAGGTATCTGATGTTGTGCTAGTGGTGGTTTCTTCGGAAGAGATAGCATAAATGAGCACTAATGCTACCGCAACAACAACAATCCAGTTCCAAACCCCAAAATTAGACCTAACAAGCTTATTGCCGTACTTCTTTTCCCAATAATGATTAATTTTATTTTGGACAGAAATTAGAGGTATGAACCCCAGCCAAAATCGTGTGAGAAAAAAGTATACAATTGCCAGACCACCTGCTTCTATCCCTTTGTCGTTGTTTGTTTCCTTAACCTTACCTGAAATGTGTTTGAATAATGAATATGAGGATAGAGGAGCAAAGAGTGAGTAAACCCAAAGAGTAGAACTTCCGTGTTTCAAATTATTAACTGTATTGAAGGATTTCCATTGCCTATAAAACCAGTAGATTTCATAAAAACCGAAAGTAAAGACACACATTATTATAAGTTTCCATATTGAAATAACGTAGGGATATGGAGGGTTGTTTACGGCTATGTATTCATTTACTGAACTACTCTCATTGGCAGTATTGGCTGAAGATGTTCGTTCGTTAAACTGTATTCCACAATGCTGACAGAACTTGCTTCTTTCAGGATTTTCCTTACCGCATTTTTTACAATACATATTATTGTTTTTCTTTTTTTGCTTCTTCCTCTGCTTTGTTGAGAAGCGATTTTGGATTAAGTTTGTACCAAAAGCCTCGGATTAATCTGTAAATGCCGTAAATCATCGCACCCCAAAAAACGTAATAAGTTCCACCTTCGGATGCAAAAAGATAACTTCCAAAAGTTATTACTAATGCAATAACAAACCAAACAACACCTTGTTTCATCTCACCATCAGCGAGTCTTTTAGCTTCTTCAATAAAATTTGCTTTTTGTTCTGCAAAATATCTATCAACTGAGCCTTCCTCAACCTCAATTTTGCCTTTTGAAAGTTCAGAGCCACAATGTACGCAAAACTTTGCATCTTTACTGTTTGTGTTCTGGCAATTATTACAATCCATAAGAGTTATTTAGTTACAATCTGTTTTCGTAAAACTTATAAAGTATTTTTTGGTTGAGCTTTTGACTGAATATGAATATTCCATATTAATATCTTGATTAAGAAGTGCTTTAGTGTCCTTGTTTTGACAAATACTTGTACCTAAATAGGTTTTCAAATAGTCGTTTGATAAGTTATTCGTATCAAGACCTGAAAGAACATAGTGATAACGAATAGCGTTTAACTCTGCCGTAATATCAACTAATGTTGTTGCTTCATCTACTTGACTTGGTAATGACATACTGGCTTTAACTTCTTTGACGGTCTGACTAATAAGTTCTGCCTTTGAGGTACTACTTCCTGAAGGTGAAATAACTTCCTGGGTGAGGTAGCGAACCACACCAAATGCCAATAAAAATACGATAACAGAAACCACACCCGTTAGTATAGATTTCCCATTCTTTTTCGGATTAGAGATAGGCCTATTCGCATCGTCTGTTTTTTGTCCACATTTATTACAGAACTTTGCGTTATCTGGTATTTCTGTTTGGCAGTTATTACAAATCATATTATTTTCTAAATTTTGCTTCTACTTCTCCTGCAATGTAACCATTTATAATCTGAAAAGTTATTGAGCTTTTCAATTCTTCCATTGTGGAATTTGGTATGTCTTTTATTGAAGGTGAGTTTTCCAGAAAATTACTTATTCTGTGTTCAAGATACCTCGTCATACAAACACTCATTTCATCAGAAATACTCTTCATTACTTTTTGGAAATCATTAGCTTTCCATTCTTCTACAAATTTATCTATGTCAAAAGGCTTAAACTTTTCTAGTTGCCTATCTTTCAATAAGGCTTCTGCAATCCATAACTTATATCCGCCAAGAACAGAATATAAATACAGATTTTTCAAAGCCTCGATTGCCTTATATGGTTGAGAATTTAACTCGCTTTTTTTCTCCTGTATAAACGTTTCAAATGCGTTTGTGTACAATCGTTCAATTAAATCCCAAATGTACTCTGAGGATAATTGATTAAATTTTTCTCGCTCGTCGTCCTTGGCATCATAAACCTCTGCGAATTTATCCCACAATAAATCAGATTTACTTTTATTAACTGTTTTTTTAGAAACATTTTCTGTCTGAGAGGCTTTTTCTGATTGTGGCTCTGGGCTATTGTCAGCCATCCTGTTGCCACAGAATTGACAAAAAATGCTATCTTCTTCAATTTGTTTACCACATTTATTACAGTACATATTTATTTATTGGTAAATGTTGCTTTAACCTGTTTTGATTTTTTGATATACAAAGCCCAAATTATGGAAGTTATGACTGTTCTACTAACTGTTGCCATGTTTTCTGATAAACCGTCGTTGATAAGATTTTGCAGTTCTGTGGTAGGGGCACTTAACGAAGCGAGAAACAGATGGTCAAGTATTACATAAATGATTGATGCGATTAGGAATACGAAATAGTACTTTGGAAACTTCTCGTTTTTTTTGAGATATAAGTAGAGAAGATATGCAGTAAATCCAGTAAATATGATGCTACAAAGGAACTCAAGTTGAAGAAGAGTTGAATACCCTGGAATTTCGTAAACTTCAGACAATAATGGCAAATATTCCAACACCCCATATCCTTGTATAAAAACCCCAACAATCAAGCCCAATCCAACTAATGCCAACCAGCCAGTTAGTCCTGCCTTATTCTTTCCAGTAGGCTCTGCTTCTGATGGTTTGACTTCTGACTGAGCACGACTGTCGGCTTTATGGTCTGCTGACACGCTTACGATTTCAGCCCCACAGTATTTACAAAATTTACTGTCCTCTGGATTATGTTTTCCACAATTATTGCAATACATATTATTTATGCCTATATCTTCTAAGGAATGTCTCTAAATCTTCCTTTTTAATTCTATATTGTTTGCCTGCTTTCAGAGCAACAAGGTGCTTAGCCTGTATCCATCGGTAAACAGTCAAATAAGCGACCTTTAATATCTTGGAGACCTCTGCAATAGAATAGTATTGTTCTTCTGCCATATTAGTTATATTTATCATTATTTAACATTTGTTGTTGAAAATCAACTAGTTTTAAGGGTTCAAAACGGGTCAAATGTTCACGGACTATCCCAAGAGGGCTTTTAGTATTTGGTAGCTTTATTGTTTTGGCTTCTGCAACCAGCCTGTACCAACTTCTTTGACCGTATCTGCCAAACATACTCCTAAGGTCACGAGGGGTTGTACTATCAAATGCCTGTTTTAATCCAAATAGTTGTATCGTTTTTCGTATACCGATATTCGGGTTATTAATTATAAGGTCTGTCAACAATGAGTTGGAGTTTGTCTGTTTGTAGTCTAATAAGGGTAACCGTTTGCTTTCAAGTTCGTCAAGATAATGAAGCAAGACCTTTTGAGCGATTGTTGTGCTAAATAGATTTTTTAGGGTCAAGTCAGATGTAATACCAAGCGTACGGAAAAGCTGTCCTATTTTCTGTCGTTTGTTAAGTCTTACCTCCATTCGCATTACCTCTAGTCGTTTACGTTCCTTAAATGTTTCAAAAAGGTTGAGCTGTATAGCGTTATCACCCTCGATTGCTCGTTTCTCGCTTTTATTAGCCATTTCAAGGTCTTTTAGCTTGTCGTAAAAGGCAACTTCGTACGAGTTGCTATGCCATTTGTAACTATGACCATCGTTTCGATAATCTGTTTGGTTCACATCAAGTGCCAATGAGATATTCGCCTGTTTAATTTTACTAATAAGTAAGTGAGGTGTTGCCCCGTCGGTTAAGGGAATGTTTTTTGAATAGTGAATAGCAGATACTGGGGCGTTTTCTAGTAATGGCATAAAAACCATCACGCCCATTTCTTTTAGCCTGTTTTGCAAGAGTTTTGTTACTGCATCAAAGTCCTCAATAGTCAGTTCGTCAAAATTATTCCCAAAGAGTAACTTAGGTAAAGATAGTTCTATTTTTAAGCTCGCTTCTCGTCTGCCTGTGTGGTTGTAGCGATTGGTGAGTGTAAGACGGGGTTTGTAGTAACCATTTTTTAATTCTTGTCTCGTGGGATTTTGTTTTGCAGAAAAATAGCCACGACCCCCTGAAGACGATTTCTCGTCTAATATACTTCTTGCAGATGGTTCAAATCTGTCTGGTTCCATAAGTACAAACATACTTTTACTTAGTGTTAAAACTATTGTGTCCAACATACATTTTCGTTACATCTTCAAACTTAGAAATAATTACTTTTTCGATTTCTTCTGCCACTTCTCGGTTAATTGGATGAAAGATATTGAAATTGCTGTTATTTCCTTTGCGAGTGGGGTAGGTCAATCGATACCCACCTTGCGGTCTGGTATAGATACCGATTGACCCCATATAAAAGCTGTCGTTATAAACGAAGCTGGCAAAACCAACTAATCCTTCACTTGCTTTGACTGGTGTTATTTGGACTTCGCTTATAGGTGCTTTCATATTTTTCCGTCTGGCTGATTTTCAATACATAACTCGCTTATGAACTCTTCGAGTTCTTTGTCAGTCCAGTCGTACAGACCTTTCCAACCACTCATCAATAAGTCCTCGAACATTTCGTACATTCTGGCGTACACGATTTCGTTCATCTTGTCATCGATAATAATTTGGTATGCCTCTTCTCGGTCAACCATTTTTCCGAATGCTTTGATGTTTTTCATATGCCTTTCTGCAATTTCTTGGCTCGTATACCTCGTTTTATTGCTTCTGATAATTGTTTTCTGTACATTTGCTCAAAGACCTCTTTGAGTTTTTCGACCAGCCATTTGTCTAGTTCATCCATTGGTTTTTGAACTTGCATACTGTTTCACCTCCTTTCTGGTTTTGTTTTTTCTATCTATCTTGATGAGCAACGAAAAAAACTCAGTCAATTTGCTGAGTTCTGTTGAGGAAAGGACATAACCCTGTTTACCAGTCGTTACATTTTCGGTACTCATTACCGATAGGATATAAAACAGGGTTGTAGCTAAAGTTAGCTAACTATTTAGCCAGAAATTTGGGGTTCAACTGAACAGTAGTGAAGGGTTTTGCCAGTAGCAAATCTTTAATCTGTGATTCTATGGCTACTTTGTCGTTAATTGAGCGTGTGGCGTTGTATATTTGTCGTGCAGTAAAGTTTTCAGGTTCTTCACGATTTTCTTCGACAACCTCGTCCCAAGACCACTTACGCTTCATATTGGTAGAGTTTTTGAGAACCACACGGCAGACCATTTCTAGTTTGGTGTTTAGCGGGATTGCTATTTGCTTCCCTAGAAACGTAATAACGCCAGTATTTATGTCGTATTGAGGGGCGAGCATTCCTTTATAAAGATTTAGTTGTTGTTCTAATACCTGAATTTGAAGTTCTGTCCTGTATGCTTCTCGAGCTTCTTGTTCGAGTTCTTGCTGAGTTCTCTTTATTGTTACGGGTGGGTCATATCGTTCAAAGTTTGTTATATCGAATTGGGGTGGTTCATATATTGGAATTTCTGGCAGTTTGAAATCCCTAATAAAGTCTAAGTTGGGAAGTTTGAATGATGAAGCAATGGCACTAATAGATTTGGCAAAACTTGTTGCCTCGACTATTGAGCTGGCAAGTTTCGTAAACTGTTCCGCATTGGCTTTTACGATAGGCTCAAATATCTTTGCTTGCTCTTCGGTTGATAGTTTACCTATTTGACCTAAAGTTAATTTTTTGTCAGATAATTTCGGCATAGTTCATTACGTTTTCAAAAAACAGCTCTCTATTTTATTTCCAGAAGAGAACCTATTAACAAATATGTCTCGATAATACACATACTCACATCATTCTTTGTTATTCCTTCGTGTGTACCTTGTGACAACATATCTTCTAACGAATGTAGTCTACTTTCTAAATCCGAAGCTCTCGCTACTAACAGTTTTCTAGCATTACCCTTGGATTCTTTGTCTATATAAGCGATTAGTCTGTTTTTAACTTTTATATCCGTAACCTCGAGTGAACGCTTATCTTTAGTTGTGTAATTATCTTTTTGGGCTGGAAAAACCACATCAACAAATGCTTTAAGGGCATTTCTACAAGAGGACATCGCTTGTGACCATTCCTCTTCATTGGTAGAGCCTAATCTGTCATATGCCGCTACAAATTTTTTCATAATACTAGGGTCAATTTGCTGAAGCTTTTTGTCTACTTTAACTTTTGTCTGTTGGAAGACCGATTCTGTTATATTTTCAAATTTAAGTTGAAGATTTATCCCAAGTACATAATCGTATACGGAATTACGAATCTTTGATAACAGCGTTTTTTTTGAGTTAATTACGGTTGTTAGGTTATTTTGTTGAATCCTGATGGCATTTAATACGTCTCTGTATGATTCTTGGACAAATGTTGCTCCTGCCAAGAAACCAGTATCACCAGCCTTTGTCACTACTGGAGTGTAATTGGTTGGTGGCGTTAGATTGTCTAGTGCAGATTGATTACTACTGATGGTTGCCTCGATTGAAGAGATTGATTCTGGCCACATTCTTGGCTCATTAGTTTTTGTAACCTCGTTGTAATACTGAAAGCCCCTACCAGCCGAAAGAGCTATAGGGAAAACATCTACAGACTGAACTCCTACAGGTAGGTTGCTGTATTCATAACCATTTAGCTCAAGAGAGAACCACTTTATTGCAGTTTCATCATTGCGAAGCCTAGCTATTTTTTTACACCGAGAAACAATGTCCTCTAATGATTTTCCGTTCTCTAAATCAGAAAGAATAGATTCAGATATATCTAATAATTCTTTGTTTTTATCTTTTTTTATTGCCATATGTTTGTTTATCGATACTTATCATATTTTATCATTTTTTGCTAAAATAACGCTATCATGGACAACCCGAAAACTAAGGATTTTGCGACGATTTCAGAAGAAGAAAGAAATAACTTTAAGGCTACAGTCGGTCGTTATCCAGAAGAAATGAAATACGCTGACAAGCTTCTTTATCTTTACGAGAACCTAGCCAGTCACCTGCACAAATACCCAAGGGATTTAACTCCCGTACTTCAAATGTATTGGACTTGTTTTAGAGGCTTTTTAATAAGTAGTCAGTTAATGTTTCAGGCTCATTTGCCAGAAGCCTACGCCATTATAAGTAGGTCTGCGGAAGCAGTGGCCTCGGCTCGTAAAATGTCTATGAACCCAGAGAAAGTGCCAGAATGGATAAAGGCAGAAAAAGAAACATCGCAACCATTTCGGCGTTTACTTGGTAAGCTCTTTCCCGAGGAAGATAAGGTCATTTACCCTGAGATATTTAATATCTACGAGTTGATGTCGGAATATGGAAGGCACCCGAGTTTTGCGAGTACTATCTTTTTTAGTGGGTTAGGTCGGATGAGAACAGAGAATAAGGTCGATTTTACCTACTGTGATATTGAGGACGAGTTAAATCTTAGAAGGTGTCTAAACTATCAAATCTATGCGTACCTAAAGTTTCTATCTGCATTTAGAGAGATATTCAAAAAGAATATCGCCAAAGAATGGATTAAAGAGTTTGAGCAAATCGAAAATGAATACGGGGTATACAAAGAAACTTTACGAGGCGTATTCCATAGCGGGTAAATGAAAGGTGTCGAATACTGTTTGGATATTTTGTAAACTAAATCCAAACTCTATTTCTCGGTTCTTAAATGCGTTTACCAAGGGGAGCAATGTTGAACTTTTAGACTGTTTTACGAAGAGAAAATAGGGCTTTTTCCAGTTCCATCGCAGTTTTTTATCTTCTATACGAAAGTTCTCACAAAAAATTTGAATCATTTCCTTTTTGTTAGATGGTGTGGCAATCTTTAGCCTTTTGGTGACATATTTAACTTTGTCTAGGAATTCATCCATTAGTTGGTTAAGTTCGTGAAGGTAATTGTTGACTTTAATTAATGAACTTCGGAATGAAGTTTCCTCTTCACGACTATATTCCATTTGTTTGTCATAGTCGTATTTTTTGATTCCTCCCTGGGCGAACTTTCTGC
>CAZCXV010000003.1:0-312 GCA_964502815.1 uncultured Gammaproteobacteria bacterium | reverse complement strand
GGCTACTAACTCGCTTAGTCTTCTTTCCTCTTGTTTAAACTTAATTTTTTCGGGCTCATTTACTTCTTCCAGATAACTTCTGGCTTCTTTCCAAGTTTCTTGATCGATTTCGAGATCCTCGAAAGTATCCATTAAATCTTCTTCCAGATCTGATTCCAGGACATAAGGGGCTCGTTGGGCTGTATTACATGGAACCTTTCTTTTGTCACAACGATAGTAGGTGATGCCTTTTTTGTGCATGCCTGTGAGATTTCTTCCGCACATTGGGCATGGGATTAAACTTGAGTAGGCGTAACCGATGTGTGCGGATTT
>CAZCXV010000002.1:0-105441 GCA_964502815.1 uncultured Gammaproteobacteria bacterium | reverse complement strand
ACAGCACGACAAACCCAAATATTAAAGGCTTTGATTGATGAATACATTGAAACCGCTGAACCCGTGGGTTCTGCTTCTTTGGAAAAAAAATACAATCTTGGCATTTCTCCGGCAACCATCAGAAACGAAATGGCTAATTTAACCTCAACGGGCTATCTTAAACAACCTTACACATCGGCCGGGCGTGTTCCCACCTCTGTTGCCATGAAGTTTTACATTAGCCAATTAATGGAGGAAAAGCAGATGAGTTTGGCTGAAGAAGTCCAGACTAAAGAGGACGTTTGGGATTCCAGAAACGACATTGATTTACTTCTAGAAGAAGCGACCCAGGCTTTGGCTGCTAGAACTAATAATTTAGCAGTTGCAATGACCGATGATGGAAAAGTTTTCAAGGCCGGGCTGGCAAACATTTTTTCCAGTCCGGAATTTTGTGAAAGCATCACAAGCTGTATGAATATTTTTGCCCTTTTGGATGAAGATCAACGGATTAGGGAAATTTTCTTTGAAAAAATCCACGGAGCTTCGACTATCGAGGTTTTATTTGCCGAAGATTTGGGCTGGAGAAATATGGCTCCAATTAGTATTGTTGCTACCCAGTTTAATCTAGGGGGCAAAAGAGGTGCAATGGGGGTAATTGGTCCGGTGGGCCAACAGTTCCCCAGGGTTATTCCGGTGATGAGATATTTCCATGATATGATGCTAGGGTTTTTTGTCTAACATGAAGATCTCAAAAAACGAAAAAGTTAAACAGCAGATTGACTCCAAAAATAGTGAGGAAATTTCTGTGTTAAAAAATCAGCTTGCAAGGGCTTTGGCAGATTATGACAATTTACGAAAAAGAACTGAAGAAGAAAAAATGATCTGGATCAAGTTTGCAACTCAAAAATTTATTCAGGATTTACTTCCAGTTTTAGACAATTTTGAAAGTGCCCAAGTTCATCTTCAGGATTCTGGTTTGGCAATTGCGATAAACCAGTTTAAAGAGGTCTTAAAAAATGAGGGATTGGTTGAAATTAGACCCAGCGTGGGGGACAACTTTGATGAAAATTTGGAAGAAGTTGTCGAAGTAGTTTCTGGCAAGAGCGCTGGAAAAATATCCGAACTTCTTGTCCCGGGGTGGAAATTTGTCGAGGGAATGGTAATCAGGTATGCTAAGGTGAAAGTTACTAAGGCTTGAAAAAAAGCCTCTTGACAAGTTTTTGGCACTCATGATACATTAGTGCCAGGATAAAAATATATGGCGAAAACAGTAGGTATTGATTTGGGAACAACAAACTCAGTAGTTGCGGTTATGGAGGGCGGAAAGCCTAAAGTAATTCCAGCGGCTGACACTGGCAGAAATATTACTCCCTCAGTTGTTGAACCACTGAAAAATCTGGTTGGCGATGTTGCCAAGAGACAAGCGGTTTTGAATTCTAAAAACACCATTGCTTCAGTAAAAAGATTGATGGGCAGAAGGTTTGAAGACCAGGAAGTGCAAAGGACCATTAAGATGGTTCCCTATGAAATAAAATCAGGAAAAGATGGCATGGCAGTAGTGTCTGTAGAAGGAAAAACTTATACCCCCCAGGAAATTTCTGCAAAAGTTCTGGCCAAGCTCAAAAAAGACGCCGAAACTTACCTTGGTGAAACAGTAGAGTCAGCCGTCATTACTGTCCCCGCTTACTTTGACGATTCCCAGAGACAAGCCACTAAGCAAGCTGGAGAAATTGCAGGGCTCAAAGTAGAGCGCATTATTAATGAGCCAACAGCGGCAGCTTTGGCTTATGGCTTGGACAAGAAAAACAACGAAAAAATTGCCGTTTATGACTTGGGAGGTGGTACTTTTGACATTTCAATTCTTGAGATTGGTGATGGTGTATTTGAAGTAAAAAGCACTAATGGTGATACCCACTTGGGTGGAGATGATTTTGATGAAAAGATTGTTGACTACATAGTTGAAGAATTTAAAAAAGATAATTCTCTGGACTTAAAGCAAGATAAACAAGCTCTGCAAAGGGTTAGAGACGCTGCCGAAAAAGCCAAAATCGAGCTTTCTGCCTCAATGGAAGTTGAGATAAATCAGCCATATATTACTCAAAAAGATGGCCAGCCTTTGCATTTAACGATGAAATTGACCAGGGCCAAGTTGGAATCTTTGGTTAACGAATTAATTGAAAAGACCATGAAGCCGGTTAGAGAAGCTCTGAAAGACGCCAAACTGGAAGCAAAAGACATTAATGAAATCATCATGGTTGGCGGAATGACCAGAATGCCAAAAGTGGCCAGTGTTGTAAAAGATTTCTTTGGCAAAGAACCAAATAAATCCGTTAACCCTGATGAAGTTGTAGCAATTGGGGCGGCTATTCAAGCTGGTGTTTTGGGTGGAGAAGTCAAAGACGTTGTCCTTCTCGACGTTACTCCCCTAACTCTGGCAATTGAAACCATGGGGTCAGTAGCAACACCTATGATTGCCAGAAACACTACAGTTCCAACTGCCAAAACTGAAGTTTTCTCAACTGCTGCAGACAACCAGACTCAAGTTGAAATCCATGTTACTCAAGGAGAGCGTCCAATGGCAGCCGACAATAAATCTCTGGGCAAATTCATTCTTGATGGTATTCCACCATCTCCAAGAGGCATTCCCCAAATTGAAGTTACTTTTGATTTGGATTCAAATGGAATTTTAACCGTTACTGCCAAAGATAAAGCTACTAATAAGGAGACAAACATCAAAATAACCGGAGCAGTGGGACTTTCCGATGAAGAAGTCAAAAAAGCCCAGGAAGAAGCAGAAAAATATAAAGCGGAAGATCAGGAAAAAGCCTCAAAAATTGAAGCCAAAAACAGAGCTGATCAAATGATTGCCACTTCTGAGAAAGCCTTAAAAGATGCAGGAGACAAGGCACCAAAAGAAGTAAAAGAGAAAATCGAGGAGAAAGTTAAATCCCTAAAAGATATTCTTGAAACAGGATCAAAAGAAGAGTTGGAAGAAAAGACCAAAGATTTGTCAGATACACTTTCCCAAGTAGGCCAATCTATGTATGGAGGACCACAAACAAAAGAAGGGATACCGACTGAAGAAAAGAAGGCAGAGGAAGGTGAAGGCAAAGAAGAGAAAAAAGATAAAGGGGACATTGAAGAAGGCGAAGTGGTAGAATAACTTCATGGCAGCTTCAAAAGCAGACTATTATGATATTTTGGGTGTGGATAAAAATGCCACTTCCGATGAAATTAAAAAAGCTTATCGAAAACAAGCTTTAGAATGGCATCCAGATAAACACAAGGATCAGAAGGAGGCGGCCGAAAAAAGGTTTAAAGAAATTAACGAAGCTTATCAGGTTTTATCTGATTCACAAAAAAGATCTGCCTATAATCAATATGGCCATCAGGCTTTTGCCCCAGGTGGTGGAAGGCCGGGAGGAGGACAGGGTTTTGACGGAGGCTTTAATCCTTTTGGTCAGGGGGGATTTAAATATACTTATTCCTCATCAGGAGGCCAAGGTGTGCCTTTTGACTTTAATGACCCTTTTGAAATTTTTGAACAATTTGGTGGAGGAAACCCTTTTAGACAGCAAAGAATTCCAAGATATTCGATAACCATTGATTTTTTGGATGCTGTTAAAGGGGTAACTAAAGAAGTCAATATTGAAGGCTCAAGGCGAAAAATAAAAATCCCAGCAGGGGTTGATGAAGGCTCAAGAATTAACTTTGACGATTTTGTTCTCTCAATAAATGTTAAACCCTCAACCATCTTTGAAAGAGATGGGGCAGATCTTTATTTAAGTATTGCAATTTCCTATTCAATGGCAGTCTTGGGGGGTGAAATTGAAGTTCCGACTATAGAAAAATCGGTAAAAGTAAAAGTTAGACCAGGAACGCAGTCTGGAGCAATGCTTAGGCTTAAAGGCAAAGGAGTGCCAAGCTTAAGAGGAAGAGGTTATGGGGATCAATATGTAAAGTTAATAGTCGATGTTCCCCAAAAACTTAGTCGGGAACAAAAACATCTTCTTGAAGAATTAAAAAGAGAAGGACTGTAAGCAAAGCTTACAAACTATATATAATGATTTATGCAAGGGATTATCTTTGAAATCATTCCAGAGAAACCACAGATCCCTTCAAAAGTATTGGATAGAGCTTCCGACATTTTGTCTGGATTGGGTCATATTACCTTTGGATCGATTTTTATTCCTTACTTTTTGGACAAATTTGATATTTCACTTCTTATATCTGGTTTAGGAGTTTCATTTGCTTTTTGGCTACTGAGCCTGTGGCTTGCCTACAAGATTTAATTTTGATAATATTAATCTTTAAGATGTTAACTTTTTATTTGATTTTGGCAATATTAGCCCTCACATTTACTTTATTGGCTCTTCCAACTTTGGTTCATGGACCAAAAGGTTCAAAAACTAGAAAATAAATTTACTTTTAAAGTTTGTATTTCGGAGTCGTAAGTTCTGAATCCAATCGCAACCCCCATTAAGGTAAAAGATTTAGCTTCAAGGGGGTGAAAAGATATTGAACTATTATTTAAGCTTTTATAGTAAAATTTAAGAATGCCAGAAGAAGAGCAATTGGTGGAAGTAGGGCATCAATTTTCAAGTCCCCAATTAAAAATTGTATATCAGTTAATTGATCAAGGTGTTATTAGTGGCGTTGTCCAGACAAGTGGACAAAGAGACGTCTCATTAGACCTTGATAAAGCCAAGGGTGTTCTTGAACAAAATATAAGAGATGAGAAAGTTTTGTCGCAAACAAGAACAAAAGAAGAGTTGGAGATTGCGGCCAAAAAGGCATTTCCTGTGGTAGTCAAAAACTTTCTAGACTCTGAAGTATTATCTTTAGAAATGCTTCAAGATATGCAAAGGATTGTAGATGTAGATCATATAGTTACGGTTAATGAATTATTTTGTAGGTTTTTATATACAGGCAGAAAATTCCCCTCAGAAGGGGAACCAAAAGGAAGAATTGAGATATCACCTGAATGGTTTAAGTTTGTGGAAGAAGGATATCGAAGAGGATTGGAAATTATGGGTGTTGAACTAAACCCAGATCAATTTCTTGAATATGCAATGAGAAGATTTGTTGGACACGAACTTGGTCATGCAATAGAAAAAAGCAAAGTACTTGGGAATTTAGCCAAAACACAAGGTGATGACTACTTTAAAGAGATAGAAAGATTTGAAAGAAACATTTATGATAACGCCCCAAATCAGAGTTTGGCATACTTTCTTGAGGGAGTACCTGATGACTTTATATATACTAGAAAGTTTTTTACTACTTCGGAGAGAATTGCTGTGGGTTATGAATTTGTGGCGGTAGAAGGGGCTTTGACTGCTTTGGGGGTTTCACCAGAAAAAGTAGAAGAATCAGTGGGCTTATTATTTTTAGGGAGAGAAAAGAGATTGGATGATTGGCGGGTTACTGTTGATGCTGCACGTGGGAAAGGTTTAGATGTTATTTTGGTTGGAATGGCTGTTGATAGGTTGAATAAAGAATTAAAAGAGCAAGGAAGAGATGATCTACGCAGCTTCCTTCCTAGTAGAGGTTTTGGGGCTTCTGATATGGGTTATGATGCTCCACTGAGATTGGACGAGATTAAAAAGCATTTGGTTGGTCAATAGAGGAAGAGGTTATGGGGATCAATATGTAAAGTTAATAGTCGATGTTCCCCAAAAACTTAGTCGGGAACAAAAACATCTTCTTGAAGAATTAAGAGAACAAGGTTTATAATCTATTTTTAGTGGTAGATAGAAAATTATTTCTTATCCTTCAAGAAGGCTTATCTCTAAATTCTGGCCCTTCACCAGACAGTGAATCAATTCCACTTCCACCAAATACTAAAGTGACACCATACCCTTTAAAATATCAAGATTTGGAGAGTGGTTCTGTTCGGTTGGGTACAGTAGAAGATGGTAAGCTTACAGAAAGTGCTTATTACCCAATTGTTGGGGGCAAAGAAGAGGTTCTTGCAAAAGCATTAGAAAAGTGGGAACAGGGAGGGTTAAACGGTATGCGAGAAGAATTGGAAATTTATTCAAATATTGAGGAGAGTCTAAAAGGGTCGCGAGTTCTTACACCAGAAGATCTGCTCTGACTTTGTAATAAAGTTGTGTTTTTGTCTTGATTTTCGATATAATACGAGTATGGCAGAATTATCAAAGACATCAGGCACTATTTCTGATTGGGTGCAACACAGAATCAGTGAGATTAAAGAAAAAGGAATTGATCTTCCCATTGTTTCTGGTGTTCAAGAAGCACCCCCCTGTAGTTGAACCCAAAGAACCTGATTTAGAGAATGCTTTAACTGAAGTTGAAGCATTTAAGGTTGCTAAACCAAAAGAAGGATCACCTTTTGAAGAAATAAAAGAAGTAAAAAATATTGGCGAAGCTCTTATAGTTTTTAATAGACACGAAGGGTATAAGAATCCGGGATTAATAGCAGAATTGGCAGGTAAATTTGCAGAGTTAGGTGAAATTGACAAAGCGATTGAATTTACGAAACTAGCAGCGGAAACGGCTAACTCTTTGCGCAATCAAGAATCAGGGCGAAGTTTGGAACAAACAGTGGGTGGATTTGAGGTTTCTATAAACAGAATGGGACAATTCTTGGGAGAAGGATATGAAAATGCAAATAAAATAACTGTCGGTTTAGGTGAGATTGTAGACGGGGCAACGCGTGCTGTAACTTCGATGCACTACAATACTGAACAGTCACTTAAAATCGCTGGTGCAATAAAGGAGACAGTGGATAGCTTCAATGGAGGTGTTCAAAGATTGGGAAGTGCTGTTGATGACTTTAGAGACTCCGTTGGTAGAATGCGTTCCGGTTATTAAGCCTGGTTTGACTTCGGTTGGTCAATAGAGGTAGAATAGCTTCAAGAGAAGTTTAGATGGGCGAGGGTGACTCGCCTTTTTACTTGCCAAAGGCAAGATAAACCAAAGGTTATATTTGACAAGACTATGAAACAGACACCAAGAACTGAATTTGCACAAGCTTTAAAGGCTATCGCTACTGAGCGAGGGCTTGATGCCGAGGTAATTATCTTAGCCATTAAACAGGCAATTGTTGCAGCCTATGATAGGGACAGAAGAGACCAAGGAGAAGAAATCCTTGAGGACACAGTGTATGATGCTGAAATTGACTCAATAACCGGCGAAACCAGAGTTTTTGAAACTCTTGCCGGAGGTGAAAGGAAAGATGTCACCCCTCCAGGTTTTGGTAGAATTGCCGCCCAAACTGCCAAGCAAGTTATCCACCAAAAAATTAGAGAAGCCGAAAAAGGAGCAGTTTTGACCGAATACCAAGACAGAATTGGAACTTTAGTGTCTGGCATGGTTCTTCGCTTTGATGGCTCTAACGTCAGAATTGACATCGGCAGAAACGCAGAAGCTATCTTGCCTTCCAATGAAAGGGTGCCAAATGAAAGATTGAGTTTAAACCAAAGACTAACCTTTTTACTTAAAGAAATAACTGATGAGGAACACGGCAGACAAATTGTTCTTTCCAGAGCTGATCCGGAATTTGTGGCAAAAATGTTTGCTCGTGAAGTGCCAGAAATTTCCTCTGGTGCAGTTGAAGTAAAAGCAGTTTCCAGGGATGCTGGAGTCAGGACAAAATTAGCCGTATTTTCCACCCAGCCAGGAGTAGACCCAGTTGGTAGCTGTGTTGGCCAAAAGGGAGTAAGAGTGCAGGCCGTAACCAATGAACTGGGGGGCGAGAGGGTGGATATTATTTCCTGGACAGAAAATGAAGAAGAACTGGTAAAAGCAGCGCTTGCACCAGTTGATGTTCTTTCGATTAAACTAAATAAAAAGACCCAAGAGGCAAAAGTAACCGTTCCCGAAGATCAGCTGTCTATTGCCATTGGCAAAGATGGCCAAAATGTTAGGTTGGCCGGAAAATTAACGGGCTTTAGAATTGACGTTGTAGGGGATCCTAATGCAAATAAGCCGAGCTTGGCAGCTGACGCTAGTAAGCCGAGCTTGGCAGCTGACGCTAGTAAGCCGAGCTTGGCAGCTGACGCTAGTAAGCCAATTGTAGAAGAGCCAGTACAAGAAGCAACTGTTAATGAAAACTGAAAAATGAGAAGCTTTTAATTAATTTTAAACTAGCCCTTTCTTCATTACCAGAAATTCTTCTTAACCCGGCTTCAAGATATAAGTTTTTTAAAAAAATAAATAAAATGATTCAAAAGAGACAACCAATAGTAACCATACTTGGCCATGTAGATCATGGAAAAACTACGTTGTTAGACAATTTGAGAGAAACTAAGGTGGCCGATCGTGAAGCAGGAGGTATTACCCAAAGCATTGGAGCCTCTATCGTGGAGACCTCTAGTGGTCAAAAAATAACCTTTATTGATACTCCTGGTCACGCAGCTTTCTCTGGCATGCGCTCAAGAGGAGTAAAAGTTTGTGATATTGCAGTTTTAGTGGTTGCCGCAGATGACGGCGTAAAGCCGCAAACCAAAGAAGCAATTACTTTTATTAGGGAAGCCAAGATTCCCTTTATCGTTGCCTTAACAAAAACTGATTTGCCGGGTGCCAATGTCCAAAATGCCCTGTCAACCTTGGAGCAGGAAGGTATTTATTTTGAAGGCCGGGGCGGGGATACATCATATGTTGAAGTATCTGCAAAGAAAAATATTGGCATAGATAAACTTTTGGAGTTAATTATTTTGGTTGCTGATATTACAGATATTTTGGCAGATCCAGATGGCGACTTGGAAGCCGTGGTTATCGAAACTGGCAAAGACAACCGTGGCCCTTTAGCCTCGGTAATTGTTAGAAATGGATCGCTGGAAGTTGGTAAAGAAATATCGGCAGAGAAAAAGAGTACGAAGATAAGAGGAATTTTTAATTACTTAAATAAACCAGTTAAAAAGATTGCTCCGGGCGAACCGGCCTTGGTTTTGGGTTTTTCCCAAGTGCCACCTGTGGGAGCGGTGATAACTTTTGCCGGCAAAGAATCTAAAAAAACTGCCAATAAAGAACAAAAGTCAGTTACTAAAGGCAAAGTCGAGGAAGGCCAGTTACCTTTAATTTTAAAAGCGCAAAACCAGGGGAGTTTGGAGGCTTTGCTCGGCGTTTTGCCTAAAGAAGTGTTTATAGTTTCGGCAAGTGTTGGCGACATTTCTGAAAACGACATTTTTTTGGCAAAAACCTCTGGGGCTGCTATTTTCACTTTTGGCGTAAAAGTCGCTGGCAAAATTCAAAAATTGGCAGAGACTGAAAAGGTTGAAGTTAAGTCTTTTAAGATCATTTACGAACTCTTGGAATTAGTAGAGAAAATTATTAAATCTGGAATAAAAATAGTTATTGCCAAGGCTGCAGTTATTGCCACTTTCCCCTTTAACAGTAAAGTTGTCTGCGGACTAAGGCTTGAGATGGGCCAGATTTCCAAAGGCAACAGGTTAACTTTAGTCAGAAACGACAATGATATAGCTGAAGTTAGAGTAGCTTCTTTAAGAAGAGGTAAAGATGAATTAAGTCAAATAACTGAAGGAGAATTTGGAGCAATCCTTGAACCTCAGCTTGATTTTACTATAGGAGACGTGTTAATATCGCGCCAGTAAACTTGTTATGGAAAATTCATTTGGAAACCTGATAACCGGAAGCAAATCCATCCTTATTCTCTTGCCTGTAAATCCTACTTTTGACCAAGTGGCTTCAGCTTTATCTCTCTACCTTGCCCTAAGACCTGCAAAAGAAACTACTATTTCCTCAGCTAGCCCAATGCTGGTGGAATTTAATAGACTAGTTGGGGTTAATGAAATCAGAGCTGACTTTGGCAACAAAAATTTAACCATTAGATTCAAAGATTACAAGGCAGATTCTATCGAAAAGGTTTCCTATGATATTGAAAATGGCGAATTTAGACTAACTGTCACCCCAAAGCTTGGAGAAAATGCGCCAAAAGAAAATCAAATCAATGTTTCCTACTCTGGAACTTCTTCAGACACCGTAATTTTAATTGGCGGTAGTCAGAAGGAAGACTTTCCGGCTCTTGGTTCAAAAGATTTGAAGCCGCAAAGATTAGCTAGAATTCATGTGAATATCCAAAGCACTGGAGCCACTGACATTCTGGACTTTTCAAGACAGGCTTCAACTATTTCTGAGGTAGTTGCAGGTTATGTCAAAGAAATTGGCGCCCAGATAGATGGCGATATTGCTTCAAACTTACTGATGGGTCTTGAGGAAGGATCTCAAAACTTTACCCACCCATTGGTTAACGCCGATACTTTTGCTCTAGCTGCAGAACTTATGAAAGCCGGAGGCAAAAGAATGTCAGCAGGCAGAGTTATGAGGGAAAACTTTCCAGTAGGCTCAATTCCAGGAGAGATTTTACAAAACAAAGCTAACCAAGAAGTTGGTTCTATTGAAGAAGTTGAAATTGAAAATGCACCTCAATCTTGGTTTGAGGCACCACAAATATTAAAGGGAACTAGCGTTAGCTAAAAGATTGTGGTAATATACTCAAGATGTAAGCGAGGTTTAGCCAATTTTGGGCTCTACTTTAGCTTTACATGACAAACATGGCACTACCTACAGACGAAAAACAAAAAATAATCAATGACTTTGCTCGCGAAAAAGGCGACACAGGCTCTCCCGAAGTACAAGTAGCACTTTTGACCAACCAGATTAATAAACTTGTTGGGCATTTGAAGGAACACGCCAAAGATGTCCACTCTCGAACTGGACTTTTGTCCATGGTAGCCAAAAGAAGAAGACTATTGTCATATCTTCAAAAAAAAGATGAGGAGCGTTATAAAATCCTCATTAAAAAACTAGATCTAAAGAAGTAAAATTATAATGCATAAAATAGTAGAAAAAACGGTTAATTTTGGAGGAAGAACCCTAACTTTAAAGACTGGACACCTAGCCGAACAAGCAACTCAGGCTGTGATGGCTCAATATGGTGAAACTGTAGTTTTGGCAACGGTTGTTGCCAAACCAATAACAGTTGACCTTGGCTACTTCCCACTTTCTGTTGAATACCAAGAAAGACTCTATGCAGGAGGAAAAATCAAAGGCTCCAGATGGGTAAAAAGAGACGGCAGACCATCGGATGAAGAAATTTTAACTGGAAGACTTATTGATAGATCCATTCGTCCCCTTTTCCCTAAAGAATACAAAAAAGAAGTCCAAGTAATTGTGACTGTCATGTCAGTAGATTTGGAAAACACTCCAGACATGGTAGCAGCAGTTGCAGTCTCTGCAGCTTTGACTTCCTCATCTATTCCTTGGCTGGGACCTATTGCCACTGTTAAAGTTGGTCTTAAAGAAGGAACTTACTTTGTTAATCCTACTGATAAAGACTTGGACTATTCAGAAATGGAATTGGTTGTTTCTTCAACCGACAAAGCAATTGTCATGATTGAAGACGAAAGTCGTGAAGTAAGTGAAGAAGAAATCCTTGGAGGTATCAAATATGCCAAAGAAGAGGGTGAAAAATTACTTGCCTTCATTAATGACTTTGCTAAAGAAGTTGGCGGTAAAAAAGAAGATCTTGCTCCTGAAACTAAAAACCAAAAATTAATCGACAAAGTCAAAAAACTTGCTGGTGACAAAATTAAGGACATGGTCGGCAGACTTGCAGGGTCAGAATCTGGTTTTGGCGAATTTGAAGAACTTAAAAAAGCCATCGCTGGCCAGTTGTCTGAGGAAGACCCTAAAGAAGTTACAACAGTTTGTGACTATGTTTTCAAAAAAGTAATTAGAGAGATGATACTATCGGGAAAAAGACCGGATGGAAGAAAACTGGATGAAATAAGACAATTAACCGCTTCAGTTGGCATTTTGCCAAGAACTCACGGCTCAGGCTTATTCCAAAGAGGTCAAACTCAAGTTTTGACTATTGCAACATTGGGAGGCCCTAGCTTGGGTCAACTAATTGAATCTGCAGAAGGTGAAGAAGAAAAACGTTACATGCACTTTTACGTCTTCCCTCCATTTTCTACTGGAGAAACTGGTAGAGTTGGAGCACCTGGAAGAAGAGAGATAGGCCACGGGGCATTAGCTGAAAAAGCGCTTGTGCCAGTTTTGCCTTCTATTGAAGAGTTTCCATATACAGTAAGCCTGGTTTCGGAAGTTCTCTCTTCAAATGGCTCAACCTCAATGGCAGCTACTTGTGGATCAACTTTAGCTCTAATGGATGCAGGAGTACCAATAAAAGCTCCAGTTGGGGGTATTGCTATGGGGGTTATTGTTGAAGACAAAGATAACTATGTAATCCTAACTGACATTATGGGATTAGAAGACTTTAACGGCGACATGGACTTTAAAATTGCAGGAACTAAAAAAGGCATCACTGCACTTCAATTGGATGTAAAGACTCTTGACTTGAATCTTGAAATGCTTACAAAGGCTATAGAGCAGTCAAAACCGGCCAGAGCAAAAGTTTTGGAAACAATTGTCTCTGCAATTGGCGAGCCAAGAACCACAGTATCAAATTATGCGCCAAAAGTAAAAACAATTGTTATTCCTGTTGACAAAATTGGCGAGCTAATTGGCCCAGGTGGAAAAAACATCAAGAAATTGATGGCTGATACCAAGACTCAGGTAGATGTTGAAGATGATGGCACAGTTTCTATTACTGCAATTGATCTTGCAGCGGTGACTTCTGCCCATACCTATATTGAAGGTATGATTAAAGAAGTTCAACCTGGAGAAATTTATGAAGGTACAGTCCAGAGAATCCTTCCTTTTGGAGCTTTTGTTGAGATTCTTCCTGGAAAAGAAGGCTTAGTGCATGTCTCTGACATGCGCGAAGAATTTGTGGCAAATCCTGAAGAAGTAGTAGCTTTGGGAGACAAAGTACAAGTTAGGGTAAAAGAAGTTGATGATATGCGAAGAATTAATCTTTCCATGCTTATGGATCCCACCAAAGACAAACCAAAAGGAGAAAGATCTGGTGGAGATGACAGAGGACGAGGAAGAAGTTTTGGGGGAGACGGACGTGGTGGATTTGGCGGATCAAGGGGTGGAAGATCTGATGGGCCTAGAAGATCGTTTGGTGGACCAAGGAGAGACTTTGGGTCAAGAAGAGATGGTGGTAATAGAAGTGAAGGCGGGCCCCATTTTCCAGTATCAAGATATTTAGATTCTCCAAACCAAAAAGACTCTGATAGATAAAGGTAGATAACTTCTTCGTGGAACTTGTTTTACATGATAATATAAAGATATGGATACTGCTGCCCAAGAATTGCAACAACTAGTTACCAAACTTCAAGGTGTTCAAATCCCTGAAGATTTACTAGCAAGGATTAACAACCGTATTGACCAGCTTTCTAAGTTAACGACATCCCCCTCTTTTTTACCTGAAATAGACAGCTTGCAAAGATATATAGATTGGGTGGTAAATATCCCTTGGAACAAGAAAACTACTGATGTTTTGGACCTGGCTCATACCCAGCAAGTACTGGATTCAAACCATTATGGTCTTCAAGAAATTAAAGACCGAGTTTTAGAGTACATGTCGGTTATGAAATTAAAATCTGAAAAAGGCGAGACTGATTCTATAGCCCGTGCTCCCATTCTTTGCTTTGTGGGCTTAGTGGGAACTGGTAAAACTACTATTGCTTATTCTATTGCCCAGGCAATGGGTCGAAAGATAGAACGTATTCCTTTTGGAGGCATGGGAGATCCTTTGGACTTGAGAGGCCAATCAAGAATGCATCCTGAGGCAGAGCCTGGAAAAATCATTAAGGCGCTTCGTAATGCAGGCAGCCGTAATCCCGTTATCCTACTTGATGAAATAGACCGAGTCACTGACGCCGGACGTGGCTCAATCATGGGAGTTTTAGTAGAACTTTTGGATCCTGAACAAAACAGAGCCTTTAATGATTACTATCTTGATTATCCAGTAAATTTGTCAGAATGTTTGTTTGTGGCAACTGCCAATAACACGACAAATATTGCCACAGCTGTTATGGATCGTATTGAGCCAATTATCATGCCTTCGTATACCGATCAAGAAAAAATTGTCATTGCCCAAAGATACATGTTACCTAAAGCCTTGAAAGAAGCTGGTATGAATCCTGAAACCATAAAATTTGCAGATGATGTTTGGGCTAGTATTGCTAGACCTTTGGGTTATGACGCAGGGATAAGAACTTTAGAAAGAACCCTAAAAGGGGTAGTAAGAAAAGTTGCCAGGATGATTGTTGAGGGGAAAGGACAAAGCTTTCAAATAACTTCAGAGAATGTAAAAGAATTTTTACCTCAGTAAGCTGAAATATAGTATAATAGGCTGTGGTCAATTGGAACGTAGATGAAGAAAAATTTAAGGCTAAGTTTCCTAAAGATTACGGGCTTTGGAAAATGACTCAACTGATAAATTATGGGCTGGATGAGGGTGAAAGACTTGATCGAGTTGAGATTAAGGAGAAATGGGATATGATAAAGGAGAGACTTGATCCTTACAAAAGGAGGGCAATGGAATACCTATTATGGGGAAAACTATACTCACTCCCAAACAACTTGAGTTTTTGGAATATGTTTCCAGCGATCCAGCAATAACCAAAAACTTTTATTGGACTGGCGGAACAGTACTGGCTGAATTTTATCTTCAGCATAGACTTTCTGAGGATATCGATCTTTTTACTGTAGAACACGAAGTAAATCCGATACAAACTGACGCATTTTTGAAGAAAATCTCAATTCCCCTGAAGATAAAACATATTCATAGAAGTCAATTTTTAGGAGTATAAATGGGTCACAAAGCAGGAACTTCTAGATGCAGATTTTGGTGAAGATGGTGGATTTCACAGGAGAATCGTGAATGCTTCTTGATTTTGGAATTAGGCTTTACATTTTGTAGATGTAAAGCCTCAGGATGTAATTTTGACAAATGTCAGACAGATTGACACGAAAGTTGACATATCGCTAGAAAACTAATGAATCATGTCTGTGAGGGTAATGTTAAAAATGGAACAGTAATTTTGATATAATTTCGATATGAAAATAGATACAGTGGTTTTTGATTTAGGTGGAGTGATTATAAATGGTGACGATTATATCTTTTGCGATAAAACCAATAAAGTTGAAAGATTGCTAGATACTTCAAAATCACAACTTCTAAAAACATGGAACAAAGCTTGGAAGAAATTTAGAATTGGAAAAATAACTGAAGATGAATTTATGTATGAATATGTAAAACTTTCTAAACAGAAAGAAAATGATCGGGAGCTAATCTCTGAACTCAAAAATACTTGGAGGAAGGAAGTAAAACCTTTAGGAACAATGAAATATTTAGATACTCTCAAAAAGATGGGTAATTTATATGGTCTATCAAACATTTCGCAGGAATGGTTGAAATATAAAACTCAAAAATTTAGTTTAGATAAGAAGTTTATCAAAATATTCAGTTCTGCAGAAGAAAAGTTGGCAAAACCAGATTTAAAGATATATAAAGCACTAATTAGAAAGACTGGTATAAATCCCGAGACGGCCATTTTTATAGATGATTCGGAAAGAAATACGGGAGCTGCTCGACGCCTAGGGTTTAAAACAATTCATTTCAAATCTGAAAAAGAATTTTTGGAAAAACTTAAAGGATTTGGGTTTATAATATGAATAAAAAAGAAGAACTTCTAAAAATAAAAGAGGATATGGAAAGTGACAAAGACCTTCCCCTTATCTCCAGACCTGAAGATGTTGTTCCAGGTGATGGCAACCCTAGTGCAGAAGTTGTTTTTATAGGAGAGGCTGCAGGTTATCATGAATCTCTCCAGAGAAAACCTTTTGTCGGCCAAGCCGGAAAACTTTTAGACAAGGGACTGGCTGCAATTAAAGTAAACCGTGAAGACGTCTACATAACCAATATGGTAAAAACCAGGCCACCCAATAACCGCGATCCCGAGCCTTCAGAACTGAAAGCTTACGAAAATTATTTGGATAGAGAACTTGCCGTAATTGAACCAAAATTTGTTGTTACTTTAGGTAGATTTTCCATGGGCAAGTTTTTACCAAATGCTAAAATATCCTCTGTTCATGGGAAGAAGTTTATGGTAAACTGTGCAGGTAAAAGTTTGACAGTGATACCAATGTATCACCCCGCAGCGGCTCTCAGGAATGGCATGGTAATGACAGAATTTAGAAATGACTTTATGAAACTCCCCCAATACTTTAAAGAAGCAAAGGAAGAAGAAAAACTGCAAAAACAAAAAGAACAAGAAGAGAAAAACAAACCAGAACAGATGGAATTAATTTAAAGAATGAAATTTGTAGCATTGTCAGGAACAACAGGAGTAACAGAAAACTGTTACATCTATGAACAGGGTGGTGATATGGTTGTCGTTGATTGTGGCGTGGGTTTTCCTGACCCTGATATGTATGGCGTGGACCTTATTATTCCAGACTTCACCTATATCAAAGAAAACGTTCATAAATTAAGAGGTATCCTAATTACTCATGGTCATGAAGACCATATTGGCGCTTTGCCTTTTCTTTTGTCTGATATTGATGTCCCTATTTATGCAACTAAATTAGTTGCTGGCTTTATTGAAGAAAAGTTTGCCGACAAAACTGGCAAAAAAGTAGAGGTTAATGTTTTTGACCCAGACCGGGATATTTTAAATCTTGGTTCTTTTAGAGTTACTGCCTTTAGAGTCTCCCACTCGGTTCCGGATGGCGTTGGTTTTTGCATAGAGTCTGCTGAAGGCAAGCATTTCCATATTCCAGATTATAAATTTGATTGGACACCGGTAGATAAAAAACCATTTGATATTAATAAACTTGCAGTTTTGGCTAAAAGTGGAGTAGTCTCTTTGGCTTCGGACGCACTTGGGTCAAACAATGAGGGATACACCGAAAGCGAAATTACTATTGAGCCAATAATAGAAAATATTGTGGCAAAAGCAAACAGCCAAGTTTTCTTTACGACCATTTCTTCCAATATCTCCAGAATTCAGCAAGCCCTAAATGTTGCCGTTAAACATGGCAGAAAAGTTGCCTTCATAGGGCGTTCTATCGATGTTAAATCCCAAATTGCCAAAAAACTTGGCTACTTACATTATCCAGATAACTTGGTAATTCACTCAAAGCAAATTGCAAAACTCCCTGATGACAAGAGAATGTATGTTATTTCCGGTTCTTATGGCCAAACAGATAGTGCCTTAACTAGGGTTGCCATGGGGGAACACGATTTACTCTCAATGCGGCAAGGAGATACAGTTATTTATTCTTCTGACCCAGCGCCGCCTGGAAGTAAGGAATCAGTTGATGCGGTGGTTGATCAGATGATTCAGGCGGGTGTTGACGTCCACTATTATGATATCCAAGAGGATTTACATGTCTCAGGTCATGGCTCCAAGGGGGATATTAAAATGCTCATGGCAGTAGTTAAGCCAAAATACTATATACCTATAGGTGGGACAACTAGGCACAACCGAGGCTATGCAAATATTGCCTACCAAATGGGTGCCAAGCCAGGGGACGTTTTTGAGTTAAATGCCGGAGATATTGTGGACTTTTCAAAAGGAGAAGCAAAAATAAGCGGCAGAATCTCAGTTAAGCAAGTTTTGGTCGACGGACTTGGAGTTGGAGACGTTGGCAGTATGGTGCTTCGAGATAGACAAGTCCTGGCCAAAGACGGAGTCCTCATTTCACTGTTGGAATTTGACAAAGCCCAAAGGCAACTGATTAAAGATCCTGAACTAATTAGCCGTGGCTTTGTATTTAAGGAAAAATCAGAGGAGCTTTTAAATAAGGCTGCTTCGGAACTGCGAAGATTTTTAAACAAAAAAAGGATTGTAGACACTAGAATGGTCAAACAGGAGGCAGCTTCATTCTTAGAGAGGTACTTCTGGGAAGAGATGAAAAGAAGGCCAATGATTCTTCCTGTGGTTGTTGAGGTCTAGTCTTTGTGGGTATAATGAACCTATAAATGTCCAAGAAAAAAAGAAAGTTTCGGCAACCAAGAAAGTCTTTTAAGTTAAGGCTCAAGAAAAATACAACTTATTCTATCGTCCAAGTGTTTTTCTTTTTGCTTGCAGGTTTGGTGATCATTTCTTTTTGGCGAAGAGGGTTTGTTTTGGTACGCATTAACGATTTACTTGTCTCTCTGTTTTCCTGGACTGCGATTTTCCTCGCCTTTTTATTTTTATCTTTTGCTTTGGTTATTTCAAAAATTAAATCGCCTTTATCTCAACCCAATGTAGTTGTCGGCTACTTACTATTTTTTCTTTCCTTTGTATCTTTGACGCAAGCTGGGTTTTTGGGACTAACTGCTTGGCAATCAGTTTCTTCACTGATTACTCAACCAGGAGCTTTCATTGTTCTTTTTGGCCTGTCTTTTGTCGGTTTGGTTATTTTATTTAATACCTCAGTTGATCAAGTCCTTGGTATTGTTGCTACCTGGCTTAAGTATCTAAGAAGGTATTTAGTTGGCGAAAAAATGGTTGGCAAGATTAGTCCTCAAGGAAGCATTACTGGCAAAAAAGAATTCAAAGTCGCCGGCAACAGCTTTACTGATCCAAGAATCAATACTCCGGCGCCTATAAATAAAGCCAATATGAGTCAAAAAGCTCAGGAAGAATTGTCTGCAAAATTAATTACCAATGTTCCAGGGGAGGAAAAAATTTGGAAGTATCCAAACCTTAATTTATTGCAAGAGTCGGAAGCAGGAAAAGCTGATCGGGGAGACATTAAAGCAAATGCGGCTATTATTGAGCAGACCTTGGAATCTTTTGGCGTTACAGCCCGCGTAGTTGAAGTAAATCTTGGTCCTGCAGTTACCCAATACGCCTTGGAAGTAGCTTTAGGAACCAAACTCTCAAAAATTACCGGTCTCGACCGGGATATGGCGCTTGCCTTGGCGGCTTCTACGGGAACGATTCGTATCGAAGCCCCAATTCCAGGCAGAAGCTTAGTGGGTATTGAACTTCCCAACCGGGCTCCAGAGTTTGTTCCTCTAAAGAAAATCTTGGAGTCAGAAGCGATGCACAACAGTCCTTCCAAATTATCTGTTGCTTTAGGGCTTGATGTTGGTGGCAAGCCGGTTGTGGGCGACCTTGCTAAAATGCCACATGTCCTTATTGCCGGCCAAACTGGATCTGGTAAGTCGGTTGCCATAAATACTTTCCTGTCATCTCTACTATTTCGAGCCTCGCCTTCTGAGGTAAAGTTAATTTTGGTGGATCCAAAAAGGGTGGAGCTAACTGGCTACAATAACATTCCTCACCTTTTGACCCCCGTCATTGTTGAAGCCGAGAAAGTTATTTCAGCTCTTCGTTGGGTAATGGCCGAAATGGACAGAAGATATAAGTTGTTTGCTCAAGTGGGGGCAAGAAATATAGCCTCTTATAATGAGATGAGTGGCTTTCAGGCAATGCCCTATATAGTGGTTGTTATAGACGAACTTGCAGATATAATGCTGCTTTCTCCAGTTGAAGTGGAAGATGCGATAACTAGAATTGCCCAGATGTCTCGGGCAACGGGAATTCATATGGTTCTTGCTACTCAAAGGCCTTCGGTTAATGTAATTACGGGTCTCATTAAGGCAAATATCCCCTCGCGTATTGCTTTTGCGGTTGCATCTTTAATTGACTCAAGAGTTATTCTTGATACCCAAGGAGCCGAAAAACTCTTGGGTAAAGGGGATATGTTATATCTTCCTCCAGAAGCTGCCAAGCCAACGCGTATTCAGGGAGCATATATCTCAGATCGTGATGTTATTAATTTGATCTCGTTTATTAAAAACCAGGGGGTAAATCCACAATACACCGAAGAGGTGGTTTCTATGCCAAAACCTGGCAGTAATCCGGTAACTGGCGTGGAAGGTAATGCCGACGAAAGTTTTGGTGAGGCAGTCAGAATCGTTGCCCAAAGCGGCAAGGCCTCGGCATCCCTCCTTCAAAGAAGACTTTCTGTTGGTTACGCTAGAGCCGCCAGACTTATTGATCAACTGGAAGCGGCGGGGATTGTTGGGCCATCAGATGGCGCTAAGCCAAGAGATGTAATTATGGAAAATGCTCAGAACTATCTGGTTGGTCAGTCTTCTGGTTAAAAAGAATTATGGTAACAATAGGTCAGCTTCTTAAAGAGGCAAGAATGAAAAAATCATATTCCAAAGCGCATTTGGAAGGATTGACAAAAATTAAAAAAGATTTTTTGCAGGCCTTGGAAAGTGAAGATTGGCAAACTCTGCCCGAGTACCCTGTAGTCAGGGGTTTTGTAAGATCAGTTGCCGATTCTCTGGAGTTAAGTTCTGACCAAGCTCTGGCTTTTTTGAGAAGAGATTATCCACCAACGAAACTTTCACTTACCCCAAAGCCCGATGTAGAAAATAAATTTGTTTGGACGCCAAGATTGACTTTTATAACCGGGACAACAATTATTTTACTGGCAATTCTAGGCTATTTGGTAATGCAATATATTGGCTTTACAAGTTCTCCAAAGTTAGAAGTAATAAAACCTGGTGAAGCTCAGGTTGTTAATATTGGTAATTTGCAGGTGGAGGGAAAAACTGATCCTGGAGCAACAATTAAAATAAATAATCAGCAGGCATTGGTGACAGATGACGGCAAATTTACAACCGAAATTGAGGTAAATCAAGACACCCAAAAAATTGAGATAGTTGCAAGGTCAAGAAGTGGAAAAGAAACTACCATTGTGCGGGTTATTACCGTACAATTGAAAAACTAATTATGGATGGTATACAAACTTTACTTGTAATTGTAGTAGTCTCCCTTACCGGGCTTCTGGCTATTGTTGGAGTGCAGATTGTGATGGTAATAATTGATCTAAGAAAATCAATAAAAAGACTAAACTCAATCCTTGAGGACGCAATCCTTGGTGGAGGACTTATTAGGCCAGAAAAACTAACCGGGATTCTTTCAATGTTTAGAAAAGGCAAAGATGTCAGCTCCCATGGAGAGAATAGAATCTAGGAATTAAAGTTTTCGCAATTACCAGAAGTGTCTACAATGACTTGCTTCTTGCCCAAATTGGAATAAACAATTACAGTTGCCATTGATTGTCCTTCTCCATTGAGTTTACAACTATTTGAGACTGCATGTGTTTCACTTAGATTTGGGATTTCGTTAAGTGCAAGGGATATTGTACTCTTTTTAAGAGTACAACGACTACATACATCGAATCTATCTTTGGAGATATCCCTAATATCTGTTTCTTTCATTGATGTAGATAATACCAAAAATGCACAAAAAAACAAGGTGAGGTATAATTCAAGGCATGAATAGACGTGAATTAATTGAAAAATATCTTAATTATTTTAAAAAAAAGGGACACACCATTATCCCTTCTGCTTCTTTGGTGCCAGAAAATGACCCTACAGTCTTGTTTACTACTGCAGGCATGCATCCCCTGGTTCCATATCTTTTAGGAGAAGTTCATCCTGGGGGAAAAAGGATTGTTGATAACCAACTTTGCCTCAGGACTGACGATATTGATGAGGTGGGCGACACCAGTCACAACACTTTCTTTGAAATGCTAGGTAATTGGTCTTTGGGAGACTATTGGAAAAAAGAGTCTCTAACTTGGTCATATGAGTTTTTGGTTGGTGAATTAGGTGCAGATCCAAATAAGCTTTGGGTGACTTGTTTTGAAGGGGATAATGATGCCCCTAAAGATGAAGAATCAGCAAATATTTGGAAGAAATTGGGTATCCCTGATGAAAGAATCTACTTTTTTCCAAAAAAAGACAACTGGTGGGGACCTGCAGGCCACACCGGGCCTTGTGGCCCGGACTCAGAAATCTTTTACGATGCAACTGGAGTTCCCCATGGATCAGGTTGCAAACCTGGAGACGGCTGTGGAAGGTTTTTTGAAATTTGGAATAATGTTTTTATGCAATACAACAAAACTACAGAAGGAAAATTTGAACCTTTAAAGCAAAAAAATGTTGATACCGGCATGGGAGTTGAAAGAACTTGCGCAGTTTTTTCTGGTTTTGACGACAATTATCAAGTTGATTCTGTTTGGGGAGATATTCTAAAAAAGGTTGCTGAAGTTACAAATACGACATATGTGGACAACAAAAAAGAGCACCGGATTGTTGCCGATCACGTTAGAGCATCCGTTTTTGTAATTTCTGAGGGTATTTTTCCTTCAAACAAAGAAAGAGGTTATATCTTAAGAAGATTAATAAGACGAGCTGCTAGGTTTGGAAAAAAACTTGGAGTTCATGAGGAGTTTTTAAGCCCAATAGCCAAGGCAGTCATTTCTATTTACGGCCAGGATTATAAACAACTCATTGAGAAGCAAGCTGAGATTATAAATACCATCAAAAGTGAAGAGAAAAAGTTCTTAGTCACGCTTTCAAAAGGCCTGAAAGAGGTAGAAAAAATTGCCAAGATTGATGGCAAGATCGCTTTTGATCTATATCAAACTTATGGTTTTCCTTTGGAATTAACGATAGAACTTTTCCAAGAGAAAGGCCAGGAAGTTGATGTTGAAGAATTTAAAAAGGAATTTTCCAAACACCAAGATATATCTAGGACTGCATCTAGCGGAACTTTTAAAGGGGGACTTGCAGATCACTCCAAAGAAACAACAAGTCTTCATACTGCAACACATCTGATTCATGCAGCTTTAAGAAGGGTACTTGGAAATCATGTTTCTCAAAAAGGCAGTAATATCACAGCTGAAAGGTTAAGGTTTGATTTTACCCACTCTGAAAAGTTAACGCTTGAACAGCTAAAAGAAATTGAGGATTTAGTTAACCAAGAAATCAAAAGAGAACTACCTGTGTCTTACGAAGTAAAAACCTTAGCTGAAGCAATTAAAGAGGGTGCAGTAGCCTTTTTTGGTGAAAGGTATGGAGAAAAAGTAAAAGTCTATACAATAGGTGACCCTCGAGGTGAATTTTTTTCAAAAGAAGTCTGTGGTGGTCCGCATGTCACTAACCTGAAAGAAATTAACGGGCGTGTTAAGATATATAAAGAAGAGTCAGCCTCGGCTGGCATCAGAAGAATATATGCCCGAATATTACTGGACACTAACAATTGAAACAGGCTGGGTGCAAGCTTCAATTTGGACAACCCAAGAGGGCGAGGATGGAAAAATTGCCAAGATAATTGCTGCCTCAACACCTGTTTATTGGGAAAGTGATGAAGACTTAGTTACGTCAGTTGACACTTCCTTGTCTGACGCAATCAATGATTTTCCTGAAAGCGAAGAAGAACCGTCTAAAGTTGTTTTTGGCATACCTTCTTCCTGGGTGGCAGAGGGCAACATTAAGCCTGAATACCTAGAAAAGATTAGAGTTGTTTGTTCCAAACTTTCTCTCGAACCTTCAGGTTTTGTAGTTTTGCCCGAAGCCCTTGCCTACTATATCAAAAGTCAAGAGGGCTCGCCTTTAACTGGAATATTAATTGGTTTTGGAAAGGAATATTTAGATGTCTCTTTGTTTAAGCTTGGGAATTTAGTCGGCAATGTCAGTGTTGCCAGAAGTTTGTCTTTGGTCGAAGATGTAACCGAAGGATTAACCAGATTTCCGGTTGAAGAGCATTATCCGTCAAGATTTATTGTCTACGATGGAAAAATTAGTGAATTGGAGTTTGGTAGAGATGCGCTTTCGCAAGCAGATTGGACAGGTAATGAAAAAGTGAAGTTTCTGCATACGCCAAAAATTGAAATGATTGATCCAGAAGAAAAAATAGTTGCGGTCAGTCTTGCAGGAGCATCTGAAATTGCCGGAGCTCAAAGCGTACAAGGATTGGTTAAAAAACAGATTGGTCAAAGTTTGCCAACATTTAAGGAAACTGAAAGTATTCCTAAAGAGGCAGCCAATCTTGAAAGCCAAACAGTGGATCCTCGTGAGCTGGGTTTTTCTCTTGGTCAAGATATTGGAGATAATTTTGAGGATAGACCACAAACCAAAGATTTATATAGTCATAATCAACCTTCAGAGTTTGCCATTCACAAAGAAGAATCTGTTCACCAAGTAAAAAAGTTTACCCCCCTGGTTTTTCTAGGAAGATTATTGAGAAAGCTTAAAAATAAGTCTGAATTAAAATTACCGAAAGTGGCTCTTAAAGCCATGAGTGGGCCAACTCATTTGGATAGTTTAATGGCTAATGACAAACCTTTTAAATTTGGAGCTCTTGCCTTAGTTATTTTATTTGTTGGCCTATTTGCCGCCTGGTGGTTTTTGCCAAAGGCCGAGGTTATTATCTATGTTTCACCAAAAGAGATTTCAAAGACACAAAACGTTTTTATTAATACTGGATCTGGGTCTGCAACTGGTTCAAACACTTTAACTGGAAAAATGGTTACTAAAGAAGTGTCTGCCCAAGGCGAGGTAATAGCTACTGGTACCAAAACTGTTGGTGAAAAAGCCAAAGGAAAGGTCCAAGTTAGAAACGGGACTGCAACTCCTGTAAAATTAACTGCAACAACAGTTCTTTTGAGTAGTAGTAACTTGAAATTTATCCCTCTCCAATCCGCGTCTATATCGGCGGCAACTTCGCCTACCAGCCCCGGGATGACAACTGTTGAAGCTATTGCCGAAGCAATTGGATCGGAATCAAATTTGGCAAAAGGAGAATCATTTAAGGTGGGAAATTACCCAAAGAGCGAAGTGGACGGTGTTGCCGACAGTGCCTTTAGTGGGGGCTCAAGTAGAGACATTCAGGCAGTTTCTGCTGATGACAGGGAAAGCTTGGAAGAAAAAGTAACCAAGGAGCTGGAAGAAAAAGGTAAATCAGCCATAAACGAAACTTTGGAAGACAGTCAAATTATTATTGGTGATGCAACTTCTGTCGCCACTGACCAAAAGGACTTCAACCACAAAGTTGGGGATGAAGCTAAGGATTTAAAATTAACCCTAAAAGGCAACGCTTCTGCCCCAGTAGTGTCCAAAGAGGATTTGCTTAAGCTATCAAAGTCTTTACTTGCGGAAAGTGTGCCAGATGGCTTTGTCTTACGGGATGAACAAATTGAAAACGAATTTACAGTCAAAAGTAACAAAGGTGGAATAATTGAAGTTGAAATGAAAGTTTCTGCAAATTTACTGCCTTCAATTAACCCTGATGAAGTTGCCAAAAAGATTACTGGCAAGTCGCCAAAGTTCACCCAAGATTACTTAAGTTCTATTGCCAGCTTCTCGAGAGTAGTCATTAAGCCAACTCCTAAACTTCCTGGACGTCTTGGAGCCTTACCTAGAGTGACCAAAAATATTAATATTGAGGTCACTGCTGAGAGATAGCTTCAAATGTATTGTAAAATTAAACATGTCAGAGAATAACACCGACTCTGTTCTTAAGCCCGAGAACGAATTGAAAACTTTTTCAGAAGAGCATCCATTAAGACAAAGACTCGCAGAGATAAGGTCAAAGGTGTTTCCCAGCCAAGATAGGATAGGAAGATTAGTTGCTTTGTCTCAATCAAGATTAGATTTAGAAGAAGTGGAAACAATGGATTTACCTTCAATCAACCTGTTGCAGCAGTCAGCAGAGTATTTATTGAAAATCGATAAAAATAATCTTAGAGGAGATGCAGTGGAAAAGGCACTAGAGACAGGTTCTAAAACAGCTGAATTGGTTGAAGCCTGGGAGGCAAAGAGAAATTATCAAGCAAACCGAATATCGGAAAAAATAAATTCTTTGAACGAAGAAATATGGGAAAAGGGACTAGAAGGACAGCCTGGAGCTTTGGTTTTGGAAAATCAAATTGATGCTTTGAGAATTGAGAGGAAAAAATTGCGTGAAGAAGCTGCTAGATATCAAAATATAGGCACTCCAATTAGGAGATTTCAAGAAGAAGTCATTGAAAATGAAGTTGTTAGAGAAGTGCAACAAGTTCGGGGTCAATATTTACAATATATGACAGAACTAGAAAATAGTCCTAATATTATCCCTCAAGTTAGGGAGGAATATATAGACAAATGTGTTGTACCTTTATTGTCTAAGTGGTGTAAAGAATATAAAATCTATCAAGGCCGTGAAGAAGAAATAGTTAGTTCCCTAAAAATGGCTAGCCAGATAGTATTGAGAAATGATTTGGAAGCAGAGAGGGAACTTAATGAATTAAGACAAAGTTTGGGAGAAAATTCGTTATTGTGGAACGGCTATTTAGTCTTGGAATGGACAACCCTTGTTACTAAAAAATCTGATATCTCGGTATTAAGAAGAATGGTGGGAAGTTTGTTTGTCGAAGACATCAAAAAAATAGCCTATGAATCGGAGGGCATAAACCTTATACTTTCAGATTTTGACCGGGAACAAATAATAGCAACAGCAACTGGAACTAAATATAAAAGACTGGGTAGGCCGGGGTCGAGAGTAAGTAGTAATCCCGAAACGGTAAAAATAGAGGAAATATCTGCAGAACATATTGTTAAAAGTCCTGCAAATTTGAGTTTTTGGGAAATTTTGCAGGCAAACTCTGAAGTAAATGCTATATTTGGAGATGATCAATTGGAAAAAATTGACGAAAAAATATACCAAGATGCACTAAAGTCTTCACTACATGCAGGTTCTACTGTTGGTGGAGAAATAAAATTGCTAGCTAAATATCCAACTCCAGAGACAATAAGAAATTTGGTCTTGATAGCTTCTTATGGCGAATATGAAAGTTCACATAAATATAATGTTTCAGCAGTCAATACCGCCTTAAATGAACTCTCAAAACGATCAGACTGGCAGCAAATTATTGACGCTGCTATCACAAAATATCCAGGACTTGAAAACAACAGAAAGGTGTTGGAAGGTTGGATACTTGGGGGTAGCGATAGAATAGTATCACTTGGTTCAAGAAAAGCAGAAGAATTTGCAATATCAATATTAACTAATGTAGAGGACAGAAATCCTGAATTATTATCCTTGGCTGCAGAAACTTTAAGGACTCAGACACTTGCAGATCTCTTAATTTCAAGGGGAACAATTTCGCAGCAAGAGGCGGCTTCTTTGTTTGAGACCGACAATAAATTATTGGAAATTGAAAAAACCATGGATGCTATGCGAGATGGTAGACCTAAACTAAAAGGTTGGGTTGATATTAAAAGCTTCTATTTTCAAAAACTGCTCAGAGACAAATTGCTTTTTATGGTTGTTGAAAGTGAAATAGGAGACCGCATTGGACAAAAAGATGCGCTCATACGTCTACAAAGAGTAATATCTTTGTCCGCTGAAATTTACGAAAACCAACAGAAGTTGGAAATATTGAGATACTTGACTTCTCAAGAAGTTACCAATGCGATAAGAAATACGGAAATCGAGCTAGAAGGAATTTTCTCGATACCGAAATACGCAAAATCATTACTTGGTGAAAAAATGTCCGAGATTTGGAATTTCGTTTTTTCTAACCATGGAGAACTGATGGAAACTACTGAGGATGTCAAATTTCTTGGTAGGTTAATTGGAGAGTTTGGACAAAAGTCAGACTCTATTATTAGAGGATATAAAGAATGTTTAGATGCAGGAGTAATAGATCAAAGCGAACGAAGTCTAATTATAGAATTTGCAAAACAATTTAGGGTTATAACTCCTGGTATTGTTGAAGCTTACAAGCAAGCCAAACAAAATGGAAGTGAGAAGATGTTTATGGTTCAACTTAAAGGTTTGGCCGAGAAAATGACTGGTGAAGAAATAATCTCTGAAGAAGAACGGAAAAAGCCGTTTTATAAAGACTTACTCAGGCATGTTTATGCAGAGAATGCTAGTGGTTGGTCATCTTACACGGAAAACGAAAAATGTGAAGACAGATCACAAGATTTGGCAAAATATAAAATTGATCCCAGATATGAAATAGATTTACTATCTCAAGCAGAAATTAGGGTTAAAGATGGACAACAATTGAATTTGCAAGTTCATGAAAATATTCAAACTCCAATATATGCTGTGGCTGACCAAATGAAAGATTTTAATTATGACAAACAAAAAGCAATGGAATTACTAATTGTTAACCTTGATGAAACATTAGCTCAAATTGTAGAAATCGGTGGATTGCAAAGTGTTAATTTAGCGGAAGTTAAAACAGCTGAAGAAAAGTTATTTTTAGTTCTATCTGATTCAATATATGGAACAAAAAGTTTAGATCCAGAAGTAATTAAGAGTTTGATAATCAAGTATGAGTTTGCAGAGTTTGAAGATATAGCAGATTATATTGCTGGAACAAGAGATAGAGTAGGAATTGCAAATAATCCTCAATATGCACTTTTATGTGAATTGGAAACATTCTATGCAGACAGGATAAAAGAGGTACACAGGAGAATCGTTCAATTTGCGTGGGAAAACAAAACTATTGCAGATGCAATGCCGGAATATTTTAAGAAATTATCTGAAGAAGCATCCAGTTCTGAAAGACAAGATGAAATCAATAGATTGCAAATTGACAGGCTGGGATTATCAGATAGCTTCGCTCGACAAGTTGTTAAAATTTTGAGTAGCGCCGAAAAAATAAAGAAAAATATGGAAGTAGTTCCTAATAGAATTCCATTTTTTAATGTAATAATTCCAGCAGCTCAGGTATTAGATGATATTGCAAATATAGATAATGAAATATCACGAGTTCAAAAGAATATAGGTAAGGCAGGTGCAATTAAGATTGTTGATGAAAGAAAAGAAAAGATAAAACAACTTGAAGAAGATAGGAATGGCTTAAGGAAGAAAAAGGAGGAATTGGAAATACAATGGCAAGAAATGAGACCATCTATCGATAGAATCGTTGATCGCTACGAGAGTTTTGTGGATTACTTGTCTAATGATAAAACAGAATCTCCCAAGGCGCGCACTAAAGCTTTTTATGCTCAGTTAAGGTCACAAAGAGAAAAAACACTAGCTGCATATAAGTTAATAACTAATGGTGAAATAGATTCAGGGACACATTTGGGGGAAATAAATTTGCAAGAGGCATTAAATGTAGAAGCAAATATTAGAAGTGGAAAATATGATGATGAACAGTTTGCTTCATACACTGCCCAGAGGTTTATAGATATCTTTGAATTGGAAAGACTTGCAATACAAGATGAACTTGAAAAGTTTGAATCACTTTCTGGAAAGCAAAGAGAAGTTTTGTATGGCTATATCTCAAAGACAAAAGAAACAGCAAATGCAAGAATGGTAGGAGGAGTGTGTGTTTCAGGTGATGAAGAGATGTGGAATATGCCCGAGTATTTGCAGTTGGTGTTTAAAGACCCAGAAACAGCAATCTGTCAGGGTTTGGTATTGATGCATGCATACGAAGAAAACGGTCAAAAACTGTTGTCAGTCTCCTTCAATCCTTCAAGTACATACCTATATTCCGTAGATGAAGAAGCATTATTTGTGGGAATAATAAAAAAAGTAGAGCAATTTGCCAATAACAATGATTTTGATAAGATATTAGTTTCAAAAAATACAGCTATTAGAACTAATAGAACAGGTGGGGGATTTGAAAAAGCTATAGAAAAAAGAATATCTGAAGTTGGAAAATCATATAAATTCCAAACGACTAAAAGATTTTCTTACAACCCGCCATACATGATTGACGATATGGATGTTTTGTGGGAGAAAAACACAAGCTCTTAAACTTCTTTAAAGGATATCTCTTGTGGAGTGTGTTGTAGATTTGCTAAATTGTGAGAGACTTAGAAATATGAAGACAAAACTAATACTAAGATTAATTGCAATTACCAGTGGTCTAGTTGGCCTAGGAATTATTGTCTGGGTGTTTTATCCAATAGTTAGCTACAATTTAACCAAAGACCAGAAGTTTGCGACTTTTACGAAAACTAACGGTATTGATTATTCGAAATTGTCAAACTGGTTGCCAGAATCCAAACCAGGTGATTTTGGTTCGAATAATGTTGTTTTTTATACTATTTCTATCCCAAAGTTAAAAATTGAAAATGCAGCTGTAGCAATTGGTGGAGAAGATTTGGCAGAACATTTAATTCAATACCCTGGAACTGCAGTTCCAGGAAAGAGAGGCAATGCGGTGGTTTTTGGCCATTCAGTTTTACCGGCTTTTTTTGACCCCAAAAGCTACATTACCATTTTTTCAACTTTGGATAGGCTAAAAATGAATGATGAAGTGTTTGTGGCATATGACGGCGTGAGCTATAAATATCGAATCGAAAGTATGACCGAAGTAGTTCCAACTGATGCCCAAGTATTGGAACAAAACTTGAGCGATTCATTTTTAACCCTTGTTACCTGTACCCCACCAGGAGATCCAACCAGACCAAAAAGACTTGTAGTAAAAGCTAGGATTGTTCCACCAGAGGAGGCAAATGCGGCTATTAGGAATTGACTTCGGGCAAGCCAAAGTAGGGGTGGCTCTTGCCGAGACCAAAATTTCTGAACCTTTGGAAGTTATCAGGTATTCAAGTGAAGAAAAACTAATTGAAAAACTGACAAAAATAATTAAGTCGCACAATATTGAGAGAATAGTGGTGGGGAAGAGTGAAAGAGATTCAAAAAAAGATGCACTTGAGTTTGGTAAGAAATTAAAAGAGAAACTTAATATTGAGGTAGTTTTCCACGATGAAACTTTATCTTCCTTAGACGCCCAATTTCTGGCTCGTGAGGCTGGCATCAAAAGAAAGAAGAGAAAAGATATGGAAGACGCTTATGCAGCTGCCATTATCTTGCAAAGTTATTTGGATCAGGTACAATACAAATAAGTATAAATAAATGTTTAAAAATGTAATCGCACCAATCCAGGCTTGGCTTCTGTCCCAGGGACAGTGTGTAGGTTGTGGAATGCCTCTTGCAAAAGGCAAAAAGGAAAACTTCAAAAAAGGCTTTGAAAAGATTCACTGCAAATGCAGGCGTATCTATATTTACGACACTACCAAAAAGACCTACAGAAGAGCCCTCCTTGAGGAAGTTTAATTTCCTTCTTTGTTTAAGTTATACTCTAAGAGATATGATCAAAAGGCTACTTATTCCAATTGTTTTTATTTTGCTAGTATTCGCAGGACTTGGCGGTTATCTTTGGTTTAACCAAAACATCCTACCTGTTTCAAAATCTCTTGAAAATAAACAATTTTTAATAACCAAGGGGAGTGGGGCAATGAAGATTGCAAATAATCTGGAAAGGGAAGGACTTATTCAAAATGCACTGGTTTTTAAAATTTATACCAAAATAACTGGTACTGAGGGTAGGATCCAGCCAGGTCAATATGAACTCTCCCCTTCCCTGTCGATGATTAAGGTAATTTCTGAGCTTTTAAGAGGACCTAGGCAAGTATGGGTGACTATTCCTGAAGGACTAAGAAGAGAAGAGATTGCAGATAAGTTTGTAACTTCCTTTTCTCTAAAGGATCAAAAAGCACTTGATTTTAAAGTTGAATTTTTGAGTTTGACTAAAGACAAAGAAGGCTATTTATTTCCAGATACCTATCTTTTTGAAAAAACCACTTCTGCTCAAAAAGTCGTGACTAAACTTTCCTCAACTTTTGACTTGAAAACTAAAGATTTTTCTCCTTCCCAAAAACAAGTGATTATCGCTTCCCTCTTGGAAAGAGAAACAAGTAGCGAGGAAGAAAAACCAGTTGTTGCGGGCATAATTTTGAAAAGACTGAAAACAGGTTGGCCACTACAAATTGACGCTTCTGTTCAGTACGCTGTTGCCAGTTCAAAATTGAAAAGTACTGTAAAGCTGGATAATTATTGGGAGAAGTTAACCAAGGCAGATATAGACATCAATTCTCCTTTTAATACCTATGCCCACCCTGGGCTTCCCCCTTCCCCTATTGCCTCCCCTGGCCTATCTTCCATAAAAGCTGCGATAAGCCCCGAAGAGTCAGAATATTGGTATTACATTCATGACAGCAAAGGAAAAATTCACTTTGCAAGGACTCTTGAAGAACACAACGAGAACATTAGAAAATATCTTTGAAATTTTGATAGTTGACACTCTTTGATTTGTAGCTATAATTACCCTTAAGCCTAATTTTTAGGTTGTCCCGTCTTCGGACGGGTTTTTGCATGTCACTGGGTATTTACCCAGGGACTAATAAAATTACCCTCATGGCTCAAAGGCGAAATTTTGGAAAAATTGAAAAGAATCTGCCAACAATGGATCTTTCTCAGGTCCAAAGGGAATCATGGAAATGGTTTCTAGAAGAAGGCATCGCCCAAGAACTCAAGGAAATCTCCCCAATAGACGACTTCACTGGAAAAAATTGGCAATTAGTTCTTTCCGAGCCAGCACTCGAAGAACCATCTATTACGCCAAAATTTGCTCGCGAAAAAGGGCTTACTTTTTCTTCCCCTTTTAAAATTATTGCAACCTTAATAAACAAAAAGACCGGTGAAGAGGTCTCTCAGGAAGTTTATCTTGGCGATATTCCTCAAATGACCAAATCTGGAACATTTATTATCTCAGGCATTGAAAGAGCAGTTATCAACCAGTTAGTTAGATCTCCTGGAGTTTATTTTGCGGGCGACTTGGATAATTCTACCGGCCGCATGCTTTATATGGCGGAGGTTAGGCCAATGCATGGCTCCTGGTTGGAATTTGAAGTATCAAAAAATGACGTTATCTCAGCTCGTATTGACAAACGCAGAAAAGTAAATGCCATAACTTTTCTTCGGGCATTTGGCATGGATTCTGATAGGGAAATTAAGGAAGTCTTTGGAGTTGTTGATATCCACAAGGATCACCAATATATTTCAAAAACTATTGCCAAAGATCCAACGAAGACTAAGGAGGAGGCTCTAATTGAAATTTACAAAAAGATGAGGCCTGGAGAGCCGGCTCTTTTGGATAACGCTCAAGGACTTTTCAATTCCCTATTTACGGACGCCAGAAGATATGACTTGGGAAAAGTCGGTAGATATAAAATTAATAAAAGACTGAGCCTTGAGATTGAAAATTCCCCACAAAACTGGGTTTTGACTCGGGATGACGTTGTTGCCACTCTGAAATATTTAATCGGACTTCAAAACGGAACAGGCAGAGTAGACGATATTGATCACCTCTCCAATAGACGATTGAGAAGAGTTGGAGAATTAGTGGCAACTCACGCCTTTAGAGTAGGGCTACTAAGATTAGAGCGGTCAGTTAAAGAAAAAATGAGTTTGATTTCTCCAGACGACAAACCACAGCCGTCAATCCTAATTAATGCTAGGCCTTTAATTGCGGCTTTAAATGAGTTTTATAGAACCTCACAGTTGTCCCAAATTTTAGATGACACCAATCCTTTAAGTGAAATTGACAACTTAAGGCGTGTTACAGTTTTGGGGCCAGGAGGTATAAACAGAGAGCGGGCATCTTTTTCCATCCGCGATGTCAATTCTTCTCAATATGGCAGAATTGATCCAGTTAGAAGCCCGGAGGGACCAAATATTGGACTGGTGACGTACTTGGCTTTGTACGCTCGGGTCAACGAATATGGTTTCTTGGAAACTCCTTACCGAGTGGTCGAAAAAGTGAAGTCGGGAAAAGAGTTTAAGGCCAAGATTACCGAGCAAACAGTTTATTTGACGGCAGATGATGAAGAAGAAATGCATATCACCCACTCAGGGATAGAAGTAGACAAAGACGGTTTTATTACTTCTACACGCGTACCTTTAAGATTTAAAGGCTCTTTCTTGGAAGGCTCACCCGAACTTATTGATTTAATAGATATTACCCCAAGACAAGTTTTTGGCGCATCGGCTTCTCTAATTCCTTTTCTTGCTCATGACGAAGGTAACCGTGCTTTAATGGGCTCAAATATGCAATGTCAGGCTGTGCCTTTAGTAAATCCTGCGGCTCCAGTTGTTGGAACTGGCATGGAGAGTGGGATTGCTTCCGCCATGGGTCGGGTTGTCAGAAGTGAATTTGACGGTGTAGTTGAATATGCAGACGCTCAGACGATTGAGATTAAATTGGACAAAAAATTCGCAGGTGAACCGCAGGGAGATTGTGAAATGGTAGATGGCGGCAAAAAGGCAATCTATCACGTCACCAAATTTTTACGAACTGCCCAATCAACCGCCTACAACCAAAAAGTGAAAGTGATTTCCGGTCAAAAGGTTAAAAAAGGTGACTTGATTATCGACGGACCAGCGTCTGAAGAGGGCGAATTGGCACTTGGCCAGAATATGGTAGTGGCCTACACCTCTTTTATGGGTTATGGTTTTGAAGACGCTATCTTAATCTCAGAGAGATTGGTTAAAGACGATCTTTTAACCTCTATTCATATTAAGGAATATCAGGCAGACGTTGTTGAAACAAAATTAGGACCTGAGGAAGTGACCGCAGACATTCCAAACGTTGGCGAAGATGAACTTGCCAACTTGGATGAAGAAGGGGTTGTTGTTTTAGGTGCAGAAGTTGGACCAAATGATATTTTGGTTGGAAAAATTGCTCCAAAAGGGGAGACTGAATTAACGAGCGAAGAAAGACTCTTGAGAGCCATTTTTGGCGAGAAGGCTAGAGAAGTGAGAGATACTTCTCTTCGGATTCCTCATGGAGAGGGTGGAATTATAACTGAAGTCAATATTTTAGATAGAGTAAAAGGTGATGACTTAGGACCTGGAGTAATAAAATCAATAGTCGTTAAAGTTGCCCAAATTAGAAAAGTAATGGTTGGAGATAAAATTGCCGGTAGACATGGAAACAAAGGAGTTATTGCTAAGATGATGCCGGCAGCTGATATGCCTTATCTTGAAGACGGAACACCAGTTGACATCATCATTTCTCCTCTTTCAGTTCTTGCTCGAATGAACTTGGGGCAGCTTTTGGAATGTCATTTGGGTTGGGCCTTAAAGAAAAAAGGCGAGACCGGGGCTCTGCCGGTTTTTGACCCGATAAAAGAGACAACCGTTTTTGAAGAACTCGAAAGCGCTGGTTTGCCAAAAACTGGAAAAGCCAGACTTATTGATGGCAGAACTGGAGAACCGTTTAAGGAAGATACGGTAGTAGGCATCAGCTACATCATGAAATTGAAACACATGGTTGAGGACAAGACGCACGCAAGAAGTACTGGGCCATACTCGCTTGTTACTCAGCAGCCTTTGGGCGGCAAGGCCCAAATGGGAGGGCAAAGACTTGGAGAAATGGAAGTTTGGGCGCTTGAATCTCACCGAGCTGCACACACCTTGCAGGAAATGTTGACTATCAAATCTGACGATATTGTAGGTCGTGCCCAGGCTTTTGGAGCAATCGTCAAAGGTGAGCCAATTCCAGAAGCAAAAGTTCCAGAATCTTTTAAGGTTTTGGTTAGGGAACTAAACTCTCTAGGTTTGGGAATTTATGCCGAAGGTGTAATTAAGAAAGTTAGCGATGGGCAAGAAACTCAGGTAGAATCAGCAAATGAAAAAATTGAGAAGAAAGAAGACGTGTTGGCCGAGGAAATGGCATTGATAGAACTTATCAAAGACGGGCCGGAGGCTATGGAGGAAATAATTGTCGAGGAGACTAAAAAATAAATATATGAGCAACACCACTACAGACACATTGCTTGATTTAAGAAACTTAGAAGACTTTAAAGCACTAAAGATCAGGCTGGCGTCGCCTGAGGAGATTAGAATTTGGTCGCATGGCGAGGTAACAAAGCCTGAGACGATTAACTATCGAACTTTAAAACCCGAAAAAGATGGCCTTTTTGATGAGAGAATTTTTGGCCCTACTAAAGATTGGGAGTGTTACTGCGGAAAGTACAAAAGAATTAGATACAAGGGAGTCATTTGCGACAAATGTGGAGTTGAAGTGACTGAAGCTAGGGTGAGACGGGAAAGAATGGGTCATATTTCTCTTGCAGCTCCCGTTGTTCACGTTTGGTTTTTTAAAGGGGCACCATCAAAGATATCTCTTCTTCTTGATCTTCCACCAAGAGCAATTGAGCAGGTAGTTTACTTTGCCAGATATTTGGTTATTGCAACTGATGAAGACAAAAGGTTTGATGCAATAAAAAAACTGGTCACCGCAAAGGAAGCAAAACTAGCAGAAATTAAAGAAGCTTACGGCGAAAGAAGGGAACTTCTTGAAAAAGATGCCCAAACCAGGAGAGAAAAGACTAAGGAAAAAATAAAAGACAAGGAACAGGCTGGCCTTGCTGTTTCTGAAATTGATCTTGATTCAAGAAAAAAAACAACCGCTTTAGGAGAAGAAGAGAAGATGACCCTAGAGCGAACAGAAGAGTTGTTTGACAAGCTTATTGGTCTTGCAAAAGGTATTAGAAAATTAGGTTTCTTGTCAGAAGAAGAATACGATGAACTTTCCTCCTATGACGCAGGTGATTTTATTGAAGTCAAAATGGGTGCAGAAGCTATTTTAAACGTTATTGAAAAACTAAACTTGGAAGAAATTGCAGTTGAAATTAGGAAAGAGCTCGAAGACACCGATATTAGAGGTGCTAAGTTTATCAAGCTTACCAAAAGACTTAAAATTATTGACGGTATGCGGACTGCCAAAGTCCACCCAGGTTGGACAATAATGAGAGTCTTGCCAGTTTTGCCTCCTGACCTAAGGCCAATGGTTCAGTTGTCTGGCGGAAGATTTGCAACTTCAGATTTAAACGATCTTTATCGAAGAGTGATAAATAGAAACAATCGTTTGAAACACTTAATTACTCTTGGTGCTCCCGAGATAATCCTTAGAAATGAAAAAAGAATGCTTCAAGAGGCAGTTGACTCTCTTATTGATGCCAGCCAAAGGAAGGCGACCAGGAGGGGCCGGGGTAAACAGACTTTGAGGTCTCTTTCCGATATGCTTCGGGGAAAACAAGGAAGATTTAGACAAAACTTGCTTGGAAAACGCGTAGATTATTCTGGAAGGTCGGTTATTATTGTTGGACCTGAACTTAGACTTACCGAATGTGGTTTGCCAAAAGAAATGGCCCTTGAGATGTTTAAACCCTTTGTCCTCAGGGAAATGATAGTCAGAGGTGTTGCTCCCAATGTCAAGTCTGCCAAAAACATGCTAGAAAGAAGGCCTCCAGAAGTTTTTGACATCTTGGAAGAGATTACTAAAAACCACCCAGTACTTTTAAACCGTGCACCAACTTTGCACAAGCTTGGAATTCAAGCATTTTACCCGATCTTAATTGAGGGTAATGCAATTCGAGTACACCCTGCGGTTTGCTCGGGTTTTAATGCCGACTTTGACGGTGACCAAATGGCAGTTCACATTCCACTTTCGGCCAAAGCAATTGAGGAAGCAAAAACTTTAATCATGAGCGACAAAAATTTACTAAGAGTATCTGACGGTTCTCCTTCTACTTCCCCATCTTCTAAAGAAATGGCTTTGGGAGTTTATTATTTGACCAGTGATGATCCTAGAATTAAAGTTTATGGGACAGTTTTTGCAGATTCCGGAGAGGCTTTAACGGCCTATCAAGGAGGACATGTTGAATTAAGACAAACTATTTCGGTTAGAGTAGAAGGCAAAATAATTGATACTACCGCCGGGAGAATTTTATTTAATGAAGTTTTGCCTTCTGAGTTTGGGTTTATCAATGAATCAGTCAACTCTTCTTTAATTAAGGAAATCTTGACTAAATCCTTTGCCATGGTTGGTGAAGATCAGGTTGTCAAACTAATAGATGACATTAAAGACCTTGGTTTTGTGGGTGGAACCGTCAGTGGATTGTCGTTTGGTGTTGTCGATGCCCAGATCTTGCCGGAAAAGAACAAAATTATAGAAGAAGCCAATATTAGAGTATCGGAAATTGAGGAAAACTTTGCCCAGGGGCTTATTACGGCTGAAGAAAAGCGTAGACTTACACAAGAAGTTTGGATTGAAACTACTGAAGAAATTGCCGATCGGACTTGGGAGATAATTGAACCAACCGGCGCAATCAGAGTGGTTATTGACGCCAAAGTCGGTCGTACCTCCAGAGACCAAATCAAGCAACTTGCGGGTATGAGAGGCTTGGTTACTGACCCGACGGGAAAAATTGTTGAACTTCCAATTAAGTCTAATTTTAGAGAAGGTTTGTCGGTTTTTGAATACGTTGCCTCTGGCCGTGGATCAAGAAAGGGTTTGACAGATACAGCTATTAAAACAGCCGATGCAGGATATTTGACCAGAAGACTGGTGGACGTGACCCACGATATGCTGGTTAGGGTTGAGGATTGCGGTAGCAAAGAAGGCATTGAAATCAAAAAGAGCGTTCGTGGCAATGTTTTTGCCAAGAGAATTTTTGGCAGATTTGCCGCAAGTGACATTAAGACTCCCAAGGGTAAGGTAATTGTTAAAAAGGGAGTATTTATTGATGAGGAAGTAGCTAAGAAACTTAGCGAATCAGAAGTGGGAACAGCAATTATCAGATCTCCACTTACCTGTTTGACTAAATATGGAGTTTGCCAAAAGTGCTATGGCTGGAACTTGGCTGACAAAAAAATAGTTCAAATTGGAGTTCCAGTAGGCGTTGTTGCCGCCCAATCCATTGGCGAACCTGGAACGCAGTTGACGCTTCGTACTAAACACTCGGGAGGTGTCATTGGAGTTGATGTTACTCAAGGACTTCCAAGAGTTGAAGAATTGTTTGAAGCCAGAATTCCAAAGATTCTTTCCCCAATTGCCGAAATTACCGGAAAAATAAAAGTTGATGAGACTGAATCTGGCTGGAAAGTAACCATCAAAGGCACTGGTAAACAAAAAGACGAAAGAGAATATATTATTCCAAAGGCTTCTAAATTAGTTGTTGAAAATGGTCAATTGGTCGCACCAGGTGTTCAGCTGGCATCTGGATCACTAGATCTGAAAGAAATCTTGAATGTAAGTGGGCTTAAAGCTACCCAGGAATACCTAGTAAACGAGCTCCAAGCAGTCTATGAATCCCAAGGTATACCAATAAACGACAGACACTTTGAAGTTATTGTCAGAAAGATGACTGATGAAGTCAAGATTTCAAACGCCGGTGAGACACAGTATCTTCCTGGAGATATCATCGAAAAGGCCAAGATTGAGGAAGAAAACATCAAGATGAATGAAGAAGGTAAGAAGTTGGCCTCATTTAAGCAAATAGTCTCTGGAGTTACCAGAAGAGCTTTACATACCGACAGCTGGCTTTCGGCAGCTTCATTTGAGCAAACAACCGATATTTTAACAGATGCTTCTTTAAGAGGAAGAGTGGACAGACTTTTGGGACTTAAGGAAAATGTTATTATTGGTAGACTTATACCGGTCACACCTGATAGAATCACAACTTAAAATATGCCAACAGCTGCACAACTAGTTCGAAAAGGTAGAAAGCCAAAAGTCGCCAAAGCAAAAGCCACAGCTCTAAAGCGGTGGTTTAATGCCAAAGACAGAAAGTTTAAATCCTTATCAGCACCCTTCAAAAGAGGGGTAGTTTTGGCTGTCAGAACAATGACGCCTAGAAAGCCAAACTCGGCTCTCCGTAAAGTTGCTAGAGTAAGACTTTCTAATAAACAAGAAATCACTGCCTATATTCCGGGTGAAGGTCACAATATTGCCGAGCACGCAGTTGTCATGGTCAGAAGCGGAAAAGTAAAAGATTTATCAGGCGTAAGATACAAAATTGTTAGAGGCAAATTTGGAGCAGATGGTGTTGTTGGCAGAAAAACTGGAAGAAGTAGATATGGAACCAAAGCTGTGCAAGGAGGAGCGGTTTAATATGCCAAGAAGAGGAGCGCCACCAGCAAAAGTAATCACGCCAGATCCAGTGTATGGCAATACTCTGGTAACAAAACTAGTAAATAGAGCCATGATGGATGGCAAAAAGACAGTTTCGCAAAAACAAATTTATCATGCTTTTGACATTATTAAAGAAAAAACCAAGGAAGACCCTATGGTTATCTTTGGCCAAGCCCTGGACAATATCAGGCCTTCAATGGAAGTAAGATCAAGGCGCGTTGGAGGAGCTGCCTACCAAGTTCCAATGCCAGTCAGAGGAGTAAGAAAAGATTCCTTGGCAATAAGATGGCTTATAGAATTTTCCAGAAAAAGGTCAAATTCTGAATTTCACACTTTTGCCCTAAAATTAGCAGCAGAAATACTTGATGCCGCCAAAGAAGAAGGCGCATCAGTCAAGAAAAGACAAGATATGGAGCGAAGTGCAGAAGCCAATCGTGCCTTCAGTCATTTTAAGTGGAATTAGGTCGTATCCTCGGTTTTTTTAAAGATTTAAAATATAAATTTACTTCAACATAAATTCCTCTTATAGATATTATTCTATAGATACTTGACAAAGTTAAAAATTTGTTTTAGTATGGATTTAATGTATTCGTTATTTAATATGAAACAAGCCGATTCTCTAGCAAGCTTTTTCTATGATTTAGCAAAAGGGATCACTCTTGGTATTTTTGGATTTTCAAATATTCCCACAAACACGACATTTATTATTAAAATTATTAACATTGTATTAAGTACTTTAGCAGTATATGGATGTATTAGGATTGGACTCAAATTACAAGAAGAAAGGGAAATAAATGCAATTTGATTTCAATTTTGGTATTGGCGTATTTTGGCTGATTCAAGGTTTGGCTCTTATTTGGGGTGCTGTGTTATTATTGAATTTGAAAAGAAATAAAAATAGGAAGGCTAAAATAAAATGATTCAAGCATATCAAATAGTAATGATAATTGGGGCAACACTTACGCTCGTTGGTAGTTATATAATTTTTTTTGTGGTGGATAAAAAATAACTACTTTATAGTTAGCCCATCATCTTCTCTTGTTAGTGGATATTGTAACTTCAGTTCTTCTGAAACCTGGTCAAATTCAGTCCACTGTTTAACTCGTGATGAATTTGAGGCGAAATTCCTTTACCCAGATCACCTTCTGTCATTTGGAAGGATTGTATACCTCAATTGCTAATTTTTCAAGAAATAGATATAATCACAAGTATCCCGATATGGAATCGGGATCTTTTTTGTAATATAAGTATATGGCAGGACAAGTTGCAAAGAAAAAATCAGCTATTGCTTCAACGGTCACCAAGGATCGTTTGGTGTCGTATGAAAAAATCCGAAATATCGGTATTATTGCCCATATTGATGCCGGAAAAACCACTACTACAGAACGTATTCTTTTTGAAACTGGCAAGACTTACAAGCATGGATCGGTTGACGAAGGAACAACCGTCACTGATTGGATGGATCAGGAAAGAGAACGAGGAATTACTATTGTTTCTGCAGCTATCACCACTTTCTGGGATTTGCAAAGTTCGTCTTCAGTTGAAAATGGCCACTATAGAGTAAATATTATCGATACTCCAGGCCACATTGACTTCACGGCTGAAGTTGAGCGTTCCCTGCGGGTTCTTGATGGTGCGGTCATGGTGTTTGACGGCCGAACAGGAGTAGAAAGCCAGTCAGAAACTGTCTGGAGGCAAGCGAATAAATACAATGTGCCAAGAATCTGTGTCTTAAATAAACTTAATTTAATTGGGGCTGACTTTGAAGGCTCTTTAAAGTCTATTCATGAAAGACTTGGGGCAAATGCGGTGGCTATTCAGCTACCAATTGGTTTTGAACACGAGCTGCATGGAATTGTTGATCTGGTAAAGATGAAGGCCTATACCTACAAAGACATTGAAGATAATCAACTGGCTGAAGAAGAAATCCCTACAGATATGCTAGACAAGGCAAAGCAGTATCGGGAGGAACTTATTGAAAAAGTTGCCGAGTATGATGATGAAGCTTTGAATAAATATCTTGAGGGTCAGGAATTAACGGAAGCAGATATTAAAAGAGCAATTAGAAAAGGCGTAATTTCGGGCAAATTCTTCCCAATCCTAGGAGGCGACAACAGAATGGTAACCGTTAGAACCCTTCTTGACGCAGTGGTTGAATATCTTCCCTCCCCCATTGACCTTCCGATGGTTGAAGGAACAGATCCTAGAAATGGTCAGAAAGTTCTCATGGAGAGAAACAATGAGGCTCCCCTATCAGCCTTGGCATTTAAAGTAATGACTGATCCGCATGTAGGAAGACTAGTATTTGTGCGAGTTTATTCTGGAACCATAAAAGCTGGGGAAAGTATTTATAACACCGTTAGGCAAACTTCTGAGCGGGTTGGCAAATTAGTTTTGATGCATGCAGATCAGAGGGAACTGGTTGATGAAGCTTATTCTGGGGAAATTGTGGCTGTTGTAGGCTTTAAAGAGACTACCACTGGAGATACCCTTTGTCAGCAAAAAAATCCGATTCATTTGGAAGCAATTACTTTTCCTGAGCCAGTTATTTCTCTGGCCATTGAGCCCGCAACAAAAACTGATCAGGAAAGAATGGGATTGGCTTTAAATAAATTATCTGATGAGGATCCAACTTTTAGAATCAAGTCAAACCTTGAAACCGGCCAGACAATTATTTCCGGCATGGGAGAATTGCAGCTAGAAATTTTGGTTGACCGAATGCGCAGAGAATTTAATGTAGTTGCAAACACAGGAGCTCCCCAAGTTGCCTACAAAGAAACGGTTAAAAAGGCTGCAACTGGCGAAGGCAAATACATTAGGCAAACTGGAGGCAGAGGTCAATATGGCCACTGTTTCGTTAGGATTGAACCACGGCCTCGGGGAGAAGGTTTTAAATTTGTTTCTGAGATTAAAGGTGGTGCAATTCCCCAGTCTTTCATTCCGGCAATTGAAAAAGGCATTAAAGAAAAACTTGAAGGAGGGATACTTGCGGGATTTACACTAACTGATGTTTTGGTAGCAGTTTATGATGGCTCTTTCCACGATGTGGATTCTTCTGAAATGTCTTTTAAGATTGCAGGCTCTATGGCAGTTGAGGCAGCTGCCAAAAATGCCGATATAGTAATACTTGAGCCAATTGTAAAAATTGAAGTAACTACTCCTGCAGAATATATGGGAGATGTTATTGGCTCTCTTTCCAGTAAAAGAGCCCAAATTCAAGGAACAGAGGAAAGAGGAATGATGACTGTGGTAAATGGCATGGCACCTTTGGGAGAACTGTCTGGTTTTACCACCCAACTTCGGTCAATGACTCAAGGAAGAGCAGTTCCCTATATTGAGCCATCCCATTATGAAGAAGTTCCTGCAAATATCCAAGCCATGTTAGTTGCTAAAAAAATGGCTGGCCCTGCTACTAGAAACTAAAAAAATGGTAGATTTCAAAGATAGAAAAACAGAATCTTCAGGTCTGAACTGGTTTAGTGTTAAGGAACAAATTCCTGACTTTATTGACAATTTAATTCAGTTTGGGCACAGTGTTGGTCTTGATGGAATTGAGGATTTGGTGATAGATCATGTAGGATTAAGAATCGCAGGTATTGCGACAACTGACAGGTTGAGGAAAGAAATTGAAGCTGAAAGTGGAAGCAAAAGAATTTCAAGAGCTTTAGTAAATAGAAGAAGAATTCTAAATTTCAAAGTGAAGGGATTAGAAACTCCTTGTGTTGAAGTTCCATATCCAAGTGTGAATCACGATTTTCCAGAAGATGGACTTGAACACGCGGAATTTGTTTTACCTTTGGAAGAGGGAGAAAATATTGAAAGTGCTTTTTTGAAAAGATTTCCCAACTTTATGGGTAGATATAAAATGAGTAGACCGACAGTCAAAAGTGAACAACTAGACAATACGACAATCATTGTTGAAAACCCAGCAAACAAAATGCAGTGCATAAAAATTCATGCACATTCTATTGAGGAAGTTGTCAGATCGGGAAAAAAGTTAGCTAAATAATATCTCCAGAAAGAAGTAACCAATTGTTTTTGTTTAGGTAAAGATTTTTATTTTGATCGTTGTGGACTTTTACCGTGAAATAGTATTTCTTGCCAACATCTGGTAGTTTCAAGAATTTGAAACTGGCAAATATTTTCTCCCAAAATTTATTTTTTAAACAGTTGTAGACAACCATATGGATGTGTTTATCAAAACAGTAATTTTCTATTGCTCTCACAATTTCAAAAATGTTTTTTTGGTCTGAGTAATCTGAAACAATATCATAGACATAGCAGGAGTTGTGTTCGAATTTCAATACTACTAAGCCAGTAGTGTCTCCTTGTATCTCAAACAGTTGGCAATCTACACCAGGCTTTGTGATATATCTCCAGTCTAGGTATTTTTTGTCTTTCTTTATTTGCAAGTAAGGATTAATGAAAGCTGGAACATTTATATCACCCGTTTCTTTTAAAGAAAGGCTGCAACTTTTCTTTCTGACAACTAATTTGTAATATTTTTGAAACTTGCCGAGGACAAAGTAGCCGTAACCATTGGCATTCAGGTCTACTTTTACTCCCTCTTCGTTTGAAAAGCCAAAAGATAATTCGTAATTTTGATTTTTTACTTCTTGATAGGTTTTTTCTGCTAATTTTTTAATTATTCCTTGTCTTCTGTAATCAGGGTGGGTAACCATATCAATGCAGCCAGTCGCCAAAATAGTTTCGTTTTCGTAGGAGATTGGATGGGGAATACTGGTGTAGACACCTATTAATCTATCTTCACTAAAAGCAGTATAAATTATTGGCTCACCCCAGATTCTATTAAGTAGTTTCCACCTTATGAGTTCTTGTTTGTCTTGTGCTTTCATCTCAAAGGATAGACTAAGTAGGTCAACTAATTTTTGGAAATAACCATCTTTATAGGGCAGGAGGTCAAATCCCATAATCCTTATTATTTTCTCCTATTTGGGGAGCGTTTACTATCTGGTAATCTTTTTGTTCAGAAAATCTTACTGAAAAACCAGTAGTTACAAATTCACCGGCCTTCTCATTTTTTCCCCTTAAGAGAAAGTTTTCTTGGTAGTTAAATTCATTTTTCAAAACATCCTGCATGGTGTTTACTTTGGAAACAGGGAGATTTAAAGCTTTTAAAGCAAAAACTAGATATTCTGTTTCAAATCTGCTAAAAACAGTTTCAATTATCTGGGTTAACTTTGTTTGATTTTGAATTCTTGCTTCATTGCTGGAAAATTTATCCCAGGGAATAGAGATAGAGGATTCCTTTTGCAGGAAACCAGCAAAAGTTTTCCAAAAGAGCTGGTTGCCAATGGCAATCGCTATAAAACCATCTTTAGTTTTATAGATTCCAAAAGGAGCAATTAAGCCATCTTGGTTTCCTGTTCTTTTGGGATTTGTTTTTGTTACTGAAGACTGGATTAAGCTGCTTTCCAATAAGTTATAGGAAGAGGCAAGCATGGAGACATCAATATATTGTCCTTGTCCTGTTTTTTGTTTGTAAAAAAGTGCTGAAGAAATTGCAAACGCCAGAGTCATTCCAGAAAAAGCATCAACTACCGCAGGACCAATTTTTATTGGTTTTCTTTCTTCTCCAGTTAAAGAAAGAAGACCGGACTGGGTTTGGGCAATGATGTCATAATACTTTTCACTGGAAGTTTGTCCACGTCCAGAAAGTGAGGCATAGATAATTTCTGGGTTTATCTTCCTTAGAGTTTGATAGTCGATTTTGAGGCTAAATTTGGTTTTTGGTGCAAAGTTTTCTACAAAGACGTCGCAGTTTTTGACTAAGCTGTAAAGTTTTTGCAAATCAATTTCATTTTTAAGATTTAAACTTACCCCTTTTTTGTTGCGATTTAAAATTTCAAAATAACCGCTCCAGTTATTTTTTAAGGGAGGAAAGTTTCTAGTGTCATCTGGAGAAAGGCTGTTTTCAACTTTTATTACTTCTGCTCCATAATCAGCCAACATTCTGGTTGCAAAAGGACCACTGAAAACTTTGGTTAGATCTAAAACTCTGACTCCAGAAAATATTTTATTCATACTCTGGAGTATATCTAATTTTGTAGAAACCACCAAATACAACTCTATAAGTTATACTTAACTCATGAGTGAAGTATCAGATGTAATTACTCCAAGTCAGCCTGAGGCAAAAGCCAATCAACCATTACAGATATTGGATGGGGAATTTATAGCCAACGTAATTCTTGAGTGGGAAGTAACAAAACAACATTATCCTCTAAAAAGTGAGCAGCAATTGGCTCATGAAATAGTTGATGGGAAAACGCAAGGTTGGGGTTTGGATGCTCCGGTTGAGGATTTTTTGATATTTAGAGATGAATTGCCCGAAGGCTTAAGGCAGACAGTTGATAGATTTTCTGGACGCATAAAAGATGCTATACCTCGGTCTATCTCTCGTCACATGCACAGATCAGAAGGTGCCGGGGATTTAGTTGCAGTAAGTCAACGATTTAAGCGAATCAGAGAAAAGGAATTGTTGTTTCCGAACATGAAAGATGACTTCGAAAAGTTGAGAAACGACTTGGAAAAACAAGTATTAAGACAATTACGTACAGATATTAATAGTTCAATTGCCGATGGAAATTCTTCAGTCGCCAAAGTGATTGCATCATATCAACAGCAAGGATTATTACCATCTAACTTTGTTTTTGATTACAACCGTCTTGGACCTAGAACAAGTTCTACTCCAGACACATTGGAAGTTTTTAAAAGCATTCACCCTCAAAACTCTGAGAAGTTAAAGAAAATATACATCTATGATGAAGATGGCATGAGGCTTATGGAATTATTATCTAAAAAAATAGAAGACATTCAAAATAATTATCTATTAAATGCTTATGAAACAAAGCAAATGTTAGAGTACGTCAATCTTACAATTTACTTTGACTTACTGGGAGATATAGAGAATCTAATAGCTAGAAGTGAGATTGGCAGCCTTGATATTGGTTCTCAGAAATTTAAGAGTTTGGCTGGGGAGTTTTATAAATATGTCGAATTCGCAATCAATGGGAAAATTTTAAACATGGATAGATTAGTTGAAGTCGAGGATCGATTGGCGGATCACTTAGTAGGTAAACTCGATAAACCCAGTGGTTTATCGGGAATGTTTGTAAAAGATGATGGTAGAAAGAATAAAATTAAAAATGAACTGCGTCGAGAAAGATTATGGAAGATGACAACAGACGAGATAGATCAGGCGCTTTCGGACTACCAAGATGTATTAAGTAAAAAAGAGTATGAATGGCTGTGCAAACAGACTCACATGCGCAAGAATGCATTGTCTGCAAAAGTGGTGGAATAATTAGAAAGTTAGGTCTGATTTGCCAGTTGACACGAATAAATAGGCTCGAATATAATACCATCACCAGGCTAAATTAGGCCTTTTTTATTTGCCCCTAGATTTTTAAAGGCAAAGAAAATATAATACAAGTAACAATGGCAGCATTTTCAAGAACTAAACCACACGTAAATATCGGAACCATCGGTCACGTTGATCATGGAAAAACTACTTTAACCTCAGCTATTACTATGGTTTTGGCCAAAAAGGGTCTTGCGACTGCAAAAACTTATGGCGACATTGATTCAGCGCCAGAAGAAAGACAGCGAGGAGTTACTATTAATCTTTCTCACCAAGAATATGAAACTGAAAAAAGGCACTATGCCCACATCGATGCTCCAGGTCACGCAGATTACATCAAGAATATGATCACTGGTGCTGCTCAGATGGATGGAGCAATCTTGGTAGTTTCTGCAGTAGATGGTCCTATGCCACAAACCAGAGAGCACGTAATCTTAGCTCGCCAGGTTAACGTACCAGCTTTGGTAGTTTTTTTGAATAAATGCGACATGGTTGATGACCCAGAAATTATTGACTTGGTTGAAGCAGATGTTAGGGATCTTCTCAAAAAATATGAATACCCAGGAGACGATGTACCAGTAATTAAAGGATCAGCTCTTAAAGCTACAGAAGGCGACGGGGAAGCAGAAAAACAAATCCAGGCTCTTATGGATGCGGTTGACACCTATATCCCGGATCCAGTTCGTGATACTGATAAGCCTTTCTTAATGCCTGTTGAAGATGTCTTTTCTATTAAAGGACGTGGAACTGTTGTAACTGGCAGGGTTGAAAGAGGAGCTTTGAAATTAAACGGAGAAATTGAAATTGTTGGAATAAAACCAACCAAGAAAACCGTTGTAACTGGTATTGAAATGTTTAGAAAGAGCCTTGATGATGCTCAAGCTGGAGACAATGCCGGACTTTTGCTTCGAGGTATTGAAAAAGACGACATTGAAAGAGGCCAAGTTTTGGCAAAGCCGGGATCGATTACTCCCCACACCGAGTTTGAAGCCGAAGTTTACATTCTTTCTAAAGAAGAAGGTGGAAGACATACACCATTTTTCACAGGCTACAAGCCACAGTTTTTTATAAGGACAGCGGACGTTACAGGAGAGGCAACTCTACCTGAAGGCATTGAAATGGTTATGCCAGGAGACAATGCTAAAATGAAAGTAAAATTAATAGTTCCAGTAGCCCTTGAAGAAGGGATGAGATTTGCCATCCGAGAAGGTGGCAGAACAGTTGGAGCTGGAGTTATTACCAAGATTATAGCTTAAATCTTGCCCGCACTTTAAATTTTTGCACATATATGCCTAGTGGAAGACTACGAGTCAAATTGAAAAGCTACGATTACCGTGTAATCGATGAGGCTGCTGCAAAAATTATTGAAACTGCAATTGCAACTGGTGCCAAAGTAATTGGTCCTCTTCCTTTACCTACCAAAAGAACTATGATGGCAGTTACCCCATCCACCTCTAGAGGTATTAAAAATGCCCAGGAACACTTTGAAATTTTGGTCCACAAGCGCCTTATTGATATAGTGGATCCGTCTCCGAGAACTATTGATAATCTTTCTAATCTTGATCTTCCAGCAGGTGTCTCCATTGAGGTAAAGATGTAATCTTATAGGATATTTGAGGGTTGACACCTACGCTTATCTATTTGATAGGCTACACAGCCTATGTCAGAGATTTTTAAACAAATTAGAGCTGGTGATATTGTGGATACACAAGTCATGCCACAAAAGTTAGTGGAAGTGATGAATTATTTATCTATGGAATATCCTGATGGGTATGATAACTGGTTTGTAAGAGGAGTGTCTAATGCAATCCTGGGATCATCTCCCCCTCAAGCAGAGGCTAATGTTTTTGATTCAGGTTTCCAGATTGCACTTGATAGTGTTGGGACTCAGAAAAATGCGATTAGATATCTGGTTGGCGGTATATTGGGCGCGGCTTTGGCTGGGGTACCAGCCGCAAGAGCCCTAGTTGAGAAATATGCACCAAAAATGAGTTTGTCTTCAAAAGATGTGATTGGGGAAATTGGTCGTGAATATAGGGGTATGTTAACAGATGGTCCAGTTAATTTAAGATTAGGTCTAACTTAACTTCGTAAGTTGCAGGCTCAGTCCTTCTTTGATATAATCCTTCTTGCGTGGTTATATTAGTTCGTCACTTTTGATCACGGGTAGCCCCCAAAAGGCCGTATTTTTCATATATGGTGCCTTAGGGCACCTTTTTTTGTGGTTTATAAATTTATGTTTAATACAATACTGGGAACCAAGTCAAAAATGACCCAAACCTTCGTCGGCGACGAGAGGGTTTCTGTAACTGTAGTCAAAGTTACCCCAAACATAGTTACCCAAGTCAAATCTCAAGACAAAGATGGTTATTTAGCCGTCCAAATTGGCACAGGAGCCAAGAAAACCAAAAATATTACCAAACCCCTATTGGGACACCTTAAAGGAGCTGTAAATGGAAAGACAGCTCCTAATTTTTTGCGTGAAGTAAAAGTGGCTGACACCGACCTCAAGTCAGGCGACAAAATATCCTTGACAGATGTATTGTCTCAAGGAGACACGGTTAATGTCACTGGTATTTCCAAAGGTAAAGGCTTTGCCGGAGGAGTGAAAAGGTGGGGCTTTGCCGGCGGGCCAAAAACTCATGGTCAGTCAGATAGACACCGTGCTCCAGGATCAATCGGTCAGGGAACAACTCCAGGAAGAGTCTATAAAGGAAAACACATGGCCGGAAGAATGGGATCAGACACTAAAACAATTAAAAACTTAGAAGTAATACAAGTAGATCCGCAAACCGATGAAATAATGCTCAAAGGCGCAATTCCAGGGACAGTTGGAAGCTTAATTAGAATTACCAGAGTCGGAGAAACAAGCAAAGCTTGGCACCCTTTGGTTGTGAAAAACCCAGTCGTAGTCCAGGAACCACAAGTAGAAGAAAAAGTAGAAGCCAAGGAGGAAGAAAATGCTTAAGATAGATAAATTTAACTTAAAAGCAATGAAAACTGGTCAAGTTATACTTCCAAAATATATGGAAGAAAAAGAGAATTTGAGTCTTGTCTCTCAGGCTGTACATATCTACCAAGATAGAGTCCATATTGGTAGTTCTAAAACCAAAACTAGAGCTGAAATAAATAGAACCACTAAAAAGGTTTACAAACAAAAGGGAACGGGTGGCGCAAGACATGGATCAAGAAGAGCCCCAATTTATGTTGGCGGGGGAATTGCCCATGGACCAAAGCTTGAGCAAAAGGTTTTGACTCTTTCAACAAAAATGAAAAGAAAAGCTTTAAATGTTGCTCTTTCCATGAAAGCAAAGATGGGTGAAGTTATTGCCATTGAAGGACTATCTACTGTCAAGAAAACTAAAGATGCTAGAAAATTAACTGATTTTGGCAGAATGATAATTGCTCTTACAGAAGTAAACATTAAAAAAACAAAAACGCTCAAAAACTTAAAAGATACTAAGATTATTAGCTTTAAAGATCTTAATGCCTACGATGTTGTCTTCGGCGGAAAGCTAGTTTTAGATGCAGCAATTTTTGAAGTTGTCAAAGAAAAAACCAAAAAGCCAGAAGTTAAAGTAAAAACAATGGCGAAAGCTCAGGGGAAGAAAACAAAATGATCATTAAACCAGTATTAACAGAAAAAAGCCTGGCAGAGGCCAAAAAAGGCAAATATACTTTTTTCGTGAGCTTGGATATGGATAAAATGGAAATTAAAAAAGAAGCTAAAAAGCTTTTTGACATTGACGTGGTTTCAGTAAAAACTTTAAAAATAAAGCCAGAATTCAAAAAAACTTTGAGGGGTGTGGCAACTAGAACCAAAGCCAAGAAGAAGGCAATTATTGAAGCTAAAGAAGGCCAAAAGATTGATCTTTTTGAAGAAAAGAAAGAAAAAAAAGGAAAGGTTAAAAAATAAGCATGAAAAACTTAAAAACCATTCTTAGAAAAAAATCGGGTAGATCAAAAGGTAAGGTAACCGTTAGACACCAAGGAGGTCGTGAGAAAAGATATTTGAGAACTATTGACTGGAAAAGAGAAAAAGATGGCGTTTGGGGAATTATTACCACTATTGAATACGATCCAAACAGAAACTCAAAAATTGCACTTGTCGTCTATGAAGATGGAGATAAAAGATATATTCTCGCTCCTGTTGGCTTGAAAGTTGGCCAAAAGATAACCAGTGGCGAGCTGGCTCCAATGGAAACTGGCAATACTCTGCCATTGGGAAAAATAGCAGTTGGTACTCCTGTACACAATCTCGAAATTATGCCGGGCAAGGGTGCTCAAATGGTTAAAGGCGCAGGTAGTGTAGCTATGGTTCAAGGAAGAGAAGAAAACTGGGTTTTGATTAAAATGCCTTCGGCAGAAATAAGAAGGTTTGATCCAAAAGCAAAGGCTACTGTTGGCCAGGTCGGAAATGTTACCCACAAAGCCAGAAATTTGCGAAAAGCAGGTACCAAAAGACATATGGGTATAAGACCAAGTGTTCGTGGTGTGGCTCAGCACCCCAACTCCCACCCTCATGGAGGCGGAGAAGGTAGGAGTGGTGTTGGGATGAAGGCGCCAAAGACGCCTTGGGGCAGACCTGCAGTGGGTAAAACCCGTGCTAAACGCAAATATTCTGATAAACTAATCGTTGCCGGCCGAAAGCGGGGTAAACACGCCGGCGGCAAAGGTCAAACCAGAGGAGGAACTAAGTAATGTCTAGATCAGCTAAAAAAGGACCATATGTAGATCCACGCCTTGTCAAGAAGGTTAATGCTGGCATGGGTGATAAAGGCAAGGCAATTAAGACTTGGTTTAGATCAAGTCAAATTGCCCCAGAATTTGTTGGTAAATATTTCCAAGTCCACAATGGCAAGCTTTTCATTGAAGTATTTGTAACGGAAGACATGGTTGGTCATAGACTAGGGGAGTTTTCCCCAACCAGAACCTTTAGAGGTCATGGTCAAGTGGTCAAAAGGACAGCAGACAAGACCTAACAAATATGGAATACTCAGCAACACAAAAATTTTTACGTATCTCGCCTACTAAAGTTAGGCCGGTTGTGTTTTTGATTAAAAAAATGCTTCCTTTAGAAGCCATTAAAGTCTTACCTTTTATTGGCAAAGTGGCTAGTGAACCTTTACTAAAGGTGATTAAGACAGCCATTGCCAATGCTAAACAGGTGGGAGTGGTAGATAGTGATTTAATCTTTAAGGAAATTCAGATTGGCGAAGGACCAAGGTTGAAAAGAGGCAGAGCCGCTTCAAGAGGAAGACTGAAGCCTTACAAGAGAAGAATGAGCCACATTAAGGTAGTTTTAGAAGAAAAGAAAAAAGAAGTGACCAAAGAGGAGGAGAAAAAGTAAATGGGTCAGAAAGTTAATCCAATAAGCTTTAGAACGGGAACATTCTTGCCTTGGAAGTCAAGATGGTTTTCTGATGACTCTAAGTTTAAAGATTTTTTGATTGAAGATATTAAAATTAGAGCCGCCTTAATGGAAAAATTTAAATTGGCAGGCATTAATAAAGTTGAAATCGAGAGGCTGCCCAAGTCAATGGTAATTACCGTTTCAGTTGCTAGACCGGGGGTAGTTATTGGCAGAGGCGGATCGGGAATTGAAGAAACTAGAAATTACATAGGCAGTATTATTTTGGGTGTTAGAGGAAAAACTGCCAAAGACGTCAAAATCGACCTCCAAGTAAAAGAAGTCAAAAATCCAGATCTTTCGGCCCATTTGGTGGCGATGAGAATTGCAGGCGAGTTGGAAAGAAGAATGCCACAAAGGCGTGTTGTCACCAAAGCCATGGAAAAAGTAATGCAATCTGGAGCTAAGGGGGTTAAAGTAGTTTTAGGAGGACGTATTGCTGGAGCTGAAATTGCCAGAAGAGAAAAATTTCATCAAGGGTCAGTTCCAACCCAAACCTTAAGAGAAAACATTGATTACGCCAAAATCGCAGCACTTTTAAAAAGGGGCTATGTTGGCGTAAAGGTGTGGATATACAAAGAAGGAGAAAGTGAGTGATGTTACAGCCAGCAAGAAGGAAATTTAGAAAAGATTTTAGAGGTAGAAGGAGAGGATTGGCCCTTAGAGGCTCGGATGTCTCATTTGGAGAATATGGCTTAAAGGCCTTGGAAGTCAAGTGGATGACTTCGGCTCAAATTGAGGCTGGACGTCGTGCGATAACTAATTCCCTAAAAAGAAAAGGCAGACTCTGGATTAGAGTTTTCCCAGACAAACCAGTGTCAGGTCGGGCTGCGGGACAAAGAATGGGTGGAGGAAAAGGTGACGTCGACAGATATGTAGCTGTAGTTAAGCCGGGTAGAATTCTCTTTGAAGTAGCTGGTGTTCCTGAAGAGGCAGTGACCAGAGCTTTTGAAAAAGCAGCCAGTAAGATGCCTTTCAAGACTAGAGTTGTTAAAAAAGGAGAGTAAGATACAATACTATGAAAACTAAAGAATTAAACCAATTAAAAGAAAAAAATGTTAAAGACCTAAATCAAAAGGTTTTAGATCTCAAGAAAAAAATAGCTTTAGACTATATGAAGATTAGGGTTGGACAAGAGAAAAATCTAAAAATGGTTAGAAATGCTAAAAAAGAAGTAGCCCAGATTTTGACAATTTTGGGACAAAAAGAAAAGGAAATAATAAAGTCATGAAAGTGTTAATTGGTAGAGTAATTTCAATCAAGATGGCCAAAACAGCAACTGTAGAGGTAGAGCGCTTGGTGGCTCACCCAATTTACAAGAAAAGAATGAAAAAGACTAGAAATTTTCACATCCATGATGAGGAAAGCAAAGCAAAGCTGGGAGATATCGTAAAGTTTGCGGCAGGAAGGCCAATAAGTAAGCTTAAAAGGTGGCATTTAGTTTCAATTGAAGCCTCAACTGGAGTTATAAAAACAAAGGCTGACAAAGAAAAATCCTTGCCATCTAAAGTCAAGACTAAATCAAAACCAAAGAAAAGAAAATAATGAGCATATGAGCGTACAGTTAAGATCAATTTTAAAGCCAGCTGACAATTCGGGAGCCAAAAGACTAATGGTTATTGGTATCTCGGGCAGGGTTGGTAAAAAAGCCTCTCTTGGCCAGGTTGTCAGATGTGTTGTTGATGGTGCCGACCCAGTCGGAGCGGTGAAAGACTCTGAACCGGTAACGGTAGTTATTGTACGAGCCAAAAAAGAAATAAAGCGCAGGGATGGAACTTATGTTCGATTTGATGATAACGCCGGAGTTGTGATAGATAAGCAAGGATTACCTAGAGGAACTAGAATATTAGGGCCAATTGCCAGAGAAGTTAAGGAGGCGGGTTACGCAAAAATTGCCTCATTGGCTAGAGAGGTAGTTTAAAGACAAGGAGATGATGAAGTCTTACGACTTCTCATGATAAATCATGATTAAATTTAGAGTGGGAGATCAAGTAAAAATAACTTTAGGAAAAGATAAAGGCAGAGAGGGAAAGATTGAAAAAATTTTTCCTAAAAAGAAGCTGGCATTGATTCCTGAGATTAATATCTATAAAAAGCACGTTAAGGCTAGCATGACTCAGGATAAAAAAGGTGGGGTTTTTGATATTCCCAGACCAATGGCTTTTTCAAAATTTGCCTTGGTTTGTCCCAATTGCAAAAAGCTGACTCGGGCTGGGTTTACATTGAAAGACGACAAAAAGTTAAGAATTTGCAAAAAATGCAGGAAGGAAATGAAGTAATGGCCGAAAATAAACACACAGCAAAAGTTCCGACACACATGTCGGTAAAAGAAAAATATACCAAAGACGTGAGACCGAAATTGGCTGAAGAATTTGGGATTAAAAATCCAAATGCATTGCCAAAGATTACCAAGATTGTCGTCAATATGGGCATTGGAAATTTAATAAAAGATAAGGGGTTGCAGGAAAAAACAGCCGAAGAGTTAGGTATGATTACCGGGCAAAAGCCGCAGATTAGACCCGCCAAGCTTTCAGTTGCTGGTTTTTCGATTAGAGCTGGAATGCCGGTTGGCTTGCGAGTAACCCTCAGAGGCGTTAGAATGTATAACTTTTTGGACAAGCTTATTTCAATAGTTTTACCAAGGATCAGGGATTTTAGAGGGATTCCCACCAAGGGTTTTGACATGGCAGGCAACTATTCAATAGGTTTTTCTGAAATGACTATGTTTCCCGAAATTGACATTTCAAAAATGGACAAGAATAAAGGTCTTGAGATAACTATTGTTACCTCAACCAAAGACAGGCAGCAATCAAGAAAGTTGCTAGAATACCTGGGTATGCCTTTTGCAAAAGAGGAAAATAATTAAGACAGATGGCAAAAACAAGTAACATAGTTAGAGAAACAAAAAAATTGAAATATGCAATTAGATATAGAAACCGTTGCAGGTTGTGTAGCCGGCAACGTGGTTATATGCGCAAATTTGGAATTTGCAGGCTTTGTTTTAGGGAGTATGCCTCTAGAGGAGAAATTCCAGGGGTTAGGAAGGCAAGTTGGTAAGATGACAAACTATCAAGTAGGAGATTTTTTAATACAAATAAAAAATGCGGCTAAGGCTACCAGGAAAGATGTGGTAGTTGAAACATCTACGCTTAAAAAAGCGGTTGCCCAAGTTTTGAAGAGGGAAGGTTTTTTGTCTGAAGTTGAAGAAAAAGACAGAGAATTATCAGTTAAACTCTCTTACGACCACCGAGAGCCAGTAATTTTGGATTTGAAACTAGTTTCCAAGCCGGGTTTGAGGATTTATGTCACTGTAGATGAACTAGCCAAGCACAAGGGTGGATCGATATTTATAATTTCTACCCCAAAAGGTGTAGTTTCTACTAAACAGGCTTTGAAACTGGGAATGGGAGGAGAGGTAATAGCTGAGATTTGGTGATGACTAAAAGGAATCAATAAGTAAACACAATTATGGCAAGATTTGGAAAACTACCAATACAAATAATAAGTGGAGTAACAGTCGAGATTAACCCTGGACAAGTTAAGATTACTGGACCCAAGGGATCTTTGGAAAAAGCTACCCCTGGAGTTAGTGTTTTGGAAAAAGATAATTTAATTGAGGTAAAAAGAAAAGGAACCGATAAAAAGTCACTTTCGTTGCAAGGGACAACTAGATCCCATATTGCCAATATGGTTAAAGGAGTAACTGAAGGCTGGAGCAAGACTTTGGAAATAGTTGGCGCAGGCTACAGAGGAGAAGTTAAGGGTAACCAATTAATACTAAATATTGGTTACTCTCACCCGGTAATTGTAGAAGCACCGCTAGGAATTTCTTTTAAGTTGGAGAAATCAATCATTACAGTTGAGGGAGCAGACAAAGACATAGTCGGCCAGGTTGCAGCTAATGTGCGGGCAGTCAGAAAGCCCGAACCTTACAAGGGAAAAGGTATTAAATATACAGATGAAGTGATCAGAAGAAAGGCGGGAAAGCAAGCTGCTAAGGCTGCTTAAAAACCTATGGTAACTAAAGACAGACAAACAAGAAAAAAAAGAATCAGAGCCAAGATTTCTGGAACTGGCAAATTGCCAAGACTTTCAGTTTTCAGATCTGACAGATATATCTATGCCCAACTGATTGATGACCAAAAAGCCATAACTTTGCTCGAGGCTTCGGATCTCAAAAATGATCAGAAAATGACCAAAATGCAAAAGGCAACTTTTATTGGAGAAGAAATTGCCAAGAAAGCATTAGGCAAAAAAATCAAGGCTGTTGTTTTTGACCGAAATGGTTTTGCCTATCATGGCAGAATTAAAGCAGTTGCCGAAGGCGCCAGAAAGGGAGGATTAAAATTCTAAACTATGTATAACCCAAATTATGTACCGCAACCAAAAGAATTTGATGAGCAAGTAGTTCAAATAAGACGTGTCAGCAAAAAGACTAAAGGAGGAAACACTATTAGATTTTCAGCACTTTTAGTTATTGGTGATAAAAAAGGTAGAGTTGGCTTGGGTGTTGCTAAGGCAGGAGATGTGAGAACAGCAATTCAAAAAGCGGTCGTTGCCGCCAAAAAGAATATGATTACCGTTTCTATGAGAGGAACAACTGTGGCCTATGAAGTAAGGGAAAAATTCTCAGCAGCTAAAGTACTTTTGAAACCTGCCCCAAAGGGTACGGGAATAATTGCCGGGGGCACCATGAGAGTAGTTTTAGAAGCTGCAGGAGTCAGAGATGCAGTTGGAAAAATCCTTGGAACTTCCAATAAAATCTCAAATGTCTATGCCACTTTTGAAGCTTTAAAGACATTAAATAAAATGCATGAAAGGAAAACAAAATAGTATGAAATTACAAAGGATTGTAACCAAGAAAGACAAAAGAAAAGGCCAAGGCTATGGTTCGGGTAAAGGTGGACACACTTCAAGCCGTGGACAAAAAGGTCAAAAGGCTAGAGGCTCGATTGGAATTTTGTTTGAAGGCATGAAAGTGAAAAAATCCTTAATTCATAGGCTTCCCTTTCTGAGAGGAAAATTAAAAAACAAAACCCATCCAAAGGCACTGCCAGTAAACATAGAAAAATTAAATATACTTCCGGTAGGAACAAAGGTAACCATTGATCTTTTAATCGACAAGAAAATTGTTGGCAAAAAAGCTTTAAAATACGGTGTAAAAATTCTTGGCAAGGGAAAACTGGAAAAGAAGCTTGAAATAAATCTTCCTATGTCTAAATCTGTTGAAAACTCTTTAAAGTAAGTTACATTTTTTTGTAAATATTGATTTGTGTTAATATTACCGGGAGAATGGACGAAAAGCTTAAAATACAAATTTTAGAAAACGCAAAAAAGTTTTTTGGAGAAACGATAATTCCAAATCACGTTAGTAACTTAAAGAAATTGCGAAAACTATCCTCGTTTAAATACAATCCTTTTTTATTAAATTATTTGGGAATTTTTATGGACGGTAATACAAAACCAGAAACACTTGCAAAAGTACTCTTATATCCACGTATATTGGGTACTTCAATAAATACAAGTTTTGGTAATAATCTACAAAAGTTTTGTAGTCAGGTTCTTTCAGGTTTTGCTTCGACGACCTCTGGAATTGATATAGAATTTGAAGATAAACTTGATGGGAGAAAAAAGTATTGTCAAATTAAAGCTGGTCCACAAACAGTGAACAAAGATGATGTTGAAACTATATCTAGGCATTTTGTCGCAGTCAAAAATCTCGCAAGGACGAATAATTTATCAATTTCACTTGAAGATTTAATTGTGGGAGTACTTTATGGAACTGAAGATGAACTTAGTGGAAATTATAAAAATATTAACAAAGAATATTCAGTGATAGTTGGAAAAGAATTTTGGCATCACTTAACTGGAGATGAAAATTTCTATGCTGATCTAATCGAATTATTTGGCACTAATGCTTTAAAAGTAAAGGGGAAAACTTTAATAAAAAAGGTACTTTTGGATTTAACAGAAGATATAAAAGTACATTTTACAAAAGAGCAGCTTGGAAAATGATTTCTTCTTGCTTATAAAGATCATATTTTTTAAGGTCAACATTCTTATTGAGTATATCTGCTGCAGTCATGCCCATATAATAACCAAGATTAACAGGCACAGCATTACCTATTTGTTTATATTGTGAACCAATTGAGCCTTCAAAAATCCATTCATCGGGAAAGCTTTGTATACGTGCATATTCTTTAACTGTGAGAGGTCTCGTTTCTTCGGGATGACATCTTTCTGTTTGTTTTTGTGCTGGACTAGTAGTCAAAGTCAATGATGGTTCATCCCATGATAATCTACGAGCCATGCCGGTTTTTCCTCCTCCCATATAAAAACTAGCTCCCATATATTCTTTTTGTTCTTCAACTGGTAAATCTTTCCAGTAGCCACCAGGAGATATAAGTTTCATCATATTTTCCTTTTTTTTAGGGTAGGATTGTCCTTCGGAGATTGGGACATTTTTTAACGCTTCACGTAATGTTATTATGTAATCTTTTTCTTTGGGAAACATAATTGGTACATTCATATCATTTCTTACCGCGATTATAATTAAGCGTTCTCTTTTTTGAGGTACATCAAAATATTGAGCTCTCAACACTTTATATCCAACTTTATAGCCTAACTCTTTCAATGTGTTAACCATGGTATTTAAAGTTTTACCTTTGTCATGTTGAAGTAGTCCTCGAACATTTTCTCCAATCGCGATTTTTGGACGTACTTCCTTTATGCATCTGGCAAATTCAAAAAATAAAGTTCCTCTAATGTCTTCAAACCCCATTTTTTTACCAGCGAAACTAAAAGCTTGGCAGGGAAAACCACCCTCAACAATGTCGGCTTCTAAACCCCTGAAATCAACTTTAGATATATCGCTTTCTATTACATTCCAATTAGGTCGGTTTTTTCTTAAAGTGTTGACGGCATTTTTATCAATTTCAACAAGTAATTTGTGTTTTAGTCCTGCATTTTCAAATCCAAGGGATGTACCTCCTGCTCCAGAAAAAAGATCGATGACTGTGTAGTTAGTCTTTGTAAGTGATTTCAAGATTTGAAACTTTCCAACTCCGTTAGAGATTTTGTTGTGTATTCTACCAATTTCTTCTAGATTGAACAATCTATAATTGTTACTTGACCGATGAGATTTAATAAGACCTTTTTTATCCCATCTTCTTATTGTATCTACAGATATATCGAGTTTTTTTGCTGCTTCATTGACGGTTAAGAGGGTTTGCATAACACCAGTATAAAGTAACCACTGCATAATGCAAGGGTTACTATATTAACATTTTAAGTAATGTGATAAAATAAGCATAATGTTTGCCTCAATTGCTAAATTTTTTGTCAGGCTTGGGAAAACGCCTGCAATTAGAAAAAAACTTTTAATCACGGCTGCTATTGTAGTTATCTTTAGGTTAGTGGCTCACGTCCCTGTAGCTGGCATCAACTTACCTCTTCTTAAGGCTTTGTTTGAAGGTAGTGCCCTTTTTTCTTTGGTTGATATTTTTTCAGGGGGAACTTTGGGAAACTTTTCTATTATGGCACTGGGGTTGGGGCCTTATATCAATGCTTCAATTATTGTCCAGCTTTTAGGTTTTGTTATTCCTTCTCTGGAGGAACTTCAGAAAGAGGGCGAGTATGGTCAGGAAAAAATTAACCAATACACAAGATTTCTAACTGTTCCACTGGCTGCTATGCAAGCTTTTGGCATGTACTTACTGCTGCGTGGTCAAGGCATTATTGCTACCCTTTCTCCTGGGGCGTTATTGGCACTAGTTATTACGATGATAACTGGCACTATGTTGTCAATTTGGTTTGGCGAACTGATTACTCAATATGGAGTAGGCAATGGCGTATCCTTTTTGATTTTTGCAGGCATAATCTCAAGACTTCCGGCTTCTATTGTCCAAACAAAAGGACTTGTTACAACTGAAAATTTTGCCAAAGTAGCCTTCTTTGTAGTATTGGCTGTGATTGTCATGGGCTTGGTGGTTTTGATTTCTGAAGCAGTCAGAAGAATTCCAGTCCACTATGCAAGACGTTCTAGAGGAGAGGTGGCAGGCGCCACTTCCTATATGCCACTAAAATTAAATCAAGCAGGGGTAATCCCAATTATTTTTGCCATATCTTTAATCTTGATGCCATCCTTGGTGTCTAACTTTGTGGGCTCGACAGGAAATGCCCAGGTAGCCAAAATTGCCCAAGATATTTCAGCAGCCTTAAATCCTCAATCTCTTTTGTATAATGTTTTATATTTTGCGCTTGTAGTAGCCTTTACCTATTTTTACACGACAGTGGTCTTTAATCCGGAAAAAATTGCCGAAAGTTTGCAAAAAAACGGCGGCTTTATTCCAGGAACTAGGCCAGGACCACAAACCGCAAAATATTTAGGATCGGTTTTGAGTAAAATTACTTTAGTAGGAGCACTTTTTTTGGGTATTATTGCAATTTTGCCTTCAATTGTGCAAAACTTTGTCGCCATACCAAACTTGGTAGTTGGAGGAACAGGACTTTTAATTGTAGTGTCAGTGGTAATTGAACTGACCAAAGACTTAGAATCCCAGCTTATTATGAGAAGGTATGAGCATTTTATAACAAGCAAAGCTTGATGTATCAATTCTTAGAATTGCTATAAAATCGTAGATTTGCAAACTTTTTTTTAAAATAAAATCTTATGGCGGAAGTATCCACTCAGGAAAAATTGGCACAAAGGTATAAAGAATATCAAGATTGTAGGCAAAATCTGAAAGATTTTACTTCTTTGGAAGCAGATAGTGTTAACACACTAGAAGATATCGCTCCAATTATCAATGATGTCAGAGCCAATCTTAAAAAAGTAATTGTAAAAGAAGGAGAAAAATTCGAAGGCACCAATTCCTTTCACATGTTAAACGAAAATCTTTCTGGCAATAGAACTTTTAAATGTACACTGTCTAATGAAGGCAGTTTATATTTTGCAGTTGCCGTTAGAGCCGATGAAGGCGAGAGAACTATACTAAGTGTTACCCTTCCTCCTGAAAGTCAAAAACTAGACAGGCTGTCTGTTGATAATTTAAATAGTTTTCTTATGCAAGTTTATGATGCTGAAGGTGAACGTGAAGGTATTTTTTTTCCTCTCAGGGGTCCCGACAATGAACAGGCTCAAAGACAATACATACATGGAATGCAAAGAGTGGTTGGTGTTTTACTACAAATTACAGAAAGATCAGACTTGCCAAGTAAACAAGGAAAGTTGGTAACTACAGGCAGAGAACCAGGTGAAGTAAAAAGAAAGATTTGATTTCATCGCGAGTGGTAGGTACTTTATAAACTAGACATGTAGTCTAAAGTAGAATCTATTTTTTGTTTAAATTACAAAAATTGACTATGTGAAAAAAAGTGATATATTCAACTTAATGAAAATTGTGATTTTTGATCCCAAAAATAGTTTTACTCCTGACCAACAAAAACAGTTATCTTCCTTGGGTCAAGTTGTATATACCAAAACAAGAGAAGCTCTCTCAATGGAAAAATTGCTTGGAATGGCTAAAGGGGCTGAAATTGTTGGCGCCAGTCCAGAACCTCTTGGAGGTTTTGAAAAGGCAAAAGAAAAGTTAACCAAAATTATGGAATCACTCCCAAATCTTAAAGGAGTTTGTCTTTCAACAACATCTTTTGGCTGGGTAGATCTTGAATACGCGAAGAAAAGAAAACTCCCAATAAGCAACGTTCCCGGTTACTCAAGACAGTCAGTTGCAGAGCATTCCATTGCAATGCTTTTAGGACTTGCAAAAAGAATATTTGTTTCAGATAGAGCAACTCAAAAAGGAAAGTATAGATTAACACAAGGATTTGAACTCAAAGGCAAAACATTGGGAATTATTGGACTTGGGAGTATCGGTATGGCTACTGCACAGCTAGCATTAGGAATTGATATGAAAGTGATTGCTTACAACAGAACTCCAAAGAAAATGAAAGGTGTGAGAATGGTCTCTCTCAACGAATTGTTTAAACAAGCAGATGCGATTTCGCTTCACACGACCCACGAGGAAGCAAACAACAATATGATTGGCAAAAAAGAAATTACAAAAATGAAAAAGGGAGTAATTGTTGTAAACACTGTTGATAGGGAGTTGGTTGACGAAAAAGCAATGGCTCAAGCTTTAAAATCAGGAAAAGTAGATTCATATGCATATGAAGGCGAAGATCTAATCAATACTCCTCTTGCCAAACTCGAAAACTCAATTGGGATAAAAGGATTTGGCTACTATACAAAAGAGGCTTTAGAGAATCTGTATGCAATCTGGGTTGATAATTTGACTTCTCTTGCAAAAGGAAAACCTCAGAACAGAGTTACTTAATATTTCAGTTTCAAAAAATTTGTTTTTGGAAATTGACAGTCTATTTTTAGCCTTCAATTTGGATTATAATAGCCTTATAACATGAATATTATTCTTTTAGGCGCTCCAGCTTCTGGCAAAGGGACTCAGTCTGAAATGTTGGCTAAAAGATTTAACTTATATCTTTTGCAAACAGGTAATCTCTCCCGAGAGTTGGCTCAGAAGAACCCAAGAATAAAAGAAATTATGGAATCCGGAAAACTTATTCCTCAGGAAGAAATGACTATGTATGTTTTGGATTTTTTACGTGATCATATTTCTGAATTTAAAGACATTCTTTTTGAAGGCTTCCCCAGATTTATTTCCCAATATGAAGCCTTGGATAAGTTCTTAAAAACCAAAGGAGACGATATTGATGCCATAATTTCTCTTGATATCAGTGAAGAAGAAGCTATAAAAAGAATTTCCTCCAGGAGAATCTGTGTTAAATGTGGCAAGGTATACAACATTATCACCAATCCTGCTCCAGGAGAAAAATGCGAATGTGGTGGAGAGTTAATTCAGAGGAAGGATGACAGTCCCCAGTCAGTCAAGGTTAGGCTTCAATACTACAATGACAACACTAAAGAACTGATAGATTATCTGGACAAACAAGGAAAACTCATTAGAGTGGATGGAGCCAGGCCAATTGACGATATTCAGATTGACTTGGCAAAGCTGGTGGAAGGAATAAAAAATGCCACAGGTTAGTATCAAAACTCCTGCAGAAATTACCCTCATGTGGGAGGGTGGAGCCAAGCTTGCAAAGGTCAAAAAGCAAATACTTGCTGCCATTAAGCCGGGAGTAAATGCAGCCGAGATCGAAAAGTTGGCCACTGAAGGGATAATTTCCCAAGGTGGTTCGCCTTCTTTTAAAATGGTTCCGGAATACTTTTGGACAACCTGCATTAATGTAAATGACGGCATTGTCCATGGCATCCCCCGAAAAGATTTAGTATTTGGGAAAAACGACCTTGTTAGTGTCGACCTTGGCATGTATTACAAGGGTTTCCATACAGACACTTCTATAAGTGTTTACCTGGGCAGTGACCCCAAACTGGTAGAAATGATGGCTGTAGGCAAAAAGGCTCTTAAAATGGCCATTAATGAGGCCAGAGAGGGTAACAAACTGGTAGACATCTCTCTTGCTATGGCAAAAGCCCTAAAAGCGGGAAATTTTAACCCAGTAGAATCCCTGGTTGGCCATGGAATTGGCAGAGCCCTGCACGAGTATCCACCCATTCCCTGTTTGGTAACTGGCGCAGCCTCAGAAGACATCACTATTAAGTCTGGGTTTGTGTTTGCCATTGAGGTTATGTACACAGCCGGTGACCCTGAGCTGGTTACCGATTCTGATGGTTGGACAATACGCACGCAAGATGGTAAAATGTCAGGGCTTTTCGAAGAGACCGTAGCAGTTACTGCAGACGGTTCTTTGGTTTTGACATAATGGACGATAAGAAAAATACTATAGTCGAAGGGGAAATTAGAGAAGCTCTGCCAAATACTATGTTTAAGGTAGTTCTAACAGACGGCAGGGAGATTTTAACCACTCTTTCGGGCAGAATGAGAAAAAACTATGTTAGAGTCTTTCCAGGGGACAAAGTCCGGGTGGAAATGACGCCCTACGATGACAAAAGAGGCAGAATTGTCTATAAAATTTAATTACGGTGAAAGTTCAAAGTTCTATTAAAACTATTTGTAAAGATTGTAAATTGGTACGCAGAAAGGGCGTACTTTACGTTATTTGCGTAAATCCAAAACATAAACAGCGTCAAGGATGACACTGTTTCATCTAACGATGTAAACAAAGCCAACGTTTATATCGAAAGGACAAATAAAAATATGGCTAGAATCGCAGGAGTAGAATTAAATGATAACTGGAAAGTTGATTTCGCTTTAACTCGTATTGAGGGTATTGGTTGGACTTTGGCAAAAAGAGTTCTTTCTTCTGCTAAACTAGATACCACCAAAAGAATTAAAGATTTATCCCCTGAAGAACAAGCAAAAATTACCTCTGAACTGGAAAAATATCTTACTGAAGGCGATTTGGCAAGAAAAGTTAGAACTGATATAGTCAGACTTCAATCAATTGGAAGCTATAGAGGAATGAGGCATTCAAAAGGTCTTCCATCTAAAGGCCAAAGGACCAAGTCAAATGCTAGAACCAAAAAAGGTAAGAGAAAGACGGTTGGAGCCTTTAAGAAAGAAGTGTTGGCGAAGATGCAGGCAACACAAGTGAAGAAGTAAAGATATGGCAAAAAAAATACAATCAGAAACCGGCAAAGTATTTGTTTCCACAAGTTTCAATAATACCTTGGTAACAGTTACTGATGACGAGGGTAGAACCCTTTCCTGGGGCTCTTCTGGAGCTTCTGGCTTTAAGGGTGCCAGAAAAGCCACTCCATACGCAGCTACAACTGCGGTTGATGCAGTCGTCAAAAAGGCCAAAGATGAAAACGGCGTCAAAGAAGTAGAAGTGTATATTAAAGGACCTGGAGCAGGCCGAGACTCGGCCTTAAGAGCTATTAGGGCAGCAGGGGTAAGAATTTCAAAAATTGCAGATGTTACTCCCATGCCGCACGATGGCCCTAGGAGTAAAAAGAAAAGGAGAGTTTAAGGTATGGCAAAATATATCGGACCAAAAGATAGATTATCTAGACGAGAAGGCTTTGACCTTTTTGGAAAAGGTTTGAAGCTAACTCGATTAGCTGTTACACCTGGTGTTCATGGACCAAAGGGACAGATGAAAGCCCAGAGCCAATATGGCAAACAGCTTCGAGAGAAGCAAAAAGCCAAAAGACTGTACGGCATGTCTGAAAAGCAATTCAGAAGATATATGACAGAAGCCTTAAAATCCAAGGGTAATACGGCCGATAGGTTTTTCACCCTTTTAGAATCAAGACTGGACAATGTCGTTTTTAGATTAGGACTTGCAAAAACCAGATTTCAATCCCGCCAGCTTGTTTCTCATAGACATGTTTTAGTTAATGGTCAAAAATTAAATATTCCTTCCTATCAGGTGAAAATTGGGGACATGATTACCTTAACTTCCAAAGCAATGGAAATTCCAACCGTTAAATTGCTTTTAGGGGTGGAAGACATTAAAATACCTGGCTGGCTTGAAAGAAAAGGGCCAGCGGGGAAGATTACTAGACTGCCTGCAAGAGAAGACGTACTTGAACCTATTTCTGAACAAGATATAATCGAGTACTACTCGCGATAGCGAAGTAATTAAGGAGGTGATTAGTTTGCAACCTAATTTTGAAATAATACAATCAAACGACACAAAAGAAGAAAAAAGCGGAAACAATTACGCAAAGTTTACGATAACACCGCTTGCAAATGGTTATGGAAATACTTTAGGAACAGCCTTAAGGAGAGTTCTTTTGTCATCTCTTCCTGGCGCAGCTATTACAACTGTCAGAATCCAAGGAGTGAAACATCAATTCTCAACCCTTAAAGGGATGAAGGAAGATGTTTTAGACTTACTGTTGAATCTGAAAAAAGTTAGAATCGCTGTCATAGATGACCAGCCTGTTAAATTGACTCTGTCGGTCAAAACTGATGGACCAGTTAAAGCAGGTGATATTAAAGCTCCCGGCAATGTGACTATTACAAATCCTGAACTTATTTTGGCTAACCTTGCCAAAGGTGCCAAGCTTGAGGTTGAAATGGATGTTGAAACTGGTGTTGGCTACCTTCCTTCTGAAGAAAGAAGTGTTGAAAAAGTGGGAGTAATCGCACTTGATGCCAGCTTCTCTCCAGTAGAAAGAGTCGACTACAAAGTTGAAGAAACTCGTGTTGGACGACTGACTAACTATGACAAATTAACCCTAGAAGTTTGGACTGATGGAACCACTAGTCCAAAGGACGCAATTTTAAAAGCAGCCCAAATTCTGGTTTCTTATTTTAATCAGATTATTACGCCAGTTTCTGAAGAAAAAGAACAGCAAGAAGAATCCACTGCTCAAGGTGGGGCTTATGGATCTGTTGGTAAGCTTTCTTTAGAAGAAGTTGGAGTTCCAACTCGTGTCGCCAATGCTTTAATTAAAGCTGGTTTTGACACAGTTGAAAGATTGGCCAATGCTAAAAAAGAGGATTTACTAAAAGTCAGAAACTTGGGAGATAAGTCTTTAAAGATAGTTAAAGCAGCACTTGCTGAGAAGGGAGTGGAGTTAACCAATGCGTAAAAAAGTATTTGGCAGACATCTTTCTCGCGGTTCAGGTGCCAGGAAGGCTTTGTTTAGATCTCAAGTTAGATCTTTGGTTTTTGGTGGAGGAATTAAAACTACTATTGCCAAAGCAAAGTCGGTACAAGTCGAGATAGACCACTTAATGAAACTAGTGAGAATTAACTCTTTGGCTTCTAAAAGAAGAGCAGCTGAGATTATCGGAAATGATCGACAGACCTTAGAAGATCTGTGGGTTAAGTATAGTGTTGCAGCTAATCAGAGAAACTCGGGCTTTACCAGAATTATTAACTTTGGGCCACGAAAGGGTGACCGTGCAGAGATTGTTAGATTGGAGCTTGTTGATAAAGCTAGTGAAGTAAAAAAAGAAACCAAGACCAAAAAAACTAAGCCAGTTAACAAAGTAGCTGTAAAACCAGCTATTAAGACTATTAAAAAAGCTGCACCTGCAAAAAAGACTGTGGCCAAGAAGGCAGCATCTGCCAAGAAAGGAAAGAAATAAAGACATGAAAACATATCAACCAAAACAAGCTGAAGTAAAACGGGTTTGGCATTTAGTAGATGTCAAAGATCAAATATTGGGAAGGATGGCAACCAAAATTGCCATCTATCTTACCGGTAAATATAAACCTGGCTATTCGGCTCACATGGACAGCGGGGACTATGTAGTAGTAATTAACGCCAAAGAAGTAAAAGTAACAGGTGGTAAAGAAAAGCAAAAAACTTACTACAGCCACTCGGGTTACCCTGGAGGCTTTAAGGAGGTAAAGCTATCAAAATTAAGACTGGAAAGACCAGCTAGAATTATTGAGCTTGCAGTCAAAAGAATGCTAGCCGATAATAGGCTTCGGGACAAAAGAATGGCTCGACTAAAGGTTTTTTCTGGAGAGACACATAAATTTACAAGCAAATTTGAAAACAAATAACTATGACAACTAAAGCAAAAAAAGATTACATTTATGCAGTAGGAAGAAGGAGATCATCTTCCGCTAGAGTGAGACTTTACAAGGGTGATGGTCAAACTATGGTTAATGATCAGCCAATTGGTCAATATTTTTCGGGAGTTATTAATAGAGCCAAATGGATGAAACCTTTTGAAATATCCCAACTGACTGGCAAACATTATGCAACCATCAAAGTAATTGGTGGAGGAAACATTGGCCAACTTGGGGCAGTAGTTTTAGGTATTGCAAGGACAATTGAGAAACTAAATTCAGAAAAATATAGGTCTCCACTCAAAAAAGCTGGACTTTTGACTAGAGATGACAGAACTCGTGAAAGAAGAAAAGTTGGTATGGGTGGGAAAGCCCGAAGAAAGAAACAGTCTCCAAAGAGGTAATCTTACCTGCCTAAAAATTTACCGACAATTATCCCAACAAGAATTGAGGTTCCACCAATAAAAACCATTTCCAAAGCGTGTCTGAGTATTCCCTTTTTGACTGTTTGTGCATTTATGACTCCCAGAACTATAAGACCAATAAGAGAAGCAACTATTGAATAGATAACGGCTTTGTTGGTTTCAAAAAGGATATAAGGAAGAAGAGGGATAAGCCCGGCTATGATATAGGAGAAAAACATAATGATAGCTCCAGTGATTGGCTTTGTTAACGAGGATTTTCTTTTTTCTTCAATTTCTTCAGTCGCGTGTTCTGAAAGAAAACTTCCCGATCCCATTGACAGAGCTTCGACAAAAATTAAGATTACGCCGGTTGTAAAAATATCTTTTTCTGAAAGACCTGCGACTGCCACTCCTGATAATAGCCCCACAGTTGAAACTAAACTATCTTCAACTCCGAAGGTAAAGTTTCTAACATATAATCCTAAATTGGTTTTTGTCATTGTGTAGTTAATTCATTATATTATATAATCGAATCTGTCGGTTTAGGAAAATGAAAAAGATACTAGTACTTCTACTTTCATTAGCAATTTTCTTTGGCGTTTCTGGTTTTTCCCTGGCTCAAGAACAAAGCCCTTCTCCAGAAGAGGCTGTTAACCAGGAGTTCACTCCCAAGTCAAGCGAGTTCTACCTTGCAAAAGTATCTCAGATGGTTGAAGAGGGAGACAAGGATTTAGGCCAAGGAGTAATTCAACCTTTTCAGAAAGTAAAACTGAGTATATTGAGTGGGACAGAAAAAGGCAAAGAGATTGAAATAGATCACGGAAGTCTATTTTCGATAACCGCCGAGCAAAAAGTAAAATCTGGAGAATTAGTTGTTGTGACTAAAGCTTTTCAGCCAGAAGGAGAGATTTACTACATTGCTGATAGATTTAGGCTAATAAATATCGCTATGGTTTTCATGGTTATTCTAGCTCTTTGGGCAATTCTTGGTCGGGGTAAAAATATGGGTATGCTGGTGGCGCTTCTTGGCAGCTTGGTTGTTGCCTACAAATACCTGGTTCCAAGACTTATTGCCTCTCCAACTGCTATGCCAGTAACCATTGTTTCACTGCTTTTAATATTGGGTCTTATTGTCTTTATCGGCTTTGGAGTCAGTAGGAAAAATACCCTTATTTTTATATCATCTCTAATAACTGCCCTTCTTGGTTTTGGTATGACTTACCTTTTGGTCAGTAAAACTGCCTTGACTGGATCAGGCAGTCAGGAAGCAATTTTTCTGCAGACTGGTGCAGTTGATGCCTTGGGACTCAAAAACTTGCTTATTGCAGGCATTAGTGTGGGTGTCTTGGGAATAGTTGCCTTTGTTGCTAAAAAGCAGATAGAGTTTGTTGATATGATTAAAGTGGACAACAAACAATTAAAAGGTGGCAAGCTTGTGACGAAGATATTAATTAATTCGGACAATAATATTTCACATTATCTAGCGGTAGTTTTTTTGGTAATTGTAGGTACCAGCCTCCCTTTAATCATGCTTTTTGGGATAAATAAAACTGTTCCTTTCTGGGTTACCTTTAACAGTGAGTTTATGATGGGTGAGATTATTAGGCTTATTTCAACTATGGGAACTATTGTTCTTGCGGTTCCTGTTACTACCTTGACTGCTTACTTTCTTTCTGCAAAAAAATAATTTTTTTTGGCTTCAATTCTTCAATTAATGTCTTATGGATGCTAAAATACAACTGTTCTGGAACTTTTCAGAACGGGGAATAGTTTAACGGTAGAATGGGCCGATGGGGTCGGTCCGGTAGAAGTTCAATTCTTCTTTCCCCGAATTTAGAATTAAGTGATTTTTACTATTCCCTGTCTAACTATTTCAACTTTTCCTTCACTATCTATCTTAATTACTGTTGATGGGGATGAAATAAGGTTGACAGAGGCATCCTCTACGTAGAAGTCTAGTTTGTTTCCAAAATAGTTTTTTGCTTCCTGGATGTTTTTTGCCGGTTCTAATCCTTCTGGATTAACGCTGGTTGAAATTAATGGCCCTGTTTCTTTCAAGATATCAATCAAGTCGGGTTTTTTGGGTAGCCTGAATGCAAGGGTGTTTGTTCCTCTATGAAGATATTTAAATTTTTCCTGGTTGCAATCAAGAATTACACTTAATCTGTCTGGCCAGTGATTCTTCAAGAATTTTTGAGTTTTAGAATCTATATCGATATTAAAAAGCTTCAAGTTTCCTATTTGGGAAATTAAAATAATAAAAGGCTTTTTGGGATTTCTATCTCTTATGTCATATACTTTCTCAACTGCATTTTTATCTAACGCTTGTGCATGAATACCATAAACAGTGTCGGTAGGGAGAACGCCAATGTAACCTTGCTTTAATAATTTTAGGCTTTCAGTTAAATCGATATCTATGTTTCCATTTTAACAAATTGATTTGCAAATAACCTATTGCATTTAACTACAGGACTTGCTATAACGTTACAGCGAAGCCTGTAATAGTTGCAAGTTTTGCTTATAACCTTAGCACAAGTGGCAAAAGTAAAAAAAGAAACACCAACAACAAAACCCCAAACTCAAGGCTCAGAAAAGCTCCAAGCTATTAAGTTAGCGATGGAACAAATTGAAAAGCAGTATGGAAAGGGCTCTATTATGAGACTTGGTCAGAAAGCTCCGGATTCAAAAATAGATGTTATTCCAACCGGTTCTATCGCACTGGATTTGGCCCTCGGCGTTGGTGGAGTTCCTAGAGGAAGAATTATAGAGATCTATGGTCCGGAGGCAAGTGGCAAAACCACAGTTTGTTTGCATATCATTGCTGAAGCGCAAAAGAAAGGTGGGCAAGTAGCTTTTGTTGATGCGGAACACGCCTTGGATCCTGTGAGAGCCCAAATACTTGGAGTTAACTTAGATGATTTGCTATTGTCCCAGCCAGACACTGGTGAACAAGCTTTGGAAATTACTGAAACCTTAATTCGTTCTGGAGCGGTAGATGTAATAGTTGTGGATTCTGTTGCAGCCTTAGTGCCAAGAGCAGAGTTAGAAGGCGAAATGGGCGACTCGGTTATGGGTATGCAGGCCAGGCTTATGAGCCAGGCCTTAAGAAAATTAACTGGAGCAATCAGCAAATCAAAAACGATTCTACTCTTTACCAACCAACTAAGACAAAAGATTGGAGTGATGTTTGGCAATCCAGAAACAACGCCAGGAGGGTTGGCTCTGAAGTTTTACTCTTCAATCAGGCTTGATATTAGAAGAATCGAAACCATTAAGGATGGAGATAATGCAATTGGTATGCGAGCCAGAGTTAGAGTTGTCAAAAATAAAGTCGCCCCCCCTCTAAAGGTCGCCGAGTTTGACATTATGAATGACGAAGGCATTTCCAAGTCAGGTGGACTTCTAGATGTTGGGACAGAACTGGGAATAATTACCAAAGCTGGATCTTTTTTCAGCTATGAAGGAAAAATAATTGCCCAAGGTAGAGAAGGAGCCAAAACTTATATTAAAGATAATTCAAAGTTTGCAGAAGATTTGGACAAGAAAATTAGGGAATCAGTTTCTGCAAGTAAAAAGCCACTTCCAAATGAAATTGGCGAAACAAAAGAAGAATAACTTAGAGATTAGTTGCTATAATATACCTATGCCTCCAATAATAGCTTTTCCTCTTCATGACAAAAATGGCAGAATAATTTCATTATTAGAAAAAGCAATTCCCGATCTGAAATTACTTTTCTCTAAATGTGTCGTTGGTTTTTCCCCTGCCACTTTTGAATTACAGCAGGAATATATTGAAGCATTAGCTAAAGACAGTTTTTTTGAAATTGTCTCAAATCCTAAAGATTCTCAAATTGGAGACCATTTTGTATCAGTATATAAAAGAGGAGCTGAGATTGTATCAAACAATGAGATTATTCATTTGACTTCTGCAGATAGGCTACTATTTGTCTTATTGGGAGAACATAAAGAAGAATTTGTAGCGGATATTAAAGAGAGTGTTAATTTTAAAAACCCGGTTTTATACATGAGAAGCAAGAAAGCCTGGGCAAGTCACCCCTTAAAATATTATGCAGCTGAGTCAGCTTTAACTAAAGTTGGTGAAATTCTTTTTGAGAAAACTCTCGATTTTGCCTGGTGTCACTTGGCCGCTCCTGCTGGTGATTTGGTAGAAATAATGCCGACTGTTAAACAGAAAGACTTAACGATTTTATCGGAAATGATACTTCGACTAAAAGACAAAATTCAGACAAAAAATGTTGATTGGCTGTCGTGGGAAGACCCGTTCATATTAGACATCGATTTGGAAGAATTGAAAAACAAAGTAGAAAAAGATGATGTGGGCAAAAGGTTGTCGTATGTCGTCCCAATGCTAGAGTTCCTTCTGGAACAATAATGCCAAGAATTACTTTCATAAAACAACAAAAGAAAAAGACCGATAGGGTTAATGTCTACTTAGATAATAAATTTGGTTTCGGAATTGATTTAGATAATTTTGTAATTTTGGGTTTAAAAGTAGATCAAGAACTGTCAGAAGAGGAAATAGAAAATATTATCAAAAAGGCGGAGTTTCAAAAGACCTTGGAAAAGCTTTTGAAGTTTGCAATGACCAGGCCTAGAAGCGAAAAAGAACTCAGAGACTACCTAAGAAGAAAAGAAGTGCATACATCTTTGCATGAGGAACTTTTTAACAAGCTAGCCAAGTATGAACTGATTGGTGATGAAAAATTTGCCAGATGGTGGGTTCAAGAAAGAAATAGTTTCAGACCAAGAAGCAAAAGGCTTCTAAAAATTGAACTTCAACAAAAAGGCATTAACAGACAAATAATTGACGTAGTTCTGGAAGACACTATTTTAGATGAAGTTGAAGTTGCCTACCAACTAGCACTCAAGAAAAAGTCTTTAATAGAAAAGCTGCCCGATGAAAATGCTAAGGCTAAGCTAGCTGGCTTCTTGGCCAGGAAAGGCTTTAGTTGGGAGACAATTGACGCCGTTTTTAAAAAAATGGTAAAATAGCCCTGGAGTTAAAGAAAGCATGGAAGTTAGAATATTTCTACAAGCTTCTTTGAAAGCCTGAAACAAAAAGGGCTATCTTTTTGTTTACTCTAAATTAGTTAGAAATTATTGAAAAACATGTCAAACGGTGACGATCTAAAAATATTAATTGAAGAAATCAGGAAAGACAGAGCTTTAGTAGAAAAACAAAAAGAAGCTTTGAAAAAAAGAGAACAAGAGCTTTTAATTAGGCTGGAAAAGTCTTCCTCAATGACCTCAGATGAAGCCAAAAAAATCCTTCTTGACGAAGTTCAAAAGACTATCACCCGCGAAATTGCTGAAAAGATTAGGCGGGCTGAAGAAAGAATTAAACTTGAAGCTTCAGAAAAAGGACGAGAGATCTTGATAGATGCCATGAGAGTTGGAGTTCCAAAACTAACCGCTGATATCACTGTCTCAACTATTTCTGTAGACAGTGAAGAAGTGAAAGGCAGAATAATCGGAGCTGGGGGTAGAAATATCCGTACTTTTGAAAAAGAAGCAGGCGTTGAGCTTGAAATGGATGAATCCAATATTATCAAGATCTCTTCTTTTGATTCCATCAGAAGAGAAATTGCAAGACGTGCCCTGGAAGAACTGATTAGGGATACTAGAATCCAACCCTCAAGAATTGAAGAAGTGGTTAGACTTACTAGAAGAACTATGGATGATGTCCTTTTGGAAGAAGGCAAAAGAATAGTTGAAGAGTGCGGAGTTTTTAATTTGCCTATGGATCTGATTAAGCTTATTGGTAGATATAAGTTTAGAACTTCATATGGTCAAAACTTGGCAGTTCATACGATTGAAGAAACCAAAATGGGTATTGCGATTGCTCAAGAAATTAGAGCCGATGTTGACATAGTTAGGCTAGGATGCCTGCTGCATGACATTGGAAAAGTTGTGACAGATGAAGAAGGAACCCATGTTGAAGTAGGTGTAAATACGTGTAAAAGATTTGCCATTCCCAAAGAAGCAATTGCCACGGTCGCCGAGCATCATGAAGACAAACCATTTTCCTCAATCGAATCTGTCATTGTTTGGATAGCCGATGCCATTTCTGGCTCCAGGCCGGGAGCAAGATATGAGCCCCACACAGAATATGTCAAAAGAATGAGTAAGATTGAAGAAATAGTCAACTCTTTTTCTGGAGTTTCTGAAGGCTATGCCTTTCAGGCAGGCAGAGATGTCAGGGTAATTGTAAACCCTGATGAAGTAGACGATGACAAAATGACAGTTCTAGCTCATGATATTGCCCAAAGACTTGAAAAAGAAGCAGAGTATGCAGGACAAATTAAAGTAACTGTGATAAGGGAGCGAAGAGTAAGCGACACCACTGCCGCCCACTAAGATAAGTCTTATAAAAAGCCCACATACTTGACATAATTAGTGTTTTAGACTAACATTCAAATCTAGATACAGTCATGACTAAAAAAGATTTAGTAGAACTTTTAGCAAGAAAAGCACATTTAACCAAAAAAGGTGCAACAGAGGCAATTGATGTTTTCCTAAGTGAAATTGGTAGGGTCTTAGCCAAAGGTGAAAAAGTGGTTCTTTCTGGTTTTGGCACATTTCGCGTAATTACTATGAAAGGCAAAACTGTAAAAATTCCTAACACCGAAAAATTTGTGACAATTAAATCCCACCGATCTCCAAGATTTACTCCAGGCAAAAAACTTCGAAAACAAGTATCTCGCTAACTTAAATAGTATAATTACATCATGGACAGGGCAATTATTGTTGAAAATTTGGTTAAAAACTTTGAAGTCAATCAAAAAGGTAAAGGTTTATCTGGAACCATCTCTTCTTTAGTTAAGCCAAAAAAGAAGCTAGTTAAAGCCCTTAAAGGAATTAGTTTTTCAATTAAGTCAGGAGAACTGGTTGGCTTTATTGGTCCAAATGGAGCCGGAAAGACCACTACTTTAAAAATATTGTCTGGCATACTGCATCCAACTTCTGGCTTTGTAAATGTCCTGGGCTACATTCCCTGGGAAAGAAAGAACGATTATCTTAAAAAGATATCTTTAATAATGGGTCAAAAAAATCAATTGTGGTGGGATTTGCCAGCGATTGAAACATTTGAATTAAATAAAGCAATATATGAAATTTCTGACCGTGAGTATCAAAAGGTAACCACAAAGTTGGTAAAACTTTTAGGAGTTGAAGATTTACTGGCAACACCTGTTCGCAAACTTTCTTTGGGACAAAGAATGAAGATGGAGTTAATTGCAGCACTTCTTCATAATCCCAGTGTGGTTTTTTTGGATGAGCCAACTATCGGACTTGACCTAGTTGCCCAGCAAAAAATGAGGGATTTTATTGTTGACTACAACAAAAGATTTGAAGCAACAATAATTTTAACTTCTCACAATATGGATGATTTGGTTAATATCTGTAAAAGAGTGATTGTGATTGCTGACGGAGAAATTATTTTTGACGGCAACTTGTCAGATCTTGTAAGCCACTTTGCCAAAGAAAAAATAATTAGACTGTCTCTTTCTAAAGAAGTAGACTACAAAAAACTGGAATCAATCGGGGAGATAAGGGAAATTAATTTGCCTAGTGTTACTGTCGTTGTGCCGAGGGAAACTGTGGCTTTGGCTGCCTCCCAAATCCTGCAGTCTTTTCCAGTTGATGATCTGACAATTGAAGAAGTACCAGTAGAAGATATTATTAGAAAAGTATTTAAAGGTGGATTAAAGAAGTGAAAAAATACTTGACACTTTTTAAAATCTCCTTTCAGCAGGAATTTATTTATCCAGTTAACTTTGTTATGTGGCGGGTCAGAAATGTCTTGACCTTTTTTCTTACCTTTTTTCTTTGGGATACGATATTTAGAAATCCAAGTACAGAAGTATTCGGTTACAATAGGGCCAAAATAATAACTTATGTGTTTTTGGTTATTTTCTTGCGGGCAATCGTTGTTTCTGCAAAAACAGTAAACATTGCAGGAGAAATATCAGATGGCAAACTGGCAAACTACTTATTAAAGCCAATCAACCTTTTTCGTTACTGGTTTACAAGAGATCTGGCCAGTAAAGTTTTGAATTTGTTGTTTGCAATAGTTGAAGTTTTTGTTTTATATTTTCTCTTTAAGCCAATTTTTTACTTCCCTTTTGGAGTAGGGACTTGGCTCGTATTTTTGTTTTGCTTGTTAATTGCGGTTGTCTTATTTTTTCTACTAATATTCCTATTTAGTTCTGTACCACTTTGGATTCCAGAGCAAAGTTGGGCGCCTGTGTTTTTGTTTTACACAATAACTGAATTTTTGTCAGGGGCATTTTTTCCATTAGACATTCTACCCAAATTTTGGCAAACGGCTATTTATCTGACACCGTTTCCCTATTTAGTATTTGTCCCCTCTCAAGTTTATTTGGACAAAGTAAGCACGAGTCAAATATTATTCTGGATTGTTGTTGGCTTTTGGTGGTGTGTTTTACTGTACCTCTTGTTGATGTCAATTTGGAGCAAGGGTTTAAAATCGTATAAATCCGAAGGACGATAATGAAACTAAAGAAATATTTCAAATTTTGGTTACTGATGAGTAGAAATTCGTTTTTGAGTGGATTTCACTCTAAACTTGCATTTTTTATTTTTTTGTTTGGCAAAATAGTGAGGTTTGCATTTTTCCTCGCCTTTTTGACCTTTTTAATCAAAGGCGCGGGAAATGTGGCGGGTTTGGGTGTAGGACAGGCTAGTTTCTTTTTTCTATCCTTTAATTTGATTGATGTAATAAGCCAATTTCTTTTTCGGGAAGTGTATAGATTTAGGCCAATGATTATAAATGGCGAGTTTGATTTAGTTTTATCCAAGCCCGTTAATGCACTATTTAGATCGTTACTGGGTGGAGCTGATCTAATTGACTTTGTTACGATTCCACCACTTTTACTATTGAGTATTTATTTTGCTGGTCAGGTGCTTTATAGCCCTCAAAGTATAGCGGTCTATATACTATTAATGATAAATGGCTTAGTGATAGCTGCGGCATTTCATATTGCTGTTTTATGTTTTGCAATTCTAACACTAGAGGCAGATCATGTAGTTTGGATTTATAGAGATCTCACATCCTTGGGTAGGTTTCCTGTTGATATATATAGACAACCACTGCAAGGGATAATTACCTATTTAATACCCATAGGAATAATGTTTACCTTTCCGGCTAAAGCCTTAATGGGTCTACTAAGTTGGCAGGGGATTGTTGGCTCTTTTGCAATTGGCTTAATTGCAATATTCGTCGCACTTCAGTTTTGGAAATTCTCTCTGAAGTACTATACTAGTGCTTCAAGCTAACTATATGAACAAACTCCTGGTTATTTGTGGTCCAACCGCAACTGGAAAAACTAATTTGGGAGTTTATTTGGCAAAAAGATTTAATGGACAGCTAATTTCTGCTGATTCCAGGCAGGTTTTTAAAGATTTAGATATTGGCACTGGTAAAGACAAGAATTTAGTTGGTAATATTTATGGCTATGATTTGGTTGAAGCCAAAGATAGATTTAGTCTGGGCCAGTATCTTAAGCTAGCCAATAAAAAGATCACCGAAATTCAAAAACAGGGCAAGTTGCCAATTGTTGTCGGTGGAACGGGCCTTTATATAAAAGGTTTGATTGATGGTATCCCCACGGCTCTGATTGCCAGAAATGAAGATTTGAGGAAAACCCTATCCGAAAAAACTCCTGGAAAATTATTTGACATCTTGGCCCAATTTGATCCCACAAAAGCTGCCAGTCTAAATCAATCTGATAGGAGTAACCCCAGAAGACTGGTGCGGGCTATAGAAATTGCCCAGGCAAGGCAAACAGGACTTTCTGTCAAGAAACTCAAAAAACGAATGAATGTTTGTCAAGTTGGTCTGACAACTAACTTAAGTTTTTTTGAAAAAAGAATCAAAGAAAGAATTCAGGCAAGAATTGTAGCCGGAATTGAGGCTGAGATATGTGACTTATTTACAATGGGCGTCACTTGGAATGATCAAGCTATGACCTCTCTGGGTTATAAGGAGTGGCAAGGTTTTTTTGCCGGAAAAAAGAATTTGGAGGAAGTTTTGTCTGACTGGCAAAAAGGAGAGATGCAATATGTAAAAAGGCAGCTTGTATGGTTTAAAAAGGATAAGAGGATAAATTGGTTTGATATCTCTGACCCGCTATACCGTAAAAATGTGGAGAACTTGGTCAAAAAATGGTATCCTAGGGGTACAAATGCTAAGGAAAATTGAGATCTCTCACCGAACAATTATTTTTACCGTTCTTTTTTTAATGCTTTTATGGTTTCTCTATTTAGTTAGAGATGTAATTTTGCAGGTCTTTGTTGCTCTTTTGATTGCCATAATTCTAAACCCCTTAGTTACCAAGTTGTCAAAATACAAAGTTCCCAGGGGGATTTCGGCAATTGTAATTTATCTTATTTTGATTGGTATATTGGGAGTAAGTCTTTCTGGACTTGTTCCTGCTGTTATTGATCAGACGACTGCTTTTGTGGGTATCCTTCCAAGCTACATCTCAAATTTTCAGCTGCCTTTTGGTTTAAATCAGACTTTTGCTCAAGAATTAAGCGCCCAATTGGGTAAGTTGCCGCAGCAAATTGGTGGCTTTGTTGTGTCGATTTTCTCAAATACCCTAACAATTCTTTCTACCTTAATCGTTTCTCTTTATCTCGTTATTGAATGGGCTACTTTGGAAAATGAATTGGAACATTTTTTTGGCGAATCTAAAGCAAACAGCTTAAAAACCATTCTTAGGGAGCTAGAAAACAGGTTGGGAGGTTGGGCTAGAGGAGAATTGATTCTAATGTTTATAGTAGGTCTATCTGTGTATGTGGGATTGCTTCTTATTGGTGTTCCTTATGCCCTGCCTTTAGCTATCCTAGCGGGCTTTCTGGAGCTTATTCCAATGCTTGGACCAATTGTAGCTGCTGTTCCTGCAGTCATCGTTGGTTTTAGTGTCTCTCCCTGGAGTGGGGTCGCAGTGGCTGCTTTAGCATTTCTAGTTCAGCAAGTGGAAAATTATGTCTTTGTGCCAAACATTATGAAAAAGTCAGTTGGCTTAAGCCCGGTTGTGACCCTTTTGTCAATTATTATTGGCTTTAAGCTGGCAGGGATTTCCGGTGCAATTCTTTCTGTTCCGGTGGTGATTTCTATTGAGTCACTTCTTCAGGCAAGACTAAAAAGTCAGAAATAAGAATTTACTCTGGATGGTAGTAAGCCAGGTTTTGTTTCTCGGTGATAATCTATCTTAGCCCTCACTTCAGGATATTAACGGGGAAGACCCCCTCTCCTAGTCGGAGGTTGCAGCAGCGAGGATTGCCCTTTTCACTCGTATCGCCAAACCTTTAGGGTTTTTTGACCGACATAGTCTCTGTTGCTCTGACTAGCGCTTACGCGTGTAGCCTTACGACTACCAGCTTGTCTTCGGCTGCCTGGACTTTCCTCTCGCTTTTTAAGGCGAGTAATCACCCTCCATCCAGAGTAACTCTATTATACCAGGCTAAAGCAAGCTCTGGAAGCAAAGTATGGTAAGCAAAGCTTGGCACAAAAGGATTTTGTAGTAGAATCAAGGCTATGAAATTAGTGGTTCAAAGAGTAAAAACTGCCTCGGTTAAGACCGATGGGAAAGTTGTGGGACAAATCGACAAGGGCTTATTTATCTTGGTTGGAGTAGGAATTGGGGATACTGTAAAAAAGGCAGAAGACCTAGCTAAAAAAGTGGCCAAATTAAGAATTATGTCTGATGAAAACGATAAAATGAATCTGTCAGTAAAGGATGTGAGTGGAGAAATACTGGCAGTTTCCCAGTTTACCCTCTATGCAGACACATCGGCTGGTAACAGGCCATCTTTTGTAAAAGCAGAGGAGCCAGAAAAAGCAAGGCAAATATATGAGCATTTTGTTGAGGTGTTGAAAAATGAGGGTATACAGGTTGAAACAGGCAAGTTTGGCGCATATATGTTTATTGATCCAGTCTTGGATGGACCAGTAACTATTGTTCTAGAAAGTTAGTATTTTGGTATACTTCAGCTATGAGCCGAAGAATAGAGGGTATTGAACTAGAAGAACTTCAAGGCATCGTTAATGCTGCCATAGATGTGGCAAAAACCTCGACTTGTATGAGAGATCACAGAGGAGCGGTTGTTTTCCGCGACAATGAAATACTAGGATCTGCTTCCAATGGACCACTTTCTCCATATGAGTGTGATATTGAAAAGTGTGGAAATGTTTGTGGAATATATGCAATGCATGCAGAGAGATTGTCTATTATAAAGGCTTTAGAGAGTCGACATGATTTATCAGGAGCTTCTGTTGTCCATGTAAGGATTGGTGAGGACAATCATGTGCAGGTTTCTGGAGATTTACGGTGTGAAGACTGTACAGGATATATGGTTCGAGTAGGTAGGAACAAAAAAGGTATGAAATTGAAAGAATTTATCCTTCTTCAGAAAAATGGTTGGACTGCATATGAAATAACAGAAGCAGATGAAGAAACAAGGAAAAATTTAGGACTTATTTAATTATTGATCAAATAATCAACTTATTTTCTCTCAAAAACGCTTCCAGTTGTCTTTTTGACCTGTATTTTCTACCAATTGATACAAATAGTTTATTTATTTCTGTCCAGTAGTGTTTGGGCAGATTTTTCATCAGCTCGGTTTCAGTTTCTTCAGGCTTGTCTGTTTTTACCCAGCCAAGTAAATTACTAATTCTATGTACATGGGTATCTACGGCAATTGCAGGAATTCCAAAAGCTCTATTAAGGACTAAGTTTGCTGTTTTTCTGCCAACTCCTGACAGAGAGGTTAAATCCTTTCTAGTGCCTGGAATTTCCCCATTGAAATCTTTCAATAATTTTTCTGTTAACTTTATTAAATGTTTGGCTTTGGTTTTGTAAAAGCCTACCGGGTAAATCAGTTTCTGGATTTCGTCTTGAGTTAGTTTATTTAGTGTTTTTATGTCTGGTGCTTTGACAAAGAGTTTTTCTTGGCAGACTTTTAAAGTGGTGTCGTCGTTTGTTCTTGCCGACAGGAGGGTTGAAATTAGAGTTTTGTAGGAGTCTTTGCCAAATACTTCCAAAGGAACAAGGGTGTAATTTTTTTTAAAAACTGTATAGACTTTTTTAATTTCTTTTAGTTTTACCATTGGCAGAAAGTTTTCTGATACGCAAAAGTCCCCTTAAAGGGGATCCTTTTGCTTTAGTTTCAAGAAGTGATTACTTGTTTCCACCAATCTTGAACATTGTTGTGCCGCAAACTTCGCAGGCACCCTTCATAGCTTTCTTACCATTCTTCATGGTAACTTCTTGAAGATCTTTGCCTTCTCTTTTTGCTCTACACTTTACGCAGTACATCATATATAAATCACCTCCTTTTAAGTTCATGCATTTGATTTATATTCCAAAATCAAATTTATGAAACAGTATATCATTGGGCGTGGGTAAGCTAGCCTCAGGCAAACTAAAGCTTCGTTGGAAGCTAGGCTTGAAAAACTATTCATATAACACTGTTATGCCTGATTATTGGCGTTTTTAATAAACAGCTTTGACAAGTTGACCTTCTTTTTGTGACAGCATTTTTCCCTCTTGACAGCCTTATTGCAATTGACTTGAAACCTTGTAAGTTTATACAATGTAAGAACTTTAAATATATGCTTACAACTATCTTATTTGGTCTCTCTATGTTGATTGTGATCTGGCTATTTTTCCTGAGTTTTTTTCTTTTCAAAAGCGTCAACCACTACAAAAAGCTTATTAGTCGTGCTAAAGAGGCTGATTTGAAAAAACTCTTAGATGACGTGTTTCGGTCTGAAGATCAGAACAAAAAAGAAATAAAAAGAATTTTAAATGAAATTGCTATAATACAAAAAGAAGGCTTGAGGCACATCCAGAAACTGGGTCTTGTCAGATATAATCCATTCAAGGATACTGGAGGAGATCACAGTTTTTCATTATCAGTTTTAGATGGCAATGGAAACGGGTTTGTCTTAACGGGTTTGCATACCCGCGATCGAACTAGATTTTATTTAAAATCAATTAAGGATGGGTCTGCCAGTAAAGAACTGTCTCAAGAAGAAGCAAGGTCTGTGGAGCTAGCTTCCAAGTCCTAAAATATGATAAATTTAAAGTTGGCCATGAAATTATCAAGTAAAAACTTAACATTAGTCTTTGGTTTTTTAGGGCTTTTTTTGATTTCCTCGGGAATTTCTTGGGCAGCTTTTAGTTACTTGTCTAAAGGAACAGATGGTGGCGGGGATGTTGGCACTGGTCGTTCAAAAATTAATCTAAATCTGCCAAAAACTGAAGAATGTCCAATAAATGGTGAGAAATTTACCAAGCCAGAAAGAGAAATCTGGGAGAAAAGAAGGCCCCTTCTAGCGGTTATTGAAAATCACAAAGATTCCCGCCCTCAGTCGGGTATTTCTAGAGCCGATGTTACTTATGAAATAATTGCTGAGGGCGGCATCACCAGGACTCTAAATGTTTTTTATTGTGGCGTAGCCGCTGATGACTTTGTTGTGGGGCCAATAAGGAGTGCCAGAATTTATCTGATGAACTTAGCTTCTGAATATGCCCAGCTCCCAATTTTCATGCATGTGGGGGGAGCCAATAATATCTGTAACAACTGTCCACGAGGCATTAAGCCTGCAGGAGACGTTAGTAAAAAAGTTGACGTCTTTGCCAAAATGATTGAGCTTGGTTGGCGTGGGCCGAAGGGTAATGCGCTTGATCTTGGGACAAATGTGGGTTTTCCTGCAACTTATCGGGATTACGAGAGAATTCCAGGGACAGCACCGGAACATACAGTAATGGCAAAAACCGATAAAATCTTTGAAGAGGCTATCAAAAGAGGTTTTGCTGCCAAAGATGATGATGGAGAAGTTTGGGATGAGAACTTTAAGTTATGGAAGTTTGTGGACGGCAAAGCAGCCGACAATCAAAACGCCAAAACAATTAACTACGGCTTTTGGAGTAATGACATGGGCAACGATTACACCGTGGAATGGAAATATGACTCGGAGGCAAATTCATACAAAAGATTTAATGGTGGTGTGGCTCATACTGACATGGAAACTAAACAGCAATTGGCAGTTAAAAACGTAGTTGTTCAATTTGTAGAAGAGGAAGGACCAGTAGATAAGGAACACCATATGTATTACGAAATTGTTGGAACTGGTAAAGTAATGGTTTTCCAAAATGGAACCGTAATAGAAGGAACTTGGAAAAAAGCAACCAGAACCGATAGAACAATCTTTACAGATAGTGGCGGTAGTGAGATGAAATTTGTCAGAGGAAAAATCTGGGTTTCACTTCTGCCCGAAGGAAATGAAGTAAATTTTAATTAAAATTTACTCTTTTTGTCTTAAAACCCCTTTTTAAGTGATTGCAAATTGAAGAATGATTGATATAATAAATTTGCAAACAAAATCTGCTCAAAGATTTTAAATTAAATGGCAACTTTAGAGGATATTATTACTTCAAAAGTCAGAATCAAAGTATTGGAGGTTTTTTACTCTAATCCTAAGGAGATGTATCATGTTAGAGGACTTGTTAGAGAAGTTAAGGAAGAGATCAATGCCGTAAGAAGAGAACTCACCAGACTTGAAAGCGCGGGTTTACTGAGAAAAGAAACCAGGGGGAATAGAATTTATTATTGGCCAAGAGAAGATTACCCTATGTATGGCGATTTAATTTCTATGGTTGCCAAAACAAAAGGTGTAGGTGGCGAGATGGTTACCAATAAAACCAAGCTTGGCAAGCCGACGTTTATTATGTTTTCTGGAAAGTTTTCCAGATACGAAAAAAGAAGGAGGGAAGACGATGTGGATATCTTGGTGGTTGGCGAAGTAGTTTTGCCGGAACTTGCAAGTATAATTAGAGCCGAAGAATCAAAAAGAGGACATGAGATAAACTACACAGTTATGAGTAGAGAAGAATTGGACTTTAGAAAGAAAAGGCGAGATCCTTTTATTCAAAGCGTACTTTCAAATTCCAGAATAATGGTTATTGGCGATGAAGATCTACTAGTTTCTTAAGAAGAACTTCTTTTTCATTTGGAATATTTTTTTCTTCAACCTCTTTAAATAATTGCCCTAAAATTTTACCCACTTCTGGTCCTGGCTTCAGGTTTAGGGTTTTCATGACATCATTGCCGCCTATTTTCAAATCCTTAATACTAAAAGGTTCTTTTTGGACGTCGAGTAATCTTTTTTTGAAGTCTTCTGTTCGCCAACTAGTTTCTCTGGCTCCACTTCCCAATCTGTCTGCTGTTCTTAGATGGATTATATCTTCCAGATTTTCTGGTCCAACGTTTCTAATGAATCTTTTTATGGCAGTATCTGTTTGGTTTTCATTGACAGTAAATTGGTGCCAGCGCACCAGTTTTAGAAACTTTTCTTTTTCTTTGTTGGAAAACTTTAATCTGTCTGCAATTCTTCTGGCAATTGCTGTTCCTACCACTTCATGATTGTAAAAAGTAATGACGCCATTATCCAGTTTCTTATAAGTTTGCGGTTTGCCAATGTCGTGTACTAAAGTTGCAAATCTGGTTATTGGGTTTTCTGACCTACAGTTTTTAAGACTCATAAGTAAATGTGTGCCAACGTCATAAATATGGTGTCTTTGGGGTGAGACTTGGTCAATTCCAAAGGCTTTGTCGAGTTCGGGTAGGATTTTTTCTAAAAGCCCCGAGGCGCGCATTAAGATGGTGCCTTCATAAGGGTTGGGGGAAGCAAGAATCTTGAAAAATTCATCCTTAATTCTTTCCTTAGCAATTTTATTTATTAGCATAGCATTTTGCTTTATCCCGTCTAAAGTTTTTTCTTCAATTGCAAAACCTATTTGAGTAGCAATTCTAATTGCCCTTAGCATTCTTAAGGCATCTTCTGAAAATCTCTCATTGGGGTCTCTTACTGCCCTAATTAGTTTCTCTTGAATATCTTTTTGACCATTAAAAGGATCAATTAGATTTGTTTCCAAGGGTTTACTTTTTATAACTTCCAGAGCAATTGCATTTATTGTAAAGTCGCGTCGGGAAAGGTCTTCTTCCAAATTTTTACCCCATTCAACACTATCAGGTCTTCTTGCGTCTGAATAACCAAACTCAGTTCTATAAGTAGTTATTTCAAAAGGCTTTAATTCCGGATCCTTTGCCGGAATACCAACTGTTCCAAAAGCATTATCGTAAAAAGTGTTGTCAAAAATCTCTTGGATTTTTTCTGGCGTTGCGTTAGTTGTAAAGTCCCAATCTTTGACAAATCTACCCATTAAAATATCTCTAACAGCGCCACCTATAATATAAATGTCAAAGCCTTGGTTTTTTACTTTTGAAACTATGGTCAATACTTCTTCTGGTATACTAAACTGCATAAATCCATTATATCAGCAAAGTAATAACTGATAACTTTTACCTTAAACATTATGAAATGGGAGATACTAGCGAAACTAGACGCCAAGAAAAAAACTATTCAAGATATTGTTTACGCCCTTTTGAAAAATAGAGAGATAGTCTCCCAAAAAGAAGAAAACTTTTTTTTCAAGCCCCCACACCCTAATGATTTGTCTTTAGGAGACTTGGAAATTTCAAAAAAGGAATTAGACAAAACCTTGAAGAGGTTAAAAAAAGCTTTGAAAGATAAAGATCAGATCGTAATATTTGGTGATTATGATGCCGATGGCATCAGTTCTACAGCTATTCTCTGGGAGACATTGTATGCCCTGAGTTTTAAAGTGAGTCCATTTATCCCGGACAGGTTTTCAGATGGTTATGGTCTAAAAAAAGAGCAGATTGAAAAAATAATTGCTGACAATCCTAATCTAAAACTCATTATTACTGTCGATAATGGAATTGTCGCAAATGATGCAGTAGATTTTGCTAATTCCCAAGGATTGGAAGTTATTATCTCAGATCATCATTTACCGTCTAAGAAGCTGCCTAATGCCTATGCAACTATTCAGACTACTAAAACTTCTGGAGCAGGGATTTCTTGGATGCTTTCCAGGGAAATTTTAAAAGAATTTGCCGATGACTGGCAAGAAAAATCTCAGAAAACCTTGGATTTATGCGCGCTTGGCGTAATTGCTGACCAAATGCCCCTAGTAGGAGTAAATAGATCATTTGTAAAACATGGGCTTGAGGCTCTGAGAAACACTACGAGAGTGGGGCTTAAATGTGTGTTTGATTCTTCTTCTATTAATTCCAAAGACGTCTCTACATATCACGTAAATTATCTCATTGCTCCCAGAATCAATGCCATGGGCAGACTAAAGCACGGCATGGACTCATTGAGGCTTATTTGTACTAAAGATGCCTTACGCGCTCAGGAGCTTGCTTTACTAGTTAGTCAGACAAATGAAGATCGGCAAAAAATAGTCAATGACATCTTGGTGCAAGTAAAAAACAAGTCTAGTAAGATAAGCGAAAGCAAGGTAATTGTTTTGGCAGATGAAAATTATCACGAAGGAGTAATTGGACTGATCGCTGCAAGACTAGTCGAGATATATTATCGGCCAGTAGTAGTTTTTTCCAAAGGGGAAGTGTTTTCAAAAGCCTCTGCTAGATCTGTGACGGGCTTTAATATAATAGAAGTCTTAAGGAGTATATCTGATGCGTGGGTTGAAGGAGGTGGTCATTCGATGGCTGCAGGCTTTACGGTGGAAACTGCAAGACTTGAGGAATTTACCACTAGAATTTGTGAGGTCTCACAGCCTCTGTTGACTGACGAAATATTACTTCGAAAAATAAAAATCGACTTGGAAATAGATTTTCCCCATCTTTCTTGGGATCTGGCCGAAAAATTAGCTGATTTTGAACCTTTTGGTTTGGGGAATTTGGCGCCGGTTTTTGTTTGTTTTGGCGTGGAGGTGCTGGAAGTAAGAGTTATAGGTAGCAGTAGCAAACATTTAAAACTGAAATTAAAAAAAGACAAAGTATTAGAGGCGATTTTCTTTGGAGGGGGAGAAAAATTTGGGGATTTGGAGGTAGGTAGTAAAATAGATATCGTTTTTAACCTTGAAGTAAATCAATGGAATGGCAATAAAAGTTTGCAGTTAAAAATAAAGGATTTGAAAAAAGATGGAGACTGATTTTAAAGAATTATTGAAAATTGTATCTGATCATTTGAATGAAAAAGATACTAAGAAAATAATTAAAGCTTGGGAATTTGCCAATATGGCTCATACTGGCCAAAAAAGAAGAAGCGGCGAAGCCTATGTTACTCATCCACTAGAAGTTGCCAAGACTCTTTGTAAATGGCGGCTTGATACGACCACAATTGTGGCCGGCTTGTTGCACGACACCATCGAGGATGGTGGTGCAAAAAGGGAAGACATAATCAGTGAATTTGGCCAGGAGGTGGCTCTTTTAGTTGATGGCGTCACCAAAGTAAGTAATTTAAGACTTAAAAACAAAGTACTTTCTTTAAATGACAAAGACAAACAGGAAGTATTTGTTGAAAACTTGCGGAAGATGCTTCTAGTTATGGCCAAGGATTTAAGAGTGGTTCTGGTAAAACTTGCAGATAGAATTCACAATATGGAAACCCTGTCGGCACTGCCTGTGGACAAGCAACGGGAAAACGCTAAGGAAACACTAGAAGTTTATGCCCCACTAGCCGAAAGACTTGGTATAGGCAAAATCAAAGGCTATCTGGAAGATTTATCTTTTAAATATTTATACCCCAAGGAGTATGAAGACTTGGTTAAAAAATCCCAAGCTTACTACAAAACAGCGGAAGCTTGTATTGAAAAGATGCGAAAAAACATTTTAAAAAAGATGAGTCAGGAAGGCGTGAAGGCAATTGTTCATGGAAGAAAAAAGCATTTATACTCACTGTGGAAAAAACTGCAAAGGACTGAGATCGGTGGGGAATTTGAGAATATACACGACATCATCGCTCTTCGAGTATTGGTTGAAACAGTTCCTCAATGTTATGTCGCTCTTGGAGTTGTTCATGGAACTTATAAACCGGTTCCAAGAATTGGGGTATCGGACTTTATTGCCCAACCTAAACCAAGCGGTTACAAGTCGATTCACACCAAGGTTTTTGGCTCTGATGGGAAAATTGTTGAGGTTCAGATTAGGACGTTCCAGATGCACGAAGAAGCAGAATTTGGAGTCGCTGCTCACTGGGCATACTCAGAAGCAAAAACACAAAACAAAATAAAACAGGATGCTTTAGAGAAATCAGGTATTAGTGTTGGAGAAAAGCTTTCTTGGGTAAAACAATTAGTTGATTGGCAAAAGCAAATTAAAGATTCAAAGGAGTATCTAAATGCAGTTAAATTTGACGCTTTAGAGCATCGAAACTTTGTCTTTTCTCCAAAAGGAGATGTTTTTGATCTTCCGGTAGGAGCAACACCAATTGATTTTGCCTATGCGGTTCATACTAATCTAGGTAATTTCATTCAGGGAGCAAAGGTGGATGGAAAAATAGTCCCTTTGAGTTACAAACTACAATCTGGCCAAGTGGTGGAGATAATAAAAGCTAAAAATCCAAAGAAACCAACTAGAGATTGGTTAGAATTTGTAGTAACAATACTGGCAAAAAGAGAAATTAAGAAGCTTCTTGATTAGAACTGTTGATTTTGCCAACCTTTTTCTCTCAAACCTGTCAAATGAACCGTAAAAAGAGTAAAATAGCTGATAATGGACAGAATACTAGTAAAAGAAACTGTTAATAAAATTGGTGAAAAAGTCAAACTTGAAGGTTGGGTCAGCACAAGACGCGATCATGGAAAAATTGTATTTATTGATTTAAGAGATAGAAGTGGTATTGTTCAGTTGGTTTTATTGGATGAAATAGCTGGAGAAGTGAGAAATGAGTATGTAGTTAGAGTGATTGGAAAAGTTAAGGAAAGACCGGAAAAACTTATTAACTCAAGGTTGGAAACTGGAAAGGTAGAAATTGATGTTGAAAACTTGGAAATTATAAACAAAGCTGAAGAATTACCATTCGACATGGGTAAAGAGACTTTGGATTTGGAACTGCCTACACTTTTAGACTACCGAGCCTTAACGTTAAGGCATCCTAAAATAAAAGCAATTTTTAAAGTTCAAGAAGTTGTCATCGATGCCTTTAGGCAAGCGCTTCAAGAAAAAGAATTTTTTGAGTTTCAGGCTCCTTCCTTGATTTCGTCTGCACCTGAGGGTGGGGCAGAAATATTTAAAGTTGAGTATTTTAAATATAAAACTTATTTAGCCCAAAGCCCGCAACTGTACAAGTCATTATTGGTTAGTATTTTTGAACGAGTATTTTCTGTAAACAAAGTTTTCAGAGCTGAACCTAGTGTAACTACCAGGCACCTAACTGAGGTCGTTAGTTTGGATGCCGAATTTGGATTCATTAAAGACTATTTTGAAGTCAAAGATATGGCAGAATATACTATTAAATTTATTCTGTCTGAAGTTGACAAGACATGTAAAAAGGAATTGGAATTGTGGGGAGCCACAATTCCAAAAGTAGCTGATACAATTCCAATGATTAAGTTGAGAGAAGCACAACAAATTATTTTTGAAAGAACGGGTAGAGATGTTAGAACAGAGAAAGACTTGGCTCCAGAAGACGAAAGAGAAATTTGCAAATGGTCTTTAGAGGAAAAAGGCTCTGATCTTATTTTTGTTAGCCACTATCCAACTAAAGTCAGGCCATTTTATACCTATCCTGATCCAGAGAATCCAGAATTTAACCAGGGATTTGACTTGATTGGTCGGGGAACAGAATGGATGACTGGGGGAAGAAGAATCCATGATTATAATACTCTCATGGAACATGTAAAAGAGTGGGGAGTAACTCCTGAAAACATCGAGCTTTATCTGCAAGCATATAGATACGGCATGCCCCCTTTGGGTGGATTTGCTTTTGGTGCCGAAAGGATTACTATGCATATCTTAGGACTCCAAAATATTCGTGAAGCAGCCCTTTTCCCACGCGACATGGAAAGGGTAGATGTTCGCCTCTCGACTCTTCGGGGAGAAAAATAATACAATCAGTGATATATGGGAATATTAAAATACTTCTCAGGTGAACGGTTAGTCCATTTATCGATGGCCTGTTTTGTTTTAGTTTCTTCTGTGGGTTTAAGTCTAATTAATAAAAAGATGGTTGTTCCTTCTTCTCCAATTGCGATTAGAGCCTATGACATAAGTAAGCTCCCGATATTGGGTGAAACAAATAGTTTTCCAATTATTTCTTCTCAAGGGGCTATTGCCGTTGATATGGAATCTGGAGTTACTTTGTACGAAAAAAACTCCGATCAGCCGCTTTTGCCCGCTTCGACCACAAAAATCTTAACTGCCCTAACTGCGATGGATTATTTTCCCATGGAGGCAAAGTTAAAAATTGGCCGTGTTAGAGTCGAAGGTCAGAGAATAGGACTCAAAGAAGGAGAAGAATATACTTTTGTCAATCTTCTCTCTGGGCTTTTGATTTACAGTGGAAACGATGCTGCCGAAGTAATTGCCGCCAACTATCCGGGTGGAAGGGAAATATTTGTAACGGCCATGAATATGAAGGCTAAATCACTACATATGGATAATTCGTATTTCGAAAATCCAGTCGGTTTTGATAATTATAATCACATTTCAACGGCAAAAGACATGGTTCGACTGGCAAGAATTGCCATGGAGAATCCAATTTTTGCAAATATAGTCAATACGAAGGAGGTAACCATCACAGATATTAGCGGAAAATCTATTTTTAAACTCGAAAATACCAATAAACTTTTAGGAACTGTCTTTGGAGTTAAAGGAGTGAAAACTGGCTGGACTGAAAATGCTAGAGAGAACCTGGTTACAGTAATTGAAAGAGATGGTCACAAAGTAATGATTGCTGTTCTTGGCAGTCAAGACAGATTTGGCGAAACAAAAGAACTAATTAATTGGATATTTGCCAATTACCAATGGAAAGAAATTAAATCTTTGTAATTTTTGTTATTCTCTCTGGAGATATGCATCAGTTATTGCGGGAACATAGGCCAAAAAACTTCGGTCGCCTTCAAAAACTATTACCGGTTGATAAAATGAGCTTGGAATATTTGGGTCAAAGTAAGCTAAATAAATTCTTCTTATGACTACTTTACCATCTTTGTTTAGACCAATGTTTGCAATATAACCCTTACCCACTTTAAGGTCTTCAAAGGCTACTTGGGCGGTTTTCAATGGGTAAGTGGACGCTTGGGTCTCATCTATTGGGAAATAATGATAAACGCCACCTATTATTTGTTTTTCTTTTTGGGTTTCACCACTGACGTTAAACCAGACATTCCCTTTGCCGGGGTTTGCGGTAACGCTTGGAATTTCTTCCAAGTCTTTTCTAAATAAAGAAATTCTAATAAAGTTGGCTTCGGAAAGAGAAAGAGCCGGAATTAGCTTTTGAACTTCAGTTTTCAAAAATTCATGTTTTACTTCTCCTGTTAAATCTTTTGGCATGGAGTTCCCCGAGGCAAGAAATGCACGAACAGTGTTGATAGCTGTTTCAGGTGTTGGCGGTTTTTTAGACAGCGGAGAGGGGTCAGTTGCAAGGTCAAAACTAATGGAAAATGCGCCAGTAACAATATTCATCTCAAGTTTGGCAGGTGATTTGGGAGTTGAAAATCGGTAAGTAGTTTCAGAAATTTTTTCAGGTTCAGAAACAAAACCCAAGCCAGCAGCTTTTTCTTTGGCCACATCAAATGCCAAAAGATTTGAAGTCGGGCGTGGCATATAGTAGACCTTTGCTTGCTCAGCCAGCTTTGGAAAATCTCCTTCAGTGGTTTCAACAGTGTAAGACAGTTGAGGTAGATCTTTGTTTTCAGGAAACACTATTTCAGGTAATTTGTCAAAGGCAACAGTAGGTGGAGGTGGTGGAGTTGGAAACAGCTTTTTGTAAACACCTATTCCCAAGTCGTAGCTGATTTTAAGAATTATCCCCAGGATCACCAGATACATAAAATACCTAATAATTTTTCTGGTGGTGATGGCAATTTTAGTTAAAGATGTCATACTTTATTCTAAGTATAGAGTAATAGCTAAATTCAAGCAAAAATTGTAAACTAGGGCAATGGTAAGAGCACGCATGGCCCCATCCCCAACTGGCAAACTACACATCGGAACAGCACATACAACTTTGTTTAATTGGCTTTTTACCCGCCACAATAAAGGTGTTTTTATTTTAAGGATTGATGATAGTGACAAAGAAAGATCAAAACCGGAGTTTGAGAAAGATATTGTTGATGGTATCAAATGGCTAGGCTTGAATTGGGACGAAGGATCATATCGCCAAAGCGACAATGCAAATATTTATGAAAAGTATGTCAAACAGCTTCTGATGTCTGATAATGCCTACTATTGTTTTTGTAGCAAAGAAGAACTTGAGAAAGAAAGAGCAGAGCAGATAAAAAATAAATTAGTTCCACATTATTCCGGAAAATGCCGGAACTTAAATGAAGAAGAAAGAAAAGAGAAAGAAAAGCAGGGTATAAAACCAATCATTAGATTCAAAGTTCCAAATAAAATAGTTGCTTTTAACGACATGGTTAGAGGACATATTGAAGTAAATATGGGTCAATTTGGAGACTTTGTAATTATGCGTTCTGATGGTTCGGCACTTCTTAATTTTGCTGTTGTTGTTGATGATATTGAAATGAAGATAACCCATATAATTCGAGGAGAAGACTTTTTAAATGCAACTCCGTTTCAAATTCTGATTTATGAAGCATTGGGTGTTAATCCCCCCCAAATTGCTAATTTATCGTTTATTTATGCACCCGACCATTCTAAGCTTTCCAAAAGACATGGGGCGACTGGAGTTAGCGAATATAAAGACATGGGTTACTTGCCGGAAGCAATGGTCAATTTCTTAGCTTTAATAAGTTGGAATCCAGGTGGCGACAGTGAAATATTTAGCTTGGATGAACTTATTGAAAAATTTGATATTTCGAAAGTTCAAAAAAGTGCTCCTACATTCAATATCGAGAAATTAAACTGGTTTAATGCTTACTATATTCGTAGTAAAAGCGATGACGAACTTGCCGATCTACTTTTACCTTTTGCACTTCAAAATGCTACAAAAGAAAAAATGCTTGAGATTATTCCTTTGATTAAGGAAAGAATAAAAACTTTGTCTGAAATACAAGACTATGCTGGTTTTTTCTTTGAGGAACCTGCAATAGATAGGAGTTTATTTGGCGGAAATTCTAAACAGCATCTAGCTGCTGTTCTGGAAGTATTTGAGAACCTTAATAATTGGAATTTAGAAACCCTGAATGAAAAATTAATGGAAAAAGTGCAAGAAAATAGTTTCAAGACAGGTGACTTTTTCATGGATCTAAGATTAGCTATAACAGGCAAGAAGTTCACGCCACCAATAAATGATTCGATTATTATCTTGGGAAAAGACAAAACAATTGAAAGAATTCGAAAAGTCCTTTCGAATTAAAAACTAAAAGAATGTTAGAATAAGTACATGGGAAAATTGCCCGCCTTTACTTTTCAAGACAAGAAAACTGTCAACGTTGATGAGTTTCGGCAAAAACTAAAGCTCAAGCAAATTGAGGCCAAAAATAAATTTAAAGATACTTTTCCTTCGGCTCACCGCTTTTTATTAAACAAAGGATTAGACCTAGCAAAATTGCGGGATTATTCTGGAAAAATACTGGCTACAACCGCCCTGACTGGGTCTATTTTGATGTCTTCCCCAGGAAATGTAAAAATCACTTCACCAATTGAAATTGTAAATAGAATGCAAAAAGCAGACATTGATGATTCTGTTTTGTCTCAAAAAAAACTTATCGACACTTTGGCTGAAATATTGCCTGAAAAACCCAGGCCGCTTTTACGAGTTGAAGAAAAACTTTTAGAACAAGCGTTTGAAAACACTTTGAAAGTGAAAGCTAGAGCAACTTTGGAGGGTGAGCATCTAAACACCACCTATGGTTATATCGGAGCTGAGCAGCATTTAAGAAGATATCCAGGGGATAATGGGGCAAATCACTCTGGTTATAGTGGAACTGTCTTAAAAGAAGGCATAGCGCCGGGGTTGGGTGCTTGGGGCTACTTTGCTCCCAATCAAGCAGAGTTAACTCCTGACTTGGAAGAAACTGAGAAATGGTACGCGGTTGTGCAAACTCTCTATCTGCCTGATTGGAATAGAAGACAACCATACCTGAGGGATTGGTATAAGTACAGAAAGGTGTTGATTGTAAATACTATTAACGGCAACGCCGTTGTCGCGGCAATTGCCGACTCTGGCCCCGCAGCCTGGACAGGAAAGCATTATGGGGGTAGCCCCGAAGTGATGGAGTATTTAGGTGGATCAAGATATAAAAAGGGCAAAGTGATTTTGTTTTTTGTTGATGATCCAGAAAATAAAGCACCTTTAGGGCCTGTAAACTATAATGACATAGACAAGGGGAAACTAGTACAAGTATGAGCTTAATATTTTGGGATGATTATCTAAATTTCGGCGACCTGCACAAAAAAGTGAAGAAGATTGCCAGTTCGCGCGAAGAGCAGGATGAATTAATGTGTATTATTGACGAGCTTACTCACCACCGGCTTATGGATTGTATCCTTTCAAATTTGAATGAAATACATCACCAAGAATTTCTGGTGCAGTTTAGTAAAAATCCAAGTGATGAAAATCTAACCCATTTCTTGAAAGAAAGAATAAAAACTGATTTCTCGCTTTTAATTAAAATTGAAGTAGAAAAACTAAAAGAAGAAATTTCATCCCTTATTCATATCTAATAGCTTCAATAGGCGGAAGTTTTGCTGCACGTCTTGCAGGAAAGACGCCAAAAAAAATGCCTATTCCGGTTGAGATTAAAAGGGCGATCAAAACAGAAACCAGATTAATAGAGGCGGGGAAGAAAAATCTGATAATTAAGACAATTAGGACGGCTAAAATTAGTCCAGATAATCCACCAATAAGTGAAAGTAAGACCGACTCGGCTAAAAACTGCAATAAAATATCTCTTTGAGTTGCACCAATGGCTCGTCTGATACCAACTTCTTTTATTCTCTCGGTTACAGTTGCATACATAATATTCATAATTCCTATTCCTCCGACAAATAAAGAGATAGAGCCGATGGCAATAAGAACGCTATTTATTATTGAAAAAATTTGGTTGACAGTAGCCAAAAGCTCTGCTTGTTCAGTGACGGCAAAGTCCTCTTCATCATATCTTTTAAGAAGAGCAGCTTCGGCTTTTTCTTTGGCTGGATCGACCATATCGTCTGACTTGATCCCAAGATAGATAGCCCAGAAGGTTTTGGCTGGGTTGAAACTTCCATATGTTGATTTGTAAGGGATATTTATGCCATTGTCCTGCTCTCGGTCGCCTTTTTTCTTGGCAACGCCAATTACTTTGAATCTTAAATTTTCAAATCTAATGGTCTTACCCACTGCATTCGAAGGATTGCCAAAAATATCTTTAGCGATGGTGTTACCTAGTACCGCAACTTTGGCTAAAGATTGGTTGTCTGATTTGTCAAACAGTCGGCCGTATTCTGGCTCGATATTCATTAATTTAAAGCCATCTTCACTTATTCCCATAACGCTGGCGTATTTTTTTTCGCCTCCTGATTCGACGAATACACCTTTCATAAAAAGCGGAACTACATAGTCTATTTCAGAAATTCGTTCTAATGTGTTTATGTCTCTTTCGTCAAAACTAACACCACCTACGGTTCCACTACCGCCAAAACTACCTCCTCCTTCTCCGGTAAAGCCGCTTCCAGGAAGAATCATGATTAAATTTGCACCCATGCTTTCAAACTGACCTTCAATGTAATTTTTAAGGCCTAGTCCTAAAGCAATTAATAAGCAAACTGACATCACCCCAACCATTATCCCCAAGGAAGTTAGAAAAGTTCTGACTTTATTTCTTTTGAAGTCAGAAAAAGCAGTTTTGATTAGATGTAATAATTCTTTTGTAGTAATCATCGATATTAATAGTTAAAAGCGTTTGGATTTAATACTTGTTAACTGTTTCTCCATCTTTCATAAAAATTTGTCTGTTGGTTCTTATACCGACATTTTTGTCGTGGGTAACAATTATTACCGTGACTTTAAATTCTTGGTTGAGTTTTTCCAGGATAGCCAAAATTTCTTGGCCTGTTTTTGAATCTAAATTGCCAGTCGGTTCATCGGCAAGAATGATTTTGGGGTTCATAATTAAAGCTCTGGCAATTGCGACTCTTTGTTGTTGTCCTCCAGAAATTTTATTGGGGAAGAAATTCCGGCGCTCGTAAATCCCGAACTTATTTAATATTTCTTCAGCTCTTTTGTAAGGATCAAAATCTAGCTTTTTTTTAGTGTATTTAGTCGGCAAAAGTATGTTTTCTAAAACGGTAAATTTATTGATTAAGTTAAAAGATTGAAAAACAAAACCTATTGATTGACCTCTTATTACCGATAGTTCTTGGTCTGAAAGAGTTGAAACATCTTTTCCATCAATTAACACTTTTCCAGTTGTTGGTTGATCCAAAAGGCCAATTAAGTACATTAGGGTGGACTTTCCACTGCCAGATGACCCCAAAATACTTACATATTCCTGGGCTTTTATCTCAAGTGAAATATTTTTAACTGCAGATACTTTTTCGTCTCCAAGATAGAAGGTTTTCGAAACATTTTCTAATTTAATCATATATCGTGTCGCCCTCTTTGACGCCTGTGGTTATTTCTGTCAATTCTTCGCCTTCAAGCCCGGTTTTGATATAGGTTTTCTTGTGTGTTTTCCCCAAATTGACAAACTTTCCTGTTTTGTCAGAATTAATAAAAGAATTAGGGGTAAATAAAACATCACTTTTCCTGTTTAGTATAAACCTGGCGTCGCCGGTCATTCCGATTTTAAAAGTATTAATATCCAAATTCTCGGTAAAAGTGACTTTAATTTTATAAACTGAGCCAGTCTCTCCAGGCTTTGGGGTCAAAGAGGTGTAAGTCACAATCCCCGTGAAAGTTTTGTCCGAAAAGGAGTCGAGAACAATTTCGACATTTTGACCATTTTTAATGTTGACTATTTCACTTTGATCGGCAGTGACGTCAAAGTACATGGTTTTAGGATTTAATATTTCCACTTGGTCTTCAGTTGAAAAAATGCTTACTTGGGAAAATGGATTTGTAACTGTAGTTATAATCCCTGTGAAAGGTGCGTAAATGGTTGCATCCCGCAAATTCTCTTCGGCCTTTTTAACTGCCTCATAGGCTTTGTCTTTTGCTACCTCGGCTACAGTACGGGTTTCTTTTTGTGTAAAAGTTTCGTCGCTTGAGTGATTCTTAACGTCGTCGTGGATTTTTTGCACCGAGGCCTCGGCTGATCTTAGATCGGCCAAAGCTCTTTGATAGTCCGAGTTTAGAGAGATTGTATCGAGTTTGATGAGTGGCTGGCCCTTTTTGACTCCTTGTCCTTCTTTGACTCCTACCCAAGCGATTTTTCCCGAAACTGGAAAATTTAGTTTGATGTATTCATCGGCCGTTATTGTTCCCGAAAGAATGAGTTCTTCTTTTACTTCCCCGAATTTGACAGTGTAAGGTTGGGAAGTTTGGCTATTGTTACTTTTTTGATAGAAAAAAAAGCCTGCTGTGGCAGCAAGAATTAAGACAACTATGCCGATAATTATCTTTCTTTTGTGTTTAGACATTCAGGACATATTCTACTACAATGACTACACCTAATGGAAAATAAAAAAGAGAAACTAGAAGACTTAAAAAAGAAGCTGGTGAAATACGAGGAAAAGTTGGCTCTCAAAATGAAAGGCTATAGAGGGGTAATCCACGAAAGTGCCCAATCAGAACTAAGGCATTCTGAAGTTATGGTTCTAAGAGATATTGTGGGCAGTTTGCAAAGGGAAATAAACACACTTGAAGAAGAACTTCAATTTAAAGAGACAAACTAACTCAAAGATTTTAAGAAATATTCCTTTTTAAGGCCAATCTTTCCTGTTCTCTTTGTAATTTATCCTTTTCTTGTATTTCTCTTTGCCTTTTTTGTCTGGCAATACCACTATTCACTGCTTTTTGGCAGTCCGGATCTGGACACTCAGCTTCAGTGTGTGTAATAGTTGCAGTCCCGATTACCTCGGACCACGACTTAATCACAACCCGCTGTTTTCCACATCTGGTGCAACTGCTTGCCATAGTGGTTATCTTCCAAACCTTCTATTGCCACCGCTACCGTATCCGCCACCTCTGGAGTCTCTTGATCCAAAGTCTCTTCTTTGTCCTCCACCGTAACTTCTATCTCTGTCTCCGCCTCCAAACTCTCTTTTTTCTGGTGGTCTGGCTTCATTGACGATAACTTTTCGACCATCCATGTCATATTCGTTGAATTTTTTAATAGCTTCATCAGCTTTAGCATCATCGCTCATTTCCACAAAACCAAATCCTTTGGATCTACCTGTGAATTTGTCCATGATCACATTGGCCGAAACAACTTCCCCTACTTGTGAGAAAAGTTGATTCAGGTCGTCGTTTGTAGCAGTGTAAGGTAAATTACCTACATATAATTTTTTCATTTATTTGTATTCCTCCTTTCTATCTGACTAAGCTCATATCAAAAGGAGGATCAATTTCCAACCTTCAAAGCAGCTCGTGCGATCATTATACCATAAAAATTGGTGTGTTTTTCGCGAGTACGCTTTAGGTGGATTTTGCAAGAGTTTACACGGCGGGCGTTTGTATGCCATCATTAAAGGGGATGTCTAAAAAATCAAAAAACCTAACCATTGTTCTCCTTCTTTTTTCAACCTTGAGCCTGGCGATGTCACTAGGGAGATATGGTTATGTAGGTAATATGAGGTATCTTTTTTTGAATTGGAACTTGTTTTTGGCTTGGATACCACTGTTTTTAGGTTTTTTGATTTACCTTAGATTTCAAGCAACAAAAAGACTTAGCCATTTATTAGTTGTTGCCAGTTTAGTTTGGTTGCTGTTTTTCCCCAATACTTCTTATGTCTTAACAGACCTTATTCATTTGCGCCAAAAGGATCTCGTCCCTATCTGGTTCGACTTAATTATGATTCTTTCCTTTTCCGTTACCAGCCTATACCTAGGAATAATATCTTTGTTGTGGATGCAAGAGATTATCACTATTGTAAAGGGAAAGATCTGGGGATGGATCTTTTCAATTGTAATTTTGAGTCTTTCAAGTTTTGGAGTATATTTGGGGAGATTTGAGAGGTGGAATAGTTGGGACATATTGACCAGTCCACAAGGAATTTTCTTGGACATTTTTGAAAGAATCAAAAACCCCCTAACCCATCCTGGGACAATTGGTTTTACAGTTTCCTTTTTTATCTTTTCTTTTCTAATTTATGTTTTTACCTATATTCTAAGTGGCCCCCAGGTAAAAACACCTCAATCTTATGTCCGGGTAAGAAGAAAATAAATTATCTTTCTAAAGTTTAAAAACTATATTCGTATAGTTATAGCAATAGTCGTAGAAATACTTGTTTTGTCTTCTGGCTGCTTTGGTTTGATGGGGTTTAGGCCGAGAGTTTTGTACCTGCAGAGATTGTTGGTGTGATAAAATAGGGGTGGTTTTTTCTCTGCGGGATGATGCAATGGTAGCATACATGACTCTGAATCATGTCATCGGGGTTCAAATCCCTGTCCCGCAACAATTGAGTAATAAAAATAAATGATATATAATCTGATTTCGAGATGAACAAAAAAGTTATTTTAATAGTTGTAGGTTTACTTCTTGTTTTGGGAATTGGTGGCTATTTTGTAATGTCTAACCAAGCTGGTAGTCAAACCTCCAGCAAAGAAACAAATTCCCCAGCTTCCCAAACTCTACCAAAATCCTTAAAAGATCTTCTTTCCTTGGGTCAATCACAAGAGTGTACTTTTTCAGATGAAACAGGAAACAAAGGTACGATGTATGTAGCATCTAGTAAAGTTAGAGGAAACTTTACCACAAAAGTAGAAGACAAAGACGTTGGGGCTCAGATGATTGTCGATGGTCAAACTACTTACTTTTGGATGGATGGCCAATCTACAGGTTACAAGATGTCCACCAAAGCCCAAGCAGAAAATATCTCTCCGTCTCCAGGATCTACTCCAGACAGCAAGACTGGAAGTATTGATGTAAATAAAGATATGAATTTTTCCTGCAAATTTTGGAGTGTTGATCAATCGGTATTTGAAGTACCAGCAGATATTAAGTTTATGGATTTAAGTGAGCTTTCATCGCCTGCCAAGGTAACTACAGACGTCAAAACTTCTCAATGTTCGGCTTGTGATAGCGTCCCAGAAAGCGCTAAAGCGCAGTGCAAGTCTTCTCTTGGCTGTAACTAAATAAAAAAATAATGCCCAACTTTTGGAAGAATCTAGCAAAGCCCTTTTTAGTTCTGGCTCCAATGGAAGATGTCACCGACGTAGTTTTTAGAGAAATAATTTCTGAGTCTGCCAGACCAGATGTATTTTTTACCGAATTCACAAATGCAGATGGCTTAATGTCTACGGGAAAACATTCTGTTAGTCACAGACTAAAATACACCAAGAACCAGAGGCCAATTGTGGCTCAAATTTGGGGAAACAATCCAAAAAACTTATGCAAGGCTACTAAAATGATTTCTGACTTGGGTTTTGACGGATTGGATATTAATATGGGCTGCCCGGTCAAAGAAGTGGTTAAGAAAGACTCAGGGGCAGGAATGATTGGCAATTACGATTTAGCCAAAGAAGTAATTGCTGCAGCTCAAAAGGGAGTGAAAAATCTTCCAGTAAGTGTTAAAACAAGACTGGGAAAAGATAAAGTAATAATTAGAGAATGGGCAGAGTTTTTACTCTCCCAAAACCTGGCGGCTTTAACAATTCACGCTAGAACAGCAGTCCAGCAGTCAACGGGAAGTGCTGACTGGGACAAGATCGGCGAAGCAGTAAAACTAAGAAATAAAATCGCTCCAGAGACTGTTATTGTTGGCAACGGCGACATTAAAAATTATCAAGAAGCACTAAAAATGCATGCCACATATGGTGTTGATGGTGTGATGATTGGCAGAGGAGTGTTTGCCAATCCTTGGGTTTTTGAAAAAACTTTACAAACACAAAAAAGAGACAAAGCGGATTATTTGAAGCTTTTAGTAAAGCACTTGGAACTATATGAAAAAACTTGGGGGGAAAACAAAAACTTTCAGATTATGAAGAAATTTTTCAAAATGTATGTTAATAATTTTAATGGAGCCAGTGCTTTAAGGCAAAAACTTATGGAGGCTAAAAATACTTCTGAGGTAAAGCAAATACTAAACTTACTTTAAAAGATAATCAGTGGGTAAGTCCAATTAGATAACTTAAAAGAATAATGCTTACGGCAAAAGGTACAACAACTTGATAAAACTTTTTATGTCCTGAATCATGATGTATTTCAGGGATAATATCTGAGCAAGCGATATAGATAAAAATTCCTGCAGCATAAGCAAGCATGTAAGGCAGTTGAGTTTCAAGCGCTTGACCTGCAAAGTAGCCGACAAGGACACCCGGAATGGTAGCCAGAGATTGGAGAATATTCACAAAAATCACTTTTTTCTTGGACCAGCCTTGGTGAAGAAGGATGCTAAAGTCGCCTATTTCCTGGGGAACTTCGTGGGCTGCAACTGCAAGTGTGGTGATAAGTCCAAGTGATGGGTTGGCGACAAAAGAAATTGCAATCACGATGCCGTCTAGGAAATTGTGAAAACTATCGCCAAAGATTAAAAGGGGAGGAAGGGACTCTGTATGCTCAGAATGCGAATGCTCTATGTTTTTGTTTTTGTTCAAAAAAGTCATTAGGAGTCTTTCTAAAACAAAGTAGGAAGCGATGCCTACAAGGGCGGTTGCAAGTATTGGATGCGGTTCTTCGACCATCTCAACTGCTTCAGGCAGGATATCTAAAAAAGCTGCTGACAAAAAAGCGCCGGTTGCAAATGACAACAAAGGGGTCATTATTTTTTTTGCCAGAGTATGTTTCCAAAGAAGAATAAATCCACCAGTCAAAGAAAAAAAACCGCCAATTAAACTATAAAAAATCAGTTGCACCATTACGACTATTATATAGTCATTTTAAAGCAAAATGTCAAAGACCCCCTAGAACAGACTATCTTGTTGAACTGCTGACTGGGGAGGATAGGAAAAATCAATATCAACAATTCTTGGTGTATTCCATTTGTCGGTAAACTTTAGTTGTTTGTTTTTCAAGACATAATCATAAATATCTCTAGTGATGGCTACATCTTCCTCGCAATACTTTTTTAATTTTGCTAGGCTTTTTTCGTCTCCCTTGTTCCAGTAGAGAATTGCGTTTGAGCCAAGATCTATCTTTGTTCTTCCCAAAGTGTCTTTGGCAATTCTATCAAGTGATGCTCCATGGCCGTAGGTGTTTCTCAGCTCTTCCAGAATGTCAAAGTGTGCCAGTTTGGAAAAGTAAGGTGGTGAGTAAGGCTTGAGAACCGGAACATCAAACTTTTTGGAGTTAAAGCCTATTATTCTCGTGGCCTGAGAGAATAATGGCCACATCTTGTCAAAGTCACTTTCCCAGAAGGAGAACATCTGGCCTTCAATTTCTTTAAAGTTTTCATCGAGGTCTCTTTTATACAGTGAAAGAATAGATGCTCCAAGCTGGGAAGGGTCAAAATTTCCCGTATCGTCAAAAAACTTTTTGGTCTCAAGATCAAAAATAATTTCAGTATATTTTTTAGCCATATGTTTTTTATTTAATTTCTCACAAGCACTTATGATATTATAAACCGAATGACATTCATATTATCCCAATTACCTTATGATTATAATGCCCTGGAGCCTTATATAGATGAACAAACGATAAAAATTCATCATGATAAGCACCATGGAGTCTATGTTGAAAAATTAAATGCTGCCTTGGAGAAATATTCCAATTTGGCTGCTAAAAATATTGAGGAGCTGTTGACAGATATCAACTCACTTCCGGAAGATATTAGAACAGTGGTAAAAAATAATGGTGGGGGACACTTCAACCACACTCATTTTTGGGAGGTAATGACGCCTGGTGGAAATAAAGAGCCGGTTGGAAAAACAAAAAACTTAATTGAGACTTCTTTTGGTAGCTTTCAAGCCTTCAAAGAAAAATTTTCAGCAGCCGGAGTCGGTAGATTTGGTAGTGGTTGGGTATGGTTGGTAAAAGGTGGAGATGGGTTTGAGATTGTCGATACCCCAAATCAAGACAACCCCTTAATGGATGGCCAAGAGATTCCGATACTGGGGCTAGATGTTTGGGAACACGCCTACTATTTAAAATACCTAAATAATAGGACAGATTATATTGCGGCTTGGTGGAATGTGGTTAATTGGGAAAAGGTAGAAGAAAACTTAGTAAAAGCGGTATAATTTTTTAAGTGAATATCTTTACTTCAATTATTTTAGGCGTTGTCCAAGGATTAACAGAGTTTTTACCAGTTTCTTCATCTGGTCATTTGGTTGTCGCTCAAGCTTTGATTCCAGGTTTTTCCCAACCGGGAGTATTATTTGATGTAGTTTTGCACTTGGGAACAACTTTGGCTGTAGTTATATTTTACTATAAAAAGATTGTTAAAATCCTTTCCAAGAACTGGAAATATATTTGGCTTTTAATAATTGGCACAATTCCGGCAGGACTTTTTGGAATTTTACTTGGGGACGCTTTAGAAAAAAGTTTTTCTGACCTCAAGGCTATAGGAGTACAATTTCTAATCACTGGGGTGATTTGCATACTCATAGATAAGTTCAGTGGGCAAAAGGAAACTATTAGTACCAAAAGTTCGCTACTAATTGGTGTTGCTCAGGCTGTTGCCATCATTCCTGCCATCTCTAGATCTGGTTCAACTATTCTTGTGGGTTCCATACTGGGAATTGACAAGAAAAAACTGGCCGAATTTTCTTTTTTATTGGCTATTCCAGCTATTTTAGGCGCCAATGTTTTGGAGTTTGTTAAGCATGGAGTAAATATTGAAAACAGTATTTTAAATTATCTTGCAGGTTTTGTTGCGGCTTTTATTTTTGGTTTCTTGTCGATAAAGATAGTTCTGGCAACTCTCCATGAGAGGCAGTTTAAATATTTTGGAATGTACTGCTTTGCAATAGGGATACTTACCCTCTTTCTGTTTTAATAAAAAAATGCCGAGTAACTAATTTTTGGCAAGAAAATAATCAGTCCAATAATTAGTGCTCCAAGAGAGGTGGCAAAAACTGCTGCCGCTGAAACATCTTTGGCAGTTTTTGCCAGTCTTGATATTTTAGGGCTGGTAAGGTCGACTAGGGCTTCAATTGCTGTATTTATCAGTTCCAAGGTAATTACTGCGCTTATGGTTAAGATTAAAGTAGTCCATTCCTGGGAAGAGATTTTTAGGACAAAGCCTGCAGTTATTGCCAAAACTGCAAAGACGAGATGAATTTTGAAATTTGGCTCGTTTTTAAACGCCTCTGTTGTTCCTTCCCAAGCATAGCCGAAGCTTGAAGTTATTGTTCTTTTCTTGCTCATGAGTTAATGATACTATTTATTGAATATGTCTGCCATAAAAAAAGCTTCTAAAGCAAATTTATTTATTGCCTTTCTTTCACTTGCAGCCTTAGTTTTCATTGGCATTGGTTTTGTAAAACTAAACTTTAGACCGAAACTTTCGACAAATTATATAACTGATTTTTCAGGCATCTATGACAAAATAGCCGACAGAGGTTACTTTTTTGGCCGAGAGTTTAATATTCCTGCAGAGATCAATATAGCTGGTATGCCGGTACTGGGGGTAACTAATAGTAATGAAAAGTGGATCGAAATTGACCTGTCTGAACAAAAATTGAAAGCTTGGGATGGCAATAACTTATTTTTGGAAAGCCTGGTTTCAACTGGCCTACCGTATTTTCCAACACCTCAGGGGGAATTTAGGATTTGGTACAAAATAAGATACACCAGAATGAAAGGTGGAGAGGGTAGATATGCTTATAACCTTCCCAATGTTCCTTATACTATGTTTTTCGAAAATGACAAGGTACCAAGTTGGAGAGGTTATGGACTGCATGGAACCTATTGGCACAGTGACTTTGGCAAAGTTCACAGTCATGGTTGTGTAAACTTACCAACTCCTATTGCTGAGAAACTTTACTTTTGGACAACTCCAGTTCTAGGTGATAAAAGTTTTATCAGGTCGACTTCTGACAATGTTGGCACTAGGGTTGTGATTCACGAATAATTTTGTTAAAAATACCTCCACTCTTGACAACTAGCAATTGAATTGTTAGACTGCTAAATACTTAAGTATGAAAAACCAAAAAATCATATTAAGATCCGTCCCGGTAATTGCCGTTAGGGGTTCCGTTGTTTTTC
>CAZCXV010000001.1:0-180619 GCA_964502815.1 uncultured Gammaproteobacteria bacterium | reverse complement strand
ACCCCCTTAACAAGGTATTGTACCTAGGGGTTGCGATTCGATTTAGAACTTACGTTAATTTGGCACAAGGTGTAGCAATAGCAATCAAAGCAGGTAAATTTAAAGATTGGATGGCAGAACTTGAAAATGGAAAAATGCAAAGGCTTGTTGAAGACACAGCAAATAGAAATGCCTACCATTTGTTTAGTTGGTTTATGAGAGTAGCTCCAAAAGATCACGATCTTGGAGACTGGATCTCAGAAGCTGAGAGGGTAGTTTATGCAAGAGCGCAAGGACAACAAGTTGAAGGAACACCTCAGTTTGAGAAGATTTTTGACGGAATGTGTACCTCTTTTGTTGAAAGATTTATAGAGTACATTGGGCAACAATTGTTAGGAAATAGCTTAAACTAAAATGGACTTTAATAAAGAAAGGCCAGATCGCCTCAATGCTAAAGCAAAGCTACTATACTCCGAGAAATTTTTTGGAGAAAATTCCCCAGAAATATTATTGCGAGCACACGAACAATGGCTGAGACAAAATTTACAGAATTTTGGAGCTCCTATTGATGATATGACATGGAGTGTCTTCAATAATGTTGAAATCGATAGGCAAAAAACCAGATTTGGTGCTCCTGAGCTTAGAAGTTTGGAAAGAAAAACCTATGAAAGCGTGGGTAACATATTACAGGCATTGGCTTGGTATCATTTCCCTGACCATGCTTCATGGACTGAAAGAGCAATAATGCTTCCAATTACCCCTGAGATATTTGTAGATCACAAAGGGGTTACTGCTTCAATACAGGAGAGTCGAAAAATAAATAGAAGATGGTCTGATCAAATGGAGCACTATAAAAGTGATCTTTTTTGTTACGGTAAGAGGGTCAACTCTGATGCAAAGTTTATTTTTGAAGTAAATGAGCATTATGAAGGTGTGACAGGTACGTTGAGACTTAATGAAGAATATGTGCATGGAAGGGTTCCTCATGGCATTAAATGTACTTACAATACGCAGTTGAAAATGTTGAATCTTTCCTTCCAAAATCCAAATGATTTTATGGGTTGGATGTCTGATGCAGCCGGTAATACTGAATATAGGCTTGGAAATCTCAATCGCTTTCTATTAGAATTAGTAACGGGTATTAAAAATGGCGACCAAGATTTAATATCTGTTCAGACTTGGAGAGCTTATTAGGGTAGGTAGATACTCTATTTGAATAACACATCAAAACACTGCCATTATCCTCAAATACCTCAATAAAGTTGAATTTCTACAAAATTTAGATCAGATTGCAATTTTTAGGATTCAAGCTATAAACTTAGAGGTAAGTGCCTCTTGATATAATATCTTGTGAATAGAGATAGAGAAAGATTGGCTAATATTTGTGAGGAGTTAGATATGGAAAATACTCAAATAGTAACTTGGCAAGAGAGAAAGGCTTATTATCATGATTTATTTGCAGGAAAAAATATTTGGATTGCAGTAGTTGACGATGTTCCCTTTGAGGCAGGGATAATATCGGAGCTTTTTAGATGTTTAAATTTGACTGTTGATAGGACTTCTAAAAACGCCCCCGATATTGTTGTGCACGAGTTTTACGATGCAGAAGGGTTGGTTAAACGTGCAAGTGATTATGATTTACTAATAATGGATGCAAATTTTGGCCCAGGTTTAATGATTGGACCAAGAGCGGCTGCAATGATAAAAGAACGTTATCCAGATATACCCATTGTAGGTAGATCCGGTGAGCCCAAAATGAATCGTAAATTCGAAAAGGTAGGTGTGGATTTAGTTATTCCTAAGGATAATGAGGGGGATTTGGTTTCCCGTTTTGGAGAAATACTGACTTTACTTGAAGATAGAGTAAAGTCAAGTAATGAAGAATTTGATAGTTAGCGTTTTGGTTTTTTTAAATGTAATGATTGGATTCTATATGATTCGTCATAAGCTTCTTCAATAATGAATTCAGCCGTTACTTTCCAACCTTTCTTCTTGATCAACACTTCTAAGTCCCTTGGATCTTTTCCATAGTTAATATTATAAGATTTGTACAGATCATCAAGTTTGTTTGGATCAGGCTTGATAAATTGATTGTTTACTCTTAATACTCTCGCTTGTCCTGCCAAATAGTCTATTATTTCTTGAGGACTCTGAGCGCTTTGATAGTTGTAACGAGCAATGTACACTTTTTTACTTTTTTCAGTTGTTGGTTGTGTTTTTTTGTTAGAGCTTTTTTGTAATCTGGTTTTTACCCTCCTGGGAGGTAGTTTGTAAGTTATATTTCCAATTAGGTCAGGATAAGATTCATTCATCAATTTGGCAATTCTTATTTCGATTGTAGAAGCAGTAAGGCTGTCACTGTTTCCGTCTAGAGCTTTGAGTAGTCGATCTATTTCGTTTGGACTTATGCCATAATTGGCGATAAAAACTCTAGATACTTCTGTTGACAATCTAGTAGATGAGGTTAAAAAATAGCCAGTCATTACTAATTGTTTTGCTCTATTAAGCATCAGTTGATATATTTCCTCCTTTTTATTGCAGTTTCTGTAATGGTCTCTTGAGATATAATCAATCCCTTTAACAATACAGACTGCCTCATCCACAAGATCGCACGGCCTTGCACTGTCTAAAACTTCCTTTCTTTCACTTAAGAATTTTTTTGAAATTCCAAAAAATACGGTGAAGGCCCGTTTGTTCTTGATTGGAGGGACATTGTCCAAACCTTTTTCAGCTATGATTTGTGACATGTGTTTTACGGCTGTTTGTCTGTTTGAGAAGACTAAATTCAATTCGCTTTTGTCAAATTGTGAAATAATTCCGATTCTCTCTTCCGCTGCACGAAGAATTTGTTTGGGTGTATTTATTTCGTTTGTCGTAAGGTGCTGCCGATATCGAAGAGCACTTTTAATTTGTGTCAAGGTGAATCCAAAAGTTTCCTTGAAAACCTGATTCATATCTTCGTCAATCGGTATACCCCTATACTCACTATCCTCTGCCATACATTCAGACATATATTGTATTAATTCCGCCTGAGAAGAAAAGTCGAATATTGGGTTTGTTTTACTTCCAGATTCTACAGACATTGATGGATTATACAACTACTAACCAGGGTAAATTGTGAAGACATTGAATTTAAGCTAAAATACCTTTTAGTATGAAAAATATAGGTTTAATTACGGCAATGGTAACAATCTTTCTTTTTGGAGGTTTTTTGTTTTTGAATGACCGAGCCCAAAAAAAGGAGGAGGAGCAATTAAAGCAAATAAACTTAACCAAGCCTGAACCTTTAGCAACTGTTTCTGCCACTCCTCAAGCAAAAGATGCTAAAATAGAAATACAAGGAAAGGTTACTGAATTGAAAATTGACGATCTACAAATTGGAACAGGCGAGGAAGCAGTTGACGGCAAGAAAACTACTGTTCACTATACTGGAATCCTAACCGATGGAACTAAATTTGATTCTTCAGTTGACAGAAACCAGCCATTTAGCTTTACATTAGGAGCAGGAGAAGTAATTGCCGGTTGGGATCAAGGAGTAAAGGGTATGAAAGTTGGGGGGAAAAGAAAATTAACCATTCCAGCAGATTTAGGCTATGGCTCGGCTGGCGCTCCTCCGGTAATTCCAGCAAATGCAACTTTAATTTTTGAAGTTGAACTTTTGAAAGTAGAGTAGATTACTTATCCCAACTAACGCCTTTTGTGGTGCTAGATATAAATCTATCCTTTAGTTCTTTCCAAAGTTGAATATCATTACAACGATCAGTATCCATATTAGTTGGTATTCCAGCTATTATTTGTTCAACTAATAACAACTTTTGAGGTATCGAAGTATGATTTGAGCTTTCAAAAAAACCTATGACTTCACTCTCAGTAAGTATTTGATTGAAGAATAAACTAGGAATGTCTTCAGGGTCAATATTGTCAAGACGCATTGCGTCTGTTGGATAATCTTGCAAATAATCAGGAAGAGCCATGTAAGAACTACATAATAATCCTACTCTTTTCATTTGTCAAAAGGTTGACAAGTAAAATTTATTGGTATACTATCGGGCAATATGGAAGAACAGTATCAGAATCCAGAACCAGATATTTCAGTAATTACTAATCAAGTACCCCCTCAGCCTATAAAGAAAAACAAAAGTGGAATGAAATGGCTTCTTATAGTTATTTTGTTATTACTTATTGCAGGTGTCGCCGGGTTTTTCTTGACCCAAAGCCAAACAAGTGAAGAAGAAACATCTCCAACTCCCTTTGTTGAAGAGACAACTCCTCAGCCAGAGCCAACTGAAGAGCCAAAGCCAGTAGATAAAAAGGATATTTCGATTGAAGTCCAAAATGGAACTGGCGTTGCGGGAGAAGCAGGATTTTTACAAAAAGAACTCCAGAAACTTGGCTACAAAGAAATCAAAGTAGGTAATGCTGAAACTCAGGATGCAACCACAACTACGGCAACCTTTAGTTCAGACACGGGCGACAGTGTAAAAGAGGAAATCACCACCATGTTGAAGTCAATTTACAAATCAGTAGAAGTAAAAACTTCTTCATCTTTGAAAAATTCTGACATTTTAATTGTTACTGGATCAAGAAAGGGTGTAACTGCAAGTTCTACTCCCAAGGCCTCTACTAGTCCAAAACCAACAGCCTCGGCAACGCCAAAACCATCTGCAAGCCCCAGTCCAACAGCCAGTCCTTCAAACTAAACTGATTAGAACTTAAAGAAGAACACTCTAGATTTTCAATTTAAAAGTTTTTATTACTTTCTTGCCATTTTGGAGAGTGGTTGTAACTACAAATTTGGCGTTTTTAATGTTGGTGTCATATCTGCAAATGCCATTTGAACAAGTTCCTAGAGTTATTTCTCTGGTTTGGGTTCCAGTTAAATCTGTAAGATTGCCCCCAAAGCCCTGTTCAACACCGTTGGCTGTATAAGTCAGGGAATAGTTTACTGATTTTGCAATGCTCAAGTTTGAAAAAGTTACCTTGATTGCTCTTTTGTAATTGGTAAACTTCACAGTTGTTGTTATGCCTTTGGTAGAAGTTACCTTAGAAGAGACTTTCCCCAAGCCCGGTAATCTTTTCTTGGCCAATGTTGGCATGGCAAATGAAAATAATAAAACAAAAGAGACAAGAATCGAGACAACCAGTAGTTTTTTATTTAGCCGCAAACTTCTTTTATTCATATATTAAGATATGATATAGTTATTTGTATCAAGATGTCAAAAAATCAGATCATTTTGACTGTGCTGGTAGTAGTAATGCTTCTTGGTGGGTTAGTTGGTTTGTATTTTGTTTTAAAGCCAAAAGAAGTTACTGATTCTTCAGCCTCAGCCGATTTTTACAAAAATCAAATCAAGCCAACAGTTACATCTCAAGCAGCGCTTAACTACTTGGACTCTGCGGGTTTTTCGTTTAAATATCCATCTGACTTTAATGTTTCTGATGTAACCCCAGATGACGACAGCACTTACAGTTTTTTAAATATCACCAAAGGAAGTGAAAAAATCACTCTTAAAATTGAAGACACTAAATATAAGTCTCTGGCTGACTGGGAAAAAGACAACACTTTTGCTACAGTTGTTGGGGCAAGTTCTTTGGGGGGTATGTCTGCAAAGCAATACAAGATGTCTGGTAAGTTGGTAACAGTAGCCATCGACAAGGCAATTATTTATTATCTTGAATACTCTGGCAGTGATGAGGCAATATACTCTTTGGTGACAGATTCTTTTACCTTAACTGACGGCCAAACTGCCAATTCAGGCGGAGGGGCGGCAGATGGTGCAATTTATGAGGAGGAAGAAGTTGTTGAATAAAATTTGATATTATTAATTAATGGACAATTTCTTAGCTTCTGCCTTTAAAACGTTTGATTTAAAACTTGGTGGTTTGACTGTTTCTCCTAATTATTTGACAGCTTTTTTTGTAGTTCTTCTAGTTTTTCTTTTGGTTTTTTCAGTTGCCAGAATGCATCACTTATTTATCAAATGGTCCTTTAGGGGTTCAATAATTGGCGTCGTAGTAGGTTTTGCTCTGGCCCTTGTCATAGAAGGCTTTTTTATTTTAAGTGGAACAACAATATTAACTGCGACTCTAGGCTGGAAAAATGCTCCCAAGCCAATTGCCAAAGTCTTAATGGAAAGTCGCGTTAAGCTTCAAGATGTTATCTGTGAACCAAAAGATTTTGAGTAGGCATTTGATGGTAAAATATCTTCATGCAAGAAACAAAAGATAGAATAAAGGCTTTGAGAGACGATTTTGAAGGTGTTAAAGATTCTTTAAAACTGGATGAAAAAAGGGCTAGAACTCAAGAATTAGAATCTCAGTCTTTGGATCCCAACCTCTGGAATGACCAGGAAAATGCTAAAAGAGTGATGCAGGAACTTTCGGATACCAAGTCTGAAATAGAAGTCATCAATTCTTTGTATGACCAAATTACTTTATTGGAAGAATTTTCTCTGGCTGATGAATTTCCCAAGGATTTAATTGTTGAACTTGAAAAAAGTGAAAAGGCACTGCAAAAAATTAAGCTGGCTACATTTCTTTCAGGCAGGTATGACAAGAAAAGTGCCATTATGGCAATTCATGCTGGCCAGGGCGGAACAGAAGCAATGGACTGGACGGGGATGCTTTTTAGGATGTATTTAAGATATTTGGAAAAAAAGAATTGGAAAATGGAAATTTTGGATGAAACCAAAGGAGAAGAGGCTGGGATTAAAAGCATTACTATTAGAGTCGAAGCCAATTTTGCTTACGGTTACCTTAAAGGCGAGGTAGGAACGCATAGATTGGTTAGACAGTCTCCTTTTAATGCCGACAAATTGAGACAAACCTCTTTTGCGATGGTTGAAGTCCTTCCTGAATTTGACGATATTGATTTGCCTGGAGTTGAAGTAAGAGACGAGGATTTGGAAATTCAATTTTTTAGATCAGGTGGACATGGTGGTCAAAACGTCAATAAAGTCTCAACTGCAGTTAGATTAAAGCACCTTCCAACAGGGATTGTAGTAACGGCCCAAACCGAAAGATTTCAGGAAGCAAACAGGAAAATTGCCTTGGGACTTTTAAAATCTAAAATCTGGGCCAAAGAGCAGGAAAAGCAAATTGAAGAGAAGAAAGAAGTTCAAGGAGAATATCGACCTGCCTCTTGGGGAACACAAATAAGATCCTATGTTCTCCACCCTTATAAAATGGTTAAGGATTTACGAACAGAAGTTGAGTCTGGTAATCCTGATGCAGTCTTAGACGGGGAATTGGACGAATTTATTGAAGCAGAACTGAAGCTTGGAAGGAGCTAATAATTTCTTGCTACTTGTTAGACTGCATTTAATTTTGCTATATTGATCTTACAGATATGGAACAGATTATAAAAGCAAATCCAAATTCAATTCCAGCTTCAGTCCAGACACCTCCATCTGGAAGTCTGCCTGTTTTGAAAAAAATAAACATCTCTTCTTCCAAAAACGGTTTGATTTTGGCAGTTGTTGCAATTGCAGTAATTTTACTAGGGGTTGGGGTAGGAAAAATCTTATCTGGATCTGGGGGGCTTGGCGGTGGAGACAATAAAATTGCTGCTCCTGGCGCTAAACAAACCGCAAGTGAAGCGGGCAGAGATAGCGAGGAATGCAACACTGAAGCTGAAGGCAAACTTGAAGAAGGTGGAATTGATGGAGAAGGAACACATAAATTGGTAAGAAGTGCGGATGTTTCTAAAAATGTCTATTTGGGTTCCACTGTAATTGATCTTCAGACTTTTGTTGGCAAGAAAGTCAAAGTTACTGGCCAAACAATCTCTGGCAAGAAAGCAGGTTGGCTAATGGATGTTTGTAAAATTAAAGTAACAGAGTAATTTCTTCAAGAATAATTTTTTGCTTTAGACTAGCTTTAATTTCTTTCATTTGGTATGCTGAAACCTAGTAAATTATGTCTGCTCTTATTACATTTGCCAAAGTAAATAAAAATTTTGGAAACATTCAGGCCTTGGAAGATATTTCTTTTGAAATTTGTGAAAGCGAGTTTGTTTTTATAGTTGGAGCCTCAGGGGCTGGTAAAACTACCATCTTGAAGCTTTTATTGGGGGAGTATAAGCCATCAAATGGAGAAATCGTGGTTGACGGCAAAAAACTTTCTACTCTTTCTAGAAGGGAAATACCCGGCTACCGGCAAAAAATAGGCATTGTTTTTCAGGATTTTAAACTTCTAAATGAACGCACTGTCCGCGAGAACATTGAAATTCCTTTGGCGGTCAAAAATGTTCCTGAGCCAGAATGGCAAATAAGAGTTGATAAAATTTTAGAGTTGGTTGGTTTGTCTCAAAGAGCTGAGCTTTTCCCTTCCCAACTTTCTGGTGGGGAAGTTCAGAGGGTGGCGATTGCCAGAGCTTTAGTAACAAATCCTAAATTTATTTTTGCCGATGAGCCAACGGGTAACTTGGATTGGGAGACGGCAGACCAAATAATGGAACTTTTGGCTAGGATAAACAAGGAAGGCAAAACCGTAATTGTTACCTCTCACCATAAATCTTTAATTGAAAAACTAAAAAAGAGAGTTGTTGAAATGAAAAACGGTAAAATAGTTACAGATAACGGATCTAAAAAAGAGAATCGCAAAGAAGACAAGAAGAAAGAATAAGCAATGAATTTACATTTGAAAACCAGTTTTGACTATATCAGAAGATCACCTTTCCAGGCAATGGCTGCTGTTTCTGTTTTAACGATCACTTTTTTTATAGGCACGCTTCTGGCGGTCTTGGTTTATTCTTCCAATCAAACTCTGAAGTATTTTGAAACCAGACCCCAAGTAATTGCCTTTTTGAAAGATGAAACTACTCCGGCAGCTATTTCTGGGTTGCAAAATAAACTTCAGAGCGATTCTCGGGTCAAAGATTTGAGATTCGTTTCTAAATCTGAAGCATTGGAAATTTACAAAAAAGCCACCTCGGATAATCCTTTACTGTCTGAACTCGTTAGTCCTTCGATTTTTCCGGCTAGCGTGGAGTTTTCGGTTGTCGATTTAACCTTTGCCCAGGGAATAATAGACGAAGTTCAGGCCGACCCAATTGTACAAAGTGTTGGTTTTACAGCTAGCCTTGGTAAGCAAGATGCCTTGGGAGATGTAGTCCAAAGATTAAAAACTGCGACTTTATATATTAGGTTTGGCGGGGCGACACTGGTAGCAATATTGGCAGTGGCGTCTTTATTGGTCTTAATGGTAGTTATTGGCATGCGGATTGCAACCAGAAAAACTGAAATTGAAACCTTAAGTCTAATTGGGGCAACTCCCGGGTTTATACGCTCGCCGATTGTTCTGGAAGCGGTTAATTATTCAATTATGGGAGTAGTTCTAGGTTGGCTATTTGCCTTTATTGTAGTTTTGTATCTATCTCCAGCAATTATCTCCTACTTTGGGGAAATAGAAGTTTTGCCTAAACAAGCTCTTAATTTTTTTGGTCTACTTGGATTAGTCTTGGGAGTGGAAGTAATTATTGGCTTAATAATTGCCTTTTTGGGAAGCCAGATTGCCATTTCAAGGGCGCTGAAAAGGTAAGACAATAGTGAGTAATGAAAAAATGGTTAACCCAGATCTTTATTTTATTAGTAGTTCTGTTTTTAAGCGGAGTTAATTCTCCTGTTTTGGCTCAGACTTGCTCTAATCCCGACGAGTGTCAAAAATTAATTGATGAACTAAGTGGCAAGATAACTATTTTGCAGGGACAAGCAAATACCCTTTCTAATCAAGTAAAGCAGTTTGATGCCCAAATTAAGCTGACTGAATTAAAAATTACTCAGACACAAGAAACAATTGAACTCTTGGGAGGAAGAATTGATCAACTGGAGAATTCTTTAGGAGATCTTTCTAAAGCTTTCAGTTCCCGGGCGGTTGAAACTTATAAAATGGCTAGGTTTGGCGATAACTTTTCCTTTATAGTGGCTGCAAAAGACTTATCCCAGGCAGTTTTCAGAGACCATTACCTAAAAAAAGTTCAGGAGGCAGATCGCGATTTGATGTCTAGACTCCAGAAGGCTCAGAATTCCTACAAAGACCAAAAAGTGCAGTCTGAGGAATTGCAAAAGAAATTGGAAGAGCAAAAAAAGGCTTTAGCAAGCCAAAAGCTGGCAAAAAACAATTTACTGGCAACGACGAAAAATGACGAAAAGAAATACCAACAGCTTTTGAGCCAGGCAAAATCACAATTGGCAGCTTTCTCAAGGTTTGTAAGCTCTCAGGGTGGAGCGAGTATTCTTTCCAACCAAACAAAATGTGATTCCTGGGGCTGCTACTTTAATCAAAGAGACGGTCTATGGGGGAATATTGGTATGGGTGGATCTCAGTACTCGGTCGCTGCTTACGGTTGTCTAATTACCTCCATCTCCATGGTGTCTTCTCATCAAGGAAAAAATATTAAGCCAGGAGACATCGCAGTTTTGGCTAATGCTTTTGTTCCAGGAACAGGCTATGTATACCATTCTTTCTCAGTTAATGGCGTTAGTGTTTCTCTAACAACTGCCTCAAAAAGCATTTTAGATAGTGAACTTGCTGCAGGCAGGCCGGTTATTGCCGGACTTTTTTCAGGACCGGATCATTTTATTGTGATTTTGAAAAAAGAGGGGGATAAATACATCATGCACGATCCCTTTTTAGAAAACGGCGCAAGTAGGCCTTTGACAGATAAATACAATGTTTCAGATATTACTAGTTTGAGGTTAGTGCAATTTAATTAATTTCCTGATATAAAGAGTGATAATAAAAGTGAAGAAAATTACTTTAGCATTTTTATTTTCTTGTTTAATTTTTCTTCTTGTCCCTACAACTGCCAAAGCAGTAACAGTTACTATTTCTAACTTTCCTTCTTCTGCAACGGCCGGGCAACAATTTGATGTGTCGTTTAGTGCAACTAACTTAGAATCTTCCACAACCTACAATACTAAAGCTTTAGGTGGTGATAGTTTTAATGAAGTTGACACTTGGAATGGGCAATGGTTGCAACAAAACACTTCTTGGTCGAGTATGCCGAGCTTTACTTCGGATGCTAGTGGCAGCGCTGTAGTTAATATAACAGCTCGTTTTGATTCCGATACACAAGCAGGGGAAAAGGAGTTTAAAGTAAGAATTAATAAAACATCTAATTATGATTCTTCAGTGGTAAATGTTTCTGTCATCGCCGCAACTCCTACTCCAACACCTGCTCCAACAAGTAATTCAACAACAGTGCCAACCTCAACACCAACATCTGCTCCTGTTGCAACTGCCAAACCCACTGCAACACCAAAACCAAAAACTCCAACACCTAAGCCAAGTTCTACTCCAGAGGAAACGCCAACCAACACACCTGAAGTCCTAGGAATAACGGCTTCAGAAAGCCCCACACCATCCCAAACCCCACAAGCAGCAGCTTCCGGTAAAAAGATCCCTGTCCTTCCAATTGTGCTGATTATTTTAGGAGTTATCTTTATTGGAATTCCGGTGGTTTGGTTTTTTAGACAAAGGGCATTGTATAATGATTCTACTGGTGAAAAAGCTGACTTTTAAATTTTTTCTTATTTATATTCTACCTGTAATTGTTTGGGGTGGAGTTATTTTTTCTTTTTCTGCTTTTCCAACAACACCTACATCAGAATTTTACTGGAAAGACTTTATTGTCAAAAAAACAGCTCACTTGGTTGAATATGGTATTTTCTCTATTCTTTTATATAGACTATTTCTAAATAGCAAAATGCCTAAACTCAAAGCATTTACTTTAGCAGTGGCACTTTCTTTTCTCTATGGGATGAGTGATGAATATCACCAAAGTTTTACTCCAGGACGAGGTCCTGCAATTAGAGACGTTGGATTTGATACAATAGGAGCAATTCTTGGAGGTTACTTTGTATGGAAATTACTACCAAAGACGCCAAAGACACTCAGAGACTGGGGCAAAAAATTGGCTCTGGTTTGAAAGGTGGAGAAATTATTGCCCTAACTGGCAATTTGGGTACAGGTAAAACTACTTTTGTCCAGGGGTTGGCACAAGGCCTGGGAATTAAGGAGAGAGTTCTTTCTCCAACTTTTATTTTAATGCGCCAATACCAAGGAGAACTAGATTTGTATCATCTGGATATGTATAGGTTGGATACTAACTTTTACGAGGAAGTTAGAAATTTGGGACTTCAGGAGATCTGGGGTAAGGAAAAAAATGTTGTGGTGATAGAATGGGCAGAGAAAATAAAAGACCATCTTCCGAGTGGTACAATTTGGATTGATTTCACCCAAATTGGTGAAGAAAGGCTAGTTAAATCTGATTTTTCAGTAAAGTTTTAAAAAACTATGACAAAAATACTAGTTACAGGTGGGGCGGGCTATATAGGCAGTTTCATTACTAGAAAGCTTCGAGATGAAGGCTTTGAGGTTTTTGTCTTGGACAATTTCTCCCAAGGGCACAGAAAAGCAATTTCTGATTTCAAAGTTTTTGAAATTGATTTAGTTTCCCAAAAAGAAAAACTGAGTCAGCTTTTCCAAACTGAGAAGTTTGACGGCGTAATTCATATGGCCAGCTTTATCCAAATGGGAGAATCATTTCGTGACCCCTACAAATATTTTAACAATAATTTGATTGGGGCAATGAATCTTTTTGAGACAATGGCAAAGGCCAACTGCAGAAAAATAGTTTTTTCGTCTTCAGCGGGAGTTTACGGAACACCAAAGACTTTACCAATTAAAGAGGAAGATCCAAAAAATCCTGAAAACTCGTATGGGGAAACGAAATTAATGATTGAGAGGATGCTTTACTGGTTTGACCAAACTCACTTTCTTAAATCAATTGCAATTAGATACTTCAACGCAGCAGGTGCAGATCTTGACGGCTCGATTGGTGAGGATCATCCGGACGAGAGTCATTTAATTCCAATTGCTATTAAAGCCCAGTTAACTGGAGGGGAACTTACTATTAATGGGACTGACTTTGACACTCCCGATGGCACATGTGTTAGGGACTATATTCATGTGTTGGATCTTGCTGATATCCACGTATTGGCAATTAAAAAATTACTAGAGGGAGTGGATTCAAATCAGTACAATGCTGGAACTGGTGAGGGTTATTCAAATAAACAAATTGCTGAAGGCATTAAAAAAGTTGGCGGAGACTTTAAAATTAACTTTGGGTCAAGGCGTCCAGGAGACGCTGCAGCACTATATGCAAATTGTGAAAAAATCAAAAAAGACTTTAACTGGCAGCCAAAATATGGCTTAAAAGAAATTATCGAGTCGGCATATTCTTGGCACAAGAATAACCCTAATGGCTATGAAGACAGATATGACTAAAAACATGAAACTATATATTGATGCTACAAATTCCGAGAAGTTAACGGTCAAAGTTGGAGATGAAGAAATTATAGCAGAAGCCAGAAAGGAAAAATCGCAAATGCTTCTGCCTTTAATTGTGGAATTGTTAAACAGGAAAAACAAAAAATTGACTGATTTAACAGAAATTGAAGTCAACCCAGGTCCTGGCTCCTTTACTGGCATTAGAGTGGGGGTAGCAATTGCCCAGGCTTTAGGGTGGAGTTTAAAAATTCCTGTAAATGGTAGAAAAGTTGGTAAGGATAGACCTATAAATATCAAATACTAAGTGAGATAAAGATGCTGTTTCAAAACGAGGGTTGACAACCTATAAGAAGTACTTTATATTATTTCAGATTAACTTTTATTAAAAAATGTTACAAGATTACAATTGCAATTTTTTATTATGATTATTTAAACCGGCATATAATGGCCGGTTTTTTTGTTTGAATAACAACTTAAGTAGGAAGGAGGTGAAAAATATGAAAAAAATTTTATTATCAATTATGACAATTGCTTTAGTTTCTGCAGTTGCTGTCGGAGCCACACGCGCTTTCTTCAGTGATACAGAAACCTCAGTAGATAATACCTTTATAGCAGGTGAAATCGATTTACAAATAGATAACACTAGCTATTACAACTTAGTACAACAAGCCCTGTCTTATGATGGTGATCCTTTGACTTGGACCTTGTCTGACCTTACAAATCAAGTATTTTTTGATTTTGATGACGTCAAGCCAGGAGACCTTGCTGAAGATACTGTCAGTGTTCATGTAGATGACAATGACTCTTGGGTTTGTGCTAACGTCGCCTTAACCGGAGACGCAGACAATGGTATTAACGAACCTGAAAGCGCAGCTGGAGATGCCACCGATGGCCCAGCAGCTGGAGAATTAGATCAGGAAGTTGCCTACATTTTCTGGGGTGATGATGGAGACAACGTTTTAGAAGACGATGAAACCGTTTTCGAAGACGGAGCTCTAACAGACTTTTCCGGAGCAGGCTTAACTTACGTTATTGCTGATTCTGCAACCAACAACCTTTATGGAGGTGTTGATGGCGATCCAGTTCCAGGAGCGACGACTGTCTATCTTGGAAAAGGTTGGTGTTATGGTTCATTAACCCCAGCACCAGTCGCTGCAGGTATAAACGATCCTACGGTTAATCCAGGATTTACCTGTGATGGCGCTTTAGTATCTAACGTTTCTCAGACTGACTCTGCAGTAGCAGATGTTACTTTCTATGCGGTTCAATCTAGAAACAATGCCAGCTTCCTTTGTAGTAGCTGGACCCCTTAAAAAGGGTATGAAACTTTCAATCGTGATGGGTGGAGGCTTTTACATAAAGCTTCTACCCCACGAGCGGAAGTACTTTTAAGATAAATGAAGAAAATATTTAAGTTTTTTTATACATTACTAATTGTTGGTCTTTTTGTAATTGCTGGATTGGTGTTTTTATCTGCCTTTAATACGCCAATAAAATTCCGCTTGTTTAGCGTCAATTCTGGCTCTATGGAACCGGTAATCCCCTTAGGAAGCTTGGTTGTGGTTGTTCCCGCAAATGAATATCAAGCCTCAGATGTTATTACTTTTAGGTCAGAAAGAAAAGCCAAAGAGACGGCAACTCACAGAATAGTTGAAGTAGTAAAAAATGAGGAGACCGGAAAAATAAGCTTTAAGACCAAAGGAGACGCCAATGAAAATGCCGATAGTGAAGAGATAGTCTTAAGTAGAGTGGTTGGGAAGGTGGTAACTATAATTCCCCTTTTGGGCTATATCCTCTCTTTTGCTCAAACTCAATTAGGGCTAATTTTGTTGATAGTAATTCCAGCGACAATGATAATTTATTCTGAAGTGCAAACCATTAAAAATGAAATTTTGAAAAAAATCAAAGACAAAAAAGAGAAAGACGAACAAGACGACAACAATCTAAAAGAAGACGATTTTAGTGACAATCCGGAGGTAAAAAAGCCCAGAAAGAAAAATGGTAAAAAGAAAAACAAAAAATAGGTTGAGTAAAGGTAAAGCTTTATTTTCAAAGTTTCTGGTATTGTTGTCGTTAGTTTCTATTGTCCTGTTTCCAGTTTTGCCAACTATTTCTTTTTATAATGACACCGAGGCAAGTTCTAATAATTCCTTGCAGGCTGCCAGCCTGGATTTAACTTTAACTTCGAGTCTAACCGAGTTTACTGGAAGTACTGGGATGGAGCCGGGAGACAGCGCTAGCCGCGACTTTTCAATTGGCAACGCCGGTGATTTAAGTTTTGAGCATAGTCAAGAGTATTCAAATCCGACGGGGGATTTAGATTTATGCAACAGTCTTAATTTAGAAGTTTTGGATGGAGCTACAGTTGTCTATTCCGGTCTTCTTTCTAGCTATAGTTTTACGGCTGCATCTTCTCTGGCGCCAACTTTAAGTAAAACTTATGACTATACAGTAACACTTCCCGCAAGTGCTGCAAGTTCCTTGAGGAATAAAAGCTGTCAATTTGACATTGAAGCCAAAGCCTGGCCTGTTGGTGGAACCTATGGCATGGGCTTTTTTGATACCGAAACTCTGACAAGTGTTATTACCTCTGGCAATTGGCCACCTCCTGCCCCAATTCTGACTTCACCTGCCGATGGTACGGTAGCTGGAGTTGGTAGCGCTTGGACGGCGACTCCGGTGATGGATTGGGCAGATGTAGTCTGGGTAGACCCAACTTTATATTATGTGTACCAATCTTCTTTGGGAAGCGCCGTTAATCCAGATGGCAGCTTTACAGTTCCTGCCTATACTTCAGGATCACTTTTGGTTTCGCAAATTTCTGCAGCTGGGACGCCAAATGGAACCTATTATTGGCACGTCCAAGCTTGTGATACTACATGGGGTTGTGGAGGTTGGAGTACTACTTGGAGCTTAATTGTTGATAATACAATTCAGGAAGCTTCTTTGGGAGATGTCATAGTCAATGAAATTATGTGGATGGGGTCAAATACTTCGACTGCCGATGAATGGATTGAACTCTACAATCCTACAGCAAGTGCAATAAATCTTAAAAATTGGGTTATTGAAAATGCCGGTTCTGGCTCTTCGGCAATAACTATTCCAACTGGATCAATTCCAGCCGGTGGTTATTTCTTGATTGCCAATTACTCGGCGGCCAATCCTTCGTCTGCACTTGCAGTTGAAGGGGACTTTATTACTGCTTCATTTTCTCTTGATAATGCTGGCGAACAATTGACTTTGAAAGACGCAATGGGAAACACTATTGACCAAACTCCAGCTGGAGCCTGGACGGTGGGGGTAAACACGACCCTCAAACAGTCAATGGAAAGAAATAATACACCTGGAGATGGAACAGTTGCTGGAAATTGGCACACTTGTATCGATGTGGGTTGTAATGACCTAGCCTATTGGGATCTGGAGGCAGACGATTATGGAACACCCAAAGCCATAAACCTGTCCTCAAATGATCCTACCAGTCTAGCCCCGATCGCTCCTTCCATCAGTCAAACTTCTTTGCAGGAAATTGTTTTAGGATCTGCTAACTTAGGAGAAACGGTTGTGGTTTCGGAAACGCCAAGTCCCTTGCCTGTAGTTGGTGTTTTGGAGACAGTAGAAACACCGATTCCAATTCCTACAGTAATTCCTTTAGAAATGGTAACAAATGAAAATCAAACTATTTAAATTATTTTTAACAGTATTTGTTGGCCTTGGTTTGGTTATTTCGGCTGTCTCCCAGGCAAAAGCGGTAGATTTGACGGTAACTTGCGCTGAAAATGGCCCTTGTACTACTGCTCCTGCAAGCGGAGCAGAACTTTTCTATGAAACCAACTGGCTTCCAGGAGACTCGGTAAATAGAAGCATAACGGTTATTAATCAGGACAACGACGAATCTTGCAATTTGGCTTTGGATACCAAAAACGAGACTCAAAATCCTTCTAATTTTGCTTCCAGATTATTTACAGTCATTAAGCAAGGTGCAGCAGACATTTTTGGCGTTAGAAATGGTTCTGCGGCAGCTGCAAGCAACCAAAATCTGGATTCTTTGTATGCCTTTGGGCCGATTTTTTTAGGGACTATTTCTCCTTCCTCTAGTCAAAATTACCAGTGGGCGGTTACTTTTGACAGTGCTTCTGGAAATGAGTATCAAAATGCCCAAACAGTTTTTGACTTTGACTTGGCATTTACTTGTGATGGTACGGTCTTATCCAGCGATGTTTGTGTCAATATCGATGGAATTCAAACTAGCGTTCCAGCCGATCACCACTTGGATGCTTCGGGTTTAAACTGCGTTCAATTTCAGCTTGGAGGAGCACCAGGTTCAGGGGGTAGTGGCGGTGGAGGATCAGTTTTGGGAGCTGCTACCGAAAAAATAACTAGATTTTTTAGACCCGTTTTAGGGGCTTTTAAAGAAGAAATTGAGGAAGTTCTCGAGCCAACACCAACACCAACCTCTACCCCCGAACCTGAAGTTAAAGGTGAAGAAACAGCGATTGAGGTGGTTTGTGGTAAATACTTCCGCTGGTGGATTCCCCTGGTAATTCAGTTTGTTGCCACCATAGTTTATGTGTTGTATGTTCTCTGGAGAAATAAACAAAATAAAGATGACAGCAGTCAAAGACCACAACTAAAGAGGTTTATCCTGGTGCCTGTAATCTTTGCAATTCTTTCTCAGATTGCCCACTTTATCATTGGTTGTCCTTGTGTCTTGACAGTCTGGTGTAAGTGGTACTGGTTATTCAATCTAATTATCTTTTTATTGTCCCCGCTTTTGTATAAGCTATTTATTGAAAAGGAAACTAGTGGCAATTGACTTTCGAAAGAACTATCCTTTGTTGTTAATTTTTCTAGGTTTTGTTTTCATATCTTTTACTGGAGGTTATAGAATCTATAGTCAAAGGATCCTCTCGTTCTCAACAACCCCCAAGTCTTTCCAGAAAGGGGATACTGGTGACCAAAATAAAAACATTCCTGGAAGAATCAATATTCCTAAGGTAAATATTTCATTGCCGGTTGATATTTCCACAATTGAAAACGGTGTTTGGCAAATTTCAGACACCAGAGCCAGTTTTTTGGACATTTCTGCCGGACTTGGTCAGGGAGGAAATACGGTTATCTACGGCCACAATAAAACCAGTATCTTTGGCCCTATCAGATGGCTAAAAAAAGGAGATGAAATTGAATTAATAGATCGAGCAGGAGAAAGTCATAAATATGAAATTGCCGAGACGGTAGTCGTTAATCCCGATGCTATCGACTATGTTGAGCCAAAAGATAAAGAAACTCTGACAATTTACACTTGTACTGGTGTTTTTGACAGCAAGAGATTTATAATAGTTGCCTATCCTAAGGAAGTTCGCTAGTATGGAAAGTAAATATGAATTTGCTTGCCCACTATTTACTGCCACACCAGACTAATAACCACAAGGCAAAAATTATTAGACCTTCAGGATTATCTTTGGTCTTGGCATTTTTTTTAATCCTTCAACTTGCAGTTAGAAGTTTTGGTTCTGTTGGTCCGCAAATTTTGGGTTATGCAGCAAACATCTCACCTGCAGAAGTCATTAGGTTGACTAATGAAAAGAGAGCCCAAAATGGTCTGCCTGCAGTTGCCTATAATGGTCAGCTTGCCTTGGCTGCCCAAGCAAAAGCGGCTCATATGATTGCTAATGGTTACTGGGCGCATGTGGCTCCCGATGGCACTCAACCTTGGAAATTTTTTGGCGACACAGGCTACAGATATAAATATGCAGGAGAAAATCTTGCCCGTGACTTTTCAAATCCATCATCGGCGGTAGATGCTTGGATGGCATCACCTACTCACCGGGATAATTTGTTGTCAGCCAAGTATAAAGAGATTGGTGTTGCCGTAATTGATGGCCAAATGGGAGGAGCGGAAACTACTATTGTTGTTCAATTTTTTGGCGCCAGAGTAGGGGATGTCTTGCCAACTCAGCCGGTTGCTGCCAAAACTGAAGTTACTAAGGCAACTCCAGAACCAATTGTCATCCCTACTCCAATCAGTCCCGGGCTTACTCCTGTGGAAGCTTCGCAAAGGGTGTTGATATCACCTTTTAATATCACTAAGGGGGCTTCAAGTGTGATTGTGTCAATTTTAATGGTCGTTCTTTTAATTGATATGGTAATTATTGCCAGAAGAAGGATTTCAAGAGTTTCCAGTAGGTCATTTGCTCACTTTGCTTTCTTCGGCATGATAATGGTGATTATTGTTATTATGAAAGCAGGTAAAATCATATGAGAGCCTTCTCAAAACATTTGGTTCATTACATTCCCTTAATCGGCATTTTTTTGGCAGGCATTATTGGCTTTTGGCTTTTCTCGTATGATAGAAAGCTGCAGATTGCAGTTTCGGTGGCAGTCTCTATTTCCTATGTAGTTTGGGGGATTGTCCACCATATTTTACACAAAGATCTCTACTGGGAAGTCTTTTTTGAATATGTCATGATGGCCGCGGTCGGCTTAATAATTTTGGCTTCAGTCATCTTTTGGGCCTAGTTTGTGGTAAAATTAGCCCCGAATGAGTGTTAATTTAACTAAAAATGGCTTTGTTAGCCCAACGATTGGGAGTGTTACTATTGGCAAAATGGTCAAAGAAATTTCTGACTTTGTGGAAAAAGAGCCACAAGGAACATATAGGTTGGTTATTGGCTCTGACTCGCAGGCAAAAACAAACAACGGCCAAAACGAGTTAGACCTGGTTACGGCTATTGTTGTCCATAGGTCGGGGTCGGGGGCAAGGTATTTTTGGAAAAAGGAAAAGATCTTCAAAAAACCGGTCTTGAGGGAAAAAATATATGCCGAGACTTTAAAATCTTTAGAAATTGCAGGCGAACTGGTGCCAGTTTTAAGAACTGCGATGAATCACTCAAATTATGATTTAGAAATCCACATTGATGTTGGCCAAAAAGGAAAAACTAGAGAAATGATTAAAGAAGTTGTGGGTATGGTAACAGGCAATGGCTATATTGCGCGTACTAAGCCAGATAGCTGGGCAGCATCCTCTGTTGCAGATAGACACACCTAAAAGAATTATCTGTTTTTAGGAAGAAACGGATCCTCTGGATCAATTTCAACATTAATTCTTTCTTGACTAACTGGCTTGTTTGGTGGATAACTCTCGAATGGATCCTCTGGATCAATTTCAATGATCCTTTTTGGGTCAGTAGGTTTAAAGTTTCTTTCGCGGTATTTATGATATCTATCGTTACGTTCTTCTGGAGTAGTTACTCCCATCTTCACCTCATTATCAGCCATGATGGCAATATAGCAAATTGTATTATCTGCTGTCAACTGAGGATGTAAGAGAAACTAAGCTAGATTCTAGATAATTTTCTCTTTTCTGATTTTTGCCTTCTCCATTTTTCAATTTCTGGGTGGTTGCCTGTTTTTAAAATCTCTGGAACACCCCAGTTTTTGTAGTTGTCTGGCCTGGTGTATTGGGGGTATTCTATGTAGCCTGGCTGCATGTGAGATTCTACTTCTACACCCTCTTCGTCGCCCAAGACGCCTGGAATGAGTCTGGTTATAGTATCGGTAATAATCATTGCTGGAATTTCTCCGCCTGTAAGGACGAAGTCCCCTATTGAAACTTCTTCATCAATTAAGTGCTCATGAACTCGATAGTCAAAGCCTTCATAATGCCCTGCCAGAATGATTAGTTGGTCAAGTTTGGAATAATCCTGGGCTTTTTGCTGAGTGAACTTTTTTCCTCCAGCATCCATCAAGATTATTTTGGAGTTTTCATCTTTTTGCTTCACTCCTTCTAGGGCTTTATCTACAATATCAACTCTAAGCAGCATGCCTGGACCTCCGCCGTATGGCCTGTCGTCGACTGTTTTTCTTTCGCCCTCGCCAAATTGCCTTAAGTCGTGGATATTTATTTCCACCAATTTGTTTTTCTGGGCTTTCCAGAGCATAGATTCATCAAACGGCCCTTTAAACATGTTTGGGAAAAGAGTAATAATGTCAATTTTCATATTCTCCTATTATAACAAAAGCCCAGATTGATATCTGAATTTCTAATTCATATACTTGACTGATATGCGTGTAACGATATTGATTCCAACCTATAATGAAAAAGAGAATATTAGAAAGCTTTTGGATCAGATTCTTAAGCAAACCGCAAGTCTAAAGACCCATAAATTTAAAATCCTAATAGTGGATGACAAATCACCCGATGGAACGGGTGAAATCGTCAAAGAATATATTAGCAAAAATAAATCTAAAATCTTTCTTCTTTCTGGTGACAAAAATGGCTTGGGTAGCGCGATGATCAGGGGTTACAAATATGCTCTTAAAAACCTTAAGTCTGAAATAATTGTCACCAATGAGGCCGACTTTGGTTTTGATTTTAAGCATCTTCCACTAATGCTTAAAAAAATCTCAGAAGGCGTGGATGTCGTAGTTGCCTCCAGGCACGTTGGAGAAGGTAAATCCCAAGGTTGGACAACAAATAGGAAAATCAATCATTTTATCGCCAATACTTTTTTTGCAGATTGGGTTGCAGGGATAAGACAAGTCCATGATAAAAATGGCGCTTTTAGAGCAATAAGAGTAAAAGGAGTCTTGGAGAACATTAATTGGACTAATTTTCCTACCCGTGGCTTTGGTTTTTTCTTTTTTTTAATTTACAAGCTAAGTCAAGTAACCAATAAGTTCTATGAATTTCCGGCAACTTTTACCTTTAGAACCCAAGGCGAGTCGAAAGTAAGCTTTAATCCAAAGTACTTTAAAACTTATCTTAAAGACGTTTGGGAATACATTAAGTTAGCATTCCAAATTAGATTAGAAAGAAGTATTATGAAATAATATGGCGAAAGTAATAGTTACGATTCCTACTTACAACGAACGCACCAGCACCGAAAAAATGATTGAGACGTTGGCTGGGATATTTTCTCAGATAAAAAATCACCAGATGGAAGTGTTATATATTGATGATACCTCTCCAGACAAAACCTATGAATTGGTTCGTCAAAAAATGAAAACATACAACTGGGTGCATTTACTTTTAAATGCCGAGAAAAAAGGCTTAGGGATTGCCTATATGAAGGGTTTTGAATATGCAATTGAGGAATTGGGTGCTGACTACATTATGGAGTTTGACGGCGACTTCCAGCACGATCCAAATGACATCCCTAGGCTAGTAGCGGAGATAAATAATGGTTACGACTTTATAGTAGGTTCAAGATACATTAAAGGTGGTTCAATTCCAAAGGAGTGGGGATTTAAAAGGCAGTTTTTGAGTGTTGTTGGCAATTTAGTGGCCAGAGTTCTATTGATTTTACCCAATCAACACGACGTAACGGGAGGATTTAGACTTTCTAAGGTAAAAGGCTTTATGGCAGATTTTCCTTTCGAAAAAATCCTCTCCAGAAGTTTTGCCTATAAGATCCATACCTTTTTCTTTATGGTTCAAAGGGGAGCGAAAGTAAAAGAAGTAGCGATAAAATTTCAACCAAGAACGGAAGGGGAATCAAAGATTATTAAAAACGAAATGCAGGAGACTTTGCGGGTAATTTTCATGCTTCAGCTCCACAATCCCAAACTCCAGAGGTTTTTGAAATTTGCAACTGTCGGGTTTACCGGTTTTATTGTAAATTGGGGGCTTTTAAGAGCTTTTAGAAATCTTGGTCTGCCGGAAATTGCTTCTTGGGCTTTGTCTACCGAGGTGGCTATTGTTTCAAACTTTACTCTGAATAATTTCTGGACTTTTAGCGAGAAGAAAATTTTGGGTTTGAAAAATATTTTTAACAAATTCTTCCAGTTCAATTTAACTTCTGTGGGGGCAATTGTAATACAATCTGTATTAGGGCCTTTGGGAGTGAAGTTAGTCGGAATACAATATGACTTCTTGGTTTTGGCTTTTGTGGTTGCCTTTGTCGTGCTCCCCTATAATTACGCTATGTACAATATCTTCATCTGGCGAACCTGGAAATTTCCTAGAATTTCTAAACGAGCTTGACGTGTCTGGACACACTGGTCTTTCTGGAAAATGCACTTTCCCACAGCAGCTGCAGACACACCCACTGGGGTGTAATCGATCTGAGTTTGTGTTTAGGTAAAAGGATAATCTGTCGCCTTCGACCATGGAAGATTATAATACCATAGATTTACAAAAAAGGGGCCCAGTTAGAGATAGACATAGTATTTTGAGAGATGTAGGTTAGGGTGAACAAATAAACTGGAATTACTAAGAATGCAAGCAAATACTTGAATTCTTTTTTGTCAAAAATATCTTTGTAGGCTACAAAAAGAAAAGGAACAATGGGTAGAGAATAACGCATCAAATCCCTATGGGAAACAAAAATGGTAGTGGTAAAAAATATACCAACAAAAAAAGCTAGTTCCTTGTGCTTGTCTTTAACTAATTTTACAAATCCTAAAAAGCCAAAAAGATAGATGAAGATTATTTCTTCCAACCAAAAGGTTCCCACCCAAGGAGCTGAATAATTAAAGATTTGAAATGGAGGAAAAAAGAGATGAATATTGTCTCCAGAGTGAAAGTAAGCCAAAAAGTCGTTTAGGGTAAGTTTGTAAAACAAAAACACACCTAGTAAGGCAAGCGGGATTAGGAGAATTGGAAAAGCTTTCCACTTCAAAGACCTAAGCCACTTTCCAAAGTTGGTGGTAGCGATTCTTTTCAGTTCTGGAAAAACTAGAGAAAGAGTAAAGACTACAAAAAGAAGAACACCGGGGGATTTGGTGAAAGCTGCAATAGCTCCCCAAAGCCCTGCAAATAAATACTGTTTATTTTTAAAATAGTAGACAGAAGCTATAACAGCGGTCAGAAACAACGGTTCGGCGGAGCCAATTGACCTGACTATTAACCAGCGGGCTGGAAAAATTGAGAAGAAAATAGTGGCAAATATTGCGCCGTCTCCAGTCAGATACTGAGAAATTAGTTTCTTGAAAAAGTAAATTGCCAAAATAGAAGAAGCAACGGTTATAAAGAGCATGGAGTAAGGATAACCAAAAACAAAAGAAAATATTCGAATTAAAATTGGATATAGTGGAAAATGTGCAGCATAGTATTCAACTGGCAGAGTAAACTCGAAAGATTTGACTACTTCTGGATTGTAAAAACTTTTGGCAACAATTAGATACAAAGGTCCGTCATAATTTGAAACTATTGTTTCCATTCCCCGTTGAGGCAGAGGGATATGCCAAAAAACAGGAAGTTTAAGATAAAAAGGAAGCCAAACTAACATTGTTGGGATCACTGCCAAAACTAAAGCCAAAAGAAAGTCCTTGCCAAATTTCTGCATATATTTCTTAAATATGATAACACGATGAGCGTACAATATGCTAAAATTTAACTAAAGTTATGGCATTCAAAATACAAGAGCTTTCTGTTTTCTTCCCCACTTATAACGAAGAAGCTAGTATAAAAAAAACTGTTTTAAAAGCCAAGGAAGTTTTGGGAAGAATTGCCAACAAGTGGGAAATTATCATTGTTAATGATGGAAGTAAAGACCGGACTGGTGAAATTGGCGAAGAGCTTGTAAGATCTGACAAAAGAATTCGAGTAATTACCCATAACCCAAACAGAGGCTATGGAGCAGCTTTTAAAACTGGCTTTTATGCTGCCAAATACGCTTGGATAGCTTTCACTGATGCAGATGGCCAGTTTGATTTTTCTGAAGTAACAAATTTTATCGATAAGCAAAACCAAACTGGTGCCGATTTAGTTATTGGCTACTACAAAAAAAGACAAGTATCCAAATTTAAAATTCTAACCAGTAAAATGTGGGAGTTGGCGGTTTATCTATTGTTTGGTTTGCATGTCAAAGATATTGATTGTGGTTTTAAATTCGTTTCTAAGAAGGTAATCGATTCAATTTCTGAGCTTGAGTCAGAAAGAGGAGCATTTATTTCTAGCGAATTTTTGATTAAAGCAAAAAAGAAGGGTTTTAAAATAGTTGAAGTTTCCATAACTCATTATCCAAGACTGGCAGGAGTGGGAACAGGTAGGCAACTAAGAGTTATCATCAAAAGCTTTGTTGATTTATTTAGATTGTGGAGGAAATTGATATGAAGATTCTGACGGAAACACTTGAAAATGCAAAAAAATGGATTTTGGCAAATAGGAAAGAATTTTACATTCTTCTGGCAATTCTTCTTTTAGGAGCAATTTTAAGACTCTATAAAATTGATGGCTACATGACTTTTTTGGGGGACGAAGGCAGGGATGCAATAGTTGTCAGAAAACTTTTAGTTTATGGGGATCCGATACTCATTGGCCCAGGAACTTCAATTGGCAATATGTATTTGGGACCACTTTATTATTACTTGATTGCTCCAAGTCTTCTCTTGGCAAATTTTTCGCCAGTCGGCCCATCTGTTTTTGTGGCTTTGCTGGGAGTAATAACCATTGGCTTTATATATCTAGTTGCAAGACAATGGTTTGGAAAAGTAGCAGCAGTTGTTGCCAGTATCTTGTATGCCATTTCTCCAACAGTAATTATTTACTCCAGATCAAGCTGGAATCCAAACGTTATGCCTTTTTTTGCCCTTCTTTGTATCTATGTAATTTGGAAAGTTTGGCAGGAGAAGAAATACAATTGGCTGATTGTCTTGGGCATTTCATTTGCCTTTGTTCTTAATTCTCATTACTTAGGGCTTGTATTGGCTTTAGTATTGGGGGTCTTCTGGTTTTTAACTTATCTAAAAAATAAAAACTCTAGAAAAAAATTACTGAAAAATTCCCTGCTTGGTTTGGCCATTTTTCTTTTTTTAATGAGTCCTTTGGTTATTTTTGACATTAGGCATGGAGGGAATAACTTCAGGTCAATAAAAACATTCTTTACTCAGCGTGAGCAAACAGTAGCATTTAAGCCTTGGAATTCGGCTAAAAATCTTTGGCCTGTCTATCAGGAATATATTACTCGTCTTCCTGCAGGCCGAAATCAATCAATAGGGTTGGTATTGTCTGTTGTATTTATTGTTTTTTCCATTTGGCTAGTCTTCAAAAAGAAACTTTTAGCAAGTCACTATCTATTGTATGCTTGGTTAATTACGGCCACCCTTGGATTGGCGGCCTATAAACAGCACATTTATGATCATTATTATGGCTTTTTCTTTCCAGCTCCGTTTCTACTAACTGGGGTTTTGGTTCAAAAATTAACTGAATCAAAAAAGAAATTATTTTCTTTTTTGGGATTAGTGTTAGTAGCGGGGCTAATTATTGCAAATATTTTCAATAGTCCTCTGAAAAGTCCGCCCAATATGCAACTTAAAAGGGCTCAAGAAGTTTCCAAAAGGGTAATAGAGCTTTCAGAAGGAAAAAAATTTAATTTTGCTCTTATTGCCCAAAGCAACTATGACACTGGCTACAGATATTTTTTGGATGTCTACAAAGGCAAAGTGGTCGATATTGACCCAATGGACACAAAGAGTACAATACAAAGTTATCTGTTTGTAGTATGTGAAATGCCCCAAGAAAAATGTGATCCAACACACAATCCAAAAGCGGAGGTAACTAATTTTGGTTGGACCAAAATAGATGGCCAGTGGCAAGAGTTTGGTGTAACAATCTATAAACTGGGACATGCAAGATGACAGACAAGAAATTCTACTCTGAAATAACTGATGAGTTTATAACTTTGTTTAAAGACAAAGTTGTGTCTGCTAAGTCTATTGTTGTTTCCTCTCATACTTCTCCAGATGATGATTCTATTTCATCAGTTCTAGGAATTCATTATTACTTAACTGAAGTTTTAAAGATAGCTAAAGACAAAATAAACATCTTTTATACTGGTGAAAAAACCGATACTTGGATTTTTTTTGAAAGATATTCTGAGATTAAGTTTGTTAATGATATTTACAATCATATCGCCGAGGAAGATCTAATTATCTTTCTAGATGGGTCGGGTTGGAGAAGATTTAGTAGAAGCGAAGAAATTGCAAAAATCAAAAATTATGTAATTTGTATTGACCACCATCCGACCCCTGAAGATATATTTGATCTTCATTTAGTTGCAACTCAATATCCTGCATCGGTAGAAATAATTTATAGGTTGTTTCTCGAAAAAGAATCTTTAGATAAAGAGATTTGCGAAATTATCTTAATGGGAATATTGGGGGATACTGGTAACTTTAGATTTATAAAACCAGACCAATCTTCCACTTTGGGTATTGCAGAGAGATTGATTAATGACGGGAGTATTACTGTTGAATCCTTGCAAAGTAAATATCAGTCAATGAGTATAGTTGTTTATAAAACTCTTCAAGAATTAATGAAAAATAGCAAAATTGAAAAAGCTGAAGGCTGGCCAGAGTTTATAGTTTCCTATCTAACCTTGGACTATATAAATGAAAACAAATTAGATGACAACGTAATGGGTGAGGCATCTGGTTTATTTGCTCCTTATCTAAAAAGTATTAAAGGCATTGGTTGGGGTTTTACTGTAACTCCAAAACTGGCAGACGGCATGTGTAGAATCTCATTAAGGTCAATTCCTAATTCTGTAAGTGTTAGAGATATTATGGAAAAAACAAAATTTGGGGGAGGTCACGACAGAGCAGCTGGTGGAAAAGTGAAAACGAATGATCCGGAGGAAGGAATTAAAATCCTTCTGAGGTGGATGAGCGATAATAAGCCTGTTATGAATTAAAATTTGAGTATGAAAATATTTACTGCCTTAAAAAAAGAAGTTTTTTCACACAAATTAACTTACTTACTTCTTGGAGTAGTGCTTTTGTTTGCTATCTTTTTAAGAGTTTATAGAATTGGTGACTTACTTGGTTTTCATTATGACCAAGGTAGGGATGCATTGGTAATTTGGGACTTAATCAAAAATGGAAAATTATTTTTAATTGGGCCAACAACTGGCTTGGCTGGAATTTTTCGCGGCCCTTACTATTACTACTTAATTGCCCCATTTTACTTTCTTGGTGGAGAAAATCCAGTTTTTCCTTCTGTCTTTTTGTCTCTGACAACTGTTGCAGCCATTCTTCTTGGCTACTTTCTTGGTTTTAAAATTCAAGGGCGGGTAACAGGACTAATCTTTTCTCTTTTATCGTCCTTTTCTTTTTTCATAGTTACATCTTCCCGCTGGCTGTCAAATCCAACGCCAATGTTTTTATTGTCTATGTTTTTAGTTTTGGCTATGTTTTTAGTTTCTGAAGGTAAAAGGTGGGCCTGGGTGGTAATTGCAATTATTTCTGGTCTGTCTCTTTTTAACTTTGGCTCCTCAGGAGAATTATTTTACTTTCCAGCTATTTTTATTTTTCTGGTTTGGCAGTGGAAAAATAGGCCAAACTTAAAACTGCTATTGTTGTCTGTTTTTTTATTTATCCTCACCTTTGCCCCTTTAGTATTATTTGATTTTAAACATGAATACCTTCTTTTAAATAATATTACTAAGACTTTTGGCCAAGAAAAAAGCTTTGCTTTACCCAATGTTGCCTTTATTTCTGAAAGGTCTGACATCTACTATAATGTTTTTTCTAGGGAACTGTTTCACCAAAGAGGGACTAATGAGATAGTGGCTTTAGTTTTTCTCTTGCTTGCATTTGTGGTTTTTCTTCCCAAACTTATAAAAAATAGCAAAGTGAGAATCTTGTTATTACTTTTGTCATCTGCAATTTTTGGTCTGTATTTTTATCAAGGGAATTACGGAGTTTTGTATGACTATTATCTGACAGGTTACTTTCTGATTTTTCTACTCTTAGTTGCAGTAGTCCTGGGTCAGATTTGGCAAAACAAAGTGGGAAAAGTACTTGTGGTTGCTTTTCTAATTTTATTTTTATCCAACAACTACTCTCCACTTAAATTTGTTTTGTCTATAAACACTGACACGCCAGGTGCAATCTACTTCAAAAATCAAAAACAAGCAGTGGATTTTGTTTACAAAAATGCAAACGGTCAGGATTTCAATGTTGATGTTTATGTTCCCCCTGTTATTCCCTATAGCTATGATTATCTATTTACTTGGTATGGCCCCAGATATCATGGTTATGCAGCCAAAAAAGATCGGGTAGAACTTCTATATACCCTATATGAAGAAGATCCACCTCATCCAGAGCGTCTGACTTCTTGGCTTGATAGGCAAAAGGGGATAGGAAAAGTAATGGAGGCATATAAGTCAGGTGGCATAACGGTAGAAAGAAGACTTAGAATAAAATAATGATCTTAGGGAAACTTATTTTTTTGGTAAAAAAACATTGGCTGTTTTTAGTAATCTTAATTATTGGTGTTTTTCTAAGAGTATTTAATCCATACAGATGGTTCATGTATGGCCACGATCAAGATCTGGCTGCTTGGTTTGTCAAAGATGTGGTTTTTGATAGACACTTAAGATTAATTGGTCAAGAAACATCCAGTAAAGGAATTTTTATTGGCCCATTGTTTTACTATCTCCAGATTCCTTTCTATTGGCTTTTTGACTGGGATCCTGCAGGTTCTGTTTGGTTACCAGTAGTCTTGGGTACTTTTTCAATTTGGTCTTGTTACTTTATTTTGACAAAAATATTTACAAGAAAAGTAGGGTTGATTGCAAGCTTAATCTATGCTTTTTCGACCTTGATTATTTTTTCTGAAAGGGAGGTTGCGCCAACTATGCCGGTGATACTTTGGAGCTTGTGGTTTTTGTATGCCACCGATCTTCTTTTAAAAGGCAAACAAAAAGCCTATCTGCTTTTGGGTTTTTTGGGAGGACTTACCTGGCATTTGAGTTTGGGTCTGGCACTTCTTTCTCCTTTAGTTGTGGTAGCGCAAATGTTTTCCAAAACCAAAATTAATTTTAAGTATCTTTTTATTGGCGCAACTATTTTTGTAACTTTACTACTTCCCTTGTTTGCTTTTGAAATTAGACATGATTTCCAGCAGTCAAAAGCGCTTGTCGCTTCCTTCACAACCCAAAAAGATTATGCCACTGGGACAAGTAAGGGATTGGCTAAAATGGATCGAGTAATGCAGCTTGTTCGCAAAAATGCCAACATGTTGTTTTTAGATTCTGTTTTTGATATTTCTCCAGTTTGGATTTTTTACTTACTTGTGACTTTGTCTTTCTTGATTGTTGTTAAAAAGAAGATTCCTAGTCAATTGGCAATTATTCTAATTTTGTGGCAAGTTCTTTTTGTCTTGTTTTTTACTTTCAATTCTATAAACACGTCAGAATATTACTTGAATGGTATGAATGTGGTTTGGCTGATAATTGTATCTCTGGCAATCTCCCTATTATTTGAGAGATCAAAGTACTTGGGGTTTTTAGTGTTGGCTTTTTTAGTTGGCATAAATATTTTAGCTTTTGTAAGACATAAAACAAATGACAGTGGCTATGTTCAAAGAAAGGCCATAGTTAAGTTTATTGCTAAGGACTCCAGGGATCATAGTTATCCCTGTGTGTCAGTTTCCTATATAACAAGTCCAGGTAACAACTTAGGTTATAGGTATCTGTTCTACTTGGAAAAGCTGCATGTAAATCAACCAAAAAGCGGCAGCCCTGTTTACACAATCGTCTTTCCGCATTCAATGGTGGATAGGATAGATAAAAGCTTTGGAGCGCTAGGATTGGTGTTGCCAGATTATGGAAGGTATAATGAGACTCAGGTCAAAGAAAGCTGTTCGGGACAAGATTCGAATCTTACAGATCCAGTATTTGGCTTTACAAAGTAATATATGCCTAAAGACATTTTTCTCTCAGTTGTTATTCCTGCATATAATGAAGAACATAATGTTTCCTCTGGTGCATTACAAGCTATTGATAATTATTTGAAATTTCAAAGCTACACCTGGGAAGTATTAATTGTAGATGATGATTCAAAAGATAGAACAGTTGAGATTGCAGAAAAGTTTTGCCAAGCACACCCTGGTTTTAAAGTTTTGAAAGAACCACATAGAGGGAAGGGTGGAACCGTTATTGCAGGAGTATTGGCTGCAAAGGGGGAGATAGTTTTATTTACTGACATGGACCAGTCTACGCCATTGAACCAAATTGAGAAATTTCTTCCGTTCTTTAGTGAAGGCTTTGATATAATCATTGGTTCCAGGGAAGGAAGAAAAGGAGCGCCTTTAATAAGAAAAATAATGTCTCTGGGTTTTTCAACCGTTAGAATGCTTATCTTAAGGCTTCCTTATAAAGATACCCAAACTGGCTTTAAGGCTTTCAAAAAAGAAGCAGGCCGTAAAGTATTTGGTAGAATGAAGGTCTTTTTTGACAACATGCGAGTAAAAGGTGCTTCAACTTCAGCGGGTTTTGACGTTGAAATGCTTTATTTGGCTAGAAAAATGAAACTAAAAGTAAAAGAAGTGCCGGTAGAGTGGCACTATGAAGCTGGGACAAAGAAAAACCCGCTAATGGAATCGTGGATTGGCTTTAGGGGAGTAATGGCTGTGAGAATTAAGTCTTTACTTGGAGTATATAGACCATGAAAAAAATATTGAAGGATTGGTGGTTACCGATTCTAGGTTTAGTAGGAATATTGGCCTTTGCTTTTGTGATTAGAATTTACAATTTAACTCTTCTTCCTGTGTTTGCAGATGAAGCAATCTATATTAGATGGTCTCAGATTATGGCCCATGAGCCGACATTAAGGTTTTTACCCCTCTCTGACGGCAAACAGCCACTGTATATGTGGATATTGATGTTTGTGGTGACTAGGCTTTCTGATCCTTTATTTGCAGGCAGATTAATTTCAGTTTTTTCAGGACTGGCAACACTTATTGGTATTTTTGCTCTTTCTTATTATTTTTTTAAAAATAAAACTGTTAGTTTAATTGCTTCTTTTTTCTGGGCTTTGTCTCCTTATGCCTTCTTTTTTGACCGCATGGCTTTAGTTGATGCACTATTAACAATGTTTATTGTCTGGACTGCTTTTCTTGCTGCTCTGACTGCCAAAACAAAGAGACTTGATATGGCAATGCTAACTGGTTTTTGTCTTGGTTTTGCTTCCCTGACAAAGTCACCAGCTTTATTTGCAGCCATTTTAATCCCTGCATCTTGGATTCTTGTTGATTGGCCAAAAAAGCTTAAAGCAATATTTGCCAATTTTTTCAAGCTTGGATTTTTGGCAATTCCTACATATTTGATTGCTTTGGCAATGTATAACATTCAAAGGTTGGGTCCAAATTTTCAAATGTTGTCTTCACGCACCCAAGATTATGTTTTTCCACTAAGTCATTTGTGGACTAATCCAAAGGATCCATTTATCTTTTTGATTGACCGGGCAATTGAATGGCTTCGGATGATGGGGCCTTGGCCAGTTTTAATTTTAGTCTTACTTGGAATTGCAGTTAACTTTAAAAAATACTGGAGAGAAATAATGTTTTTATTTGCCTGGTGGGCATTTCCTACTTTGGTTCAGTCAATGTATGCCAAAGTGTTTACAGCCAGATACGAACTATATACTATTCCTTTTCTTTTTGTAATAGCAGCTAGTGTTTTTTTGACAAAAAAGAAAATTTTTAGAAACATTTCTTTGGTTGTCTTTGCTCTTTGGTTAGTACTAGCAGTTCGATTTAATTACTTTCTGGTGACAAATCCAGCCAAAGCCGCATTACCCAGAAGCGAACGAAGCGGTTACTTGGAAGAATGGACAGCTGGAACAGGGATAAAGGAGGTTGCCGATTTTATCAAAGAAGAACACGCCAAAAATCCAAATCAAAAGATAGTTGTAGGAACTGAGGGTTATTTTGGAACTTTACCTGATGGCCTGCAAATTTATTTAGAATCAGTTCCCAATGTTACGGTTATTGGCACTGGACTTGATTTCGGCGAAGTGCCAGAACCCTTGAGGGTTTCTGTTAAGTCTGGAACCACAACCTATTTGGTTGCCAATTCTTCAAGAATAAACAACAAAGTGGAGGAAGACTTTGAAGACTATGGCTTAAAGGTTGTCAAAACCTTCAAAAAAGCAGATAGACCAAACGAAGGTTACAAAGAAACAGTCCAATTTGGCCTCTATGACACTTTTTTCTTGTTACAGGTGCTTCCTCAATGATATTATTTAGGCTGTGAAACTTTTTAAGAGAATAACTACCTGGCAACACTTTATACCACTTCTTGTTGTGATCTTTTTTGGTTTACTTGCTTCCTATCCACTATTTGGCAAAGGTTACTTTAATATGCATGATGATCTGCAAATGATGCGTCAGCTTGAAATGGAGAAGTGCTTTAAAGATGGTCAAATTCCTTGTAGGTGGGTGTCTGATATGGGCTACGGCTTTGGTTTTCCTTTGTTTAATTTCTATCCACCTCTCCCCTACTTAATAGGGCAGGGGATAAGGCTTATGGGTTTTGATTTTGTCTCAACCGCCAAGGGACTTTTTATTTTGGCCTTTATAACTTCTGGTGTAACAATGTATTTTCTAGCCAAAGATTTTTTCGGCCGTTTTGGCGGTGTTGTCTCGGCGGTGTTTTACATCTGGGCGCCTTATCACTCGGTAGATATTTATGTTAGGGGAGCAATGAATGAATCTTGGGCATTAGTTTGGTTTCCTTTAATTCTTTGGTCTGCCTACAGGTTAATAAAAGAGAAAGCTGATATAAATGTTAAAAACCAAATTGTCAAAAACTTCAAATGGTTAATTGCTTTGTCTTTGACTTGGTTTGCACTATTTACGTCGCACAATCTAATGGTACTTATTTTTGCCCCAGTGTTTGCTGTTTGGTGCATTATTTGGCTTATAAAGTTTAAAAATTGGCAAACTATCCCCTCTTTAGTAGTTTCTGGAGTTTTAGCATTTGGCTTGACGGCATTTTTTACACTGCCTGCAGTAGTAGAGAATAAATTCACCCATATAGAAAGCGTTTTGGTTGGCTACTATGACTACACTGGCCACTTTGCCACCATTAATCAGTTATTGTTTTCCAGGTTTTGGGGCTATGGTCCTTCGGTTTGGCTTGAGGCGGATGGTATGAGTTTTCAAGTTGGTCATATTCATTGGCTATTATCTTTGATTGTTTTTGCAATTGTTTCTTTAAGGGTATGGAAGCAAAAGAAACTTGATTCAATTAGTTTGTCGGTAATATTTTTGTTTGTGGTGGGTTGGTTGGCAACATTTTTGGCTCACTCAAAGTCGACCCCTATCTGGCTTTTGGTTTCACCATTTAGGTATCTGCAGTTTCCCTGGAGATTTTTAACTCTGCCTACTTTTGCCTTTTCTTTCCTATCTGGCTTTATAGTTTGGAATTTGCCAAAAGACTTGGCAAGTAAATATAAAACCATGGCAACCACAGCAGCAATAGTTTTAATTGTTTCTTTCAATTGGTATTATTTTAAGCCTGAGCATGGAAAATTAGGACCAGTAACAGATGAGGAAAAATTGTCTGGGGCTGCTTGGGATTTACAACAGACTGCAGGCATTTATGACTATCTGCCTATTTGGGCTAAGACGGCTCCAAAAGCCCCGCAAAAGTATTCTGCAGAAGTTGCCAGGGGAAAAGTTGAAGTAACTGAAGCATTTCAGAAGACTAATTGGGTAAAGTTTAAAGCCAAAGTAGAAGACGATAGAGGCTGGGTCAGGGTAAACACTTTCTATTTTCCAGGCTGGATTGCCTTTGATAATGGCAAAGAAGTTAAGCCGTATGTTCCAGATGAGGAAAAATGGGGAAGAATGTGGATAGAGCTTGCCAAAGGCGAGCATGATGTATCTGTCAAATTTGTCAATACGCCAATTAGAACCATAGGCAATACTATCTCTCTAATTTCTTGGCTAACTTTGCTGACTTCCACTCTTTGGCTAAAAAAAGTTAAACTTAGCTCTAAGTGAAAAAAATAAAAGATAATTTAACAATTTTTTTTCAAACTTCTGTTTGGGTGTGGGAGTTATATCTAAAAAACTATCCTAAACTAACTATTACTTTAATTATCACACAAACAATTCTAAGTTTTTCTCAAATTGTTAATGCATATATCTTAGGAGTAGTTACTGACAAAGCTATATCAATTTATACTAACGGTTTGTTGGATGTGAAGATACTAGTTCCTGTAGTCTTAATAATTATTGTGTTTCAATTGTTTTTTGGATGGATTGACACTATAGATAACTATGCAAACAGATTAATCTCGAGTCAGGATTGGTGGAAGTTGAGAATGGTACTCCAACAAAGACTTGCGACTCTTGGAATTCCTAATCTTGAGAACCCGGAAGTTGCCAATAAGACTCAGAGGTTTAATGAGGAAATAAATAATATAACTGGATATTTACAAAATTCCTTAGGGCTTTTGGTGGGGCTTGTTGCTTTTGTATCATCACTCATTGTTTTGATAGTAAAAATTCCTTTAATGGTGCCCATGTTTTTGATTCTTCTAGTTCTCCAAACTATTGTTAACCAAAAATATTTAAAAAAGCTTTGGCTATTAAGTAGAGATACTACTGAGGACAGAAGGAAAGCTATGATGACGTCTAATCAACTAATTGATTCTAATGATTTAAAAGAACTAATAATTACTGGAGGTTATAAATATCTTGAGAAGAAAATTGAGAAGTTTGTCGGTTGGTATATGCAGGAAGTAAAGAAAATAAGAATTGGTTGGGTTAAAGCGATGTTTTTAAATCGCATTGGTGATTCCTTGGTGTTTGGGTTCGGATTATTTCTCATTTTACAAAGATTGGCACAGAAACTGATTACTGTCGGTCAACTGACATTTGAGTTTAGGTCTTTGAGAATTTTTGCAGATTCGTTTGCAAGTATATTTAGAAATTACACAAACTTGAAGGAAATGGCAGTTAGAATAAATGATTCTAGAGAATTATTTTTTAAGTATTCTCCAGAGGAAGATGGTAAAGTAAATCTAAAATCTGGAGATGTTCCTGAAATTAACTTTTCTAATGTATCATTTTCATATCCAGATTCGCCTAAAGAAGTTTTCTCAAACCTCAATTTAATAATTAAGCCCGGTGAGAAAGTGGCAATTATTGGTGAAAATGGAGCAGGAAAAACAACATTGGTTAAATTAATCTGCCGTCTTTATAAAGTTAAAAATGGTGAAGTAAAAATACAAAACAAAAACATAGATAGGTTACAAATTGACAGTTGGTATAAAAATTTAGGAGTCTTGTTTCAAGACTACAATACCTACTCTCATTTAAATGTATTGGAAAACGTCCAAATTGGTGATATATATAAAAATCTTGATATTGATAAAGTTAGTAAATCTTTAGAAAAAGCCAATGCCAAACAATTCGTCGACGAGTATCCAAATAAACTTGAACAAATACTTGGTGAGAAGTTTAAGACTGGAATAAGGCCATCTACAGGCCAGTGGCAGAAAATTGCGATTGCTAGGTTTTTTTATAGAGACGCTCCTGTTCTTATTTTAGATGAGCCAACTGCTTCAATTGATGCCGTAGCTGAAGCCCAAATCTTTAGCAATATCTACAAGTTTATTAAAGGAAAGACGGTTATTATTATCTCCCACAGATTTTCGACAGTGAGAAATGCAGACAGAATAATAGTTTTGGATAAGGGAAAGATAATTGAGGAAGGCAGCCATGAGGAGCTACTAAAGATGAATGGTAAGTATGCAAAGGCCTTTAATTTACAAGCTAGAGGATATGCTTAAAATAGTCAAAAATTACTGGTTTCTATTGGTTATTTTTGTTTTAGTCTTAGTTTTGTTCTTTCCTGTTTTAAATACCTACTTTACAGGGGACGATTTTTTCCACTTTAAAGTTTCCCAAACTGATGGAAGTTTTATTTCTTTTATGAAACTATTTGGCTTTTACACCTTTGAAAAGCGCGGGATTGCTTTTTACAGGCCAATATTCAGGGAGGCAACCTTCAATATTTTCCATTCTCTCTTTGGTTTAAATCATCTGCCATTTAGGATTTTGCAGCTTGCCATACATTTAGTGAATATTAATCTGGTTTACGTTTTTACCTTTAAATTAATTAGGAGTAAATACGTAGCATTTTTTTCTACTTTTTTCTTCGGCATTTCAGCTGCCAATGTTGGCAGTCTTTACTATCTTGCAGGGGGTATTCAAGCCCAGGGGGCTTTGATGTTTACACTATTTTCCCTTATTTCATTTTTAAACAAAAAGAAAATTCTTTCTTTCATTTTTTTCCTACTAGCAATTTCTTCCCATGAAATAGTAATCTGTCTGCCATTTTTATTGGTTGGTATTGAATTTCTCCAAAGAAGGAAGTTTGTTTTGAAAAATTATCTAAACTTCGCTCCTTACTTTGTAATCTTGCTTGTTTATTTATATCTAAACGTTTTTGTAATTGGGTTTTCAGCAAATGAAGCCCAGTACAAACCAAGTTTAAATCCCAAAACACTTGTAAATACTCTTTCTTGGTATATCTCTTGGTCTTTGGGGCTGCCTGAAATGTTTGTAGACTTTCTTTTGCCTGGTTTTAAACTCAATCCAGATCTTCTGAAGTATTGGGGAAGTTATTTTAAGTATATTTTTCCCGCTTTCTTTTTAAGTGTAGCTATTCTTTTTGTTTTGGTATTGAGAATAATGAAAGATATTCTTAAAGACAAGAAAGTATGTTTTTTGATTTCTTGGTTTATTCTTGGCATATTGCCTGTTTTATTATTACCACTACACAAAAAAACTTATTATTTGCAAGTTTCCTTGCCGGCACTCTGGACTTTAATTGGATATATGTCCTATAGATCTGCAGGGTCTCACCCTGCAGGTAAATACATTAAAAGTCTTTTAATTATTTCATTGATTGTTCTAAATATTTCTTCTATAAAGCTGGCTGGAAAAACGTATTGGGCTGCACAAAGAGGTAGAGCCGCTGAGAAGTTAATAAAAGATGTGAAATCTCAATATCCAACTTTACCAAAAGGTGCAGGGGTATTTGTTAAAAACGACCCAAATTATCCCTTTATAAATAAAGAATGGGGGGGAACATCAAAGCAAGCCTATTTTATCTTAAATGGTTCTGACGCCCTGCAACTTTTATATAAAGATAATAGTCTCAAGGTTTACTACGAGGATATAGAGATACCTAAAGAAATTCTGATTAAAGAGTTTGTTGCTAAACTGCCTTGACAAAAAAGGCAAGCCAATATTTTCTTCCGTCCGATAAGCCCTTGATATATGATTCTAGGACTTTAAAGCCATTATTTTCCAGTTTTTGTTTAAATTCTTCCTCCGAGTAAAAAGCGAACCATCTACCATTTTCATCCTCTTTTTCGCCTTCACCGTTTTTCATAGTGACAAATCCTATTGCTTGGTCTTTTAGACTATTTCTGGTGTTTTGTAATGCTTCATCTATTTTGTTTTTTGGTATATGCAAAAACACAGCTGCCGCCCAGAAGCCATCAAATTTTTGATTTAACTTTTCTAATTTTTCGATTGACAGTTTTTCAAATTTACCTGTAGGGTTTCTCTTCTTTGCGATTTTTAGAAGGCCAATTGAGGGCTCAATTCCAGTGTAATTATAGCCCAATTCGATTAGTTTAGATGCTTCTCTTCCTGCACCTGGGCCAACCTCAAGAATATTTCCATTGGGAAGAAGTTTTTTGAATTTTACGAGCTCATCCTGCCAAAATGATTCCTCTTCGTATCCGCCATGGGCAGAAACCCATTCATGAGCACTCTTATCATAGTACTCAACAGTCTTGTCTTTATTATCTATCATTAGGGAAATTATAGCAGATTTGTTACAATTTGAGTGTGAGTGATGTTTCTGAACTTAATGGCCATATAGATCAAACTGATGAAATTGCTTTGGAAACGGTTAAAAAGAGGTCTGTGAAAGGAGTTTTAGCCTTAACTGGCAGAACTTTAGTCCTAAATGTCATCTCTCTTGTTGCCCAGGCTTTTCTTTGGGCGCTTCTAACGCCTTCCCAATTTGGTGTTTTCTGGATAGTTTCAGCTATTGTTAATTTTCTGGTTTATTTTTCTGATATTGGGCTTGCTGCAAGTTTGATTCAAAAGAAAGTTGATCCAACCGATGCTGATTTAAAAACTACTTTTACTATTCAACAAATCTTGGTAGTTTTATTATTGGTTGTTTTAGTTGTCGCCTCACCTTTCTTAAAGCAAAAATACGCCTTGTCTACTGACGGTTTAATGTTATTGGCAGCTCTGGGTGTATCTTTTTTCCTGTCTTCTCTAAAAAGCATTCCTTCAGTTTTACTGGAAAGAAAACTTGAATTTGGCAAATTTGTCTTACCGCAAATTCTGGAGAATGTTTTCTATAATCTTGCTCTTGTCTATTTTGCCTTCATGGGTTTTGGTATAACCAGCTTTACTTTTGCAGTTTTAATTAGAGGGGTAGTTGGTTTGGTTGCAATTTACTTAATCAAACCCTGGAAGCCAAGTTTTGGTATTTCAAAGTCCTCTCTGAAAGATCTATTAAAGTTTGGTTTGCCATACCAGTTAAATACCTTTCTGGCGGTATTCAAAGACGACGGCATGACACTTCTTTTGGGTGGCATCTTGGGTCCTTCTGGCCTTGGTTTTATTGGTATGGCTAGAAGGTGGTCACAATTGCCTTTACGGTTTTTCATGGATAATGTTACCAAAGTTACTTTTCCAGCTTTTTCTCGTATGCAAGACGACAAAGAGCATTTAAAAAAGCTTGTCACCAGGTCGATCTTTTTTATTACTTTCTTAGTTTTTCCTTCAATTGTCGGTTTGGTGACAATTTCACCCCACTTAGTGATGGTTATTTCAAAATATAATCAATGGACGCCGGCACTATTGGCTCTGGCGATTGTTTCTGTTGATACTTTGTTTGGCTCAGTTACCACGCAGTTAACAAATGTTTTGTCCGCAATTGGAAAAATTAAGGTCGTCTTTAGATTGATGATCATGTGGACTGTCTTAACATTTCTTTTTGTGCCAACTCTTGCCTGGAAGTTTGGCGTAAATGGTGCAGCACTAGGCTATGCTTTAGTAGGTATATCTTCAATTGTTGCAATTTTAACTGCCAAAAAATATGTCAATTTCTCCCTTTGGGAAGGTGTTGGAAAAACTGGGTTGGCGGCATTTTTAATGGGGGTGGTTTTGTTTATCCTTAGAAGGTTTTTGCCATACGACAGTTATTCACTTTGGATCTTAGTACTTGTTGGAGCGGTCACTTATGCAGTTGCGATTTTTGCTGTCATTGGTGCAAATTTAGTGGAAGATGTTAAAAAGGGGCTTGGAGCAATTTTTCAAAAATAATCTCATATTAATTCTACTTTTAATTGTGGGGACGTTGTTGTGGTCTTTAACGATGATCAAGAGTGGACTTAGCTATCCTTTTGGAATTGGTTTTTGGGGAGCAAATGGCCATGATGGAGTTTGGCATGTTGCTCTTGCAAAGTCCCTCGCCCGTGGAAGTTTGGATATGCCAACTTTTGCTGGTGCAAAACTCCAAAATTACCACCTTGGCTTTGATCTTTTATTGGCTTTATTACACAAATTAATCCAGTTACCCATTGAGATGCTCTATTTTTTGTTTCTTCCTCCAATTTTGGCGTTTCTAATTGGCTTAGTTGTCTATAAATTTGTACTTTTGTGGAAAAAATCCCAAAGCAGCGCTTTACTTTCTGTTTTCTTTGTCTATTTTGGCGGAAGTTTAAGCTGGATTCTGGGCAAAGGCGAGTCAGCTTTTTGGTCACAGCAATCAATTTCAACTCTCATTAATCCGCCATTTGCATTATCGCTGGTTGTTCTTTTTTTGGGATTGATTGCACTTCTAAAGAAGAAAAAGCTGCTTGCCTTTTTTCTTTTTGGAATTTTGATTCAGATCAAAGCATATGCAGGAGTTCTGGCCTTGGGAGGATTGTTCGTTTCTGGAGTTTATGAATATTTTAGAGAAAAGAAATTTGGCTTACTGATTGTATTTGGTGGAAGTTTAGTGCTATCAATTATTCTTTTTCTTCCTCTTAACAGGTCTTCTGCAGCAACCTTGGTTTTTCAGCCCTTTTGGTTTCTTGAAACTTTGCTCGGTTTGTCAGACAGATTTTACTGGCCCAAGTTGTATGAGGCGATGATGAACTATAAGCTTGGAGGTATCTATTATAAATTAATACCTGCCTATCTTGTCGCTTTTGTAATCTTTGTTGCTGGTAATTTTGGAACTAGATTACTTGGTCTAAAAGAAATTTGGGAAAATTTATGGAAGAGAAGCCTGGATAGCGTATCAGTTTTTAGCTACGTAGTAATTCTTGGTGGAATTTTCTTCCCCATGCTGTTTTTGCAGTCAGGAACCCCCTGGAACACAATTCAGTTTTTTTATTACAGCTTAATGTTCCTGGGGGTAATGGCTGGAATCTCTTTAAGCAAATTGAAAAAATGGGTTATTGTCCTGGTAGTTTTTTTGACTATACCAACAACACTAATTACTCTCAAGGATGTTTACTTACCCAACCGTCCCCCTGCAAAGATCTCATCTTTAGAAGTACAGGCGTTGAAAGTTTTAGAGGCCAAACCAAATGGTATTGTTCTTACCTATTTGTTTGATGAGGTCAAGGCAAAAGAGGCAGAGAAAAATCCTCCAAGACAGCTCTACGTATATGTTTCTTCAGCCTACGTTTCAGCTTATTCCAATAAACCAGTTTATCTGGAAGATGAAGTTAATTTGGATATCACAGGCTATGATTGGCGAGGGAGAAGGAAAGAAGTTGAGAACCTCTTGAAATTAACAGATCCAGTGGAAGTTAAAAAGTTTTTGCAGGCCAACAATATTAAATACCTTTATCTGGCAAAACAATTATCCCCCAACCCGGGAGAATTGTTAAAAGTTGGCCCAGAACAAACGGACTTGAAAAATATCTTTGAAAATTCAGAAGTTGCCATATTTGAGGTACAATAGGCTATGACTAAAATATCAACAGTCATAAATGTAGTTAAAGAGGATTTGGAGTTTTTGCCTCAAGTTTTAGCCTCAATTAGTGACCTTTCTGGTGAAGTTATCTTTGTGGACATGACTGAGGGTACTGAAGTCAGGGAAATAGCAACCAAATTCAAGGCTAAGGTGTTTAAGCATGAATTTGTAAACTATGTTGAACCAGCCAGGAATTTTGGCATTGATGAGGCAGAAGGAGAATGGATCCTGGTTTTGGACCCTGACGAAGAATTGTCAAAGTCACTTTCTCAAAAACTCCTAGAACTTGTTAGCGCTGATGGGGCTGACTACGCGAGACTTCCTAGAAAAAATATCGTTTTTGGAAAAACCCTAAAGCATTCCCGCTGGTGGCCTGACTACAATATTCGGTTTTTCAAAAAGGGTTTTGTTTTTTGGAGTAATGAAATTCATGCAGTTCCAATTACGACTGGTAGGGGAATAGATTTGGAAGCCAAAGAAGAGTTCGCCATTATTCACCATCACTATTATTCTATTGAACAATATATAGAGAGAATGAATAGATATACCTCGATCCAAGCGAAAAGGCTAAAGGACAGAGGTTTTGATGGAAGTCTAATAATTAGAAAGCCGGTTGCCGAGTTTTTGAGTAGATATTTCGCAGGTGAGGGCTATAAAGATGGAATCCATGGCCTGGCACTTTCTGGACTGCAAGCTTTTTCAGAGTTTGTAGTTTATCTGAAAGTTTGGCAATTAAAGAAATTTGAAGAAAAAAGCTTGTCAGTAAAAGAAGTCATTGAAACTATGAAAGATGTAGGGCGGGATATTCATTATTGGCAAGCTGATGCCTTAGTAAAAAATGGTGGTGGCATACTTCAAAGAGTAAAAAGAAAGCTCAAGCTATGATGCCTAAAGTCTTTGTGATAATTCTTAACTGGAATAGATTTGATGATACTTTTGCGTGCCTAAAATCAATTGACGAAGCCAGAGATGATACTTATGAACTGCGAGTAGTGGTAGTTGATAATGGCTCGACTGATGGCTCAAAGGAAAAATTGCAGAAACTAGTGTTTAAAAAAATTAAACCAGAGTTTGTTTTAAATGCCGAAAACTTTGGTTTTGCAAAAGGCAACAATAAGGGAATTGACTATGCCTTGCAGAATGGTGCTGATTATGTCTGCATTTTAAATAATGACACGATAGTTGATCCGGATTTGTTTGAGAATTTACTTGCGACAGCAATAAAAGAAACAGAAGTAGGAGCAATTTCCCCAAAGATGTATTTTGCCAAAGGCTTTGAATATAAAGACAAATACAAAAAAACAGATCTGGGAAAAGTAATCTGGTATGCAGGGGGAATAATTGATTGGAATAATGTATATGGACTAACAAGGGGAGTAGATGAGGTAGATGAAGGCCAATATAATGAAAGAGTGGAAACTGATTTTGCAACTGGAACGTGTATGTTTTTACCAGCTAGTATTTTAAAAGAAACCAAAGGTTTTGATGAAAAGTTTTTTGCTTATTATGAAGATACTGATTTATCACAGCGGATAAAGCTATTAGGAAAGAAATTGATCTATGAGTCAAAAGGAATTCTCTGGCACAAGGTTGCTCAAAGCTCCGGCATTGGGGGAGATTTAAATGACTACTTTATTTCAAGAAATAGATTGTTATTTGGCAGCAGATATGCATCTTTCAAAACTAAGTTTGCCCTTTTTAGAGAGAGCCTTAAGTTTTTAATCTCAGGTAGGAAATGGCAGAAAATTGGCGTTAGAGATTTTTACTTGGGAAAATTTGGAAGGGGAAGCTGGAAATGATAAGCAAAGCTTGGCGTACTTCGTCAGTATCAGGCATAATAATTGTTAAAAATGAACAGGATTGGATTGAGGATGCCTTAAAATCCTTAGATTGGGTGGATGAGATAGTAGTTGTTGATACCGGCTCAACTGATAAAACTGCTGCAATTGCTAAAAGGTATAAAACTAAAGTAGTTGATTATACAGCTGGAAAAAACTTCAGCGATTGGCGAAATAAGGGTTTGAAAGAAGCTAAGGGAGACTGGATTTTATATCTTGATGCTGATGAACGAGTAACCCCACTTTTAAGAGCTGAAGTAAAAGAGATATTAAAAACTGGACAATATGAAGCCTATGCAATTCCCAGAAGAAACTTTATCTTCAATAAAGAATTCAAACATTCTGGACAATACCCTGACTACCAAAAAAGACTTTTCAAAAAATCAGCACTCAAAGGCTGGTTTGGCCAGTTGCATGAAGAGCCGCAGTTTATTGGAAGCTTGGGGCATTTGAAAAATCCAATGATTCATTTAAAACACATAACTTTAACTCAAATGATGGACAAAACAAATTGGTGGAGTGAGTTTGAAGCCAGAGAAATGTATAAAGCGAACCATTCACCAATGGACTTGATTAGATTTTTTAGTGCTATGGCAAGGGAATTTTGGTTAAGAATGATTAAGCAAATGGCTTTCTTGGATGGACCAGAAGGCATTATCTATGCTCTTTATCAGGTCTATTCTAGATTTGTTTCATATGCAAAACTGTGGGAGATGCAACAGAAATAATGAAAGCAGCAATATACAATCCATATTGGGATACATTGGGAGGAGGAGAAAGATATACCATTTCTGTTTGTGAGATTCTTTCCAGAAATGGTTGGCAAGTAGATGTCCAATGGCATGATGAAAATATCAAAAAGAAGCTTGAGGATAGATTTGGTTTGAATCTTTCTAATATTAATATTGTTCCTGATACTAAAAGAGGAGATGGCTATGATCTGATGTTTTGGGTGTCTGATGGCAGTGTGCCAACTTTAAAAGCTCGCAAAAACTTTCTACACTTTCAATTTCCATTTAACGATGTCAATGGTAATACTCTCCTCAATAAAATGAAGTTTTTTAGGATAAACAAAATTATTTGCAATTCAAACTTCACCAAGAAAATAGTTGATGAAGAATACAACATTGATAGTGTTGTCCTATATCCTCCTGTTGATGTAGCCAAATTTAAAGCTTTGAAAAAGGAAAACCAAATAATTTATGTCGGTAGGTTTTCCCAACTAACTCAGTCAAAAAGACAAGATATCTTAATTGAAGCTTTTAAAAGGTTTCATGACAATGGTCATATTGATTGGAAACTAATTCTTGCTGGTGGAGTAGAGGTTGGTGCGGGAGATTTTCTTACCAAATTGAAGGAAGCTGCCAAAACTTATCCTATTAAAATAATTGAAAGTCCAAGTTTTAAAGACTTGAAAAGCTTAGTAGGCAGTTCTATTTTTTTTTGGTCTGCAGCTGGCTTCGGCGTTGACGAACACAGAAATCCAAAGCAAGTTGAGCACTTTGGCATTTCTTTAGTTGAAGCAATGGCAGCAGGTTGTATCCCTCTGGTTTATACAGCAGGTGGTCACAAGGAGATTGTCAAAAATAATTACTCAGGATTTCTTTGGCAAAAAGAAGGAGAATTGACCCAATTAACTGAGAAACTATTAGCAGATAACAAAAAAATGCGTGATCTTGCCAGGCAGGTAAGACAAGAAAGTGATAAATTTAGCTATGCAAGATTTGAAAAAGAACTACTCGCGCTTCTTTAAGTTTCTACTTCCAATCTTTGTACTTATTTTAATAGTCCTGTCTTTCTTTTGGAAAGTAATCTTAAAAAACCAAGTTCCTTTGCCTGGAGATTTTATTGTTGGTGTTTATTACCCCTGGCTTGACTACAAATGGGGATATGTTGCCGGTGTTCCTGTAAAAAACCCTATTACTACAGATGTTGTTTCTTATACCTATCCAATGCAGACATTTGCAATGGAACTTTTCAAACAAGGAATTTGGCCTTTGTGGAATCCCTATATTTTGACTGGTTCGCCGCTTTTAGCCAATTTTCAGTCAGCTCCCTTTTCACCTACCAGTTTTTTGTACTTTCTTTTCGATAAAACAACTGCTTGGAGCATGCAGATAATATTGCAGCATCTATTGGCTGCAGCATTTACCTATTTTCTTTTAAGGTATTGGAAAGTATCAAAACTTGGAGCAATTCTTGGAGGAATTGTCTTTGCTTTTTCCGGCTACAATATTATTTTTTCTCAGTGGAATGGTCATACTCTAGCTTCTGCCTTTATTCCTTTGGTTTTATTGTTTGAAGACAGACTTTTGACAAAAAAGAAATTTTCTGACGGAGTATTGTTGTCTGTCTTTTTGGCATTACAATTTTTTTCTGGCTATACCCAAACCAGTGTTTATGCCGCTGTTGCCATGGGACTTTTGTGGCTGGTGAGAGTTTGGAAAGATAAACAAATAATTTCAAAAACAGCTTTATTAGCAGTATTTTGTCTATTTTCTCTAGGACTTTCTGCTGTTCAAATATTACCTTCTTTAGAACTTATCAAAAATTCCCAAAGAAGTTTTGAACCCCATCCTTTTGCTTGGGCATTCCTGCCTTGGCAAAAGGTTATTACATTCATTTCTTCAGACTTCTTTGGTAATCACTCGACAAGAAATTATTGGGGGCCACAAGACTACACCTCAAATACTGGTTATATTGGCGTTGTAGCTTTTATTTTGTCAATGGTTTCTCTGGTGAAAATAAAGATGAAAAAAGAAATATTCTTTAGTTTTCTGTTAATGGTAGTTTCCCTGTTGTTGTCTTTTCCAACTCCATTATCAACGTTTATTTGGTCCAATGATATTCTTGGCATGAAGGCAAACTCTGCACATCGGGCAACTATACTATTTACTGCAGCTGGTGCTCTGTTGGCTGGTTTCGGTTTTGATGTTCTTGAGGCAAAAATAAAAAACAAATACAAAATCTTGGTTGTTGCTGTTCTTCTTTTATTGCTAGTTGGCTTCGGAGTTTATGCCTTTAGCTTAAAAGGAATTATTACTCACGGAGGAATTGATGTTTTTAGGACCGCAGCCAGGAATTTGCTTTTGCCTTTTGGTGTCTTGGTTTTGTCTTTTTTTGTAATTATGTTTTTGACACGGTTGAAAATATTGTTGATCGGCCTTTGTATTTTGGAGCTTTTCTATTTTGCATTTAAGTTCACGCCATTCTCGCCAAGGGACTTTATCTATCCACAAACTCCGGTTATTTCATTTTTGATGGCACAAGAAAAACCTTTTAGGACAACAGGGGCAAAAGTAATTCCTTCAAATATCAGGATGGCATATGGTTTGGAGACGGTAGAGGGTTATGATACTTTTCATCCTCTGGGTATTTCTAGATTTGTTTCAGCTATCAATAGTGGAACTGCCGAGTCTCATCCGGTTGGTAGATATGGCATAGTAGATAATGATGTCTCACCACTTCTTGATTTGGTAAATACCAAATACTATTTAGTTTTAAAAGAAGATTCTAGTGGCAAACCATCTCCTGAGGGAAAAATCCCTGAAAGGTTTGATACTAAAAGATTTAATATTGCCTTTGAGGACAAAAGCGTTGCAGTTTTAGAAAGTACAACTGCTCTTAATAGGGCTTTTATGGTTTACGATTGGGAAATAGAATCGGATGGAAAGAAAGCTTTAGAAAAGTTGCTTCAGGTAAACTATCCCTATTCCAAAAAGATAGTTTTGGAAAAAGATCTCGAACTAGCAAAGGATTTCCGGTTTGCAAAATCAACAGTAGAATATCTAAATTATTCCCCTCAGAGAAGTATTCTCAATGTTGAAACTGAAAAAGCGGGGCTATTATTTGTGTCTGAAGCATTTTATCCTGATTGGCAAGCATTTGTTGATGACAAAGAAACAGAAATCTATAAGGCAAATTATAATTACAGGGCAGTTGTCATTCCCCCAGGAAAACATATAGTCAGATTTGTATATCAACCAAATTCTTTTTATCTGGGATTAAAAATTAGTCTATTTTCAGTGCTGATTTTGCTGTTAGCTTTGGGGTATACTTGGCTATATGACTAGGTTGGCCTGGTTGGGTCTTTTTTTCGTTTTTATTCTGGCGTATTTATTAAGGGTTATGTTTTTACCCCAAAATGCACTGACTTTTGGCTACGACCAGGCAAGAGATGCAACGATTACCGGACAAATTCTTGGCGGAGATCTAAAAATACAAGGCCCACCTGCTTCTCAGCCGGGGCTGTATCACGGCGTATTTTATTATTATCTATTAGCTCCAGCCTATTTAGTCGGTAAAGGTAGTCCAATTGTTGCAGCTTATTGGATAGCTTTTGTAAATACTGCAACTGTCTTACTAATATTTGCGCTTGCTTACTTGATGACTAAAAAAGTTTGGACTGCGCTTTTGGCATCTTTTTTGTTTGCTATCTCTTTTGAGGCAAGCCAATATGCCACTTGGTTATCTAATCCAACACCAGCGGTATTTACAGTCCCCTTAATGTATTTAGGTCTTTGGCTTTGGTCAACTGATTCAAAGAAAAAACTCCTCGGGTCAATTCTCTGCGCTCTTGGTCTTGGTCTTTCTATTCAGTCAGAGATTTTTCTTGCTTACCATATGGTGCCAGTTGCTATTTGGACATATGTTGCCAGAAAAAATATTTCCAGAAAGCAAATTTCTGTCTTTCTCTTCACATTGCTCATTTCAGTTTCAACAATGATCCTAAATGAAATTAAATTTGGCTTTAAAGGAATTGAAGGCTTGAAGGGACTTGTTGTTTCCAGTGACACAAATCTTGCCTATGCAAAATCTCTTGGCGACTATCTTACTTTATACCTTAACCAAGTAGGTAGAATTTTTGCCTTTAATAGCTATCCTGGAAATATTGGCTATGGCGGTGGATTTGTAATTATCCTTATTCTTGTTGGCTTAGTTAGTTGGAGCAAAGATAGAAAAAAGGAGAAACTCCAGTTAGTTTCTTGGCAGCCGTTTTTGGCAACCTGGCTTTTCAGTCACTTGACGGTCGTGACCGTTGGTGGGGTGAGTACGCCATTTTTAATGGTTGGCATAGGTCCTGCCGTTTCTATTCTTTTAGGTATTTATCTTTCTAACTGGTGGAGTAGATATAAACTGGTATCAATTGCAGTTATCCTTATTTTAATCTTTGGCAATTTATCTCTAATTCTTCGCGAAAACTCCCGAGGTAGTACTTTGTTTGCCATCCAAAAAGATATGCTTCTCTCTAAGCAATTAGATGCTGTTGATTACACATATGAAAAGGCGGGAGGCGAATCTTTTAGTATTAACTCTTTGACTAGTCCACTATGGGTTAATATTGTTTGGGATTTTTTGTATAAATGGCACGGTCAAGAGAAATATGATTATCTGCCCGAGTGGCACGGCAGAGATCAAATAGGTCAGCTTGGGGGACTAGCAAAGACAAAAGACTCGACTGAAAAATACTTTTTGATACTGGAACCTATGGGGGGCATTCCAGTACAATACCTAGGCTTAACTGTTGGAGAAGAAAATGTTCACTCCAAGTTAATTGAGGAGAAAAACTGGGGAGAACTAATTATTCAATACAGACAAAGAAACTAAAGATGGCAAATAGTAAAACTACCAGAAATGCAAGCCAGCTGCATGAAAATGTTCCGCCTGATTGGTATTATGCTTCAATCAAAAGAAATATTTTGCAAAGATATTGGCATCAAAGACGATTCAAGAAAGTTGGAGAATTGATTGAGGTAACTAAAAGTGGGAAGGTTTTGGATATTGGTTCTGCAGATGGAGTTTTTAGTAAAGTTATTTTAGACAGAACTAAGGCCAAAAGCTTGATTGGTATTGATGTCTTGAAATCTTCTGTCTCCTGGGCCAATAATCACTGGCAGAAAAACAAAAAAATGCAATTTAAGACGGGCGACGCTCATGAATTGGATTTTCCAGCCAATTCATTTGATGCTGTTTTTGCCCTGGAAGTTTTAGAACATGTTTTTGAGCCCTTAATTGTTTTTAGAGAAGTAAAAAGAGTCTTGAAAAAAGGTGGTTATGCAATTTTTTTAGTACCTTCTGACAATTTATTGTTCTCAATTATTTGGGGCTTTGTAACAAAGTTTTGGTGGGCTAGAATTTGGAAAGACTGTCATGTTCAGTCTTTTTCAAAAGAAAACCCTTTAGCCAAGGTGGTTGCAAAGTCGGGCTTAAAAGTTGAAAGAGACGATAAGTTTATCTTGGGTATGCTAAACATAGTGAAGGCCAGAAAAATATGATTAACTCGGTGTCAATAATTATCCCAAATTTTAACGGCGAGAGTATTATGCCAAAACATCTGCTATCGGTAGTTAAAGCTTTGGAAAACAAAAAAAATAATATTCAGGAAATAATTATTATTGATGATAAATCAACAGACAATTCGCTCGATTTTTTGCTTAAAAACTTTAAAGACAAAATTAGGCTCATCAAGCACACTAAAAACAGAGGCTTTTCTGCAACAGTCAATACTGGTGCTAGAGCTGCCAAGAGCGAGCTTTTGTGTCTTCTTAATACCGACGTTTCGGTGACAGAAGATTTCCTGCAATTTGTTTTGCCACATTTTGGCAATGAAAAAGTGTTTGGTGTTTCTTTGCACGAAAAAGGCTTTGGTCCAGCTGGAGCCAGTTTTAAAGGGGGTTTTATTAATTTCATTCCAGGCAAGGAAACAGACAAGGCAACTAATTCCTTTTGGATAAGTGGAGGAAGCGGGGTTTTTAAAAGAAGCATTTGGATGAAACTTGGGGGGTTAGATGAAAAACTGCTGTCGCCTTTTTACTGGGAAGATGTTGATCTTTCATATAGAGCTCAAAAAAGAGGCTACAAGCTTTTGTGGGAGCCAAATGCAAAAGTAGTCCATGAACATGAAGCAGTTATTTCGAAACTTAAAACAAGCTATGTCCTTTCAATTAGGCAAAGAAACGAGCTTCTAACGATTTGGAAAAACATAACCAGCCAACGAATATTTAGAAAACATATTCAGGGACTTCTAAAAAGAATATTAAGACATCCAGGTTACGCGAGGATTTTTCTTCTCGCTCTTCTAAAATTTGGCTTAGTGTCAAAACTTAGAAGAAGAGAGAAAAAAGACGCAACTATTTCAGACGAAGCAATTTTTGCTAAATTTAGTTAAACTAGATGTATGGTTTCCATCATAATAGTCAACTTTAATACTAAAGACCTAACTCTAGCCTGCCTTACTTCTATCTATAAGTTTTCCCCAAAAGAAGAGTTTGAAGTGATAGTTATAGACAATGGCTCAAGTGATGGATCACTTGAAAAATTAAGAGAAAACAGGAATATTACCTTAATTGAAGCAGATAAAAATTTGGGCTTTGCCAAGGGAAATAATTTGGGGATTAAAAAAGCCAAGGGTGAATATGTTCTACTTTTGAATTCTGACACTGAAGTAAAAAAAGATTCAATACAAAATCTAATAGACTTTGCCAAAAGGACTCCCGATGCTGGAGCTGTGGCTTCAAGACTACTAAATATTGATGGCTCATTTCAGGCATCGATATTTAGATTTCCAACAGTTGAAAGAGCAATAAAACAATATTGGTTGGGACGAAAACATATTTTGGATAAATATGTCCCTGAGGGAGAAAGTCCTTCAGAAGTGGAAGTTGCTGTCATGGCATCATTTTTAATTACTCCAAAGACGCTGAAAGAAGTAGGCGGGCTGAATGAAAAATACTTTATGTTTTTTGAAGATTTTGATTACTGCAGGCAAATAAAAAGAAAAGGTATGAAAATATACTATCTGCCATCGTCAGAAGTTGTTCATCATCACGGAGCAAGTGGTAGGAAACTGGCCGACAGTGAAAATCAATGGCGAAGATTAATTCCTTCAAGTAAAATTTATCATGGTTTACTTGGTCATTATTTGTTTAACTTCGTTCTTTGGACCAGGCAAAAAGTGCTACAATTATTTGGATGAAAATTAAATCTTCTTGGATACTTCTAACTATTCTAGTTATTGCAACCTTCCTAAGAATGTCTGCTCTAGATAAAGTTCCAGTGAGTATGTTTGGTGATGAGTTGGATGTTGGCTATCAAGCCTATTCAATTTTAAAAACTGGAAAAGACTACTATGGCAACTTTATGCCACTTCATTTTCATTCACTGGCTGAGTGGCGAACACCATTATATTTGTACTCTGCTGTGCCAACAGTTGCTGTTTTTGGTTTAAGTGAATATGGTGTAAGGCTGCCAGCTGCCATTTTTGGCATACTTGGAATTTATGCACTTTATTTACTGGTAAAACAACTTTTTGGCAGTGAGAAGTGGGCGCTTTTGGCTGCAGTAGTTTTAACTTTTTCTCCTTGGCATATTCAATATTCCCGAGCCGGTTTTGAAGTAACTCAACTTCTATTTTTTTTGATTTTGGGATTGTATTTCTTGTTTAAAGGCTTAAAAGAAGATGGAAAGCATTTTTGGCTTTCGGCGGTTTGTTTTGGGCTCACCCCTTGGGTTTATAGTACTGCAAAACTGTTTACACCACTTCTATTGGTGTTTTTGTTTCTTCTTTACAGGCAAGAAATATTTAAGGTAAAAGTGAAATACTTAGTTTTTGCTTTGATTGCCTTTTTAGTAGTGGGAGGGCCAATTGCTTACAGTACAGTGTTTGGAGGTGGAGCCCAAAGGTTTGGCTATATTAGTGTTTTTAGCGACCCAACAACTGAACCAGAAGTAGGAACTGCCAGAGGAATTGACGCCAGAGCCAGGGGAGAAACTGGAACTGGCCTAAATCCAACCAAACTAGATAGACTTGTGCACAATAAATTTACTTTCTGGGGAGAAAAGGTATTAAATAACTATCTCCAGCCTTTTTCTGCTGACTTCTTATTTAATAGTGGGGATCCAAACCCTAGGCACACTATTGAGGGTATGGGGTTATTTTACAAAATAGAGGCAGTGGCCTTGCTTTTTGGTATAGTGCTTTTCTTTGCTAGCAAAAGTATAAGTACAAAACTAAAATTGGTTATTGGCTTTCTAGCCTTAGCCTCAATCGTCCCAGCAGCAATTACCAGAGATGGTGGCAATCATGCCACCAGACTTATCTTGATGTTGCCAGCCTTAGCAATATTAGTTTCATATGGAATTCTGGAAGGCCTAAACCTAGTTAAAAACAAAAAGTACAGAAAACTTGCCATGGCTGGCTATGTATTTATTTTCGCTTTATTCTTTTTCTCATATCAACACAATTACTGGGTGCATAATCCTACGTATAGTGAAAGGTGGTGGCATGCAGGCTTTAAACAGGCAATCCAGTCTGTAAATGAGATTGATGGAAACTATGACAAAGTTGCAATTTCAACTAGAGGCGAACCACCATGGATATTTTTTGCAAGTTTATATCAATACGATCCATCTTCCTGGCAGAAAGATTTCCCAATAGGGCGGGATGTAGAACTTGCTGGTTTTGGAAAGGTATCGCATATTAATAAATTCTACTTTGGCTCGCCTGTTGGTGGTTTGTATGACTGGGGAAAAGTATTGGATAGTAAAACTTTGTATCTGGCATCTGCAAAAGAAGTGAATGTTAACTTGATACTGGAACCAGAAAGAACACCGGCAGACTTAAAACTTATTAAAGCCATTACCTATCCTTCTGGAGAACCAGCATTTTATATTTTTTCCGGGAAAAATGAATAATTTAGTTTACTGGAACTAAATGAATTTAGGGATTGGTTTTTGTAATTCTCAAGGCAACATTTCCATCTGGGTATTTTATCTCTTTTATCAAAGTTAGGTTATGCTCTTTTATTTGGCCAACCGAAATTGCCAGTTCATCTCCAATTAAGTATTGTTCTTGCAACAAATCCTTTTCCCAATTGATTGACCTGGTGACGATCATACCTATCTGTTTTTCTTTGTCGTTGGCCATATTAGTGTAGTATTCGCTTTCTTTTACTTCGTTGTTGTCTTGCTGATATTTTGCTGGGTCATACTTTAGGAAAAACAAAAGATGAATATATGGCTCATCTCTGGAATTATCTACGATAATTGGAAGGTTCTTGTTTAAGGTGTTTATTGTTTGTATTGCCTCTTCCCAGCCATAATTCCAGAGTTGGCCTCGGTAGTACTCATTCAAGACAATTACAGAGCTATACAGTTTTGCTAGTGAGTAAATAATTACCAGAAGTGAAACTGTGTAGAAAATCAGTTTTTTGGTTTTTGTCAGTCTGTGATAAACATCAGCTATTGCCAGGCCAATAACTAAGTTTTGTGGAATCACCATCTGCAAAGATCTAATGGTTGAATAAGGATCACGGGTTAAGCTTGCAGGAAGAGGTGAGATTAAAAGAAGAGCAAGGGTGAAAAACTTCAGCTCGCCTAAATCTTTTCTTTTAACTAAAAGATATAAGCCATAAATATAGAACGGAAACTGCCAAAGAAAGAAAGTTGACAGTTCGGGAAAGGAGCTTCTTAGTCCCGAGTCCCCCAAGATAAACATATTTCTGGGGGAGAAATAGGAAAGATATAGTGCTAGAAATTCCCTGGTAGTTAAAAGTAGGGAACTGTTGACAATAGGTGACAATAGTCCTTGATAGTCTTCCAGGTAACCTGCTGGTTTTTGTCTGGAATGTGAAACAATATTTAAGCCGCTAGCTCTAGCTAAAAAGCCAGAAGAGTTGGCAATAGAAAGCGTTGGTAGACTAATGATAAGCCCCAAGATACAACCAATTATCAAGTACTTGAAATGTGTTTTTGTTAAAAGAGTGCTTTTGTATCTAAAAAACAAAGCTAGAAGCATTAGAGGAGTAATGATCCTTTGAGCATGGTAGGCGGGAATGGCTATGGCAAAGAAGACTGCCGATAACATGAGTAAATAAGGTCTTTTTAAAGCTTTGTAAAATAGTAAAACTCCTGTCAGAAAGAAAAACAAGGCCACATTGCATTCGAAGTTAGTTCTGCCAAAAAGAATGTGCCAAGGAGAGATGGCAAATAGAAAAGAGGTAGTTACCGCAACAACTGTCGAAATCTTCTTGTCAGTTATCTCTTTGATTAAGAAATATAGAATTGGAAAAGTAAGGATGCTAAAGAAAAAAGATGGAAATCTAACTGTAAATTTTGTAAGTCCAAAGATATTTATAAGGGGAACTATTAAATAAATGTAAATAGGGGTTTTAAAATCAGTAAATGATCTAAAGACAATTGGAAATGCTTTGCCAAATTCATCTTTACCGGTTTTTAAAATTGAGTAGGCGCTATAACCTTGACCGGCTTCATCAAGATATAGGCCTGCTGGAGCAATGCCTAGGAGATAAAATCTGGTAACAGTGGCAATTGCTATTGCTGTGAATACTAAAAATAGTGGGAATAGTTTCTTCATATTATTTCAAATATTGGACAAATAATCTGAGTAACTGGGCGATGCCGAAAAGAACAAAAATAAAATTGAAATATTTAGTTTTGTTAGCCAGTTTACTTTCCAGTTTGTCTAAGCCAAAGATAATAACTAAGCTTATTGGTAGCCATAAGATAAAGTCATGCCGGTCAAAATTTGTTAGTAGAGATAGAGTGAGGATTGATCCTATAAAAGTTATTAAAATAAACTTTAAGTTTTTATTTTTGCCAAAATAATAGGTGCCAAAAAGAAAAGGAATGAGTGTTAAAAATGGATATTTATCCAAATTTTGATTGTTTAGGCTAATTTGTCTTGGTTGGAAGCCAAAGAAGTAATTGCTTGGGTCAGTCAGGGAGAAAAAATTGTTGTTTAATTTATCAAGGTAAATTCTGGCTTTATTTTGAAATAGTCTGGCTAGTGGAATGTTTGGATATAAATGTATTTTTTGAATAACTTCTTGTTTAGAATTATTGTCAGTTACAAAGATGCTTTGGTTTCTAAAAGGCTTAAAAAAGAGCATTAGAATAATTAGAGAAGCAATAATAACAAATTTATTGATTTTCTTTTTCGATTTAAAAGAATAAATACCATCAATTATCACAAATACTAAAGGTAAAACAGCTAATTTTGGTTGAATAAAAGGAATAGCTAGTGTGGGAACAAGATAATACTGGTTTTTTCTTCTGTAGAGTAGATAGGCTATCAGAATTAATAAGGTTGGCAAGAGATAATTTAGGAAATCCTTTGGAGTGTTGGCAAAAAAGATACTTAAAGGCCAATAAATCAGTATTAGAGAGATTATAAAAAATCGTTTTTTAAACATGGATAATGATACAATTTTAGCAGATGAATAGAAAATTGCTGCTGTTTTTAGTGATACTTGCCTTCATCTTTCGAATTTGGCTTGTTTTTCAAGCTCATCATGGTGATTTAAACAATAACATCTCCTGGGGGAATGAGGCGGTTTCAAGAGGGTTGGTAAATTATTACGATGGTAAAGCCTGGCCATTTTCGGCTCCCAATCAGCCACCACTCTATATTTTGCTTTTTTCTCTAACGTCGTTTGTTTATAAAACAGTTGCCGATATCTCTTGGGATCTTAATGCCAAGCTTGCATTTTTTCCATCTTCATTTATTTGGTTTTGGGAACTGAAAGGCATGGATTTGTTGGTTAAAACCCCGGCAATAATCGCTGACTTTTTAATAGCTGTGGTTTTATATAAATTTTTTTCTAAAAAGGGGAAGAAAAAAATAGGGGAGAAGATCTCCCTTCTTTGGCTTTTTAATCCAGTAATTTGGTACAACTCAGCTCTTTGGGGTCAAACTGATGCAACAGTTAACTTACTGGGACTTGTTGCAATTGTTGCTTTAATGGATAAAAAACTGGTCAAAGCTGGTGTTTTCACTGTCTTATCTTTGCTGTTTAAAGGTTCATTGGCTATTTTTGTTCCAAGTATTTTTGCAATTGCTTTACTCCAAAAATACAAATTTAACACTTGGCTGAAAGCATGTGCTTTAAGTTGTTTGGTTGTGATTGCAATTGCTGTTTGGTTTCATCCCGCTTTTGACCTGCCAATCTATTTATACAACCTGTATACCCAGAAATTTTTCCCAGGCGAAATTGGCTCACTAACGGCCAATACCTTCAATTTTTGGTGGCTGGTCGACTCAGGAAAGACTTTGGATTCCGCCGCGTATCTTGGCTTGTCGGCAAGAGTTTGGGGAATAATAACCCTTCTTTCAGTAATTGCATTTTCTTCTTTTTATTTAATGAAAAAAATTAGTGAAAAAAAAGTATTTACTATTTTAGTAGTGATTTCATTAACTTCATTTCTTTTTATGACCAGAATTCATGAACGCTATCTTTATCCATTTTTCCCCTATGTAACGCTGTTAGTTGGTTTGAATCCGATTTGGCTGATTCCACTTGTCTTTTTGTCACTTTCAAACTTAGTTAACTTATATCATCTTTTCTGGGTACCACCATTGCCTTTTTTGGAGAATATTTTGATAAACTCTCCGTTGTCTTATATTTTGGCGAGTATAAACTTAATAGTCTTTGTAGCTATTTTGGTCATTTGGAAAAGAAGTAAATACTAGTAATTTGTAAACTTAATCCTTAATAAGGTAAATACTCCCTTAAGGGCATCAAGCGCTTTTATTTTTTTGCCTTCTTCGTATTTTCGTGGTGAGTATGAAATTGGGACTTCAAATATATTAATTTTCTTTTTGGCAAGCTTAGCAGTAATCTCTGCTTCCAACTCAAACCCTTGAGATTTAAGATTTAGTTTTTTTGCAATCTTTGTGGGCAACAGTTTGTAGCAAGTATAAGAATCCGTTAGCTTTGTTCCAAAAAGAAAATTGCAGATATAAGTGAGAACAAGGTTTCCGATATATGTTCTTTCATAAGCATGGGTGTTCTTTTTTATCATTCTTGATCCATAGACAACTGTGTCGGCACTAACCTTAGACACAAGCTTGATATACTCATCAGGATTGTACTCTAAATCGGCATCTTGAATTAATAGATAGTCCGAACTTACTTTTTTCAATCCGTTGATCACTGCCGCTCCCTTGCCTAAGTTTTTTTTGTGGCGAAGAAGTTTTATTTTTTTATTTGTTTTGCTGAAGTTCTTTAAAACTTCTAGCGTCCTATCCGTCGATCCATCATCTATAACAATTACTTCAACAGCGCTTTTTTGTTTTAGAACTTTAATGAGTATTTTATTTATCGTTTTTTCTTCGTTGAGAACTGGAATAACTACAGACAATTTCATCCACATATCGTATCATAATTGTTAGATGATATTGGCTACTTTATTAGTGATTCTTTTGACGCCTTGGTTTTGGTATGCTCCTATTCCAAAGGAGATGTTTAATTTAGAACTCAACAAAGATATTCAACAAGCTAGAACTGAGGTGGTTTGGGAAAGGGGGAAAGTACAACCTGGTCCACTAAATTCCATTTTCATTAATTGGCCGACAAAGTTTGTTGCCCAAAGACTTGCTGTTGTTATGGAGAACTTGGACATTGGCAACTATTTTTTTATAGGTCATCCGAGAGAAAGAGTTGGCATTGAAGAAAAACAAAAGTTCTTTGTTTTTCAATTAGTTTTGATGATGGTTGGTTTTACAAGTAAAAGTATAAAAAAATATAAAAATTTTCTTTTAACTACTACTAGTGTTTTACTTCTGTTTGTTTTTTTGTTCAAGTGGCGGGACTTTAATCAAACAATTTTTCTTTCTCTTCCGTTTATTTTGGTTATGGCATTGGGATTGCAAAGAGTTTTTACCTGGCCTTTAAAGGGAAAAATCGCTTTGGGGTTATTTTCAGCGCTTGAAATAGTTTTATTTATCGTAATTACCCTTAATAGGTAGATTAATGATGTCTAACAATAAGTTATTACTTCTAATTATTTCACTGGCTATTGTTTTGCGTTTTTACCATCTTGGGTCTGCAGACTTAGGTTTTTTTAGAGATGAAGCTGCCTTGGGCTTTAACAGTTGGTCGATCTTAAAAACCGGAGCGGATGAGTTTGGCCAAAAATACCCAATCATTTTTAGGTCGTTTGAAGTATTTTTTATGCCTGCCTATGTTTATCTTTCAGTTCCTATTTTTGCCATCTTTGGACCAAATGAATTTTCGGCCATATTTTTATCAGCCCTGTCTGGAGTGGCACTTACCTACCTTGCTTATTTGTTGACCAAGAAAATTACTAACAATCCAGTAATTGGTCTAATTTCTGCCTTGATTGTAGCCACTTCTCCGTGGGCAATTTTTTATAGTAGAGGGGCTTTTGAAGGTAATTTATCACTACTGTTTTTTGCTTTTGGAGTTTATCTTTGGCTGAAGTTTAAGCAGTCAAACCTAAATAAATGGTTTTTACTAAGCATTATTGCTTTTGTTTTGTCAATGTATAGTTATCAAGCTCCAAGACCGGTGGCACCTTTATTTATTGCCATATCAATAATTCTAGAAAAAGCTTGGTGGAAAAAGTGGAAGCTTTGGATAGTTGGAGCGGTTTTGGCAATAGTTCTCTACCTTCCAGTTTTGAGCTTGACCACTAAAGCTGCAGGTTATCACCGGGCAGTGGGAGTAAGTATTTTTTCTAGTAGCATGCCAGTTCCTGGCTACAGAAGCGATTCGGGAGATTGGCAAAAGTTCTACCTGGTACCCAGGGAAATCCTATCTTTATATTTGCATTATTTTTCTCCAGCAAATATTTTTTGGCAGGGAGACTATAATGTTCAAAGAAGGTTGCCAAACTTCAGTGTCTTCTATTTCTGGCAATTGCCTTTTTTCATTATCGGCTTGTGGACAATTCTCAAAAACAAGTTTGGTATAAAGCATAGTTTTTTGCAAAACAAGAAGTATTTACTGATTTGGCTTTTTCTTGGACCATTGCCTGCTGCCCTAACGCGTGACCCTTTCCATACTTATAGGTCAATTCTTTTCTGGTTGCCTGTTTCAATAATAATTGCAATTGGTATTTATCAAGCGCTACAAATGACAACTAAACTGAAAAAACTTGCAACCATTTCTTACGTTATCGTGACTTTGTTTTCAGTTTCTACCTTTATGTTTAGCTTACTAAAGTTTACACCAGTATTTTACTGGCGTGATTGGGATTATGGCTACAAGCAAATTGCTGGCTATCTAAAAACTCAACCAGATAATTTAAGAGTCGTTATCGACGATGCCCGTACTGAAAGTTATATTAATCTGCTTTTCTATCAGATAGTGCCAATGAAAGCTTACCAAACACAGGCTGCTAATTTACTTCCTAGCAAAGATTATTATCAAAATCCTGCTGAAATAAGGCCAGAAAAAGTTGGTCGGTTTGAATTTAGACAAGTTGATTGGCCAAGTGAACGTGGAAGCACAGGCACGATTTTCATTTTTCCTGCAGCTAGACTGTATCCATCAGAATTCTCCGGAGATCCTAAACTTAGGCTGGATAAAACGATTTTTGCTCCTAGTGGGGAACCAGCCTTTTATATCATCAGAACCCAAGCTATACTTAATTAATGCACAAGTGGCTTTTGATTGGCATATGTATAGTTGGCTTGGTGGCAAGGATTATTGGCTTGACAACTCACCCAACTGGCTTTACACCTGACGAGGCTTCTTTTGGCTACGATGCCTATTCACTTTTGAAAACAGGCAAAGATCAATGGGGAAAATCTTGGCCTTTGGTTTTTGAATCTTTCGGAGACTATAAATCACCTTTATATACCTATTTGACAGTTCCTTTTATTTTTCTTTTTGGCTTGACTAAATTTGCAGTTAGGCTGCCAAATGCACTTTTGGGATCATTTGCAGTAGTAGTTGTCTATTTACTATCTAAAAAACTCTTCAAAAAAGAAGGTGTCGCTCTTTTTGCAAGCCTAATGTTAGCCATTTCTCCATGGCATATCATGCTCTCAAGAGGGGCATTTGAAGCAAATTTAACAACCTTCTTTCTGCCGCTTGGGGTACTTTTTTTCTTAAACAAGAAATTTAGCCTTGCTGCTATTATTATGGGTTTGAATTTGTTTAGCTACCACTCGGCAAAAGTTGTTACACCTTTTATTCTTTTAACTTTGGTAGTACTTCAATGGCAAGAATTGAAAGGTTATCTAATAAAACCAAACAAAGACATACTTGTTGCAATAATTGCCTTTTCTGGCTTTATACTACTCACTGTTTATACTTTTTTTGCAGGTGCTGGGGCAAGGGTTGCTGAAAGAAGCATTACGCAAGGTGCTTTGGAAGAAGCTTTTAACCAAAGAAAGAGTTTGTATGGAACACAAGTTTATGCACTGTCGAGGATTTTTCACAATAAATACTTGGTTTTTGTGGAAAGGTTTGCTGGCAACTATGTCACTTATTTATCCCCCCAATTTCTATTTGCTAATGGTCCAAACGAAGCCACATATGGCATGATTCCAGGTAGGGGTGTGTTGTATTGGTTTAGTATTCTCTTTGTTTTGTTTTTAGGGAAGGCATTTTCCAAAGATGACAACAAAAGCGCAAGAAAGTGGTTGGTATTTCTTGTTCTCTGGATGCTTCTCTCTGTGATACCAACTTCATTGGCAACTGGCGTGGGCTATTCTGCCAATAGAGCAGCAATTATGATGCCGTCTATTGAGATTTTATTGGGAGTCGGAGCTTATTATTTTTTCACTTTCCTCAAGAAATATAAGTTAGTAATCTATGTCTTTAGCTTAGTAATGTTTATTTCTGTTGTATTCTTCTTGGAAGATTACTTTATTGAATCACAACATAAAACTGCAAAAGCTATGTTGTATGGCCGACTCGAAGCTCTGGAAAAACTGCCAAATGACGGCAATAAGGTAATTGTTGATAAATCTTTGTCCGAGCCGCACATATATACAGCTTTTGCACAAAGAATTGATCCAGCTGTTTATCAAAACTATTCCAAAGATTGGAGGTATAAAGAAAGCGACGTTAATTGGGTAGATCAAATGCCTGAATATAAACTTGGCAAGTACACCTTTAAAGATATTGAAGGCGACGACTTGGCTGAAGATACCTACTTGATTGGCAAGATAGATGATTTTCAAGGTATGACAGTGACCACGCTAGAGACAATTAATTATCCAAATGGTGATCCAGCCGTTGTCATAGTTTCAAAATGAAAAAGTTTTTATTTTTTGGACTAATTATTCTTTTGTCTATTCCAACGTTTTACTTAATGCTTAAGCCAGGCATATTTTCCATGCAAGACTTTCACTTTTTTAGGCTTTTTGAGTTTGATAAATGTGTCAAGGACTTACAACTGCCTTGCCGTTGGTCACCTGATGTAGGTCTGGGTTACGGCGAACCACTGTTTGTCTTCTATGGTCAATTGTCATATGCTTTCGGGGAAATTTTTCACTTATTGGGCTTTTCCTTGGTTGATAGTCTTAAGCTTCTCTTTATTTTTTCTTTAATAGGTTCTGCTGTAGCGATGTATTTTTTGGCTCGTGAAATGTGGGGTAGTAAATATTCGGCATTCTTAAGTGCTGCTATATATCTTTATGCGCCCTATAGAGCAGTTGATGTTTGGGTCAGAGGAGCGCTTCCAGAAAGTCTGAGCTTTGTTTTCTATCCATTGATTATTTTGTTTTTGGAAAAATATCTAAAGGCGAAGAAGAAAAGTGATCTAATGTTGTTTAGTTTGTTTTTGGCATTTCTAATACTTAACCACAATCTCTCATTTGTTTTATTTATGCCTTTCTTGACAATTTGGATGATTTACAGATTGGTTATATATAGAAAGATCAAGACTGTAGGTGCAATTTTTTTGGCGGGATTACTGTCTCTTGGAATAGTGAGTTTTTACGTTTTACCGATTGTCTTTGAGTCAAAATATGTTTCGCTTGATAACACCATTAAAGGCTATTTTAACTTTAGAGGTCATTTTGCAGGCATAAAACAGCTTCTTTTTTCAGTTAATTGGGGTTATGGCGCTTCTTTATTTGGATCAGATGATGACCTAAATATTTCAATCGGCTTTTTCCAGTGGCTTATTCCAGCTGCAACTGGAATAGTCTTATTCTTCAAAAGAAAGCTCTGGGAATACAAAGATTTTGTTGTTTTAATACTAATAAGTATTGTAATTGTCTTTCTAATTAACAATAGATCTATTGTCGTTTGGGACTATATCTACCAAATGTCTTTTATTCAGTTCCCATGGCGATTCTTGGGTATCTTAGTTTTTGCTTTGAGTTTAGCATCAGGCGTATTTATAAAAGTACTGCCAAGAAAACTTACAATTCCAAGTCTGGTTGCAATTATGGTTGGGCTTTTTGTTTTGAACTCCTCTTACTTCAGGCCGGATATTTGGCACAATTATTCAGATACTGATTTATCATCAGGAGGACTCTTGGAAGAACAAAAACACGCTTCGGTAGGCGATTACTGGCCAATATATTCTCCGGTCATACCTAACAAGATCGCACCTGAGAGTTTTGGCGGCCAGACACTGGTTGACAAAAAATCAAACGAGATTGTTTACAATGTTTCTGATTCTTACGGAAAAATAGCATTTCCGGTCAACTACTTTCCAGGTTGGCAGGCATATTCAAATGGCAAAAAACTTAAAACGACTCCAGCAAGGGATGGATTGATTGAAATCGAAGAAACAGAAGGTGAGATTGTTTTAAAATTTGAAGATACGCTATACAGAAAAATTGGTAATTACCTAAGCCTGTTCTCAATTTTACTTTTCTTGGCTTTATATACAAAGTTTAAAACAAATGAAAAATATAAGAAACTTAATTAACAACAATAGTCTGTTAGTTTTAATTATTATTTTGGCCGGTATCTTGAGATTCACCTTTTTAGGAAAATTTCCGGTAAGCCTGAATTGGGATGAAGTAAGCCATGGATATAATGCTTACTCAATTTTAAAAACGGGTAAAGATGAATGGGGACAAACTTTACCTATTACTAATTTTCGTGCGTATGGGGACTATCCTTTGCCTCTAAATTTATATCTAACAATTCCCTCAATTGTAGTTTTTGGCCTAAACGAGTTTGGGATTAGATTCCCACATGCGCTTTTAGGAGTAGGGACAGTCTTGGGAACTTATTTCTTTACAGTAGGCTTAACTAAGAAAAAAAAGTATGGATTTCTCGCAAGTTTGCTTGTTGCAGTTGACCCCTGGACTTTGTTTACATCAAGATTTGTCCTGCAATCAAACTTGGCAATTTTCTTTTTGACCACTGCGGCAGCTTTATTTGTACAGAGAAGTAAAAATAGAATCTTTTTACTTTTGGCTGCCCTAAGCTTTGGCTTAACACTTTTTTCATATCATACAACTAGGATATTTTCTCCACTTCTGTTATTTCTTGTGATCTTTACATATCGTCAAGAAATATTATCCCAGTTAAAAACTAAGGCAAGAGGTATACTTCCAATGATTGTTTTATTGGCACTATTTTTCATTCCACTGCCTTTTATTCTTTTCTCGCCAACCGCTAGGGCTAGATCCAATATGGTTTTTTTGATTGATGAAGGCGCAGTTGCCAAAATTATCGAGAATAGACAACAGTCAAAGTTGCCGAGTGAGGTAAGTAAACTAATTTACAACCGGCCAGTCTATTTTTTAAAAGAATTTGGCAAAAACTATCTGGATTATTTCTCGCCCCAGTTTTTGTTTTTGACAGGCGGAACACAGTATCAATTTAGTTTACCGGGTCATGGTCTTTTGTATCTTATAAACTTACCTTTCTTCTATTTTGGTTTAGTAATTCTATTTAAGAAAGCAAGAATAAATAAAGATTATCGTTTAGTTCTAATCTGGCTTCTTCTGGCTCCAATTCCAGCTAGTATTACTCAAGAAAGATATGCAGTGTTGAGATCTTCTGCTCTGCTACCTCTTCCAGAGATCTTATCTGCATTTGGTTTTTTTGGAATTGTAGATTTTTTGGTGAAAAGGAACAACTTGAAAGTTAAACTTTTTACAGCTACTTATTTAGGTATTTTACTAATTAGCCTGGGTCTTTATTCTGCAAAATACATAACAAGCTATGCTAATGATTATTCTTGGTCATGGCAGTATGGATACAAAGAACTGACTACTTATTTAAAGGAGAACTATCAAAATTACGATAAAATAATTATTACTAAAAAATATGGTGAGCCACACGAATTTATTCTTTTTTACTGGCCTTGGGATCCTGCTAAATATAGATCTGATTTGAATCTAAATCGTTTCTATCAATCCAATTGGTATTGGGTTGATAGTTTTGATAAATTTTACTTTGTAAATGACTGGGATATCGGCTCTGAAGTTGGTCAAAAGTTTGTTACCGAGAGTAAAGTTGAAGTAAACTGTGAACACCTTAGGTGTTTATTAATTACATCACCTGGAAGTGACATCGGGGGCAGTTGGATAGACATTAAAACAATCAATTTTCTAAATGGCAAGCCGGCTTTTGAAATACTAAAAAATTACAAATATGATTAAACTTAAGAAATTTGCGGACAGTAAAACTCTTCTGGTTGTAATTATTTTATTGGCATCTTTTTTAAGATTGTATAACTTAGCAAATGTTCCTCCACATCTGACGCCCGATGAGGCTTCTCTTGGTTATAATGCTTACTCGATTTTAAAAACTGGCAAAGATGAATATGGAAAGTTCATGCCAATTATTTTTAAGTCATTTGGCGACTATAAGCCAGGGCTATATATTTATGCAACTGTTCCTTTTGTGGTTATTTTTGGCTTAAATGAAACAGCAGTTAGACTTCCTAGTGCCATTTCTGGAATTGTTGCTGTCTATTTAGTGTATTTAATAGTTAGAAAGCTTTTTGCAAACGAAGACCAAAAGGCTAAAAATGTTTATTCATTGGTGGTAGGATTGCTTTTGGCCATTTCTCCTTGGCATATTCATTTTTCCAGAGGTGCTTGGGAAATAAATTTGGCTTTAACGCTTACTTTAGCAGGTATTTATTTCTTCTTCGCCGGTTTAGACAAGCAAAAATATCTAATGCTCTCGGCAGCTTTTTTTGCCTTAACATTTGTTACCTATCAAGGCGCAAAGCTTTCTACTGGCATTGTGATTATAGTGTTAACGCTTTTGTATTGGAGAGATTTGTTCAAGTTAAAAGCCAAAGGCTTACTCGTTCCAGTTTTCATTGGATTTTTAGTTTCCTTACCAATTATTCTAAGTCTTTTTTCAGGTAAGACTGGGAGATTGGCTGTTTTTAGTGTCTTTTCATATCCAAGACCACAAGAATACATCCAGACATTTTTGCATCAAGGAGGAGAAAAAATTGGGAGTTTAGACTATTATCTTTTTCACTCAGAAGGCTATAACTTTTTAAGAGGGGTATTGGGAAGATATTTCAATCATTTTTCAGCCAGATTTTTATTTTTCTATGGAGACTGGCAAAATCCCAGACATTCTCCACCTAATCAGGGAGAATTTTTAATTGCCGACATGTTTTTATTGATCTCTGGCTTAATCTTTTTCTTGAGAGAGAAAATGAGTCGGGAAAAACTATTTATTCTCCTGTGGATGCTTCTGGCGCCTTTGTCTGCAGCCCTGTCGCGGGATCAGGTGCATGCAGTCAGATCTTTCAATATGTTGATTCCAATGATAGTAATAAACAGCTTTGGTTTGGTTTGGATTTTTAATGCACTTAAAAGCTTAAAGTTACCTGTCCTTAGGAGCTTAGTCTTTGTTTTTGCAATATTCTTTTATGTAGGCAATTTTGTTTACTTTATAGATGCCTACTTTGTCCATTTGCCAAAACATGATTCTAAATACTGGGAATATGGCTACAAGCAAATTGTTGAAACAGTAATACCTATTCAAAATAACTACCAGAAAGTTTTGGTGCAACAAAGCTATGCCCAGCCATATATTTATTTTCTTTTCTACCAAAAATATGATCCCGCCAAATATCAGGCAATTTCAAAGCTTATAGAAAGTGAAACAGGGGATGTTGGCCAAGTGGAAAAACTTGAGAATATTGTTTTTGGAGCCATTGATTGGTCAGTAAATAGAGGTGACAAGGGAAATCTGATAGTGGGGGATACTGTTAGAATTCCAGATGCAGACTCTGTAAGTCAAACAGAGTTTAAGCTTATAAAAGAGATAAAATACTTGAATGGTAAAGATACAGCTTTCAAGATAGTGGAGGTGAAAGAATAACTTAAGATATGTTTAAAAAAATATTTGCTAACCAAAAACTACTTTTAATTTGTATCTTAATGCTTGCTTTTGTCTTGAGGTTTTATAGTCTAGGCAGTTTGCCTGCTTTAAACGCCGATGAAGTAGCGATTGGCTACAATGTTTACTCGCTTTTGGAAACTAGCAAAGATGAGCACGGCAACTCTTGGCCAGTACATTTCCAATCTTTTAATGACTACAAGCCGGGGTTTTTCTTCTATGTAGTCATGCCATTTGTGAAGCTTTTTGGCTTAAATATTTGGGCGGTAAGAATACCTGGGGCACTTGCCGGAGTACTGACCGTTTTTGTGCTTTACCGTCTTGTTAAAAGACTTTTTGATAATGAGAATCTGGCTTTAATGTCTGCTTTATTTTTGGCCATTTCTCCTTGGCATATTCACTTTTCTAGAGGTGGCTGGGAAGTAAACTTTGCCTGCTTTCTGATGGCCTCGGGAGTGTATTTCTTTTTAGAAGCAGTGTCTAGAAAGTTAAATCTCAAATATTTGCTGCTGTCGGTCCTTTTCTTTGTTCTCTCTTTATATACCTATCATTCTGCCAGAATAATTGTTCCTCTTTTGGGCTTGGGCCTGTTTGTAATTTACTTCAAAAATATCTGGCCAAACATTAAGAAATTAGTTATTGGTGTGATTGTTGGAATAATTCTTTTGCTACCTTTGGCCTTGGATTTAACCAAACCGGCAATTACATCCAGAGTTAGTGGTGTTGGTTTGTTTGCAGATAGTGGCCCCATTGCCAGAGTAGAAGAACAGCGGGGAGAACACACCAGCTATCAAAGCAAATTTGCTAAATTGACACACAATAAGTTGGTTAATTATGGCTTGGCCTTTTTCTATAATTGGAGTCAACATTATTATGGTGAATTTTTGTTTTTGTCAGGGGATGAGATACAGAGAAATAGAGTACCAGAAACGGGGCAGTTGTATCTTGTTGAAGTTGTTTTCATCTTAGTTGGTTTGACTGCAATTGTTAAAAGCATTAGTGCTAAGAAAAATACCAAAGGCTGGTTATTTGTTATTTATTGGTTTTTGGTTGCTCCGAGTGCTGCTGCTTTAACTTTCCAGTCGCCGCATGCCTTAAGGTCACAAAATATGGTTCTTCCGATAACTATTATTAGTGCTTTTGGTTTCTTTAGTATAGGAAGATGGTTGAGAGTTGTTCTAAAAAATAAAAAAATTCTCAGTTTAAGTTACGCTGCATTAGTATTGATACTTGTATGGAGTTTTGCCAGATACCTTCATATGTATTATGTTCACTTAGCCAAAGAATATACTTTCTCTTCCCAGTATGGTTTGGAAGAATTAGTTGATTATGTTTCTAAAAATCAGGACAAATACAATAAAGTGATGATTACCGATAGATATGACCAACCATATATCCTCTTTCTTTTTTACCAGAAGTATTCTCCCCAGAAATTTCAAAAAGATCACAGCTTAACATCTAGAGATGGCTATGGTTTTTCAACTGTCAGAAAATTCGACAAATATGAGTTTACTTCAATAGATTTTGACCAAATGCGTCCAGAAAACCCAAATAGTTTAATTATTGGCACTGATGAGGAAATTCCTGATGAAGCAAATATTGTTAAAAATATCTATGGCTCAAACGGCCATTTGTATTTTCAAATAGTTGTAAATTAAAAAACATGAATAAAGACAATGAAGTTAAAAAAATAAAACTTTCGGTAGTTTTGGCTGTTAGAAACGAAGAGCAAAATCTTGGTAGATGTCTTGAGGCAGTCAAAGACATTGCTGACGAGCTAATTGTTGTTAATGAATATTCTGAAGATAAGACAGTAGAGATTGCCAAAACTTATGGCGCTAAAGTATTTGAAGAACCACACCATGAAAACTTTCATATAACTAAGCAGATAGCCATTGATAAGGCAAACGGAGAATGGATCTTGCAGCTTGATGCAGATGAAGTAGTTAGCCCAGAACTAGCTAAAGAGATACTTGGGGTAATCAGTATGGATTATCAGCAAATAAAGACAAAAAAACAAGAAAACAAAAAGAAATGGCAGCTTTTTATGAGGCATCAAAAAGTTATTGAGGAAAAATATGGAACATTAGGACAAAAGACGGGTGAAATAGTAGCGTTCTTTGTGCCAAGAAGAAACATGTTTTTAGGTAAGCCCCTTATTCATGCTGGTGTTTACCCTGATGCTGTAATTAGGCTAATTAAAAACGGCAAGGCAGGACTTCCAGCTAGGTCAGTTCATGAACAAATAATGTGGATGAAAGGAGAAGTTGGTTGGTTGACACATGACTTGCTGCATTATGATTCACCAAGCCTAAAAAGGTATTTTGACCGGGCGAATAGATACACTTCTTTTACAGCCTTGCAGTGGAAAGAGCAAAAACTAAAAAAGAATCTAGGAAATCTAATTTTCTTTATGCTAATAAAGTCAACAACCACTTTTTTAAGTCTTTATATAAGGCATGCAGGCTTTAAGGATGGCATAAGAGGATTTTTGTGGTCAGTTCTCTCTGCTTGGCATTTTCCTCTAGCCTATTTTAAGTATTATACTAATAATATTGGGGGAGAATAATTTATGGACCTTAAAGGCAAGAAAATAGTTTTGGCGGGGGCGACTGGAGGAATAGGTAGTGAAATTGCCAAGGTTTTACAACAAGAGGGTGCCTTTATAATCCCCATATCTAGGAGTTCAGAGTTTAAGTGTGATTTAACTGACCCGAGCCAAATTGCTCAAGTTTGTGAACAAATCTTAACTAAGTATCCAATCATAGATGGCTTGATTAATGCTGCTGGTGTTGGAATATATAAAACGATAGAGGATACTAATTTGGAAGATTGGAATATATCGCTAAAACTTAATTTAACAGCGCCATTTTTGACAACTAAGTATTTACTTCCAGGACTAACTAAGTCGAAGGAAGCTGTTGTGGTTAATCTTGGCTCAGGTATGGGTGTAACTGCAGTTGCAGATAGACTACCTTACTGTACATCTAAATTTGGCCTTCGGGGAATGTCTTTAACTTTAGCAAAAGAGTTTGATGGGACAAATATCCATGTTGTTTTGATAACTCTTGGTAGTGTGTTGACAGAATTTGGCCCAATGACTTTAAGCCAAAAAGAAAAGGAGAGTCTGCAAGGTAAGGCTTACTTAACTCCCCAATGGGTGGCAAGTAAGTTAGTGCAAATTATTAAGGAAGGTAGCTATCAAGGTGAAATTGAAATTTATTCCCCAGATTACGCCAAGGAGATGGACAAATAAAAAATATGCTGAAAGTTGCCATTGATGCAGGACCAACAAAGTCTGGCCATGCCATCAGGGGGGTAGGTTTTTACACCAAAAACTTAATTTCGGCCTTAGGGTCAAGGGTAGAGGAGATAGATGTGGACTTTGCAGACCTTATGAAATATGACTTAATTCACATCCCTCACTTTAATCCCTTTGTAAACACTTTTCCAAACAATATTGAAAGTGTAAATTATGTAATAACTATCCACGACCTAATCCCCCTTATCTACCCCAAAAACTACCCACCAGGACTAAAGGGGAAATTAAGATTCATGTCTCAAAAGAAAAAAGCCCAAGGCGCAAAAATCATTTTGACTGATTCCCAAACTTCCAAGAAAGATATTGTTAGATTTATGGGAGTTGACCCAAATAAGGTTGAGGTAGTTTATTTAGGTCCCCAAAAGGGCCTAAAAAAACATTCTCCAGAGAAACTTCAGGAAGTTAAGAAGAAATTCAATTTGCCAGAAAAATTTGTCCTTTATATAGGAGATATTAATTACAATAAAAATATCCCTAACTTAATAAAAGCTTGTAAATTTGCGCATATTTCCCTAGTTATTGTTGGCAAGCAGGCCAGGGAAATTGAAAACCTTGGTCAAGACTTAAGACTTCTAAAAGGACCAATGGACTACCTTAGATTTGTTCTAAATAAGCCTCACCCCCAACTAGCTCACTACAAGAGTATTTTTAAAGCAATAAAAAACAATAAAGAGGTCTACAGGCTTGGTTTTGTTTCAGTTAATGATTTAGGCGCGGTAATGCAGCTTGCAACTCTTTACTGTCAGCCATCCTTATATGAAGGCTTTGGTTTGCCTTTGTTGGAAGCTTTCTCTATGGATTTACCGGTAGTTGCCAGTAAAACTCAAGTCTTGGTTGAAGTAGGAGGACAAGCCTGCCTATATGCAGATCCAAATGACTATAAGGATTTAGCTGATAAAATTAAGCAGCTAGCAAGTGACAAAAAACTTAGAAATGAGCTTATAGCCAAAGGAAAAGAGAGATTGAAGCAATTTTCCTGGGAAAAAACTGCCAAACAAACATATTTGACCTATGAAAAAGCTTCTAAATAATTACAAATTTCCACTGTTTTCATTTCTTTTTTGGCGACTGGCCTTGTTTGCAGTTTTGTTTTTAGCAGTCAATTTTGTGCCATTGCAGGCTAATTTTTTGGGAGGAGGAAAAAATAATTACCAAGCGAAACCATATTTTTGGAGTTGGGTAAATTTTGATGGTGAACATTATCTATCCATTTCTCAGAATGGATACAAAAATTTGCAATATTTCTATTTTCCTTTATATCCAAAAATAGTAAGTTTTATTAGTAACCTACTACCAAAATCTTTAGGAAATATAGCCTTTACTGGCTTAGTAGTTTCTAATCTAGCGTTTCTCGTAGCCTTAATTGGCTTATGGAAACTAATAAAGCTTGAATTTGATGAGAAAACTGCAAAGCTTACAATAGTTTTGCTTTTGGCTTTTCCAACCGCATTTTATTTTGCAGCTTTCTACACAGAAAGTTTGTTTTTGCTACTTTCAGTGTGGTCTTTTTATTTTTTTAGAAAGCAAAAATATTTGCTTGCTGGTATTTTTGGAGGGCTTTTGTCTGCAACCAGAATCGTAGGCCTATCTTTATTTCCTAGTTTATTTTTTGATTTTCTTAAAAAGAAAGACCCAAGGTATTTAGTTACTCTTTTTTTAATTCCTTTAGGTTTGGGAATATATATGATTTACCTATATAGGATAACTGGAGACCCAATAAACTTCTTGAATACAATTTCCATTTTTGGAGATCAAAGATCTGCAAGTTTGATTTTTCTCCCCCAAGTTTTTTACAGATACATTTTTAAGATTCTCCCTAATTTGTCATGGGGCTACTTCCCGGTTGTATTTACAACTGTATTGGAATTTGGAATAGCAAACTTGTTTTTATTACTTATAATTGTGTCTTTTAAAAAGGTCAGGCTTGATTATGTTGTATTTTCTTTCTTAACTTATTTAATTCCGACTTTTTCGGGAAGTTTTTCTTCGATGCCGAGGTATGTTTTAGCTGCCTTTCCTCTATTTATGATGATGACTATCTACTTAATAAGGTGGCCAAAATACCTTAGCTATCTAGTTGTGGCTTTGTTAATTTTACTTCAAGCTGTATCATTAAGTCTGTTTGCCAGAGGCTTTTGGTTAAGCTAACTTATGATCAAAAAAATAATTTCTCATCCATTGTTTTCGGGTAGTTTTGTCATGTTTGTTGGTGGAATGGCGACTAATGTCTTGAGTTTTACCTACCATTTTGTCATGGGAAGGCTTTTAAGCGTGGGAGAATATGGAATACTTGCTAGTATATTTTCAATCCTTTATTTAATTGCGATCGTGCCGATTTCCTCAAGTTTTGCAATCGTTAAATTTATATCTGAGGCAAAAGATAATAAAGAGAGAGCCAATATTTATGTAACCATTAGACAGTTTGTGTGGAAATTGGCAATTAGTTCATCACTATTGACAGTTTTTATTTCACCCCTCATAGCTTGGTTTTTACATGTAAAGGATATAGTTAACATTATATTTGTTGGGCCAATGCTCTTTTTTTCCTTAATAATATTGGTTGAGCAAGCCTCAATGCAGGGGATACTTAGATTTAGAGGTGTTGTTATCCCAAATTTCGTTTCAGCATTTCTAAAATTAGCATTTGGCGTTATCTTTGTCCTATTGGGGTTTTCGGTTTCTGGCGCAATGGGAGGAATGCTTCTAGGACTTTTGATTACTTATATTGTTACAGTTAAATTGAAAGGAAATACTTTTAGTTCAAAGAAGATCAAAGCAAACTTTGAGATTGTGAGGTTCTTGAAGTACGCGCTTCCTGTTCTTATTCAAGCATTAGCGTTCACAGCTATTTTTTCTGTTGATATTATGCTTGCCAGACATTTTCTACCAGAATTTGAAGCTGGTCTCTTTGCTTCGCTTTCAATGTTGGGCAAAATTGTCTATTTTGCGGCTCAACCCATAACAGCAACTATGTTTCCAATTGTAGTAGGCAACAGGTCAAGAGGGGAGAAATATCGGCTTATTTTTATTGTTTCATTTATCGCAACGGCAAGTATATCAGGAATTATAGTTCTCTTTTATAAGTTTTTCCCAGAAATTGCAATTGGAACTTTATATGGCCAAAAATACTTAGCTGCAAGTCGTGAGTTGGTTTGGATGGGGATGTTTATTGGTGTCTATACAACCTGCTATATACTTGTGAATTTTTTACTTTCGGTTAATCGTACGAAAATCGTACTGTTGCCACTACTCGCCGTTATTGCACAGGTTGTAGGAATATGGTTCTTTCATGGTAGTATATTACAAATAATTCAAATATCATTGACTAGCGTATCGGTATTATTAGTGTTTTTGATACTCTATCTAATTTTTTCTCAAATGCAAAAAAGAAGGGTAAAGGTATATGGTGGAAAATAAGAAATTATTGTCAATAATTGTCCCCACATATAAACAAGAAAAAACAATTAAGAAAGATCTTGAGAATATTGATAGAACTGTGGCGAAAGGATTAGCCCGTGACTATGATTATGAGATCATTTGTGTGGTTGACGGTAGACTGGACCAGTCAGACAAAGAGGCCAGAAAAGTAAAATCACAGCACATAAAAATATTTGCATACCCAGATAATGCTGGTAAAGGTTATGCTGTCAGATATGGAATGAGTAAGGCACAGGGAAGTTTAATATCATTTTTAGATGCTGGGATGGATATTTCTCCTAAGGGTATAATGATGCTCATGGCACATATGGATTGGTATAATGCTGACATCATTGTTGGTTCCAAAAGACACCCAGTGTCACAGGTGAATTATCCGCCTTTAAGGCATATTTTTAGTATTGGTTATCATTTTGGGGTGAAAATACTCTTCGGATTACCATTAACTGACACTCAAAGTGGAATAAAGATTTTTCGCAGGGAAGTAATCGAAAAAATTCTTCCAAGGTTATTGGTTAAAAGATATGCGATGGATATAGAAATATTGGCTGTTGCTAAATATTTAGGTTTCAAACGCATTTTTGAAGGACCGATAGAAGTTCATTTTGATGAGAGAACGTCGCACATCAGATGGTCAACAATTTTTAAAATGGCTTGGGATACATTGGCTGTTTTTTATAGACTTAAAATTCTTCATTATTATGATGATAGGAACAGAGAGAATTGGTTAGTAAACTAAGATGAATATTTTAGTTTTTTCCTGGCGTGATCCGAAGCACCCCCTTGCAGGGGGAGCAGAGCAGGTGATGCATGAACACATGAAGGGTTGGATCGAGGCAGGACATAGTGTAACTTTGTTTACTTCAACTTTTCCAGGAGCTTTAGATAAGGAAAATTTAGACGGCGTGAAAATTCTCAGAAAAGGAAGTCAATATTTGACTGTTCAACTGATGGCATTTTTTTGGTACTCATTTAGTAAACACGAAAGATTTGATTTGGTGATTGATCAATTCCATGGTTGGTCATTCTTTACGCCACTATATGTAAGAAAGCCAAAGTTGGCCGTTATTCAAGAACTAACCAGAGAGGTATGGTTTAAATACCCATTACCCTTGGGCCTAAATTATATTTTGGGACCAATAGGTTTTATTGTTGAACCATTATTCTTTCTTTTTTATAAAGATGTTCCGTTTATGACTGGATCTGAATCAGCCAAAAAGGAATTACTAAATGTGGGTATTGAAGAAAAAAATATTATCATAGTTCCACATGGAGTTATTTTGAATTTGCCGAAAAAATTACCTGCAAAAGAAAAAAAGAAAACAATCATTTTTCTGGGAGCTTTGGCAAAAGATAAAGGTATTGAAGATGCCATAAAAGTATTTTCCATTCTTGGTAAAAACGATGATTATCAGTTTTGGGTTGTTGGCAAGGGAGATCGTGACTATGTTGAATTTCTCAAAAAAATGACTGCAAGCTTAGGATTAACCAAGCGGGTTAAATTTTTTGGCTTTGTTAATCAGGAGGACAAGTTTGTTCTTTTGGCTAAAAGTCATGTTATGGTGAATCCATCAATTCGTGAAGGCTGGGGTTTGGTTAACATTGAAGCCAATGCTGTTGGAACTCCTGTCGTTGCCTACAATTCCCAAGGACTTATTGATTCAATAAAAGATGGATTAAGCGGGATAATTTGTAGAGAAAATACACCTCAGATGTTAGCGCAACAAATACATGACCTAGTAACTGACAAAAATAGATTTGCATTCTTAGCCAAAGGGGCGCTAGCCTGGAGTAAGAACTTTACTTGGGAAAAGTCTAGACAACTGAGTTTAGTGCTGATTAGTAAGATATTTAGTGGTAGTCATCCAGTTGAATAAACTATCTGCAACTAATTTATGCCCTTTTTCTGTCCAATGGTAGTCACCTTTCCATATAAAATCATCTGGGTTTTGGTCATGCTTAAAGGGACCTTCAAGGTCGATCAGATCTATTTGTTTTTCTCTTGAGAGCTTAGTGATAAGTGCTCGATATGCTGGGTATTCTGGATCTTGGTATTTAGTGTTTGCATCCAGAACTAGGACCAAGTTTGAATTACTTGCCTTTTTGTATTCGTCCAAAACCCAGGAAACGACAATTTCCATATCATGGATATCAGGACGATAAACATCCTGTTTGTAATTTTTCAAATCAGAATAAAATATTTTGTTTGCGATTTTTGAGTTATTGATAACATCAAGATTGATAGTTAGATATCTTATAAAAGCTGAAGTTCTGGCAATTTGTTTAACAAGCAAATTTTTGCTTTCCTGGGGAGAAATCTGATCTATTTTTGTATTTGCTAGGGTTACAGACCAATTATCTTTTCTAGCTATGCCATAGAAACTTTCTTTAAAATCATTGTCAACAATATTGACGATGTACAAGTCGGGTTTGAAATGTTGATCGACATATTTTAAGGTTTCTAAATAGTGAACCAGGTTTGACCCTGAATGTCCAAATGAATAAATTTCGCTTTTTATGCCGCTTTCTTTTAAATGATTTTCCAGAACATAAGGATATGATTTGTCATAATCAACCTGAAACGCTTCGACAAAAGAATCCCCCACAACTGCAACTCTTAAAGTTTCACTGGCTTTGTCAGTTTTGTAATTGTGTGTGGAATTCCAGCCTTCGTTATTTATTTTATAGATAGCTTTCATTTCTGTACCTTTTATATATTTCCCATTTTGACTTGGCTTATATATCATTCCTAGCGTTGGGTTAAAAGCTACTTTTGGAGAATCGCTGGCGGTCAAAATGAGTCTAGTAATAACCTCAAGAAATATGAAAGCAATAAAAAAAGAAGGCAAACTAATTAAAACTATTTTAGTTGTTACTCTGCCTACCCAGATCAAGCAATTTCTGATTATTCTTAACACCATTGTATCTTGTGGTTTTTTGAATTATATTTTAGTTGTCCACAGATATTCAAGGACACTTTTCATAAATGCAGAGTACTGAAATTAAAACAGCTTGGGAAGAAAGAAGCAGAAAGTATAAAGACTTGATTGAAGGAGTACTGCCAAAGTCGTTTCCTAAGGAAGTTAATATGTATCTTGATGATTGGATGGCCAAAAAGGTCATGGCACCGATTAAGGCTAAAAAATCTAAAGTTTTAGAAATTGGTTGTGGTTACGGAAGACTTGCAGAGAAGATCTTAATGAAATTTCCCAGCTCTCAAGTTGTGGGTGTAGACGTTGCTTCAAATTATGTCTCTATTTTTAATAGAAAATTGTCCCCCAGAGGAAAAGCTTACGTAGCAAGTGCTGTTTCACTGCCTTTTAAGAATTCCGTGTTTGATCAAATATATATTGTTACTGTACTGATGTATGTAGTGAAAAAAAAGGAACAGAAGAAAGTCTTTTCAGAAATAGCCAGAGTGCTAAAGCCTGGTGGAAAAATAGTAATCATTGAAAGGGAACCATTTGGTTATTTCTTGGTTACCCTTGGAGGTTTGGTAAGTAAGTTAAGAGGAAAAAAAAATAGGGAAATTCCGGCTGTAAGTTTTTCACCAAAAGATATTGAAATATTGGCAAAGTCAGTTGGTATTAAAATTGTAAAAAAAGAAGCAATACCCATTTTTACATTGCTCTTTCCAGTTTTGATGTTAATCGGTAAATTGTTTCCTTCTGGAATCAAGAGTTTACTGAAAATGGTTAATTATTTGGATAATAGTTTCTTTTTCCGTATATTGACACCTTCTCTCTACATCTCCTATAATGGTCTTTATGTTAAGAGTTAGAGGTTTGCTAAGTTTACTTTTACTGTTTGGATTTATTGCTTTAGTTGTAGTTCCTAACTATAGTTTGGTTTTTTCTCAATCACCAACCCCCGAAGAAAAAAAGGCAGAAGTTAGCTCTTTTGAGATGTTTTGGCCTATTGCAGCAGGCAAAACTAGAGGGAACGCAATCTATCCTCTCAAGCTACTTAAAGAGCAATTGAGAGAGTTAGTGATTTTTAGTAATTATAAAAAAACTGACTACAATATAGTTTTAGTGGAAAAAAGAATTGTCGAAGCGGAAAAGTTGATTAATGATGCAGATTATGCAAACGCAAAAGAAACATTAAGTGATGCGCGTCAAAAAAGAGATAAAGTGATTTCTTTGTTGAAGAAGGTTGAAGAATCAGGACAATCTAATAGTAACCTTAAAGATAGGTTTATTTCATCACTCGAAAAACAAGCGGCTTTGTTAAAATTCATAAATGGTAAAGTTCCAGAGAATCAAAAGTCTTTACTTAATTCTGACTTGGAACACATAGCATCACTTCTTGAGAAGCTTCGCTAAGTTTTAAGCTATAATATTAATCGTGAATTCAATACTAAAACTCAAAAGCAAGTTTTTAGTTTTTCTTATTCCATTGTTGTTCTTCATAGTTAGTGTTGGAACGTTATCTGACTATGGAATATCTTGGGACACCCCAATTCACCTACGTAGAGGACATGCTTACTTTCATTTATTAACAACTGGCAATAAAGATTACAAGGATTTACAAGGGGAGAGAGGTTATTTTCAAAGTGATATTCAAAATGCAAGTTATTTTTTAGAGGATGATGGGGGTCATCCACCAATAAATGGCATACTTTCAGCTTTTACTAATATAGTTTTTTATCAGAAACTAGGACTTATGGGTGATATTGAAGCCCATCACTTGTTTATTGTTTTGTCATCAGCTTTGTTAGTACTCCTTATTGGGATATTTGCTTATCAAGAGATTGGGTTAATTGGAGCAATATTTTCCCAGATAGCATTGTCAACTTATCCGTTATTTTTTGCTGAGTCACACTTTAATATCAAAGATCCGCCGCAGACGCTGTTTTACTCTCTGACAATATTTATAATTTGGCGTGCTATTAAAAAAAGAAAACCATATCTACTGTTTATTGCGGCTATGACGTCTGGATTAGCCTTAGGGATAAAGTTTAATATTGTTTTTCTGCCGTTTATTATATTTCCCTTTTTGCTATTTTACTTTAAGAAAAACTTTCGTAGTGCTAAAAAATATATCATTTCACTTTTAGTAATTCCTGCAATTTCTCTGGCAATACTGTTTCTTTTTTGGCCATATTTATGGCAAGACCCATTGGGTAATTTGTTGTCTGTTGTGAGTTACTATAAAGAAATTGGAACCGAATCAAATGTCCAAAGCAGGTTTATCTTACCTGGTGGGTTCAATGGTTATCCTTTGATCTGGATTATTATCACTACTCCGCCAGTGTTATTGCCATTGGCATTAATTGGCATGGTTTGTGTTTTAAAAGATAAGGGTAAAAACAAGGCGACAGTATTGTGGCTTTTGTGGATGGTAATACCAATATTACGGGTTTCTGTCCCTGGAGCCTCAATTTATGGAGGGGTGAGGCAAATAATGGAGTTTATTCCAGCGCTAGCATTAATGGTAGGATTTGGGATTAGCGAAATATTTGCTCGAGTTAAAGCCTATAAAAAAACTGTTATTCTAGCCGCCATACTTTTGTCTTCTCTTTTTTTACCTACCGTATATTCACTTTTCAAACTTCATCCAAATCAGAACGTCTACTTTAATTTTCTGGTGGGGGGAATTCGTGGAGCAGTACAAAGGAATATACCTTACTGGGGAAACAGTTTCGGTAACGCTTATTTTCAGGCAGCACAATGGTTGAATAATAATGCTGAGCAAAATGCGAGAATAGCTCTGGTTCAAGGGACGATGACTAATATACCAACTATACAATTAAGGCAAGATATTGATTTTTCTAACTTAAATTGGAGTGGAATATTTCAAAAAGGTGAATACATGGTAGAGTTGACTCATAATGACCCAGTTAGGCTTTATCCATATGGTTGGGATTATATCGAAACATTTTTGACCCCCGTCCACGAAGTTTCAGTAGATGGTGTCGCTTTAGCTAAGATATGGAAGAATGATCCCGACCATGTAGTGGAAGAATTGCGTAAAAATGAAACTAGACATGAATTGTTGCCTAAGAATATAGATAACACTATTTATATTGATTTGGGAAGTGAAAAAAGGATTACTAGATTATATGCAGAGATTCCTTCTATCGTTGATTGTAGTAACAATTTTTCAGTTGTTGAACTGTCAAGCGATTTAGTAAATTGGAAATCTGAACCAGATACTATACCAGGAAATCAGGTAACTAATTACGAACCTATTGATTCTACTGAGACATTATTCTTAGCAGCAAAGAAAGCTAGATATGTTAGAATCAAAGCACCAAAAGTAAATTCTTGCATTTTAAGGAGCAATAAGATTTATCTTTGGACTCTCGAGTAAGAAATGAAACAAAAAGTAGTTGAAATCGGAGTTGTCACACATAATTTTCCATCGAATCCGAAAGAAAGAAAGGACGCTGGAATTTTTGTTTATGATTTTACTTCGGAGCTGGCAAAATACATAAAAGTAAACATCTTTTGTTTAGGTGGCGATACACACGTCAATAGAGTGGGTAATGTTAATACAACTTTTATTACTTGGTTAGGCAAAAAAAAACTTGGATATTTTTCATTTTATAATCCTGTCGATTATTTTAACTATGTTTTCTCATTCTTAAATGGTTTTGTTAAAGCAGAAAAATTCATTAAGACTAATCGAAATATTAAAACTACCTTAGCTATGTGGGCATTTCCGGCTGGATTGTTTACGTTATGGTTAAGGATACGGTTTGGTTTACCATATAGTGTGTGGGTTCTAGGGTCAGATATATATGTTTATGGAAAGTTTCCGATTGTTCGTCAAGTTATAGCACTTATTCTCAAACAGGCGGAATATGTGTTTGCAGACGGTATTGATCTTAAACAAAGGACCGAGGAACTTGCAAATAGGGAAGTTATTTTCCTTCCGTCGGCTAGCAAAATGCCTTCTTCCGAAATAAATAAGAAAAAAACGTTTAAGAAGAAGATAGTTCTAACTTTTCTTGGCCGAATGGAAAGAGTAAAAGGTCCGGATGTATTTTTAGCAGCAATATTGAAAATAAAAACACAGCTTTACAGATTCAAGATAAATTTCATTGGTGACGGATCACTTCTAAATTCCCTGAAAGAGGAGGCAAGAAAACAAAAAATTACAGCCTTTGTCGATTTTTACGGAAATATTTCGGAACCAAAGAAAATTTCGGATATACTTTCAGAAGCTCATATGTTAGTCATTCCATCAAGAAGCGATAGCATACCGCTTGTTTTCTCGGAAGCTATGAAGAGTGGTACGCCTATTATCGCCTCAGATCTACCAGATTTAAGTTATTTAGTTCGTAAATATAAAGTGGGTTACACCTTTAAGAAAGAAGACTCTAGTGATTTGGCAAAAATCATAGTAGAATTGTTGGAGTCAAAAGAGAAAATTCAAGAATTTTCCAGTAATACAAAAGAAGCGGCTAGGGATTTTAGTGTAGAGGGTAGTGTTGATAAATTTCTAACGTTGACAAGGAAGATATGAGAGAAAAACAAAAAATATTAATTGTTGGTGCAGGAGTTGCTGGTCAAGAATTGGTTGATGAAATAGTAAAGAATTTACCTAACTTTTACGAAATAATTGGCCTTGTTGATGACGACCCAAAAAAACAAAAGCAAAAAATTAATTCCTTTAATGTCTTGGGTAATACAAACGAACTTCCACAGCTTATTAGTAAATATCATATTAACGAAGTGTTTATAGCTATTCCTTCAGGTGAGGGTGAAACGGTCAGGAGAATCATAGATTTGTGCAGGGAAGTTAAAGTACAGTTCAAAATCATTCCTAGACTCTCGGAAATAGTTGAAGGCAAAGTAAAACTACAGCAAGTAAGAGAAATACAAGTAGAAGACATTTTAGGTAGAGCTATTTTGAAATCAAGTGTAGAGTTATTCAAAAAGAAATTTAAAAACAAAACAATCCTAATAACTGGAGCAGCTGGATCGATTGGGTCTGAGATCTGCAGGCAACTAGTATCTTGCAATCCAAAAAAGATTATTGCGCTTGATTGGTCTGAAAATGGTTTATATGAGCTTGGAGTCGAACTCAAGGAATACAAAGATCGTATTTATTACTCAATTGCAAACATTCGAGACTATAAAAAGTTGTACGAAGTCATGAGAGAATACAATCCTGAAATTGTTTTTCATGCTGCGGCCTACAAACATGTACCACTGATGCAAATATTTCCCGAAGAAGCCATCAAAAACAATGTCGCTGGTACCCACAATGTAGCTAGAGCGGCATATGAAAGGGGAGTAGAGAAATTTGTTTACTTATCAACAGATAAAGCCGTTAATCCAACAAGTATTATGGGAGCGACGAAACTAGTGGGTGAAAAGATTATTTCCGGGTTTAATAACAAAAATAGAACTCAATACTGTGCTGTTAGATTTGGTAATGTGTTTGGAAGCGTAGGAAGTGTTGTCCCGACGTTTAAAAGACAAATAGCAAAGGGAGGACCAGTAACTGTCACAGATAAAAGAATGATCCGTTATTTTATGTCTATTCCTGAGGCGGTTCAGCTAGTGTTGCATGCTTCGATTTTAAGTACAGGTGGAGAAGTTTTTGTTCTAGATATGGGTGAACAAATAAAGATAGATAATCTCGCGCGAACAATGATTAGACTTGCTGGTTTTATTCCGGACGAAGAAATAAAAATCAACTATACTGGTGTTAGGCCAGGAGAAAAGATGTCAGAAGAGTTGTTTAACGATGAGGAAAATGTTGTTAAAACGTCAATTGATAGAATTAGAATGGCAAAAAACAAAAATGGTAAAATTTTTCAAGATGAGGACTTGACAGATCTATTAATGGCGTCAGAAATTGGAGATAATAGAAAGATTTATCAAATATTAAAGAAATACACACCTTATCTTAAATGGGTGGCAAGTTAATGAGGTTTATCGTAAAGAATATGAAGCAAATACCATTGACCAGAGCTTCTATAAGAAAGGCAGAGATAAATGCCGTTACTAGAGTGCTCAAAAGCGGTTGGTTGACCATGGGACATGAGACGTTAAAATTTGAGGATGAATTTGCAAGATATGTTGGCGCTAAACACGCAGTGGCGGTTAACAGTGCTACCTCTGCTCTATTCCTTGCTTTGAAAGCTTTGAACGTTGGGCCAGGTGATGAGGTAATAGTGCCTTCGTTTACTTTTGCTTCCTCCGTAAGTGTTATTGTCCATGTTGGAGCGACACCTGTTTTTGCTGATATCAATGAAGATACCTTTACTATGGACCAGAAATCACTTGAATCGGTATTATCTCGAAAAACCAAGGCGGTAATCCCAGTCCATTACGCAGCAAATAAAGCAAAAATAAAGACAGAGATTCCAGTAATTGAAGATAGTGCACATTTGACAGAAAGTGGTTGTGACAATAACAAGGCGTTTGCAACTGCATACTCATTTTATGCAACAAAAAACATGACCACTGGTGAAGGTGGAATGCTTACTACATCAGATGATAAAGTTGCAGATTGGTTTCGGAAAGCGAGATTGCATGGATTATCTAAAGATGCTTGGAAACGATACAATCTTAATTCAAAATGGATTTACACAGTCGAATTTCCAGGATATAAGGTTAACACGACGGATATTAACTCGGCTTTAGGCAGAGTACAGTTGAAAAGGCTTAACGGGTTTCTGAAAAGGAGAACTCATGTTGTAAATTTATATAATAAACTGCTAGATCTTGATAACAAAGGTCTGCATTTGTACCCTGTATTGGTTAAAGATAGAGATAAATTTTTTGAGCATATGAAAAAGAATGGAGTTGGTTGTTCATTTCATTTTACACCTTTACACCTGCAGCCAGCTTTTGAGAAATATCGGACTAAAAAATTGCCTGTTACAGAATACGTCGGAGATAAAGTAGCCACATTGCCACTGGACGCTGTTGTAACTGACAGTGAGGTAATTAAGGTGGCAAGGTTAGTCAAGCCATTCTTAATCAAATGAAAGCTCTCTATTTGAAACTTTTGAAAATATTTGGAGTTACACTTGCAGTTCTTCTGTTTGTAGAGGTTCTACTGAGGATATTTTGGCACCCACCATTTCTTGATCCCAGGTACAAAAGAAACGATTTTGACTGGTTGTCGAAAAACGTAGTTTTAAATAATTTTGGCTATTGGGAGAAAGAGGTAAAAATAGAAAAAAATAAGGATACGATCCGAATATATATCTTAGGCGATTCATATACTTACGGATGGTATCTTGAAAAAGGGCAGTCATTTCCTGAGGTAATGAAGGAATATCTTGTGAAACAGTATGGATTTTCAAATGTTGAGATAATTAACGCAGCTAGACCAGGCTTTAATTTTGAAACCGAACTGACTCGTCTTAATGATGAAGGCCTTGCTTTTAATCCAGATTTGGTGCTAATTGGGATAAATGCTCAAGATTTTGTGTTTAAAGAATTTCCACCAAAATATGTAAAAAGTAAATTAGTTCGTTCACTGCGAATCTATTGGTTGACACATGGCATGATAGAAAAGGTTAAATCTGGAAACAAAACTATGTCAGAGGTTAAAAAAGCATATACTTTGGGCAGTGGGGAATATGACCGTACTAAACAACTTCTGGAAATGTTTTCCAATTCTGTAAAGAAAATAAATGCAACACCGGTTTTAGTTGTTTTTCCTCAATATGATGCATTGAATCCTAATCGTAATTATCAATTCAGTTTTTTTCACGAAACGATATCAACCTTAGCAAGCAATAACAACATCAAAGTAATCGATTTGTATGAGAAATTCAAAGGAGTAGAAGATAAAAAACTATTGGTTTTAAATCCGAATGACCAGCATCCATCATTTTATGCAAACAAACTTGCTGGGGAATATGTTTCAGATACTTTAATGGAAAGAAAACTACTAACCCAAAAGAGCCAGCGATTGAACTTTCTTCAATGGTACTTGCAGAAGATTCAAACCTTGAAAGGTATAGCGCTATTACTCGTTTACCACTTAGCTGGGCTTATTTTGACATTAAAAACGGTTTGGCTACCCAAAAGATATTTTTGTACGATAATATGAATCGACAGACTAGTTTTTTGGAGGACACGTTAAAATCTGCCTATGCTGGAAAACACCAAGGCTGGCCTGGGGCAAAGATCGAATATAATGCAATTGTTGACGACAAAAGAATTGAAATTCCATTAACGTTATATGGATTTCAAGTTCTTGGTATTTCAAATCTTCAAGTTTTTTGGCGTGTTGACGGGAGCCAAAGAAGTGAAACTGTAGATTTGCAAGATGTGCAAATTATCAAAGACGGCAGCAAGATATTTGTAATTGGTATCGATAATGAAAATTTAGATTTTGCCAGAGTAACCGTTGATGTAGCAGTTGCACAATTCAACTTGGAAAACGGCAAAGTTTCAGGATTTTACCACTCGAAAATGACAAATCTTACTGAAGCAGAAAAGTGCCTTTCAAAAGCACAGTATTTTTGGCTGAATAATGTTCAGGAGAATTCCTCAAATGTTTCTTACTATCCACGTGCCGAAATTCCAGTTCTTTGTTCTGGTTTGGGAGAAAACAAATATCCAGAAATACAATACTTAAGATGAAAAAAGTTGCTCTGGCATTTTGTATCTCGTCTATTTTTTTGATTGTTGGTATTGCAACCCTCAACGATTATTGGATATCTTGGGATTCACCTGTTCATTTTAGAAGAGGGCAAACCTATCTACAATATTATTTAACGGGTGAAGAAACGTTTAAAAATACATATAGTTTTTATCAAACCAATGACGTTTTGCATACTGGAAAAAAGCTAAAAGACCAAGATATGGGACATCCCCCACTAGGAGATATTCTTATGGCTACTTTCAATAGAGTCTTTTTCCAGGAGTTAAGAATTATAGGTGACATTGAAGCATACAACTTATTTATAGTATTTACGGCAGCATTGATAGTCTTTTTTACTTTTCTTTTCGCTTATGAAAATTTTGGTGTCTGGCCAGCAATTTTCTCCTCATTGTTGTTGTTTACGTACCCACTTTTTTGGGCAGAGTCGCATTTTAATGTGAAAGATGTCCCACAAACTGCCTTTTTTGTCGGTTTTTTATATTTTCTGTTTAACGCTGTTAAAAAAAGAAAGGCTACCTTGTTGTTGCTGGGGGCGATATGTGCAGGCATATCTATGAGCATAAAGTTAAACATCTTGTTTACAGTATTTATACTCGGGCCTTGGATTTTATACCTTTTTTTGAAAGATAAGAATAAATTCGATTTTATTATTTCAAAAAAAACAATATCTTATCTAATTATTTCCTCTCTGGTAATCATTGGGATATTTATTTTATCATGGCCGTATCTTTGGAGCGATCCTCTTGGTAATATCGCAAAAACATTACAATATTACGAAACTGAGGGAACGAATATCGTTTACCAACCAGGCTTTACATTTGGTCCTGTTAACCTTTACCCATTTGTATGGATCATATTGACAACAAATCTCTTAACTCTTCTTTTTCTTGCGTTTGGTTTGTTTACTATCAAGAAACATCTTGAAAGCAAAAGGGCAATTCTGACCCTCCTAATTTTCTGGCTTATTGCTCCAATAGCTCGAGTAACCTGGTCGCGATTTGCTATTTATGGTGGAGCAAGACAAATATTGGAATATATTCCTCCAATGACCTTGTTGGCCGGATTGGGAGCAGAGTGGTTAAGAGTAAAGATGTTAAGGAGAGCTGGCCTGATTGGAGGTATCTTATTGCTTTGTATAAGCAGTGTTGTTTTAGTCCTTCCGCTCGTAAAATACCATCCGTATGAAAATACTTATTTTAATTTTTTGATAGGTGGATTATCGGGAGCATACAAAAAAAACATACCTGCTTCAGGAAATACATTCGGGAATGCTTACAAGGAAGGAATTGAATGGATTAATAAAAACTCCTCTTCTGGAGAAAAGTTGGCACTAATTCAAGGAGCGACCTCAAACATTCCCCTGTTCAAGCTGAGGAAAGATATTGATTACAATAACGCTTATTTTTCTGGTATCCAAAGAAAAGGTGAATATCTGATGGAAGTTTATTATCGATTTGAGACTAGAGATTATCATTATGCGTGGGAATATGTTGATAAATTATTAATCCCTGTCTACGAGGTAAAAGTTGATGAAGTACCGGTTTTGAAAATATGGAAAAATGACATGGAACACACTAAAGAAGAGTATAAAAAGCTTGAGAAACCGTTAAACAATGTGACAATTGAAATTAATGAAGATAAGTTGATTATAAATTTAGCCCAAGAAGTCGTTTTGTCTAGGTTAGAGGCAAATTTAAACACAAGCTGCGAAACTAAAATTCCGATTTTTGTTCAAACAACTACAGATGGCAAAAATTGGTACCGTCAAAAAGATTGGATTGGTTCGCCTCAGATCGGAAGAGATAATAACTTTATTGAGAAAAAGTTTAGCTATTTCTTCGCTGGAGTGAAAGCAAAACAAGTTAGTTTATTCCCTGTTGACGACAACCTCAATTGTTTGAACAAAAAGAGTGTTAAAGTTTGGTATTTGGATTAGCTTTCCAGACTTGCCAAGGTGGATTTTCGTAAATTAAGCTGCAACAGTCATCTATCTTGTTAGAAATAAATTGTCTTACTTTGGTTGCTTTCCAGGGACCATCAAAACGCTTTAAGTAGTTTATATCTATAATCCAATACTCTGGAGGTTTGTATTCAAACTCCTTGGCTGTCTTTTCAATGGGCAAGAAGTGCCAAGGTAGGGCAGAATAGTACTTATTAGCAGGCGTTAAGTTTGCATAGTAGTATAACATCGGGTCACCGACAACAGTTGTTTTTTTATTACCGATATTCGCTTTTAGCCAAAGAGTAAATTCAACAGTATTTTTTTCTGTTGAGATATCATTATAATTCCTGTCGCCTTGTTTGATTCGATATATATGCCAAGGAAGTAAATTGAGTACTGCATAGGCAAAAATGAATAATAAAAAAATGGCAGAAATGATAATTTGTTTTTTTTGTTCAATTAGATCTATTGATTTTCCTAAACAAATTGCTAGGATTGGTAGAACGAAAAGAAGGTGGTGGGGATGAAAAATACTTTTGACTATAAAGTAAATTGAAGGAAGAGAAGCGCAAATCAAAATAATACTTAAAAAATCTTTCTTTTTTGAAGTGATCGCTAAAATTGTCAAGAGAATAGCTGGTGAAAAGAAAAAGAATATTTCAGCCCAGGGTAAGCTGGAACTGTTTTCTCGAGCTAGTTTGGCGTAAGTTAAATAATAAGGTATGTTCCAGAAAAAGAAGTCATTAAATGCAGTTTTACTCACAAAATATAGCGAGATTATTGTAAATGGAATTATTAACCCGAGGCACAAACTAAGAAAAGTCATTATTGTTTCCTTTTTCGTTAGATCTTTTTTAAGAAGCAAAAGAATGTATAAAACTACAAGCGAGGTAATGGTGGGAATAACAATTTGTCCTGACAAGACGCTTAGTGAAAAGAGAAACCCAAACAGGAATGAAACAATACTTAGTCTTTTACTACTTTTCCAGAATGTATACAGGCAGAAGACACTTGCAACTAAGAAAATTCCAATCACTGACTCACCAGAATACTGAATCCAGGTACTTGCTTTCCAGAAAGTTAAAGAAAAAAATATTAAGCTTAAAGATCTACCAATGTCTCCAATTTTATTCTTTGTAAGAATATATACCAAGTAAGTAGTGGTAATGACTATGATATAGGCCATAAGTGGTTCTACCAAGATGTTCCAATTAGTAAACCTATAAAGTGGATAAGCAATTAAATGGGGGAGCGGAAAATGTAATTGAATGAAATCTTTATAGTAGGTAAGTCCTTTTTCGAAAAACCAGGTGTTTAGAAAAGCTGGTATCCAGGTTAGCTTCGGAGAATTTAAAAAAAACATGGTGTGCCAGAATAAAGCTACAACAAGAGTAATTGTGGGTAGTTTAGTTTTGCTCACGGAGTTTTATGTTGATATACAGACATCCAGTCTTTATTAAATACTTTTTCATATTGATTATCAAGAAACTCACGGAGGAATTTGGATTGATATTCATATCCCCAATTGGTAAATCTTACGAATAGTCGCTCATCAACAAGCCAATAATCAGCTGGATTTTGAGTGAAAAGATTTTTTGTTTCCTCAAAAGGTTCATATGTCCAAGGAAGAGCAGAGTATGTTTTTTTGTTTGCAGGCAGTCTTTGTGTTTGCCAATAAAGAATGTTAGGACCTAATATATGAATTTTGCTGTTGGTTGAAGAGTTGTCTCTGATCCACTTACTTGCTTCGTATACATAATCTCCTGGTTCTGGCAATCCATAGTTTTTATATATTCTACCCCTACTAATAGTAGTTCTGTACCAAGGATAAATATTTATTACTAAATACACGCTAAATAATATGAGACTGATTATGGTAATGTTCTTTTTCCAATTTCTGAGCTCAGAGAGGTGTTGAAATATCCAGCCAGCTGCAAATGATTGTAGTGGCAATAAATAGAGAAAGCGCCTTGGGTGAAAAACTGCAAAGAAAATTGAGAAGGTAGTTAAGAAAATAAGCAGTAAAAGGCCAGTTTTTTTCTCTTTATTTTTTCTAAGATTGATTAGTAGCAAAAGTAAGCTAGGCATAGACATTGTTGTAAGCATGATAAGATCACGTGGATTGAAACTAAATTCGAAAGCGGGATATCGGGATGTATCAAAATAATACAGAACTGTTGCGTCTAAGAATTCGCGAAAAACCCCATTTAGAAGAAAGTACGCGACTACTACACAAGTAATCGGAACAAGTCCTACTACAAGCCATACACTCGACATGACAACCTTTTTATAATTTCTGACCTTTCTCCAAAGATTAAAGATTACTAAAAGAAAGAGAATGCTAATTGGAACTAAAGTCATCTGTTGAGAAAATAAGGCTATGGACGATACAAATCCCAATAAGAAAAGATGCTTGTTGCTTCGTTTCTCAAGCCAAATGTAGAAAATGGCCATCATTAACAATACCAATATTCCGATTAGCAGATTAATGTCAAAAACATTTTGTTTCAGAATGAAACCAAACCAGATTGCAAAGTAGATGCTTGCTATTGATGCGGCTTTCTTTGAAATAAATTTATAGCTAATAGCGTAGACTACAAAAAGAGCTGTTAAGGGTTGTATTAAGGAAATATATACCGTCAAAAGAATATTTCCTTTGAAGATTCTGTCCAAAATTATAATAATAAGCTGTGGAAGGGGCAAATATGCCCCAGGATCGAAATCTCTATGCATGACTAAGCCATTTTTTATAAACCACGGGGTAACTAGGCCATTTTCCCAGACAAAGGTAGGTATTCTAAAAAAAAGTATAATCTGCCAGCTAATAGCGATAATAAGAGTTGGGCTAATTAATTTGACTAGTTTTTTGTGCAACATAAGTTGGGTGACGATAGGGAAAAGTGCTTTTGAATATTGAAAAGTTCATTAATTTAAATCCCGCCTGTTGTATTATATTTTTATGCTTCTTGATCGTTGAAAAGTAAAACGCTTTCCTGTCTGAATAAGTATAGCCTAAAATTTTTACCATAATGGTTTCTTCAAGTTGAAGTAGTTTGAATAGTATTTTTGGTTCAGTACTGGAAGTCTTGACTAATAAAGTACCACCCTTTTTAAGAACCTTGTTAGCCTCCTTCAATCTCTCGAGTTTCTCGCTATCAGGAAATAGATACAATACATCTATGAATAGTATACAATCGTACTTACCTCTAACTTGTGAAAGATACTTTTTTTCGAATTTAACATTTTTGAAACCATTAGAGTATTTTTTGGCAAGAGCTATTTTATGACCAGATGGGTCTATTCCTAATATTTTTCTATTATAGTGGCCCCTAGAAAGAATCCTGGCAAATGTTCCGTGTCCACAACCAACGTCAAGTATTTTTCCAGAGTCTGGAACAAATTTTTCGATTTCTCCAAAAGGACAAAGCAGTTTTCTAATTATTTCGTAGAACATATTATCAAATAATATTTTCACAGTTCGTCAGTTTAATTTTATATTTCTTAATTGTTTTCTTTACTAACTGACTTTTAAGACCTAGATGTTCAATTTCTCTAGTGTTTAGATTGGCATATTTGGATATAAAATTGTCAACGTAGTTTACATCTCTTGGATCGTTAATTATTGCAGGATGTGAATTAATTTCTATAGTATCGTAATTATTTCTTGAAGCATTCAAAAGAGCTGCATTGATGGCCAAAAAGCTCATATTGTTTGAATTAAGAAGCCCGTAATAGGCGTCAACAGTTTTAAGTTTATAAGATTTGGCAATCTTAATGTTTACCGCAGACAAAATAGTCAAAATAAGAGCTTTCAAGAGGTTGTCGCTGAATATCATTTTAAGATCCTGTTTCAGAAAACCTGTAAAATAAAAAGGTTCTCTTGGGATGCGAATATAGCCGATGTTGTATTTTTTGCATAACTTACAAACTATATGAAAGACTTCAGGGATCATGTGTATATGATCGTGGCCATCAACTCGGGAAATTTTTAACTTGTCTTTCTTGAGTACTATTACAAACTGAGCTTCAATTTCTCGCTCAAGATCTTTGAGCAAAACACCCTGCTTCATTTTAAGTAGGTTCATAACAAATAACTTCAAAAATAGTTTTCGAAAGTTATACTTATATACACCAAATTTTTCTACTTCGCCTTTAGTGTGTGCTTTTCCTTGGGTAATATTAACGTGCAAACCCAAGCCAATTTTTCTAAGCGGTCCTTTGGAAAGTTTAACTGCGTATTTGTAAGCAAAGCCATTTGTTCTTAAGCTTGTACTTGTTGTAACGCCATTTTGAAAGCTATCTTTTATGGCGTCAGTAAAACCATAGGTTAGGCCAAAGTCATCATTGTGAAAAATTGCTTTCATTGTTTTTGTGCGATTACAAAAATGATGTCATAAGTATTAATGCTAATGTTTTTATTACTAATAAACTTTTCTAAAAAATTCAATTTTAAATGACGTAATATATTATTTATTCCGAGTCGATAGGTTATTTGAATAAGTGACCTTGCAAAGGAAACTTTTTTTATTGACAAAATACGGTAGCCGGTGTTTTCGAGTAAATTTCTAAGTGTTTTGGTACTAAAGTAAGTAAGGTGGACACTTGGATCTATTAATCTCCATCTCTCTTTTTGAACTTTAGCTAATAAACTGTCAATGTCTCCCGTTTCTATTGCCACAATTCCACCAGGTTTTAACAGTGTATGTATTTTCTCAAGATATGCTTTTGGTTTTTGAAGGTGTTCAATTGTATCAAAAAGAGAAACAACATCAAAGGTATTTTTAGAAAATTTTTGAGTTAAAAAATCACCAGTTAGGGTTTTTATCCCTGTTAATTTACTAGCAATGTTAGTTGTTTGAGAATTTACATCAATACCGCTAATTATGAAATTTTTTTTGGCCAAATTTAGAAAATATCCATATGCACAACCTATTTCCAAAAGTTTTCCTTCCCTTTTATGTTTTATGATATCCTTCAAGCGGTTCTTAAAATTTTGTTCCAGTGCCAGTCTCTCTTTTTTGTAATTTGCATATTGTCCTTTGTCAAAGTAATCCTTGCCATAAACCTCTTCAGGTTTAATCTTAAAATATATTTCTTTAGCTCTTATAAAGCCGCAGTTACTACATCGGAAAAGATCCTTGTAGTGACTTTCCCAGCTATTTTTCTTGCAGACAAAGCATTTCATGTTTAGTGTATAATAACCTGACATGCGGAGTAAGAGCAAGACAAAAATAATAGATCTTTCAGTGATATTAACTGGTTACAATGAAGGTGATGGACTTTTGGAAAATCTTAATAAAGTTAAAAGAATTCTTGAAAGTACAAGGTACTCTTGGGAAATGATACTTTTTGATGATAAAAGCAAAGATTCAACACCAGAAGTATTTTCAGATTTTGCAAAAACTGATAAGCGAGTGCGAGCGTTTTTTCACAAACGAAACAAAGGTAGAGGGGGAACGGTAATTGACGCGATTGAGAAAGCTCGCGGTGAGATTGTAGGTTATATTGATACTGATTTAGAGTTAGCTCCAGTACATATTCCAGAGTTTGTTTCAGATATTAAATCTGGAGCTGATTTAGCTGTTGCAACACGAATATATACAGTTGGTGCTACAAACTTGATCCGTGCTGTTTTAAGCAAGGGCTATGTTTTTCTCGTTCATAAGTTGCTTGGAATAAAGCTTAAGGATACCGAGGCAGGATTTAAATTTTTTAATAGGAAAAAAATTCTCCCGATACTTTCGAAAATTGAAGACCGGCGTTGGTTTTTTGATACTGAAATCGTAACCAGAAGCGTTTGGGCTGGACTTGTCGTTTCAGAAATTCCAGTAATATATCTAAGAAAACCTGAGAAGCAATCTTCTGTCAATTTAGTATCTGATAGTATTGATTATTTTAAAAAACTGTGGCTTTTTAGTAAGAATTTGCCTAGATAGACAATGAAAATAATAGTATTAACAGTAAACCATGTTTATGCGAACAAGATTCTGAAGGATTTGATTGCTACTTATGGAACGCAGATAAAACTAATAATCGAACCGTCAACACAACTGAAGAATAAAAGTAATTTTCAGACCCTAGCTTTTTATTTGAAAACATCTGGGTTTAGTTATGTTATTAATCAATTGATTAAGCTGCAAATATATAGACAGTTATCATCAATGATCTCCTTATTTGGATTTTTGAAGGCTAATAAATTTTTTAGCTATAAATCTCAAGCGAGCAATAAAGGTATAAAAGTGATATCGATTGCAAATATTAACTCAATTGAGTCAATCAAACTAATTAGAAAACAGAAGCCAGATCTGGTGATATCAGTACTTTTTAGTCAAATCTTAAAGGAGCCAGTTATTAGGATTCCAAAGTTGGGAGTGATTAATGTTCACCCAGCATACTTACCAGATTATAAAGGAATAAGTCCGATATTTTGGTCAATCGTGAATAAAGAAAAATATTCTGGGATAAGTGTTCACTATATAAATAAGGGCATAGATACGGGAGAAATTATAAAAAGGAAAAAAGTTGAAATTAGCAAAACCGATACGGAAGATTCGCTTTATTGGCGTTGTGTTGAAGTCGGATCTACCATCCTAAGTGAAGCGATTGAAGAAATTGCAAACAAGAAAACTAAAACAATAACCAACAAAGGAGGAAGATATTTCTCGTTTCCAACAAGAAAGGCAGTTAAAGAATTTAGATCCTTAGGAAGGTATTTCTTCAGATTCAAAGAATATGTATTTGGTTAAGAGACTGTTGGCCCCGATACTAATAGCTGTTGTTGCCTTCATGGCTATTAACAAATCTTTAGACTTTTATTATTTTGGAGATGCCTTTACTATGGCCTACAATGGTGTACATCAAATTTGTCCGTTCCTCTGGCCTTTTAAAACTATCTGTCCTGTACTAAATAGTTTGTATTCATTTTTTGGTGATGAGCCCAGGATATTTTTTACTCTTTCTTTTTTGTCTAGAATTGTCCTTGGTTTTACTTTTTATCTTTTTTCAAAAAAATATTTTAATCAGACAATTGCACTTTTATTGGCTTTAGGTTTAGTGAGTATGGGAGGAGAGGATGTTGTCTTGGGATACTATGCTTTGCTTGCCAATGTTGCTATTAGCTTGTCGCTCTTAAGTTTAATGTTCCTTTCATTTCCAAAAGATAAGAGAGTGTTTTATCATTTGGTTGCTGTTGGTGTATATTTCTTCTCCTTGGAATACTTTACAGTTTTTTCGACTGGGCATATATTGCTGATTTTCCCCTTCTTGCTGTTACTCCTTGATTTTAAGATTAAGCAGAAAAACAAGTTATTGTTGATTGTGATATTTTGTTTATTAACTTTTCGCACGTATTTATATCTACCCTACACAGAAAGTGGAGAAATACTGACTTTTACAAAGAGTGTGCCAAGTACTGAAATAACGTTTAGTTATTTATTTCTCAAATTCAAGCACCTTCTTGCGTCTGTTAGCTTTTTCCTTATTCCCGAAAGGTTGCAAGACTATACCCCTGAGGTATTAAGTTTTTTATATACAGAAAGGTTGAGATATTTGGTAGGACTAACTTTAATGTTGACTGGTGCTATCTATGCATTTGTTAACCGAAACAATAAAAGGATATTATTGTTATCACTTTTTTCCTTAGTGTGGATTATTGGTCAATTTATTCCTAAGGCAATGGTAACACCTTCGTGGATCGGTAGAGAGGATAGGCATTTTTACTATTTCTATCCCGGTTTTTTATTTTTGCTTGGAGCGTTTTCCTTCAAGCATAGAGAAATTACTAAATGGCTATTGATTGTAATAGTAATAACTAATGTTTTTTTAACTTCAAGATATCTAGATACTCTCACCCAAATAAGCATAAATAAGCATAATTTTTTCGAAGGGTTGAAAAAATATTCCCCAACGTTATCTAAGGGCAGTGTAATTTTTTTGGATGGCCCTCGTGGTCCTGGAGGAATCGGAGAGCTGACAAGGGTGGGTCATTACCCGTCAAAAGCCTCTATTGGTTACGCGCTTAAAGCTAACATAGACGATTTTGAATTATTAACAGATAGCGAAACACTAATAGACTATTGGAAACGAGGAAGCATTGTCCGAGATAAGTTTTTTAGTTACTATTATCAGAAAAACAATTTAATAGATACAACTGAAAATCTAAAAAAAGAGTTGTTTTCTGAGGATAGTGAAAATGAGGTGGTAGAAGATATAAGTAAGCATTATGAAACCGAAATTTTCCAGGATGCAAATAGCGGCACTTGGGTTGGCAAAAACACAGAACCAGAATTTAAACTCCAGAAATTTAATTCAAATATACCCTCAACAGTATATTTGACACTAAAGGCTAGTATGTTTGAATTCCCGTTGCCATATAGCCACGGAGGAGTAGGCAATTATATTCCAGATATCAATTATTATTACGATCTTTTGACTGACTCTAAAAAAATAAGGCAAAAAATTAGTAAATTGTCAGGGGATTTCAAATTCAAACATGAAATTTCAGCGGCCTTTGATGCAGATGATTCAACCTATTGGGAGTATGATCGGGCTAGTTGGTACGACGGAAATTACCCCAAAATAGACGTTGAGTTTAATAATCCAGTGACTTTGAGAGGATTTGCGTTTTTCCAAAATTCACCCCATAAACCTACCGGTTTTGATATTGCTATAAATGGTAAACCGACAGAATATGTATATGCCAAGGGCATGGATGGTTTGGCTAAAATATTTTTTCCTTCACAGCGGGTAAAAACTCTAACCCTGACAGTTACTGAAACACAATCTGACGCACCACGAATTCAAGAAATTATCCTTTTAGATCCGAAGTATGTCCAGCTAGATCTTGATAAACTCGGTTATGTAATGAACAGTCCCTATAAGTATATTAACAACTCTAGAGAGCGAGACTCATTGGCAAATTACATGAAAGAGGGTATCTCTGCTTGTGTTATTTGGGAAAGTCAAAGTCATGGTAGGGATCAGAAAAAATTTCAACTTATTCCAGATGGAATATCTAGAGAATATGCAATCAAACTGCCCACTCTAGGATTAAAAAATCCGGTATTCAAACTTGGCTGTCTTGCTTATCCTGTAGAAGTCGATATTTATAAGGCAAGAATAAAAAAGTTTTGGTAATATGGCTAGTTCACTTAGCCTCGAATTTGTACTTAAAGTAAGTTATTTCTTTTTCAAATATCTTGGCTACTATATCTCTGGTTTCTTTTGTATAATAGACCGAGTAGTGTTTCTTAGAGTTTCTGGTTTTAGATTTTAAGGAAAGAAGCGTCTCTGCTGGAATGCCAATTTTTTTGCAAACTTTTTTGAAATCGTTTTCTAGATTTTCGTATCGAATGAAGTAGTTTGCTAGCGGTTTGCCTTTAGAGTCAAAGTAGTAATTTGTATTAACGTATGATTTGGGCAGATTTTTGATGTAACTTGTAAAGTTCATTGGTCTTCTGATTTTTCTAAAGTCCTTTAAATAATCAAAAATTAAAGCTTTCAAATTTACTACTTTGAAATAATCCTTTAAACTAACTTTCTTGTTTAATTCCCAAAAATAACTGGAAACCACAAGATCCCAGGGATTTCTAATAGCAGTAACTTTGAAGTACTTGTTCCAAAGCTTTTCGCCTATTTGCTTTTTTATTCTCTCTGGTGGCGTATGGTCATAGAATCCGTTTGAGTTTCGAGCTTTATGATCATATTCATCTTTGTCGTGGGATTTGGAATAGCTGGTAAGCGCAGGCATGATATCCTTTTCTCCTAGATACTTACTAAATGCAATTTCAATACTTGTTCCAGCAACTTTTTTTGGCTTTATGAAAATATACTTGTGCTTGTGAGAGATGATCATATTTCTATACCTACTTTAATATTTCACTAATGTAGTTTTTAGAATTACCTCTTCTTTGTGAGAAGCTGGTAAACATTTCAGCTAGAAGACCAGTTGAAACCAACTGCACACCTATTATCATAAGAAGCATTCCTAGAAAAAGTAGTGGATGTCTGTATTGGATAGTTCCAGTTATGACACGAAGATAGACAATGTAAAGACCGATCAAGAATCCTAAACCAAATGACGCCATACCAAACATGCCAAAGAAATGTCCCGGTTTTTTGGTATAATTGGTCAAGAATATAATAGTTAAGAGGTCTAAAAAGCCTTTAATGCTTCTTTCGAAGCCAAATTTGGATTTACCAAATTTTCTTGGACGGTGATGAACAATAACTTCACCGACTTTAAAGTTTTGTTTAGCTGCCAATATTGGAAAGAAACGGAAAAGTTCTCCGTAAAGGTCAATATTTTCGACAACTTGCCTTCTAAAAGCCTTGAATCCGCAGTTGATATCGTGAAGATTGGTTTTGGTTAATAGGGCTACAGTTTTGTTAAAAACTCTTGACGATATAATTTTGCTTATTGGATCATGTCTTGTTTTTTTCCAACCAACGATTAAATCATAACCTGCCTCAAGTTTTTTCAGAAACTTTTCGATGTCAGCGGGATTATCTTGTAAGTCAGCATCAAGGGTAATTAAAATGTTACCTCTAGACATCTGAAACCCGTTTTGTAAGGCAGCAGCCTTTCCCCAGTTTCCTCTGTGGCGAATTAGTCTTACTTGTTTGTCTTTTGCATAAAGCTTTTTAAGAACTGCAAAGGTCTCATCGGTTGACCCGTCGTCAATAAAGATGATTTCATAGCTTTCCTTCAGTCTTCTTACTTCTAAAATAATCTCGCTATATAACTTCGGAAGTGATTCTGCCTCATTTTTGGCTGGGATAATAAAGGAAATGTTTGGGGTAGTAGTTGTCATCTGGTCGAATTATACTACAACTTTAATGTAAAATAGCATAAGATGAATAAACCGCTCGTTTCAATCGTTGTTGCAGCCTTCAATGAGGAGAAAAACATCAAAAGATTTTTGGAATCTGTTCAAAGACAGACGTACCCGTATGTTGAATCTATTGTAGTTGATGACGGATCAAGCGATAGAACTGTAGAGATTGCCAGAAAACTAGCTGATCAAGTGTTTGCCAGAAAGCATGCGGAAAGGAGCGTCCAGAGGAATTTTGGAGTCTCGAGAGCAAATGGTAAATATGTTCTCGTTCTCGACGCAGATATGGAGTTAACACCAGAGGTTGTGGAAAGTTGTATTACAAACATCAATGCTAATAAAGCATTAATTGTTCCAGAAAAAACAGTTGGGAATAATTTCATGGCAAAAATAAGACGGTTTGAAAGAGAAATGTATATGGGAGATCAGACAATCGAAGTAGCGAGGTTTTTTGAAAAGAAAGTTTTTGAGCAATTTGGTGGATATGACAAGAATTTAACTGGGACAGAGGATTATGATTTACCACATCGAATAGCCAAAAAGCATTCGATTGGATGGGCTAAAAAATATATTCTTCACCACGAACACCAGCTTACACTGTTAAAGCAGTTAGCAAAAAAGTATTATTACGCGAATAAAAGTGCGACGTATGCTCAAAAACACCCAGAGTTAATCAGAAAACAGGGTATACTGATTGTACGACGTGCCTATCTTAAGAATTGGAAAAAATTTTTAACCAATCCTTTTGTCTCTATACCATTTCTCTTTGTACGTACTTTAGAAACCTTTGCTGCCGGATTTGGCTTTATGAGTGCAGTGGGTGTTCTTGAAACTCTAAATACTTTTTTCAGAATGTTTAAAAGTTATGACAAATAACCCATTGGTTTCAATTATTATTGTTAACTGGAATGGAGGACAGATATTTAAGGACTGCCTTTCTTCACTTGAAGAGATTGCCTACAAAAATTGTGAACTTATTGTTGTTGATAATGGGTCTACTGATGGGAGCGATAACTTTAGAGCTAAAAACATTAAAACTGTTACTATAAAAAATAGAGACAACTTGGGATTTGCGCCTGCGAACAACCAGGGTGTCAAAAAAACATCTGGGAAGTATGTTCTTCTTTTAAATAATGATACTAAGGTAAGTAAAAATTTCCTTAATATTTTGGTTTCTAAAATGGAATCCGATAAAACAATCGGAGTTTTGCAACCAAAGATATTTATGATGGATAAACCAGGATACCTTGATAACGCAGGATCGTATTTTACTAAAATTGGTTTTTTAGAGCATTGGGGTTTTGGCCAAAAAGACTCACCTGAATTTGGGAAAGAAAAAGAAATTTTCTCTGCGAAAGGCGCTTGTATGCTTATTCGAAAAAGCGTTGTAGATAAACTTGGTTTATTTGACGATTATTTTGTTTCATATTTTGAAGAAAGTGACTTTTGCTGGAGAGTCTGGCTTGCTGGTTGGCGAGTGCTCTTTTTTCCAGAAGCGAAAATAAAACATAAAGTTGGTTTTACAATTAAAAGGCTTGACGTTGGTAACATTAACTTCCACTACTATAAAAATAGAATTATTTCACTTATTAAAAATTTATCTTTTCCAAATCTATTATATATATTACCTCTTCACCTTGTTTTTTCTGTTGGTATATCTATAGCCTTTTTGCTTAAGGGACAGTTAAAGAGTGCAAAAATGATCGCAAAAGCCGTTTTCTGGAATCTCACAAACATTACAAATACTCTTAAAAATAGAACTATAGTTCAAAAACTGAGAGCAGTATCAGATCAACAAGTATTCACAAATCTTTCAAAGCCGACAAATATAAGAAAATTCATATTAGATTTTAAAAGAGTATCTGATGATCTAAGGAAAAAATAAGCGTTTATTTAAAACCAATTTTTTCTTTAATTACATATTCTGGTCTGGCCTTTACTTCATCAAATATCCGTGCTAAGTATTCACCGATAATACCCAAAGTAATTAGTTGTATCCCTCCAAGTAGAAGAATTACTGATATGGTAGATGCCCAACCAATAACGCCAATTCCAAGAATTACTCTACCAAAGGCGACAAAGAAGATGAATATGAATGCAATAATCGAAAAAAGAAAACCTAACATACTGGCTAGTCTGAGTGGTAGAAACGAGAATGATAGAAGTCCGTCAAGAGCTAGCTTTATTAATTTACCTAAGGACGACGCTTTACCACCTTTTCTTGCTTGGCGTTCGTAAGTAATTCCTGTTTGAGAAAATCCTGCCCAAATACGCATACCACTGAAGTATTTGTTTCTTTCAGGTAGAGCGTTTAAGATATCAACCACTTTGCGGTCAAGTAGACTAAAGGTGCCTGCATTGAGTGGCATTTTAAGATGTGTTACTTTGTCAAGAATTAGATAAAAAAGGTTAAATGCAAGTCTTTTAAATATGCCTTCTTTGCGTTTTTCTTTTATCCCATAGACAACTTCATATCCTGTCTTGGCTTTGCTGTACATTTTAGTAATAACTTCAGGAGGATCTTGTAAATCGGCATCCATAACGACTACCTTTTTACCGCTTGCCGCCTTTAAGCCGGCACTGACAGCAGCCATATGACCGAAATTTCTTGAAAAACTAACAATTTTAATTTTACGATCTGCTTTTCTTAATTTTTTCAGTTCCGGTAGGGAAGAGTCGCTACTACCGTCATTTATAAAAATTACCTCATAACTTTTGCTAAATCTTGATAATGTGGATTTCAACCTCCTGCAAAGAGGAGCTAAGTTTCTCTCTTCGTTGTAAACTGGAATAACTACAGAAATATCCATTTTGGATTGAAGTTTAATCTTTTTCGACTTTGAAGTAAACTAGACATATGGGATTTGTGGGGCAAACTCTGAAATTTTTAGTTGGACTGTTTTTTCAGGTTTACTTTTTCTTTTTTGGCAGGCCAGCTTACAGCGGGGAAATCCAAAGCATACTTGCGCTATATGATGATTCTCCAGATAAATTTACGTCACTTTTCCAAACAATCAGACTTTGGGATATGCCTTTTGAGGAGATCGCTGAGTTAGTTCCTAAAAAAGGGTTCATTGTGGATTTGGGTAGTGGAGACGGACTGCTGGCAAATTACTTAGGGATTCTTGAAAATAAGAGAAAAGTACTGGGAATCGAATTGAACATTAAACGAATAAAGGAGGCGCATAAGGGTATTAAAAATGTGTCTTTCCAGAATGCTGACATTTTAGATGTAGATTTGCCAAAAGCAGACTGTTTTTTACTAATTCATGTATTGCATCACCTTTCCCAAAGAAAGTTACAGGAAAAAATGCTTAAGATAATTTCAACAAAGTTGGAAAAAGGTGGTTTGTTGGTAGTGGCTGAGATTATAGAGAAGCCATTGTGGAAATTTATTTTTACTTGGCTGACTGACATTTTTACTGTACCTGTTATTTTTGAAAGGAAGTTAATTGATACAAAAATTAAGTACCGAAGTGAGAAGGGGTGGACAAAGACACTAAAACAGAACGGTTATATAATTAAGAAGATTGTGCATCCACATCAAGGTAAACCCTTCAGCCATATTGTGTTTTCGTGTCAAAAAGTGTAAATTAAGATTGTGAAAAGGTTTTTGATATTAATGTTGGTTTTATTACCTTTATTTTTCGCTCCAGTGGTTCAGGCAAAGGAAAATGTGAATCCAGATAATTCTTCGAGCTATAAAGTTAAAAGATTAAAAGAAAAGGTAACATTAATCTTCAAATTCTCTGCTAAAGCAAAATCAGCTCATTTAAGTAAATTACTTGCAAAGAGAATGGATGAATTAACCTATATAGTTGAAAACAAAAAAATGTTTTATTTTGAAAAGGCAACTTTAAGGTATTCAGCTACTGCTGGTCAGTTATCAGAGGTGATAGTGGCTAAGAGTTTAAAAAGTGAAGCTGGTAGTGCAAAAGAACAAATGGAGGCTTACATACCTCAAATCGAAAAATTGCAAGAAAATTTTTCTTCTGATAGTGCTGAGTGGAGATTTTTACAGGACGACATTAATTCACTAAAAATTTACATAGACAAGTTAACTTCGATTTAACTAGTTTTGCATTTTCTTCTCGCTTGTTATATTTTTGTTTAGTGAGAAAAAGTGATGCTCAAATTTATGATGCCATAATTATCGGTGGTGGCTTGTTTGGATCAATGATTGCCATCTATCTCAAAAAGTATTTTACGAGGGTACTTTTAATCGAAAAGACAGAAGACTTAATTAAGAGAGCCTCATACAATAATCAAGCAAGAGTTCATAATGGCTATCACTATCCCAGAAACTTTTTGACAGCTGCAAGATCACATGCCAATTATCCACTATTTTTAAAAGACTTCAAAAAAGCTATAGCAGATAAGGTGACAATGAAATATGCAATTGGAGCTTCTATTTCGAAAACAACAGCCAGTCAATTTGTTAAGTTTTGTGACCAAGTTGGTTGTGAGATAAAACAAAGTGATGAAAAATTCAGAAAGCTGTTTAATCAAAGTTTGATTGAGAATGTGTTTGATGTCGATGAAGCAATATTCGATGCAGGAAAATTAAGAGCTATCCTAAAAGAAAGGATCGAAAAGACAAAAATAGAAGTACTCTATAACAATGCGGTTGAAAATGTTTCACAATATAAAGAAGGAGTTTTGGTAAATACAAAAAATGGTAGAAATTTTTCAGCAAAAAATGTTTACAATTGTACTTATTCACAAATAAATAAAATTCTGAAAGCATCAAAACTTGAACCGTTTTCCTTTAAATATGAACTCACAGAGATGCTTTTATATGAGGCACCTAAGGAATTAAGAAACATTGGCATAACTGTCATGGACGGGCCGTTTTGGGGCACCCTACCATTTCCGGACAAAAATATGCATTCGCTCTATCATGTCAGATATACAGTTCACGAGACTTGGTATGATGATGGCAAGACCGACAAATGGCCGGATTTGGAAAAATTTACAAAGAAGTCAAATGCTATTTTTATGATTAAAGATGCTCAAAGATATTTACCGCTACTCAAAGGAATAGAAAATAAACAATCTCTCTTTGAAGTTCGAACGGTGCTTAGAGAGTATGAGGTTAACGATGGTAGGCCAATACTTTTTAAAAAAGATTATGGCATAAAAGGATTCCATGTTGTGATGGGAGGAAAGATCGACAATGTTTATGATATCCTGGAAGGAATTGAAGAATATACTCAACAAGATTACTGAATCTTTTCTATTAAGTTGATTTAATTGTGAAGCATGTTTAAAAATGTTGAGTAAAGCAGAAAAATAGCCATTATGACAAAGAAAGTGAAAAAATTAGTTGTTGCCGCCGGTGGTTTGGGAACTCGATTCTTACCCATTACTTCTGTTTTACCTAAAGAAATGTTTCCCTTGATTGATAAACCAATAATTCATTATGTGTTGGAAGAGGCTTTGGTAAACGGTATTGAAGAGTTAATATTGGCTATCAGCAAAGATAAACAACTGCTTCTTGATTACATTACAAATACTAAAGATGAGAATCTAAAAAAGATTCTAAAGAATATAAAAGTCTCAGTTGCTTACAAAAACGACTTTATTGGTAACGCTGCAGGAATTCTTGATGCAAAAAAATACATAGGAAATGACCCGTTTGTCATAGTTTGGGCGGATAGTTTTGGACTAAGAAAGGACAATCGAATAGGAAAGATGATCAAATTATACAAAAAAATGCATCAGCCAATTATATGTTTGTTTCCATTTTTTGATAGGGCAAGATATTTGTATGCTGTTCCTGAGGTTGAACAAATATCAAAAGATGTGGTTAAAGTTAAAAGAATATTTGAAAAACCGGGTGATAAAGGCCCCGTTTCACCATATTGTTTTGGCAATGGATATCTACTTGAGTCTGACATTATTGAGTATATTGAAAAGAGCACTCGAAATAGTAAAGGGGAATTTGTATTGGAAGATGCGGTTGATGCATATTGTCAGAAAAACCTGGCCTATGGAATGATTTATCGGAAACCATTTTTTGAATCTGGTAATAAATATGATTATGCCAAAACTTTTGTTGAACTCTTTGAATATCGGAGTGACTTGAGTTATAATCAGCTGTTTAAGGACCTATTTAAAAATAAGCATGAAAAACGAAAAGATAGTAACTAAGAATATTTCTGGTTGGAAAGAAAACGACATCTCAATTTTTATTTCAGATGACCCAAAGCTCACCGGTAATCCTGAAATCAAGGGAATCTCTGATTTAAAGCTGAATTTAATTCTCAGACAAGCGTATGAGCTCACCAAAGAGAAGCGTCCTACTGATTTTAACGGCGACAAATTATCTGTAATGAAAATTAAAAGAGCAGATGGTAAGGTAAGGATTATAACCCGATTGACTGATTATTTTACCTTGTGGGGTTTTCCTCACGTTGCTCCTGAATTATTCCAAAAAACGAATATGGATTTTGTCAAAACACGGGAATCAAAGATTCCTAGCGGTCTTTACGCAGCTTGTTTGATTGTAACTGCTGATAAAAAGGTGTTATTGAATGTTATTTCTCAAAGTGGTGGATTAAATCAAGGAAGACTCTCTTTTGGCTTTGAAGAACAATCGGAACCCGAAGATCCGAATCCTGTAGTAACTGCATCTAGAGGTTTTGAAGAAGAGTATGGTGCTAAAGTCTCAAATGACAGGATAACAGTATTGGGGTTTGGGAGAGCGTTTAACATGGCCTATGTTTCTGCCTATTGTCTGATCGAAGTAGGCCTAACTGTGACAGAGATTCTCAAAGCCAGAGAAAACGCAGAAGATAAAAAGGAATCAAGTTGTACTCTTGCGGTTCCATTAACTGAAATGGATCAGCTGTGCTTGGATGAAACTCCCTATGGTCCACTCAAGAGTTACATTGTGTATGGAAAGTTATCAGAAAGCGCTATATATGTGAAACATGTAGCTAATATTCCGAGGTGGACTTTAACAAAAAAACATCTTGGTCTTTGAAAAGTTACTCAAGGGTTATATGCGCCAAGTGCTGCTCTAAAAGCGGTTAAAACAAAATTCAGAAGTTTAATCCCAATGATTTTTGTTGGTACCCTGCCAGGCGGATAGATTCTAGTTACTGGAACTTCCTTTGTTTTTAATCTGAGCCTGTTAGCTCTGACAGTTAGATAAAAGAGCAGATCGTAAGTTACAAAAATTTTCCTAAATGGCCTGAGTTGAGGGTGAAGTAAGTATTTTCTGCTATAAGCCCGAAATCCATTTGTTGTATCAGTGTACAAATACCCTGATCCAAGATTCAGTATCGGTGTTAATAGGAATCTACCTCCTAGATATCTCTCAATCGGTGTGTTTTCGTGTTTACCTCCTTTTATATATCTTGAGCCTTGAATAAAGTCATATCCTTGATCTAGTGCTTTAATAAATTTTGGTATAGCTTCAACGCCATCCTTGTTGTTGCCGTCAATTGTTATTACTCCATCATAACCTTGCTTAAGTGCGTAAGCAAAACCCATTCTCAAATCTCTGCCTTGCTTTCCTGGACTAGTATCAGTATTTAAAAGTAGGCTTCTAACTTTTACTTTTTTGAGATATTTTATGTCAGTTGAACTATCTGTGCTTCCACCATCCAAAATCACAATATCTGCAAGTCTTGCATAGTTCCTCATTTTTGCAAGCTGCTTTCTAATTTTATTACCCTCGTTTACTACTGGGATTTCTATACAGTACCGTGTCTTTTTTGGGTGTAGTTCAACTACTTTATGTTTTGGCAATTGCCAGTCGGCGGTATATATTTTCATTTCTATTTGTTAATTATATACTTTTGTTATAAATTTTAATGTCTTTTCAATTTGCAAAGGATGATTGGTTTTCTTATCCAAAGCCATCTCAATTGACAGATATTTTGTGAATCCAGTTTTGTCAATGGCGCGAGAAAGAATTTTATGTGCAGATATTTTCTTAGGCATAGCGACCAAATAAGGTTCACTTATATGTAAATGTTTAGCGTAAGGCATTGCAAGTTTTATAGTATTTTCGAAATCTTCCCTATTTTCAATCATTGTGCTTAAATCTATGTTCACTCCAAAGTTTTGATGTTTTACTTTTTTTGCTAAATATACTGCCTCTTTGGTTGTATGGATAAAATCACCTCCGTAAATCGGTGGGTTTGGCTCAAAGGCGAAGTTAATGTTATATTTCTCACATTCCCTTGCTATTTGTGAAAAAAAATTTTGAGAAATTGCAAACGCTTCTTTGTTTGTTAGGGATCCTTTTCTACGATTCTTTGGAGAACCAAAATTCATTACTTTGGCACCAAGGATTGAGGATATTTTAATTAAACTCTTTAAGTATTTCAGACTTTTTATTCTTGTCTTGTTGTTTTCAAAAAGTGTTAACTCAGGGTGAGGTGATAATAGGTGGGTAGTTGCAATTATTTCTATCCCTCTTTTATTCCAAAATTGTCGATAATCTTTAATTTGGCTTACTTTTGCTTTTGATGGATCTGGCCAAATTTTTGATGGAGCTATTTCAATTGCATTGATGTTATATTTTTGCAGTATAGGGACAACCTTCACATCTTCTGAATGATCCCAGGCGAGATTTGAGATTGCTATCTTTGGTCGCTTTAGTTGTTTTATTTCTTGCAAAACAAAATTCTTGAGTCCTCTAAGTGTTTCCTTCTTGTTGTATAGATATTCGTTTTTACCTTTCCAGAGGTCTGCATACTTAGATTTGAAATTTAAAAACATGGGAGCCTCTTTGGAAATGTTAGTAAATTTCGTATTCATTGTTGCTTTGGCGATCTCACGTATTGTTACTGGTTCTACTGATAAATTTATAGTAGAAATGTTGTTTTTTATCGCTTCTTGTATGTCATTCCATAAGTTATCCAAATTGTAATATTGGAGCATGCTGTCCCGATGCCTTTTTTCTAAGTTCGTATTGTGAATTAAGTCAAATACCACATTCTTTTTCAAATTTATTCCATAAAGGTTTGGGCAGCGAATTATTGTTACTTTAGGAAAATTCCGTTTAACAAATAACTCCATTTTTAAACGATTTCTACCATATGCTTCTTTTAAATTTTTTGCTTTTATTGGAGTATCTTCATTGGCATTTGATTTGTCTGGGTACACATCGATAGTGGATATCAGAATAAAATGTTTGACTTTAACGTATCTTAAATTATCCAGAAGTGTTTTAATTTTTCTCCAGTCTTTATTGGAATTTTGATTTGCAATGTTCCTGTCTGCAGTCGCGCCAGCACTTACAATTAGATCGTAAGCTTTATTTCTTATTGAATTTATGTTTTGGGAGTTGTATAAATCTGTAAATTTGTGTTGTCTAATTAGGTTACTTCCTACAAATCCTGTGTAACCTATGACAGCTGTCTTCATAATTTAGATTCTATCACTATTGAGAGGGGAAAATGACTCCATGTAATTGTTGAAATTTTCTTCAGCAACGTATGGGTCAATATCTGCAATCAATCGCCAATAGCTATCTGTAATAGCAAGGTTTTCAGTATTAAGCATTTCGGTTACACCATTTTTTCTTCTCTTAACTCCTATTGCTGCCAATGTGGCTTTTTCCTTACTTGGATTGACTATAGTATGTTTTACATTAGCTTTTATGAGAATGGTTTGACCATTTATGAGTTCAATTCTTTTAGCTTTGTTGTTACCATTTTGAATGTAAAGAAGAACTCTATCTCCTTCTACGAGTCCAACATGTTCATCCATACCAGTGTGTAAATGAGTTTGGAGAATTGTATTTGGACCTAAATAGAAAAGTTGGTTCATTATGATTTCTCCGTTTTCGGCATTCTGAAAATTCCCTGAGAGAATTTTCTTTTCAACTTTTTGTACTATTTCGATAGACATATTTGTAATAAATTTTACTTCCATAATATTAAATGTAAAGAACCCGATTTGAACCCAATAGTGAAAGTGTTAAATGATATTTAATCTTTTCTTTTTAGGCAAAATTTCAGTTTTATTTATTTCCTCTGAGATGAAGTAAAATGGTTCTTGTCTTGTTTCAATTAGGGTTCTAATTACATATTCAGAAATTACAGACAGAGTTGAGAAGAGTAGGAAAAACATACTTCCTAGTACTACTGATATGGTTACCCAACCCTTTGGAATTAGTTGTTTTTGGTCAAAGAAAAAATACAAGATAAGAATAATGATTACATATAAAATATACAAAAAAGAAAAAAGCATGCCAATTAAACTAAGATATCTTATTGGCTTAAATGAATTTGATATGGCAGTATTAAGAATAGTAGTGATGAGTGAGAAGAAATCTTCACGTCTAATCAGGTTTTTATATTTTGTGATTGGCATATATCTTAATGTTGATTTCTTAAGACCAATTAGAGAATTAATATAGCTAAAATTTCTACTTTTTCTCCTGGTTCTAATGACAGAATTTAGGGCTTTTCTATCTAAAGCAAGAGTATAATTACTCCGATATATCCAGCCGGTCGTGGAAAATTTTTCAGCAATCGAGACAATTAGCTTTGATGGGCCATAAAGTTTGACAGGATTTTTTTTCATTTTGCCAATAACCAGGTTTGACCCCGATTTAAGTTTTGCGATTAATTCAGGAAGTATTTCGATTGGATCAAGATAGAGAGAAAAAATAATTGCATAGTCACCAACACAATTGTCAAGTCCTGCCGTCAGGGCCACTTCGTCATCATATGTTTTTGAAAGTCTAAGTATTCTGGTATGACGTATAACTGTTTTTAAACTTGTTATCTCCTCAATTGTTTCATCAGCTGAGTTATTGTCAATTATCACAATTTCGAAATGACAATCTAGTTGTAATAAAGCCCTTTTAATTTTTAGTAAGCGACTTAAGATAATGTCAGCATCATTACGAGTAAGAATTATAAGTGATACTATGTAGTCTTTTTGCATTTAACTTAATAGGCAATATTTTAGTTTACTACACTAAGTTGTGATTGATATATACTACTAAGTGTTTGCTAATGCAAACATTAATGAGAAATCTATATTAAATGAAGAAAGTGATATTTTACATTGTAAAGATGTTAAAGAGGAATAAGTTATTATCATTCATTCTTTTTTTTGCTTTAATAATTCGATTGGTTGGCATTTGGCCAAACATTGGCCACCCTGATGAAGGAGTTTTACAAGTTTATTCTTGGAAGTTGGTTGATTCTGTCATATCAAAATTTGATTTCAATCCGCACATTTATAAATATGGAACACTAAATTTCTACCTGCATGCTTTGGTCTCACTACCAGTTTTTTTAGCATACTACCTTTTAAAGATTATTGAACCAGTCTTTTCTCAGAGTCCAATACTTTCTTTCTCACAAATCCATACACTGGCAATCAGTGATATTGACGAAATACTTTTTATTGTCGGTAGAAGTTTAACTGCTGTACTTGGGACTGCTACAGTTTTAGTGACTTACCTTATTGGAAAAAGACTTTTCAGTAAACAAGTTGGGCTAATAGCTGCATTACTAATTTCGATTACTCCGACCCATGTTAAAGATTCTCATTACGTAACAACCGATATTCCGATGGTTCTTTTCATTCTCATGTCGTTCTATTTTTTAGTTAGATTGATTGAAGACAAGAGAGTTAAGTGGTACATACTTGCTGGGATATTTATAGGTATTTCGGCGACTACCAAGTTTTTCCCAATTGCTTTTCTTGCGTATCCGGTAGCTATTGTCTTAAGTTTGAATAAAAATAATAAAGCGTTAGTCAAAATAGTGCTTAGCTTAATGGCAATTTTTGTGGGAATATTCATTGGTTTACCGTTTTTGTTTTTAGATCCCAACGGTTTGACTAACTTTATGGTTGATTTGGGCAAATATGCTCTTCCTTGGTATGGAACTTCAGTAACTACATTTATCTTTGCACTTCCTAAATATGTACTGACTCTTGGAAGAACTAATCTTCCGCCAATAACTACACTCCTACCTATTAAATTTCAGCCGTTTTTTGTGAATTTTTTATTAACACAGGCATATGGTTTAATTCCCACTCTAGTATCGATTCTTGGGCTAATACTGCTGTTTATCAAGGATAAAAGAAAATTTTTACTATTGGCAATTATTCCCCTAATTAACCTTGTCTATATCACTTCCTATGTCCCTGTTTATTATGAGCGGCTTGTTCTTCCGACAGTTAGTTTTTTGGTATTCTTTGCTGCCTATTTTATTTTTGAGTTGATTAAATATCTACGAAACCAACCTAAATATCGACTGAACTTATTAGTTACCTTGATTATTGGCATCACAATTTTTCAACCTTTAATTTTGGCTGGAAGCGCAAGTATTTCTTGTTCTCAGGAGCAAATTGAGAAACAAGGAAAGAAGTGGATCGAAAATAATATTCCGCCAGGATCAACTGTAGCCTATCAACCTGAAGTAACATTTCCTTCAATTGAGTTAGCAAAACTTTTAAGACTTGAGTATGTTAATATTTTCTCTTTAGAAGAAGTAAGACGCGAGGGAGTGGACTATGTTTTTATGAATGGTGGCAAACTTGATTACTTTACCTATATGTATTTTCTCCATTTTTTTCCACCTCCAACCGAGGCCTATGAAAATTCATATGTTCCCCTTGCACTTTCAGAGTATTTTTCAAGAGCAGATTTAAAATCAAATATTGCAAAATCACCCATGTGTGACAATTCTAGGATTTATTTTTTTAAGCTTCCTCCTCAAAAAGAGTCGGGTAAAAAAACTAATGTTAGATCCTTTGATTTTAGTTATAAGCAAGATTTGAGTTATTGGGAAATAGATAGTTATTCTCCAGAAGATACTGTGGAAATAAAATACAATGAACTCGAAGGCAAAACGAAAAAGGATTCTCTAGAGTTCAATCAGAAAAACTTAGGTTTTACCCCACCAAGATTAATGTCAAAAGAAATCGAAGTCACTTCTGGGAAAATGTATGAATTTTCAGGTTGGATTAAGGGAAGTCAAAGGCAGATGAAAAAAGAACAGACAATTTATTTGCGAATTGATTACTATACTAAAGTCAATAAGTCTATGTTTAGGAAAATCAGCCATCAATTAAGTAAACTTTGGATTAACTTCTACTACGGCTTAACACCTATGGCCAGTGAGCAAATCAGACTTCTTGATGGAGAATACAACAATAAACATTTGCCAGGGAAAGTAATTGCTTTATCACCACGAACGAAAGTTAAAGACAATTGGCAGCAAGTGAACGTAAAATCTCAAGCACCTGAGAATGTAAAATATGCGATCCTTTCAGTTTCCAGTTTCTCAAATGATGATTTAAATTTGGCGGTTGATGATTTGTCTTTTGATGAAGTTGGATATTGATTATCTTTGGTTTTGGTAGTATATATATTTTGGATCCTATATTAAATCTCTATATGTTAAAAAAGATCGCAATTGTTGGGTATGGTTATTGGGGACCTAATCTTCTTAGAAATTTTTCTAACAATCTTGATTGTGAGGTTTTGTACTGTTGTGACTTAGATATTGTAAAGCTTAAAAAGGTAAGAAAAGCCTATCCTTCTATAATGTTAACTAAAAATTACGAGGATATTCTAAATGATAGTGAGGTAGATGCGGTAGTGATTGCAACTCCCACCAAATTTCACCATCCACTTGCTAAGGCAGCACTCGAATCTGGTAAAGATGTTTTAATTGAAAAGCCAATGACGCTTGACACTAAAGAAGCAAAAGAATTAGTCGAGATTGCGCAAAAGAATAATAAAATACTTATGGTTGATCACACGTTTTTATTTACGCAAGAAGTTAGAAAACTAAAAGAAATTATCGACAGTGGCGAAATTGGAGAAGTATTGCATATTGATTCCACTAGAGCCAATCTCGGCCTTTTTCAACCAGACTCAAATGTTGTTTTTGATCTTGCTACCCACGATATTTCAATTATTCAATATTTATTGGGTAAGTTTCCAAAATCTCTAACCTCCGTTGGTGCATCTTATTACGATAAGCAAGAAGAGGTATGCCACTTGCATTTGGATTATCCAGGAAAGACTACCTGTCATATCCATGTTAGTTGGCTGTCCCCACTAAAGATAAGACAAATGATGATTGTTGGCACAAAGAAAATGATTGTCTATAATGATGTTGAGCCATCAGAAAAAGTTAAAATTTACGATAAAGGAGTGACTGTGAATAAACATAAAAATTCTACAAGTAAAGTGTTACAGACAAAGATTGGTTACAGATCAGGAGATGTTTGGGCCCCTAGGATAGACATAGTTGAAGGACTTAAAACTCTTAGTCAAGAATTCCTTACGGCTATTTCTGAAAGAAAAACCACCATGAGTAGTGGGGAATTTGGGATGAGTGTTGTAAATATTTTGGAAAAAGCAAATGAATCGTCAAGAAAAAGTGTAAAAGTAAGTTTAATTTAAATATGGCTGAAAGAGACGTAACTAAAGGAAAAGATGTAAAAGTACCTCTCCCTGAGATGGTAAATATGTATGGGTGCACTTTGGGAGATGGGGTATTCATAGGACCTTTTGTTGAAATTCAAAAAGGTGTAAGTATTGGTGATAGATCAAGAATCAGTAGTCATACCTTTGTGTGTGAAGGAGTGGTAATTGGAAAGGACTGTTTTGTTGCCCATGGGGTAATGTTTATAAACGATTTGTTTGATTGGCCTGATGGAGATAAAACAAAATGGACTATGAGAAAAACAATTGTTGGTGATAGGGTGAGTATTGGCTCAAATGCCACAATACTTCCAGTAAACATTGGAAATAATGTTATTATTGGAGCGGGAGCAGTAGTGGTCAAAGATGTTCCGGAAGGAGTAGTGGTTGTTGGTAACCCGGCAAGAATTATTAAGAAAAAATAAACAAAATGAACGTTTCCTTTATTGATTTAAAATCACAATACAAAGAGGTAAAGAAAGAGATCGATGAATCAGTTCTGGATATTTTGACAAACGGGAGATTTATTTTAGGGCAAGAAGTTGGTGAATTTGAGCAAGCATTTGCAAAATATACAGGAACTAAATACGCTCTTGGATTAGCGTCTGGAAGAGACGCTCTCCTTCTCTCGCTTCGAAGTTTAGGTATTGGATCAGGGGATGAAGTAATTGTTCCAGCTAATACCTTTATTGCCACTGTTATGCCAATCATTGATTTAGGGGCAAAACCGATCCTTGTAGATGTTGATTCAGAGACTTATCTAATTGACCCAGAAAGAATTGAAAAAGCAGTTACTAAAAAAACGAAAGCAATTATTCCGGTTCACTTGTACGGTCAGCCTTGTGATATGAAAGAAATTAATAAAATTGCAAAGAAGCATAAACTTTTTGTAATTGAAGATGCTTGTCAGGCGCACGGTGCAGAGTTTAATGGCAAAAGGTGTGGCTCTCTTGGGACAATTGCAGCTTTTTCTTTCTATCCCGCCAAAAATCTTGGTGCATCTGGTGATGGTGGGGCGATTACAACAAATAGCCTGAAACTATATAAGAAGATTAAGGCCATGAGAGATGTTGGCCAAACTAAAAAGTATCACCATGATGTTTATGGCTACAACAGTAGATTAGCAACAATTCATGCAGCTTTTCTGCTCCACAACTTAAAAAGATTAAACGTAAGAAATTCTAAAAGAATAGAATCTGCAAAGCTTTACAATAAACTACTCTCCAGTATTCCAGTAGTCACACCAAAGATTTGGGAAAAACCTAATAAAAGCAATTTTCATTTATATGTTATTCGCACTCCTAAAAGAGATAAATTAATTGAATTTCTTAAACAAAATGGAGTAGGAACGGGCATCCATTATCCGATTCCGGTCCACCTAAATAAATCAACCGCATTTTTGGGATATAAAAAAGGTGATTTTCCAATCACAGAAAAATATGCAAAGGACATACTTTCTCTGCCTATGCATCCATATTTAACTCCTGAAGAAGTTAAGTATGTCTGCGACAAAATAGGAGAATTTTTTGAAAGATGACCTCAAGAAAGGTGGTTATCACAGGAGGAGCAGGCTTTATCGGTTCGTGGATTGTTGACTACCTCTTAAAAGATAAGACTGCAAAGGTTTCCAAAATAATTATTATTGACAATCTTATAAGAGGGACAAAAGAAAATGTTACACACCTTTTAAAAGATAAAAGGGTACAATTTGTTAAAGCAGACATTAGAGACCCCAAAGTAACAAATAAATACATTAAAAGAGCAGACTGGGTTGTACATATGGCAGTCATTAAAAATAGAAACTGTGATGACGATCCACGCCTTTGTAATGAAATACTTGTGGATGGAACATTTAATGTTTTTGAATCCTGTGCAAAACACAAAGTTAAAAAAATGGTTTTCAACTCTTCGGCTTCTGTGTATGGTGATCCTCTGAAGCTTCCAATGAAAGAAACAGACCCATACAGGAATGATGCCATGTATGGCGCAGCTAAAATTGCAAATGAGCAGTTTATTAAGGCCTTTCATAGACAATTCGGATTAAGTTATGTTTGTTTCAGACCCTTTAATGTATATGGTCCAAGAATGGATGCTTCAGGAATTTATACCGAAGTACTTATTAAATGGCTTGAAAGAATAAATTCTAACGAGTCGCCAGTAATTTCTGGGGATGGTAAACAAACTTTTGATTTTGTCTATGTTGAGGACGTTGCAAAAATAGTCGTTAAAGCTTTAAAAAGTAAAGTTATAGAGGGTTTTTATAACTTAGGATTTGGAAAGCAAGTTAGTTTGAACGATTTAGCCTCTGCTCTTTTAAAAGCGACTGGTAGTAAACTGAAGATTGAGCATCGTCCAGGAAATGGCCAAATTGGCTATGTATCTAGAAGACAAGCTGATTTGACAAAAGTTAAAAACGATCTTGGATTTAAACCCGAAGTAACCTTGGAAGAAGGAATGAAGAAGCTAGTTACCTGGTATAACCGAAAATGATTCCCATTCAAAAACCACTATTTGATGATGAAGAGAAAAAAGCAGTTAATGAGGTATTGGCTAGTGGTTGGGTAACCCAGGGACCGAAAGTAGCTGAGTTTGAAGAAGTGGTTGCAAGCTACATCGGTACAAAATACGCAATTGCAACAACCTCGGCAACCACTGCTCTTTTTATGGCTCTTAAACTTTTTGATGTAGGTCCTGGAGATGAAGTCATTGTTCCTTCATTTACGTTTATAGCAACTGTAAACGTGATTGTCCATGCTGGAGCAACACCCATATTTGTTGATATTGACCCATTAACCTACAACCTCGATCCAAAAGAAATAGAAAGGAAAATTACTAAAAAAACAAAAGTAATTATGCCGGTTGACCAGATTGGAATGCCTTGTGATATGGATCAAATTAATGAGATTGCCAAAGAGCACAAACTTATCGTGGTTGAGGACGCTGCCCCTGCAATAGGTAGTGAATATAATGGAGAAAAAGTTGGCGCAAAGGCACCCATTGCTTGTTTTAGCTTTCACCCTAGAAAAGTAATTACTACAGGTGAAGGGGGAATGATCACTACAAACGACAAAGAACTTGCAGACAAAGCTAGGGCTTTGAGGCATCATGGTATGAATATTTCAGATGTGGCCCGCCATGATGCTAAAAAGGTAATTCATGAAGAATACACAACAATTGGTTATAATTTTAGAATGACTGATATTCAGGCCGCAATTGGCATAGAACAAATGAAAAAGCTTCCGGAAATTTTAGTGAAAAGAGAGAAGTTGGTAGCAAGATACACTAAGGCTTTTTGGGGAAGCAATTTAATCGTTCCACCTTTTGTTCCAGAAAGCTACAAACACAATTGGCAAACCTATGTTATTAGATTGAAGGAAAATTCAACTATCTCAAGAGATGAATTGATGCAAAAACTTGCTGATAGTGGGATATCGACACGACGTGGAGTAATGGCAAGTCACTTGGAAAAACCATATCAAAATATGTTTGGAAAAATTAGCCTTCCAGAAACAGAAAAGGCAACTCTCCAAACCATTGCACTTCCTTTGTATCCTACAATGACATTGGCAGAGCAAGACCTAGTTATTGACAGCATTATTAAGCTTACAAAATGATGAGTGTAGACAGCTTCGATCACGGGCTACCAGACAATCCATACAATAAGCATGCTTGGATTTTAGGAAATCCTGAAATAGGCCCGAGGGTTTGGGTAGGATCGTTTTGTTTAATTGATGCACTTTATGCGCCGCTAAAAGTGGGACGTGGCACAGACATTTCAAGTGGTGCACAAATACTTACACATTCAACAGTAAGAAGGTGTATTTCTGAAAGGCGACACCCGGATGTGGATGCACTACCAACTGAAATTGGTGAATTTTGTTTTATTGGTACCAACGCTGTTATTTTGCGAGGTGCAAAAATTGGTCACCATTCTGTTATCGGGGCAGGAGCTGTTGTTTCTGAGAGAATGGTTGTTCCACCATACTCTTTAGTTGTTGGTGTGCCGGCTAAAATAATTGGCTCAAGTAAAAAATTCTTAAAAGATATCGAGAAAGAATCGGTTTCTATTGTCATTCCAGCATTTAATGAAGAAAAAACAATTGAAAAAGTTGTTTCTGATATTTTGGAAAATGTAGGTAAAGAATCTAAAGATTTTGAAATAGTATTAGTTAACGACGGCTCTACTGATAATACAGGAAGGATAATAGATAGACTTGCCAAGAGAAACAAAAAAATACGAGCTATCCATCATCAAAAAAACAAAGGTTTTACCGGAGCTATGAAAACTGCACTCTATTCTGCAAAAAAGCACCTTGTTTTTTTGGCACCTGCTGATGGTCAGTTTGACTTTAAGGAATTTAACAAATTTACAGAAGCTGTTCGCGGATATGATGGAGCAATTGGGTATAGGGTCTACAGGGATGAAGGTATAATTCGTGATTTTAACTCTTGGGCATTCCATTTGTTAATTAAGAATTTACTGGGCATTCCATTTAGACAAATTTCATCAGTATTTTTGTGGAGAAGAAGAGTTATTGAATCGATTGAAATAAACTCTGAAGATAGAAGTGCGATGTTTTTACCAGAATTTTTTGTTAAAGCTCTGCAAAAAAAATATAAGTTTACAGAAGTACCAATTTACTGGCACGACAGGGCAGGTGGAAAATCAAAAGGAGCAAATCCTTTTGTAATAATAAAAACACTTTTGGGGATATCTAGCCTTTGGTTTTTACTTCGCTTTAAGAAAAAGTAGCTTCGATATTTTCTATTGATCAGCAAATTTATCTACTATTGAGTCAAATCAAAGATGGTGTATCATTGTGGTATTGTGAAAAAACTGTTGACAAACTTTTGGTTAGTTTTGATTTTGCTAGTATTTGTCTCTTACGGACAGATGCTTTGGATGCAACCTTGGGAAGACGACAATGCTTTGTTTATTAAATTAGCCAACTTACAAGAATCAGTAGGTTTTTTTGGGAAAGGGCCCTTAGGTGAGGGAGTATATAAGTATGCAGCCATTCCATTTATCCCAATTTACAGTTTTTTTGGCCACAATCCAGTGTTCTATTTTGCTTTGTTGATTATTCTTTATTGTTTAGCAACTATTTCAGTATATAAGGTATTTACCGCCGTTTTGGGTGAGAGGGAGGGGAAAGTTGCCGGACTCGTTTTCGGAGCAGGTTACACAACCTCGGACGGATTTTGGCGAATGGCAAATAGTGCAACTACAAGCATAACGATTATCTTAGTAGGATTGTTTTTCTTGTTTTATTGGAAATATTTTAAACAACAGAAAATTTATTGGTATCTTATCGCTTTAGCCACATTTTTTTTCTCTATGCATATTGCTATCAGTAGAACTCACTATTTATTTTTGGTTGTCCTAGCTTTTGAATTAATTTTCTTTTTTTCTTTTAAATCAATTAAGACTATTGTATTTCCAATATTTAGAATTTTACCTTTTTTTGTTATTTTCAACAAAATTCTTTTTGCTGGTGACAGTAGGTCTTCAGTTGCAAAAGACTACGTTTTGGGAATATTGAGTGGAAAGCTGTATCTAGCATATGGATATTTGTCTTCTTTGGCTAATTTAATCTTTCCAGATTGGCTATTTAACCCTGTACTAAATATTTCAAAAAATTTAACAGTTGAAAGAATAATTCTATTTATGATTTCGTTTGTAATCATAATATTATTATTGAGAAATCATAAAAAAAGAAAAATCTTGATTCCTATTTTTGTCTTTCTGTTGATATTATGGTCTCTTTGGTCTAGGTCGATTTTTACCAACCTTCTTCTCGGAGTTGGCCAAATATATCAGTTAACTGCTTTTGTGGGGGGTTTGGTGCTGATCTTTGCTCTTTGTATCTTCGTTTCATTGAAAAAAGGTAATCGAATCTTTCTATTTCTGTTTTTCTGGATGGTTGCAAACATTTTGGCATATTCCTCCTATTATCCAACTGTTGCCTACGATACAGTAAACAGATACATTGCGCATTCATTCTTTATTTACGCGGGAATATTGGGCTTTCTGTTTGTAAATTTGAGAGAATCAAAAAACAAAATAAGCAACATTGCAGCTGCTTTGATTGTTCTTGTGACTGTGGGTAATCTTGTTAATGCCTTTTTGTATCAAAGAAAAATTCTTGAAACTAGAAGCTTTCCAGTTAAGAGTTTCTATCAGGACCTTAAGGTGCTACTCCCGACCCTTAACAAGGGTGATGTGTTGTATTTTGATGTTGCTCCAGGCAGACAAAGGAATTTTAGAGATGCTATTTCTGCCGCCATGGTTCCAGACAGTGGATCATTTGCTTGGAGATATGGGGTAGATCGCTATGACTTTTTTTTAATTACAGATTTTGACAGTTTAGTCAAAACACTTGCAAAAGAAAAAGTTGATCCAGGTAAAATACATTCCTTTTGGTATTCACAAGCTGGACTTGTTGACACATCAAATAGTATAAGGGCTTACTTTGAAGGCAGTTTAAAATCCTTTGAGCCAGCTTTTAATCTTCCTACTGTCTCTGAAACACAAGTATCTGAAAATAAAGGATTACCTACGTGGTCAGCATCTGATCTTGAGATTAGTTTTAAAGAGCCGATATCAAGTATTCATCCATTAGAAGTTATACTTGCTTTGAAGGCAATTCCTCTCAACAGTACTGCAACTGTTTATCCTTTTGTCAATTTGAAATCAGCGACCAGAGATTTCAGTGGTACACCTTGGAAAGAACCTAAATTAGAAGAGATGGCCATTGGATACAAAAAGTATATCGAAATGTATTATCAAAAAATTAAAATAAAGACCAGTAGTCAATGGCAAGCAAGAATCGAAAAACATCTTGCTGATATGGATGAGTCAACAGTTTGGCAATCTGATAGAACTGCTTGGACTACCGAACAGACGTTTTTGCAAGTTGAGTTACCCCAGTTGACAAAACTAGGAAAAGTAAATTGGCAAGGTGGATCTAGAAATAACTTTCCAATAAGCTATGTAATTGAAACCTCGCTTGATGGAAAATCTTGGCAAGAGGTTGCAAAAGTGGAGGACTTCTCTATTGATATTCAAATTCCTCAAGAAGTCAAACTTAAACCTTCTTTAGCAAGATATGTAAAAATGACTATTTTTGATACCTTAGGGCAGGATTCACCAATGATTTCAGAATTCATTGTTATCCCAGAAGAATTTTCCTCCGCCAATGTTACAGAGATTCAAGACTTTATCAATAACCCTTTTATCTTTGTTAATAATAAAAAAGGTTTTATTGACCGATTATCTGCTATTAACTACACCGGTACACTCCAACCATATTGGTGGGGAGACGGGGGTGAAAAATGGCTAACACAAACTAAATCTGAAATTAAAATCATCTATGATGGAAAGCTACATTACTATAGTTTCATCCTCCCTGCAGGTGGAACTAAGATAGATAAAATTAGATTATCTAACTTTAAGATTCCAGGTCAAGTAGTTCTTGAGGAGATGATTATCCAAATTCCAAAAGTTGAGGTACAATAAGCACGAGATGCAACATCCATTTGTCACCTTTATTGTACCTACATACAATTCTCAAATATATCTGGAAAAATGCTTGAAAAGTGTTAAAAAACAAATCTACCCTAAAAATAAGTATGAAATTTTTGTTATTGATGGAGGATCAAAAGATGCTACACGTACAATTGCCCATAAACATGGAGCAAAAGTGATTGATAACCCTAAAGTAGATCCGGAATCAGCAAAATCAATTGGTATAAAGCATTCAAAAGGGGAAATAGTTGCCCTACTTGATTCTGATAATGAGATAATAAGTAAGTATTGGTTAGCTAAAATGGTAAAACCATTACTTGACGACCCGAATCTATTTGGTGTCGAATCTTATTATTTTCCAAAAAAAGGTGAGAGTATTTACAACACCTATTGCATGGTTGCGCATATTGCAGACCCATTTTCTCGAAGTATTGCTGGAAAATTGGAGCAAAAACAAAAATCAGGCTATATCGAGCTTACAATTCCAAAGAATTCCAGTTATCCCTTAGGTGCAAATGGGTTTTTATGGAACAAGAGAGTTATTAAAAAAGTTGGCCAGTACTCGCAAAAATTTGAAGAGTCAAATTTCTCCTTCTTTGCTAAAGAGGCAGGTTTTAGAAAATTTGCTAGGATCCCTGGTGTTGGTATTTACCATTACCATGTTAACTCGTTGAGGGATTTTATCAACAAACGCCTTAAGATTGGCAATAAGTATCTAAATAGAAAAGATGAAAAGAAAAGAACTTGGGTTGAGGGTATACCAAAATTACGTTTTGTCATGAGTGCTGTCTATTGCGCTTCGATAATTGGTCCGTTTATTGAAGGCGTGTTTAATTGTATTAAAGAGCGCCAGAAAGCTTGGTTGCTCCATCCACTTATGTGTTTTGTTTCTGTTGTAAGTTATTTGGTGGTGTTTATCAAAAGAAGATTTTTGATATGACTATATGAAATTAGGAAAATATATAAAAAAGCTAGGCGCGAGTTACGAAGTAAAAATTGAAGAGGAGGTTATTAAGGCCTTACCTAGAGGAATTAATGTAAAGTATTTAGATTTGGGTTGCTATGATGGAGCCAAAACCTTGAAGCGTGCACAACAAATAGGTACGACGAAAATATTTGGGATTGAGATTAGTGCAAAATATGTCAAAGCAGCAAGAAATAATAAAATTCAGATAAAAACAGCAGATCTTAATAAGTCTTGGCCAATTGATTCTGCAAGTATTGACTGCCTTACAGCAACTGAAGTTATTGAGCATCTTGTTAATGTTGATAAATTTGTTGCCGAAGCGGCAAGAACATTAAGAAAAGGTGGAAAATTTATAATTTCTACAGAAAATTTGGCAGCGTACCATAATATTTTCGCTCTAGTACTTGGAAATCAACCATATACGGGGCCATATATCTCACGCATCTACCCAATTGGTCATAGACCTAATGCTGAATATTACACAAGTGATATGGGGGAAAATATGTATCCACATCTGAATGTTATGACTACTAAAGCATTGGTTCAACTTCTAAAGGCGTATAAATTTAAAATTAATAAAATTATTGGAGTAGGTTTCTATCCTTTACCAATTTTCTTAGCAAATATTGTTACCAAAATAGATACAAATCACTCTTCATATTGTGTGGTTGTGGCTGAGAAATGAAAAATCTTGTAAAACATATTCTACCTGTTTCAATATTGCTGGTGATAGTAATAGTCTTCTATAGCCAAATAATCAATAGTTACTTCGAACAAGACGAATGGCATAGTTTTGGACACTATATTTATGTGTTTTCAAATTCCCTATCTGATGCGCTTGCCATAATATTAAAAGGAGGGCTTTTGGCACACTTTACGCCATTATCGCTTCTTACAAAATCGACTATATTCAATCTTTTTGGACTTGACGAAAAACCATATTTTGTTGTGAGTATTTTGCTTCATTCTACTGTGGTAGTTTCTCTATATTTTTTTCTACTCGATTTACTAAAAAAGAAAAAATCAGCCTTTTTAGGAGCACTTTTTTTTGCATTGAGCGCAAGCAATCACCAAGCAATCACTTGGATTGGCACATTTGAAGGTATTTTGGGGTCAACATTATTTGGAATATTATCTCTTTTGACCTACAAACGAAGATTCTGGCTTTCACTCGTTTTTATCTTTGTTTCACTTCTTTATAGGGAAAATGCTTTAACCTTCTATGGTATATTAATAGTGAGCTCAATCTTCATCGAAAAAAACTTAAATAGGTTTCTAAAATTACTCTCAGTAGCATTTATGTATTTGTTTCTGAAATTTTCTTATATTTTCTTTGGCCAAGCGAGTGCGACTACCAATTTAACTAGTCAACCTACTGACTATCTAAATAATATTGTATATAATCTAGCGACACTACCGCTAAAATTTATAAGTCAAATATTTGTTCCTCAGGATGTTTTGATAAATGCAGCCAATTGGCTTACCCCGAGGCTAATTGAGTTTTTGCCAGACCCAAATAAAATCTGGGTTGTCAGTAATGATTATTCTTTCGAGTTAATAGCTTTATTGCTTGGAGCTATTGTAACTTTGCTAGTCTTTTTGACAACTAGAAAAAATACAAAAATACTTTTCTTGTATTTCACTTTCAACCTATTTAGTAGTCTTCCTTTGGTGATAACTAACAAATATTTGATCTATCCCGACTCAAGATATTTTTATACAGCAAGCATTGCCGCGAGTATCTATATTGGTTATTTATTTAGTAAATTCGACAACCCAAAGAAGTTTTTCTATAAGACCATTGTTGTGTTATTTTTCGCACTGCTTGTTGTCACTAATGTTTATTATCTTCAGAAAACATTTGAGCATTTACTTTCGCAGGCCAAAATAAGAAAAGATATTGTTTATGCAGTTAACTCGTATTTACCTATTCTCCCTCAAAAATCTTTGGTGTACGTAGAATCGGATAGAGCACATTATGGAATAAATAAAAAAATCTTACCTTTTCAATCTGGGTTTGGGCAATTACTGCTTGTAAATTATGAACAGAAGCAAAAGATACCGGTTTACTTTTTTAGAGATGAATTTCTTTGGGGAATACAAGATCAAGGATACAAAGAAGCTGATGATTTTGGTTTTGGCTTTTTCTATGATCAAACACAGATGGAAAATATAATAGAAAAAGAAAAGATTCCTGTGGAATCAGTCTATGCTTTTTCTTTTAATAGTAATAATAGGAGTTTGAGCGATATCTCGCTAAGAGTTCGAAATGAATATTTATCTAAAAAATTAAATCAGAGGCAAATATTTTTACAGGAAAATCAAATTACCTCAACCAATAACCAGAATGATATCAAAAAATTGATTGATTCAAACAAAAATAGTTATTGGAGCTCACTTCTTGCCTATTATTATCCTCAAAGTATTACAATTGATTTTGGAAAAAGTAAAAACATTTCACTTATTAGAATAGACTCGAGTGCCAGTAAGGATCAAAATGAAGTTGGATTTTTAGTTGAAGGGTCACAAGACAAAATTATTTGGCAAGAGTTATATAAAGTCGAAAGACGCCTACCCAACGAAAAGGGGATAACGGAAATATATGTACTACCAAAACCGGTACGTTTTGTTACAATACATCAAATCGGTTATCATCAATTTGCGCCTTGGGTAATAAACGAATTACAAATATATGAAGTTAAAGATCAATAGCAGTGTGTTGAAAAAAACGATTTTACCTTTGATTTTGTTGCTTGGCTTTACACCACTGATTTGGTTTCTAGGGAAAAGTAATGCCTTGGTCAATGGAACATTAATTAATGGCGTTGATACCAACTTTCCTTTAAATCCTTTAGTCTGGTTTCTAAGAAGGTTTTTTGTTTGGAATGGGATTGCCAACGCTGGTAATGATTTTTCAAGCTCAACTGCCGGGATACTTTTTCATTTTATCCAGGCATTGCCATATGCACTTGGGTTCTCTTTACAGTTCGTTCAAATAATTAGTTTACTTTTTTGGTTTTTGGGCATTGTTTACTTAGCATATTATTTTTCAAGTTCAATTTTTGGTAAAAAAAGCATTGCCAACCTTATTTTTGTCGTCTTCTATTCATTCAATACGTACCTTTTCAACACTTGGGAGAATGTTAAAGTTGCCAACCTCTCTTTGGTTATTGGAATTCCTCTAGCTTTAGGAATTATAAATAGGTTGAATAATAGAGAAATTAGCTGGAAAAAGGCAGCTTTTCTTTCGATCCCATTGGCGATATTGATTTCAGGAACAGGAATAAACCCAGCTTATTTTATAACCCTTTATTTGATCATATTTGTTTTCCAATTTGGATATATACTTACGAGAGGAAAAAATGAACTTATTTTCTTAATAAGAAATCTCTTAATTATATATTTGGCAGTCTTCTTATTTAACTTATTTTGGATAATTCCTACGCTTGTATTCATTTTGGGGAGTATTTCCCCATCTGCAAGTATTGGTGCCATTGGTTTTACTAATTGGCTTAATAGTTTGTCAGAAAATACCAATTTGGTAAATGTCCTTCGGCTTCAAGGTGCTTGGGACTGGTATGCTTTTGATCAAATTACAAAGCTTCCATTATATATTCCTTATGCACTCAACTATTTTAGGAAATTTCCATTTGTAGCTTTTAGTATTTTACTTCCCACTTTGGCGCTGTTGTCGCTTATTGTTGGAACAATTAGAACAAAGATAGGCGGTAAATTTGCCAATACCAACTATTATTTGTCTTTTGCTGTAATGATGCTACTGGGAACCTTTTTGGGAGCGGGTTCTCACCATCCAACTGGAGTTGTATTTGTTTGGTTGAGTGAGCATGTACCATTTTTCTCACTTTTCCGTAGTCCTTGGTATATATTCACACCATTGCTTATTTTTTCATATGCTGCCTTATTTGGACTTTTGTATCAAAAAGTAGATAAATTTTTTAAGGATGATGCTAATAAACCCTTTGTACTTTTTAACAATATATTTTTTCTTGTTTTGGTTTTAGCAAATCTAGTGTATTGTTATCCGTTAGTCACTGGAAAAATTTTTAGGATTGGTAGAAGTGATGGTTTTTTTGTCAAATTTCCACAATATGTCTTTGATGCAAATAATTGGTCAAACAAAAACATATCTGAAAGAGTGATTAGCTATCCAGACGATGAGATAGAGAACTATGCTTGGGGGTATAGAGGAATTGAGTCTATTCTTTCTTTGGGATCAAATGTTGAGACAGTTTTCTCTGCGCTTAATGCAACTAGCACTGCAATATCTGAAACAATAAAGGACTTATACCTTGGCATGAAGATGGGGCAATTAGAATATGCAAGTGGGTTGGCTGATAGGCTAAACATAGGTTATATCTTCTTGAAAGGAGATCAACCAAGTCTTGCACCGAAGTTAGCTAATGAATTAGTTTTAACTGAAAAAGTAGAGTATGGACCATGGAAGTTTATTAAGTTTCCGATAGGCTCTGAAATTGAAGGTAAGATTTATAGTACAAATAATTTTTTTTACTATTACCCTTATAATGCGGGTGCGAAGGGGTTCTTGGCTCTACCTTTGGCTAAACAAACTCTTTTGAATCCTGACGACAAGGTAGCTGCCCAGATTAGTGATCTAGACACGATGGTGGGGAGAATAGTGTTATCGGAAAACACTCAAGAAAGAGAATATAGGGAGTTTAATTATTCACAGTCTAAACTAGCCAATCGTTTAACTCAAAGAGATTTATCAAAAGTGCTTTTCACTTTTTATATACCTAAGGACGGTAATTACAGACCTCAATTGGAGCGGTATAAATTAGATGATTTTGGAATAGATCCCACAAATGACTTGGAAGTTGTACTAGATGGAAAAAAAGAAAAATTTAAAATTAGTGACATAAATAGTTCTGTTATCTTATATGAGGAAATATTTTTAACCAAGGGTAATCATAAAACCGAAATATACCTCGTTAACAATAATCTGGTCGGTGTAGATGTACTTGACAATCAAAAATTCAACGAGGGAGGTTACGGTACCGTTGGTGAAGCCAGATATAGAGTAGTTGACACAGATGGCAGGAAATATTTAGAAATATATAATATTGGTAAGGCAGACGTATCAGCAGATTTTGATGTGCAGAATTTTGACTTTTTCTCTCCTTATTTGGTTGAATTTGATTATCGGCAGATCTATGGAAACAACGGCGTTTCATATGCAGGGCAAAGTACAAAGACATCTTTAGTCAAAACTCAAACGGAACGTTTACCAAACTATCCCGAGTGGAACCATTTCAGTTATTACTATGAACCAGTTAAGACAAATTCTGAAATGAAGGTAATTTTATCCGCCCCATATACTAATGACCCGCTCGGAACAAAAATAAATTACGATAATATTACAGTAAGAAAAGTATTTACCAACAAATTATTGTTTATGGAAAAAGATACTCCTATTCTGGCGACACCAAACATAACTTTTGAGAAAATTTCGCCTGTAAAGTATAAAGCTAAAGTTAAAAATGTCCTTGGTCCCCATGTGATAATTTTTGCTGAGAATTATCATCCAGCTTGGAAAACTAAATTGAGTTATTCAAATGGTGGAGCTATCTTGGGGACACCACTTCATTTTTCGGCCAATTTATATGCCAACGCTTGGTATCTAAAAGACACTCCTTCAGAATACGATCTAGAGATATACTTTGAAAACCAGAAATATTTTTATTTGGGAGTTTTACTTGCAACGCTAAGTGCGATGATTGTCTTAACGGTCTATTTAAAGGACAGAAAATGAAATTAACAAAATTTATTGAGATGTTTAATGACGATGTTTTTCATTGGATTAAAACTCATTATTTGAGAATTGGTATTTTTAACGGCCTTGTTATGTTGTTAGTTTTATTGCGTTCTGCTGGTTATTTCCATCCATATTTGCCAATTAGTGTGAATATTGTTGTAGTTTTAGCACTTATTTTTGCAATTTTCTTATTGGATGCTCGTAGTGTTGCGTTTTATTTGATAGCACTTTTGTTTTGGTTGTTTGCAGGGGTATTAAGAATTGTTGGAGTGGATATTTGGTCCGAAAGAACTTCGGTATATGCTTTCCAAGCTTTCTTGCTTGGTACACTATTGCTTTTTATTGAAACTAGTGGCATTATTACAAAGAGAAAAACGAAGGATAATTAATGCTAGAAAAATTTTCGATATTAAAGGAACTGTTTTCTTTTCTTTGGAAAAGAAAACTTTGGTGGCTTATGCCAATGTTGATCATATTTCTAGTTTTTGCGGTGCTTATCCTTTTTATTGGTTCCAGTCCATTGGCTCCAATAATTTATCCACTTTTTTAAATTTATGATTAAGCATTTTCTTGGAATCGATGATCTAACACTATCAGAGGTATGGAAGATTTTTGACTTAACAAAAAAACTAAAAGCCGAGATCAAAAGAGGTTATATTCGAAAAACTTTGGAAGGGAAGACTTTGGCAATGATATTTGAAAAACCCTCCCTGAGGACAAGAGTGTCTTTTGAAGTAGGGATGACCCAGCTTGGTGGACATGCGATTTACTTGGGGCCAAATGATATTCAAATGGGGAAAAGGGAAACACCTCAAGACATTGCTAGAAACCTGGAACGGATGGTTGATATTGTTATGGCGAGAGTTTTTGAACATCAAAAACTAATTGATATAGCGGAGAATACAAAGATTCCTGTAATTAATGCTTTATCTGATTTTGAACATCCTTGCCAAGCGCTGGCGGATGTATTTACTATTTTGGAGCACAAGAAAAAACTTGAAGGATTGAAAGTCGTTTTCGTCGGAGATGGCAACAATAATGTTACTCATTCTTTGGCACTGCTTGCAAGTAAAATGGGTATGAAATTTTCTTGCGCAAGCCCTAAAGGGTACAAAATGGCTAAATCAATTGTCGAAAAGTTGGGAAAAAATTTAATTCAAATTGAAGATCCCGCTGAAGCCGTAATTGGCGCAGACGTTGTAGTTACTGACACTTGGGTATCAATGGGCAGTGAAGGAGAGAAAGAGGAAAGACTAAGAAAGTTTAAAAACTACCAAGTTAATAGGAAACTGTTTGACTTGGCAGACAAAAAAGCTATCTTTATGCATTGTTTACCTGCGTATCGTGGTTATGAAGTGACTACAGATGTAATTGATTCAAGTAGTTCTGTAGTCTATGATGAAGCCGAAAATCGACTTCATGTTCAAAAGGCACTGCTAATCTATTTAATGTCGAAGGCGAGAAAAACAAAATGAAAACCGTTAAAGGTCTATGGAATAAGTGGAAGGAAGTTGCCGAAAAAATTGGAAATTTTCAGGCGGGCGTTATTTTTTCCATATTGTATTTCTTGATTATTGTTCCAACTGGCTTGATTGCCAACTTGGTGAATGATTATTTTAGAATTAAATCCTTTCCAGCCTGGGAAAAGGTCGAAGACAATTCGTCGACTCTGTCTAAACTCAAAGAGCAATGAAAAATAAAAACAAAATTACCAGAATATTGGGAGTGTCTTGTTACTATCATGACGCTGCCGCCGCACTTATTATTGATGGCAAAATAGTTGCTGCTGCCGAAGAAGAAAGGTTTAGTCGTAAAAAACATGATTCTGGTTTTCCCAGAAAGGCCATCGACTATTGTTTGGAAACAGCACAAATAACCGCAAAGGATTTAAACTATGTTGTTTTTTATGAGAAGCCGTTCACAAAATTTGAAAGAATTACTCTTTCTTCCTTTGCTACAGTTCCACATGCTCGGAGTCAATTTGTAAACGCGTATAGGACTTGGTTGAAGGATAAGCTTTGGATCAAGTCGACTCTTGCTAAAGAAGTAGGAGTTGACTCAAAAAAAATATTGTTTACTGGTCACCATATTTCTCATGCAGCAGCAGCCTATTACACCTCTCCATTTAAGTCAGCAGCCGTTCTGACATGTGATGGTGTTGGTGAATGGACTACGACCGCTTGGGGAACCGCGCAGGAAAACAAAGTTACTTTGTCTCATGAACTAAAGTTCCCTCACTCACTTGGACTTTTATATTCTACTTTTACACAGTTCTTAGGTTTTCAGGTAAATGAAGGTGAATTCAAAGTGATGGGACTCGCCCCGTATGGAGAGCCGAAATATGAGGATAAGGTCGAAAAACTTATAAATCAATCTGCTGACGGAGCGTTTAGTTTGAACCTTGAATATTTTACTTTTCATTTGAATGATCAGGTTTCGTATTCTCAAAAATTTATAGATTTATTTGGTATCAGCCCGATGGATCCCAAAAAAAGCGACAATGTTGAAAAAGTATATGCTGATATAGCAGCATCTGCTCAAAAAGTATTGGACGACAAACTATTGGTAATTGCAAAAAACGTAATAGCTAAAACTGGGGAGGAAAATCTTTGTTATGCCGGAGGAGTAGCTCTAAATGGTGTTACTAACTGGAAAATTTTCCGAGAGGCAGGTTTTAAAAATATTTTTATCCATCCGGCGGCTGGAGATTCCGGAGGAGCATTGGGAGCAGCCCTTTATCTTTATCATCATGTATTGGGTAATCCAAAGCCTGTGAAAAGTGAATTTACAACCCCATATTTAGGAGCTGGTAACAAAGATAGTGATATTGAGGTATTCCTAAAGGAAAACAATATTAAATTTAATAAACTAAGTGACAATCAAATTACACAAATAGTTTCCTCTATGTTAACAAACAAGAGGGTGATTGGTTGGGTAAAAGGTGGTTTTGAATGGGGGCCAAGAGCTTTGGGGTCAAGAAGTATACTTGCTGATCCAAGAGATAGAAAAATGCGCGATTTGGTTAATGCAAAAATAAAATTCAGGGAAGCTTTTAGACCATTTGCCCCAGTTTGCTTGTACGAATATGGTGATAAATATTTTGATGTTAGTGGTGGAGTTGGCAAGGGAGCAGACCAGCAACCACTTCAATATATGATAGCGGTTGTACCAGTGAAACCAAAATGGCAGAAGAGTTTGGGAGCGATAACCCATGTGGATGGTACGGCAAGACCACAATTCATAAAAAGACAAGACAATAAGGCTTACTATGATGTTATCCGTGCTTTTGGTAAGAAAACTGGTGTGAACGTTCTTATGAACACATCATTCAATTTAAAAGGAGAGCCAATAGTAAATACTATTCAAGACGCTTATAACACATTTATGAAAAGTGGAATTGATGCCTTAGTAGTGGAAAATTATTTGATAGTTAAAAAATAACTTCTTTGCTTTCATGTAGTGTCCGCAGTAAACTCTGTATATATGAAGAGAAACAAACAAAGCCTTACTGGAGATAGAGTTGTAGTTATGCCTGCATACAATGAAGAAAAAACTATTACTGGGGTTATGCAAAGAGTTTTACGTTTTTGCGATCGGTTAATCTTGATTGATGATGGTTCAACTGATGATACATTTGAAAAAGTAAAGATGATAAGAAGCAATAAAATTACAGTTTTAAGACACGTAATCAATCTTGGTCAAGGAGCAGCACTTCAAACAGGTTTTGATTTTGCTCGAAAAATTAAGACGAGTGTTGTAGTAACTTTCGATGCTGATGGGCAACAAACAGCAAGTGAGATCAGTCGCTTAATAGAACCAGTAATACTTGGGCAAGCTGATGTTGTCCTTGGCTCTAGGTTTTTGGGAAAAACAATAAATATTCCGTTAGTGAGATTTATTGTTCTTCGTCTGGGCTTAATTTTTACAAGATTGTATTCTGGCTTAAAATTAACAGACACCCACAACGGCTTTAGAGCATTTAGTGGAAAGGCGCTTGCCACTCTGGATATTAAACACAATCGCTGGGCACATCCTTCAGATATTATCTATCAAATCAGTAAAAACAAACTGAGAATTAAGGAAGTTCCAGTAACTGTAAAGTATACTAACTATTCAATCAGAAAAGGCCAGAAAAACTCAGAAGCGCTAAAGATCCCGTTTGAGTTGATATCAAAAGCATTACTTAGCAAATGATTATGCCGTCACAGATATTACTTTCAATAGTTGTTGTCTTCATCATAACGAGGACGTTGATCGCGTTTCGCGATAAAAACCTCTCTGTGAGTTTTGCTTTAATTTGGATACTATTTTGGCTGTCGGTGTTATTTCTTATTTTTCAGCAACAACTTGTTTCCAATATTGCTCACTACTTGAAAATTAGTAGAGGGGTTGACTTGGTAATATACATTTCTTTGATAGTTATTTTTTATCTATTGTATAGACTTTTAGTTGCATTAAACGAGGTTGATCGAAAAATAACTAAATTAGTACGAAATTTAGCGTTAGACGATGAAAGGAAGATTAAAAAAGTTGTTAGTAAATCTCATAAATAATGACTTTTCGGCCATTTGATTCAGTTTTATAAATCCTTTTCAAATTAGGGTGGGTGTAATTTTCAGTGAGCAAAACAGAAAGATTTTTGTCGTGAGAAAGCTCTTCAGTCCAAGCAATTATATATTGCGCTTTCAATTTCTTTCCATAAATTATTACTTCATCAATTGTATGATTTTGGGGAATGTAGATAGTCTCTCCGTCTGCATAGAATTCAATTCCTTCATGCAACATCATAATTTTTGGATTTGTGCTTTTACTATTTTCTTTTAGCCATACACCTGAATCATAAATTTCTTCTCTTTTGTGAATGTTGGTAAAAGCTTGAATATATGCTTTTGGCTGAAAAATAAGTGCTTTGTCAAAAGATGGAAATTTTGTGACCATTAAAACAGCCGCAACTGTTGCAAGTAAAATAGTAATTCCTTTTGGTTTTGGTAAAATTAGGTGTATTAGCAAATCGATTCCCAAAAAGACAAGAAGCATTAAAAATGGAATAGTCCAAAAAAGATAACGCATTTGTGCCAAAGGAGTGGCAAAAATAGTTAGTGGTATTGCAAATGACAAAATAGCAACCAAATAACCAAAACTCCAGAAATTCTTCTTTTGAAGAAATTTCAAACTACCGATCAATATTATAGGAGTTGACCAAAGTGGAAAATTCTCTTTAAACACTTTTGACCAAGTTGCTGATTTCTCACCAAACCAAAACATATACCAATCAAGGTTATCGATGATATAACTAATTCCACCGGTAAAGTATTCAGATTTGTAATTCGGAGTTTTCACTGAGACTACCTCTTGAATCCAGGTTAATCCCGTATTTTCTCTAACCTGGAATGCGTGGCCTTGTTTGAATTGAGCAGACACCTTGTGAGATAGTGTCCATTTCCCAAGTTGATTTTTGGTAGCAATTAAGTAAGGACTGACAGTTATGAGAAATATAATTACGAATAAAAGTAGGCTTCTGAAGTATGGAGTCTTTTTATCATGTCTAATAAAACATAGGAAGGAAAAATAGATTGACAAAAATAATAGGGTGAAGAAAAAATAAACTGTTCCTTCTGATCTAGTTAGGTAAGTCAAGCCAAAGAAAAAAGAGCCAAAATAATAGTACTTTTCAATATTTCTTTTGAGGCCAAAAAAAATAAAAGTAATCCCGGTTATTGCAAAAAAGGTTGAGAGTGTATCAGACAAAGGAAAAATAGATAAATCAAGAAGGGGAATAAGAAAACTAGTTATTAAAATAAACACTACAGCTTGAGGTCTAGACAATAAACTCTTGGCAAGAAAGTACAACGGTATCAATGTTGCTATTCCCGACAGGATTGAAATAAACCTTAATGTCGTTTCCCAGCTTTCAAAAAATGGATAGATTAAAGAAGAGACGGTTGGGAATAGTGGTGACCACGTCGGATGAAAAGTTCGATACCATTGGCCTTGAGTGGCAAATCTTGCGAGTTCGGCATAGATAGCATCATCTGAGTATAAAGTTACTGAAGTGTGAATTAGCAAATAAATTCTGTAAATAAAGGCAAAAGCAAGCACAAAAATTAGACTTAGTGTCTCGATAATATTTATGTTTCTCTTTTGTAGTAGACTTTCTATCATGACGTCAATTGTAATTAATTTTCAACTCAAATTCCAGAACCAGATTCAAATTAAATGAGTTAGCGAGCTATTTTTCCAAAAGGAACGACACTTCCATTCCGTAGTGCGAAAACCTTTTTTCCAAAATCTTAAAGCCAACCTTTTTAATAAGTGTCTCAAGCTCTTGGTGCTTAAAAGGGTGCAAATGTGCTCCTTGCCATACTTTGGAGATGGTTTTTTCTGATATCCACCAAACTATTCGGAAAAGCCAATTGCCGGAGTCCATAGCAACAATTACTCGACCATTCTTTTTTACCACTCGCTTCATTTCCTGCAAAGCTTTTTCTGGATTAACAAGGTGTTCAATTACTTCGTAATTTATAACCAGATCAAAGGTATTGGCTCTAAAAGGCAATTTGTGAGCATCTGCTTTTCTAAGCTTTATATGCTTATAGTTTTTTTTGCCAAAGTCCAAGGCCTTTTGGTAAACATCAACAGCAGATACTTTGGCTTTAGGAAAAATTTTTGAAACTTCGTTTGCCATTCGTCCGCTGGCGCAGCCGTCATCAAGAATTGTTTTGGGTTTTAAATCTATAGTTAGTTCTTTGAAAGTATTAACCTTAAGAGTGTGCCAATGTCTCTTTAGAAAACTTTTGGCGATTTCAGTTTCATAATAATCGGCTGGCACTTGGTTCCAAATTTTAGTAAGCTGTTTTTGGTTCAACATAATTTAAACACTAATACAAGACATATCATATATGAAAAAATCATTTTTGGCACTTGGCGTTTTTTTGGAAACCATCTTTCTGTCGTTTTACTTTTTGAATTATCTAAGAGCCAGTTGGGGAGTTGATAAACTTTTTCTGGAAGACAACCGAGTTTTTATTCCTACTTTTGTTCTTTTGGCTATTGCTTTAATAGTTCAGTACTTTGCTGGCCAAACGGTTGCAAAATATAAAATCAGTTATAAGTATGTTTTTTGGTTTTCGGTTGTCTTTAATCTCTCATTGCTTTTCATCTGGAACTTTGCCTCAAACGATTTGTACACCCATATTCAAAGAGGGAGAATGCTAACCAAATACGGAGCCAGCCCGTATTCTTCTACCTACGATCAATTCAATTACGACGAATTTTACCAGGAAACTCGAACAGTTTGGTCTGGTCAGCTATCAATCTATGGTCCAGCATTTACCCTATTTGGTGCATTCATTTCAAAGCTTGCAAGTGACAGCCTTTTAAACCACATTATCATTTATAAGCTACTTTACTCTGTCTTCAATGTTTTAGTTGGCTATTTTATTTACAAAATCACTAAAAGTGCAGCTGCATCACTAATCTACGCTTGGAATCCTTTGGTTATTTTTGAGATTCAAATGAACAATCATTTCGAAGTTTTGACCGTTTTTCCGATGATTTTTGCTCTTTATCTCTTTGTTTCAAAAATCAGCTGGAAAAGATTTATACTAGGCTTAAGTGTTTTAACGCTTGGAACCTTAACAAAGTTTTTTAGCTTAATTATTTATCCATTTTTTGTTTTATATGCAATTAAAAAGCTTAAAACTCTAAAAGAGAAGCTGCTGTTTTTATTTTTTGCCGGACTAATCCAGCTGGGAATTGTCTTTTTCGCCTATTTGCCTTTCATGGACAACTTAGGGCTTGGCAGCTTTCTTCGGCTTGCAAATGGAACTTTTATAACCCCAAGCTTGGCAATGCTAATTTTAATTAAGCTATTTGAGGTATTTAGGGTCAACATAAAAGTGGCGCAAACGGTTGCCCAGTGGATATTCAAGATAGGTTATCTTTCACTTTTAGTGAAAGCCATTTTACAAACTAAGTTTACAGACAACAAAGTCTTTGTTAGAACGCTAGTTATTGTTTTTGCTTTATTCACTCTTGTCTATTTGAACTTAATTTTGCCTTGGTATACTTTATCGCTTCTTTCTTTATTGGCAGTTTACTTTGGCTTGACAAAGGATAAAAAAATATTAATAATGTCATATTTTCTAACAATCTACTCCTTCATTCTCTACATTAGAGTTATCTAAAAGGGATAAATTTAAGCACAACAACTCTTGATTTTTGGGTTGAGATCTTGAGTAAGTGGTCATCTGATTGGCTAACGCTAAGTGGCAAGCTAAATTCATTAAACGCTTTCCAGTTGGAATTATATATTTCGGGAATAATTAAGTTGTCTTTAAACTCATTATTTTCTATTTCAATAATATTTGGCGAATAATAAAGGTAGGTTATGGGTCTAAAAAATTTGTTTTGATAGACCATATAGCCAGAACTTTCTTTAACTGCCAATAGGTTGCTGTCAGTTAATTTGTGGGGTGAAACGACATACTTAATGCCGTATCTGGCAAGTATTTCTGACTTAGGTTGCAAATCTTGATAGAGATAAACGTCAAAAGGGGGAATGGAAAGAGAATACTTGTCAGAATAATACTGACCAATAGCCAGAGCTGCTTGATAGTAATTTTTCTGTTGCAAAGTTCCATAGCCCTCGGCAAGTTTTAAGCCGTAGATAGCAGACTGTTTCTGAGCCAAACATCTGGTAGTGCAAAAAACCCTAAAGTGATCTTTGTCTGCATTTAAATACTCATATATTTCTGTTGGAACTTGTTGAGAGACGATAATTGGCTTAGAAAATATCTTGTAGCAAATGAAAAGCGATTGGCCAATTGCAATTATGACAAAGGTATAGGCAAAAGCTTTATTTTTTTTCTCTAAAACTTCAAAGCCATAACCCATCAAGAAAATTGCAATCAAGGTAAGAATAAACCAAGGCCTGGTCGATACTCTTAAAAGTACATACCAATCCCAACTAATCAGCAAGTTATAAATTGGTGAGAGATTGTTTAGGGCAATTAGAAAAATAGCTAGGCCAGTAGATACTAAGGCAATCTTAACTTTCAGTTTGAGTTTAAAAAAACCGATAATTGCCAGCAGAGTTGGAATTGTTCCAAGAAGGAGTATTTTTTCAGTTTCAATTCGCTTTAAAATAATCAGGTTTTGCAAAAACTCCAATTCGGTGTCCCATTTGGGGTAAACGTCTGGATAGTTAAGTAGCATATCTCTTGTTGTTTGTCCAAACCACTGTTGTTGAACATAGACGATGGGAGAAATAATTGCTGCAAACAAAATCCCTGCCAAAAGACCATACCAGATGGTTTTTGTTTTTGGTCTTTGCAGAAAAAGAATTAGGGCAAAAAATAAAGAGACAGACAAAGTTAGAAAAGCAGTTAGAATGTGGTTGACATAGATTGCCGACAGGCAAAAAGCAAGAATAACGGACCAGATTGGTTTTGGTTCGTTAACTAGTTTTTTTAAAGTGTAAATTACCCAAGGTAAATATGTGAAAGACAACACTAAGCCAAAATGTCCGGCCTCCAAATAACTTGCGAGCTTGGGTGTAATAATAAATAAACAAGCCGTGATAACGGAGGCGTTTTGGGAAAACTTGAATTGCCTGGCTGCCAAATACATGCCGAAGCCACCAAAAAGAGAATGTATAAAGTAAGTTAAAATAATTCCTGTATCAATTGGAAAAATTAAAAAGATAATATTTGGCAAATACCAGTATAGGTTTTGCGGGTCTGAAACTAACGGAGTGCCCATGAAAAAGAGATTGTTCCATAAAGGGATTTGTTTATGAATGAGGATGCTTTCTTTGATGTAATAAATTATTGGCCAAAAAAATCCTTCTAAGTCATTTGATCTTTCCAGAAGCAGCTTTTTGTTAGCTAAGAAAGGTAAGTAAAGGAAAAAAGTTACCATTAGTATTGGGGCAAGGATTTTTAGTATAATTGACTTGGACATGATCCTTAAATTGGCTCTTAGTATAGCATTGATAGAAATAATCTTAATCGGGGGACTTTTGTTTACAAATCACGCTGGCTTTGCTCTTAGAGTTGCAAACTACTTTTTCTTTCTGTTGTTTATTCCGGTAGTTATAGGAATTTTTACGCATGAAAACTAAAACTCTACTTCTTAATGTATTTTTCTCTTTTCTCATTCTTGTGCCAATTGTTTTTCTTATCAGAAATATTTACTGGCATGGCTCAATGAATTGGGGTGATGCTCCGCATTTTCTGCCTTCAGAAGTTAACGAACTTGTTTTTGAACCACTAGCCTGGACACAAAGAGGGATAAATTTCGGTGGAGTAAACTTGCTGTTATGGCTTTCTCCACTGACGATTTTGTATGGCCTTTTGGCCAAGTTTTTTTCATTGTCTTCAGATCTAACCTCACTGATAGTTTTTTACCTTCCTGGTATTCTTTTTGCTGTTTTTGGCTCGTACTTTCTTGCTAGAAGTCTGAAACTTTCAAAATTAGGTTCTTTTTTTACTTGCCTTGTGTATCTATTCAACACCTACTTTTTGCTTCTGATAGACGGCGGGCAGGTTGGTGTTGTTTTGGCCTATGGTATTTTTCCATTTAGTATTTTGGCAACTAAAAGATTGACAGTTAAGCCAAATCTACATAGTTTTTATTTGGCCTTAACCCTATTGACTTTCAATTCAATCGCTGACCCTAGAGTTGCGACTATTGCCTTTCTAACAATCTTTGCTTGGATCTTGATTGCAGGAGAGTTTAAAAAACTCAAAAGCTTAGGACTGTTGTTAGTTGCGTTTATAGCTCTTAATTTGTATTGGCTGTTTCCACTTCTTAAAAACACAACCGGAAATGTTTCTTTGGGTGTTTCTAATTTGCAGTTGACGTCGATCCTACATCCTTTGTTTCTTTTCTCGCCCCACTGGCCAGGAAATCTGTTTGGCAAAGTTCAGCAGCCCTTCTGGTATTTTGCTTTCTTGCAAATACTTATTTTTACAGGCTTAATTTTTACTAAGAAGAAAAAATATTTCCTAATCGCATTTTTATTTTTATTATTTTCATTTTTTGCCAAAGGCAACACGCCTCCCCTTGGTGATTGGTATGACCTAGTTGTTAACCTTCCTTTTGGTTTTGCTTTTAGAGATTCATCAAAGTTTTTCCTTCCTGTGATTTTGTTTGCAGGACTACTAATTGGACATACAGTTGAAAAACTGACTAGGATGTTTAAAATCAGAAATTTCTCTTTTATCCCCTCTGTTGTTGTTTATGTGTATATTTTATTTCTAATTTATCCAGCACTTCTTGGTAAATTGAACTTTATACTTTCTGATAGGAATCAGAGCAGTGACTATTTGACTATTTCAAAAAACCTAGATCAACAAATCGATACCTTTAGAGCCGTTTGGTTTCCAGAAAGACATCCTTTGACTTTTGAAACAAACGACCAACCAGCACTCGATGCCTTTACTTTAGTTAACTCCTATCCTTTCGCTAAAATGAACACTAGTGAAGACTGGTTTAATTTTTTGCATCATCCTGATTTTGTTGATTGGTTTAGAACGCTTGGAATCAAGTATTTAATATTGTCTGACGATCCTAGAACTATTAAAAAAGATCAGAAAGAGCAGGAGAATTGGCAAACGATAGATAACTTACTTGCTGCAAATAAAGACCTTAGAAAAGTAGATTGGGGAACCGAGATTCCAGTCTATGAAGTTTCTAATAGTAAACCAATTTATCCCAACTACTACTTTGTCGATAAAATCTTTGCGGTTGTTGGTCAACCGTTGTCTACCACACTTCCAACCGTTTATTTTGAGGACGGAAAGTGGGATCCAAGGCTTCTTGAAGGCAAAAAACCAGATTCGCTAAAAATTTACTTTAATAGTTTAGATAAAATAGATTTGACAATGAGCTTTTTGCAGAAGTATTTTGTATCTCCAGGACAAAATACTTCTACGCAGTGGTCTGTTTTTCCTACTAATCAATATTTGAAGGCCAAGTATGAGCTTTTAATTAGAGGAGTCACATATAAAGATTTTGATTATCAAAAAGGCATTGCTTTTTCTACCAAAGATGGAGAAGAAATAAAGTTTGAACTGAATATTCCAGAAGAGGGAAATTATTTACTTCTAGTCCGCATGATGACAAACAAAGATTCACAAGGACTTGAGAATGCAAATACTCAAAATATTTTCGACACTGGGACTGTTAAGAGGGATAACTTTGTTTGGCTATCTGAAGAACTAAAAGATTTGAAGAGAGGGCAGCAAAAAGTAACTATTAAAAATAGAGGCGGATTAACTGTTCTAAATACTCTTGCTTTGATTCCAAAAGCCGAGTTTGCTAAAGCTCAAACACTTTCAGAGACATTTTTAACCCATTTTGGGGTAGTAAATACAAAACAGCTTGAAAATGAAACAAATAAAATCATCCCGGCAGTTATGGAGAAGTTTGGAACACTTAACTATAAGTTTACGACTTTGGAAGAAAATCACTGGCTAATTATGAATGAAAACTATCATCCATTTTGGCAACTAAGAAGGGGAATAGAATATTTTGATTCTATTCCTCTTTATTCCATGGTTAATGCTTTCTACGTCGAGAGCACTTGGGGTAACACTGGAATAGAATTTATAGGTCAGAAAAACGTTAGATGGGGGATGTATTTGACAGTTGTTTTTGGACTTGTTCTCACAATTTATTATCTTTTGAAAAAATCAAACTATGAAAATTGAGGTTTTAAAAAATATTCTCTCGGCGAGGACTGTCAGGCAATCTATACTTACTTCAACTTCAACTGTAACAAATGGGCTTTTGGGTGTGGCTTTTTACATTCTTCTTGGAAGATTTTTGGGCTCTGAAAAGTTTGGCATCTTTTCAGTCGTAGTTGTTACGATGACGCTTTTAGCTGATATTGCAAATGTCGGAACAGATACTGGCATAATTAAGTTTGTCGGCAAATATCGGGCGAAAAATCTAAATAAAGCCCTTAGGTTTATTAAGTTGGGATTAGAGATTAAGGTTTTGGCAGGACTAATGGTTTTTGCCTTTGGTTGGCTTTTAAGTCCCTCGATTTCTTATCTGTTGGAAAAACCAGAACTGGCTTATCCGTTAAGATACGCATTTTTAGGAACACTGGGAATACTTCTTTTTAGCTTAACAACCAATGCCATTCAGGCCTTTGAAAAATTTGCAGTTTGGGGAGTTTTAAACATCTGTTTAAATGCCATACGGCTTATTGGTATAGTAATTTTGTTTTTTCTAGGCAACCTTAATACTGAGAGTTCGCTCCAGATATATGTTCTTTTTCCATTTATTGGTTTTATAGTTGGATCATTTTTCCTGCCAAATTATCTTAAAGTAGAAAGAAGCCACGAAGTTGCAAAGGAATTTATGCACTATAATAAATGGGTAGCGCTATTTATTTTAATAGCTGCGATTTCTGGACGACTTGATACTTATCTTTCCGCTAAAATATTGACTCTTCGTGAAGTTGGCATTTATTCGGCAGCTGTGTCTTTGGCGGCTGTTGGCTCACAAATTGTCGCGGGGATTGCAACGGTTGTTGCTCCAAAACTTGCGGCTTTTGATTCTAAAAAGAAGGTAATCAAATATTTAAATAAGCTCCAGGTCTTTGTAGTAATTTTAGGGCTTGTTGAAATTGTAATCGGAATTCCTTTGGCCTATCTGGTGATACCCAACTTTTTTGGAAGTGAATTTGCGCAAGCAGTCAAGCCTTTTATTGTTTTACTTATTGCTCAAGCAGTATTTTTAATCTCTATCCCTGCTCACACTGCAGTTTTTTACTATTTTTCCAAACCATCTCTTTTCATTTGGATAAGTCTAGTGCATTTGCTAATAATTGGTGGTCTTGGGTGGATACTTATTTCTAGGTTTGGTTATATGGGGGCAAGTGTGACAGTATTAGTTGGAAACCTCTCAAACTTTGTAATTCCAGCAATTTGGGTATTAAGTAGATTTAAGAAGATAAAACAATGAAAATAACTTGTCATATGTTAGTTAAAAATGAAGAGAATTTTATTTGGTTCTCACTAAACTCGATAATTGACTATGTTGATGAAATTCTGGTTTGGGATAATCAAAGCATCGATAACACTGTGAAAATTATTGAATCGATTAACAGTCCAAAAATAAAATTGACAAAAGGAGCGCAAGGGGATGTGGCAGTTGTTAGACAAAAGATGCTTGATCAAACTGAAGCTGACTGGATCTTTATCCACGATGGGGATGAAATTTGGCACCGAGACCAAATTAAATCCCAGACAGAAAAAATAAGAAGCGAGGGTGACAAATTTGATTTGGTAATTAACCCAAACACTGTTCTTATTGGGGATATGTACCATATTTTGCCTAAGTCGTCTGGAAAGTATAGAATTCATGATCGAATTGGCCACTATAACATCCGCTTCATTAAAAACCTGCAGGGTCTTACCCTACAGGGAGTGTATCCAACCGAGGCTTATGTCTTAAATGGGATAAAAGTACAGGAATTTCCCAGGGAAAGAATTTCATTTAGTGACAATTTTTACCTACATGCAAGCTTTTTACAAAGATCAGTCAAAGTCGAACGAAAGATTAAGTATGAAATTGGAAACCAGTTGCCCCTGGATTATTTCTATCCAGAAGTATTTTTTGTTGATAAGCCAGAATTAATATTAAATCCTTGGAAACCAATGATCTGGCAGTATAAATTACAGGCATTTTTGCAGACACCAATTAAGAAAATGAAAAGAAGGATTATATGACAAAATGTATTTTGTGTAACAGTAGTAACTTTCAGGAATTGTTTCAAGGCAAGAATTGGAAAGCCTTGAAATGCAAAAAATGTGGCTTGGTAAAAATAGACAGAGAAGTAGAAAACGTGAGTTATGATTTTTACCACCGGGATGAAGATTATAAAAAATTGGAGCAACATTTCAAAAATATTTTCCAAAAAAGAGTAAATATCATAAAAAAATATATCGAGAGGGCAGGCAAGGTTTTAGAAATTGGTTGTTCAAATGGAGTAATGCTTGATATTTTCAAAAGTGAAGGCTTCGAAACTTGGGGAGTTGAACCTTCTGAAAATGCCGAGTTTGCAATAGACAAAGGTCACAAAGTTTTTCAGACGGTATTTGAAAAGGTCAACTTCCGAACCAAATTTGATCTTATTGTCATGAATCACACGCTAGAGCATTTAGAAAACCCCCTTTTGGTGTTAAAGAAAGCCCACAGCTTGCTCGAAAAAGGTGGACTACTGTTGATTGATGTGCCAAACTTTGACAGTTTGGCTTCACGAATCTTGGGAAAATATTGGCAATACCTTTTGCCACTTGAACACAATTTCCAGTTTACCAAGCAGTCGCTAACAAAAATGTTTGTCAAAGCCGGTTTTGAAGTAGTGCACTTTGAATCCAGATCGGGAATGTTTGAATTTGCAAATCCACTTGAAGAATTGCATGAATCCTTAACTGGATTAAAGAAAAGATTTGTGACCACAGTTTTTGATTTTCCATATGATTTAATTGCAACACTCCTAAATAGGGGAGATAGTATGAGCATGATTGGAAGAAAATGAAGAAGTCTGTATTACTATTTTTACTCGTTGGCTTGCATTTATTCTTTTTGATTAACCTCCAATTCACTGTTTGGCCAGAAATGATCAGTTACCCATATCTAGTCAATAATGGTTTTAAGCTTTACTCAGATTTTATTCATCCATATCCACCGCTTTTAACTGCAACTTTGGCTTTGGTGTTTAAAGTTTTTGGCGCTAAGCTAATTGTTCTAAAAATATTTACTTGGCTGCTTCTTGTTTTAAACGACATACTCATTTACTTAATTTTAAATAAACTTACCAGGAATAACAGTGCAGCCTTAGCCTCGGTTGTTTTATATGTCTTAGTCCAGCCGTTCTTGGAGGGCAACATGTTGTGGTTTGATCTGGCTATTGTTACACCAATACTTGCAGGAATTTATTTTTTGTTAGCAGATAAAACTATTAAAAACACCATCTTAGCTGGCCTGTTTTTCACTTTAGCTGTATTTATCAAACAAACAACTGTCCTTTGTGTGATAGTAGCAATACTATATATAATATATCGAGACAGAAAACTTAAAAGCCTAGCTCACTTTTTAGCTCCAGGATTAATTTTGGGTTTGGGTTTTTTGGCTTGGCTTTTTACCACAAATCAGTTTTTAGATTTTCTTAATTGGAATTTGGTTTACCCTTTTACTTTCTGGAGTAAATATCCAGATTATGTACAAATGAATCTAGACACTGGTCAAAGGAGAATTCTCATGACTCTTCTTGGCCCAATACTATTATTGACATTAAGGAAAATCAGTATATTGAAAGATACCAAGTTTGCATTATTATTTAGCTTTTTGTTGGTTTCTTTCATTATGGTCTATCCTAGATTCTCTTTTTTTCATTTCCAACTGGCAATAGCTTTAATTGCAATTATTTTTGGCTACCTACTGAGTTTTTATAATAAAAAACTTAGCCAGCTTAGAATTTTTCTATTTGTGGGTTTGGCTGTAGGCATTGTTATTGTCAGACCAATAGTTTCAGTAAATTGGCAAAAAGAAGCCAGATTTTGGGGTAAGACCGATATTAATTTGGCACAGAAACTTAAAGGCAAAAGCTTGTATTTGCTTGGCCCGCACTCAGGACTGTATGCCTATTCAAATTCCCTTCCTTCCAAGCCTTGGACTGATAATTTTGGCTGGTACTTAGAAATTCCAGGCATGCAGGAGAAAATAATTTCAAAGTGGGGAGAAAATCCACCAGACTATATTTACTGGCAAACTCCCCAACAGGGCAATTGGTATAATCTTGCTAGTTATCAACCAAAAGAGATAATCGATTGGATAGTTGAAAACTATACTTTTAATGAGAAAGTAAGCGATAATGTTAGTGAATGGATCAAAAAAGACTAAAAATAGCCTTCTTGAATATTTATCAAGGGAGAGTGGGTAGGGGTGCAGAGACTTTTATAGAGGAACTTTCAGTGAGGCTTTCCCAAAAATACGATGTTGAAGTAATTGCAGGGGGTAAATCGGCTTTTGCCAGATGGCCAATTTTGTGGAGATTTTTTTTGGATCCAACTGGTTTGGCAATTTTTCTTTTTACTCTTAGACAAATACCTATTATTTGGCGAAAGAAATACGATATTCTCATTCCTCTAAATGGAGGTTGGCAGTCTGTTATTGTGAGACTTATAACTTGGGTCTATGGAGGAAAAGTGATAATCTCAGGCCAATCAGGTATTGGCTGGGATGACCGATTTAATATTCTTACTTTTCCAAACGTATTTGTAGGTATTTCTTCTAAAGCCTCAGCTTGGGCCAGGAAGGTCAACCCTTTGGTCAAGTCAATGTATATTCCGAACGGAGTGGACCTAAAAAAGTTTAACCCCCAATGTACAGCCCATAGTTTAAGTTTACCTAAACCTATAGTCTTGTGTGTCTCGGCTTTGACTAAAAGTAAGAATATTGATTTGGTAATTAAGGCGGTTAAAGAAATGGAAAATGCTAGTTTATTGGTAATAGGAGATGGTTATTTGAGAGAGGAGATAAATTTTCTTGGAAGAAGCTTATTGAAAGATAGATTCGATCTCAAAACTTTTCCTCACGAGCAAATGCCTGGAGTGTATGGCTGTGCCGATGTTTTTGTCCTGACTTCTGATGAAAGCGAAGCTTTTGGCATTGTTTACGCCGAAGCTATGGCCTCAGGACTTCCAGTTGTAGCCAGAGACGATGAACAAAGGAGAGAGATTGTCGGAGACGCTGGCGTCTTGACCAAGAATCCAGAGAATTCTCAAGAACTGGCTGAAGCTTTAAAAAAGGCCTTGAGTATTAAATGGGCAGAAAAACCCAGAAGACAAGCTGAAAAGTTTGACTGGGAAAAAATTGCAAGACAGTATGAAGAGTTGTTTAGAAACTTAATGCTATGAAAGTCTCAGTTATTATTCCTATCTACAATGAAGAAAAAGTAATCCTTAATTGTTTGAAGTCTTTGAGTAAGCAAACGCTTGCAGATTTTGAAATAATCTTTGTTGATGATGGTTCAACAGACTCCACTTTATCTATCCTGCAGGGTCAGACCCTGCAGGGAAAGAAATTAATAATTTTTAAACAAAGTCATAAAGGAGCGGGAGCTGCTAGAAACCTGGGAGCAAGTCAAGCACGGGGAGATATATTGGTTTTTGTAGATGCAGATATGACTCTTGACAAAGGTTTTTTGAAAAAATTAATTGAACCAATAACAAAGGGGAAAATAATTGGCACTTTTTCCAAAGAAGAGTATTTGGAAAATAAAGACAATCCTCTAGCAGTAGCCTGGAATTTAAATAGGAGACTGCCGAAAGATAGAATGCATCCAAGTAATTATCCAGACCAACAAAAAGTATATCGGGCAATTTTAACAAAGGAATTCGATAAAGTAGGTGGCTTTGACGAGAAAGCGGGCTACACCGACGATTATTCTCTTTTTGACAAACTTAATGTTATGGCAATTAATGCTCCAGGGGCCATTTTTTATCACAAAAACCCAGACACCTATAGGGAAGTTTTTGCGCAATCTAAATGGATGGCTAAAAGAAAATATAAGCTGGGTATTTTGGGAACATTCATTGCTTTAGTGAGGGTAAGTTTGCCTGCTTCTCTTGTCTTGGGAATCTTATTGGCACTTAGTTATAGCCTCCCTGCATTTCTGCCCTTCAAAATTATCTCAGACATGGGCAGCTTTTTGGGTATAATGGAATATAGCCTACAGGCAAAAGTTTCCAAATGATTTACCTAATTTTATTTCTCGGACTTATCTTAAGAGTAATTTCTCTAAACCAATCTTTTTGGTTGGATGAAGCAACCTCGGCAACAGTTGCCAAGAACTTTTCTTTTTTGGATATTCTAACAAAATTTTCTCCAGGGGATTTTCACCCGCCACTTTACTATTTAGCTTTAAAGGTTTGGACACTTCCTTTCGGTGTAACTGAAATTTCTGCCAGGTCACTGTCAATTGTTTTCTCGCTGGCAACAATACTATTGGTTTACCAGATAAGCAAACTATATAAAGACAAAACTGTGGCTATTGCAGCGGCTTTGCTTACTGCTACAGCGCCTCTTCTAATCTATTACGCCCAGGAAGCCAGGATGTACTCGATGCAAACTTTTTTGGTAACCTTGGCGGTTTTTTTGTTCGCAAAAAACATCCAAAAAGAAAAATTTGTTCATTGGCTCTTATTTAGCCTGGCACTTTTGCTCGTTGGCGCGACCGACTATTTACCCCTACTAATTATTCCTGTTTTCTGGTTGTATGGGATATTTAATCAGAAAAAATTGCCTTGGTTTGGCAAGCTAATTTTAAGCCACTTTCCCTTGGCTATAGGTTTTGCGGTCTGGGCGCCAACTTTTGCCCACCAGCTTAGTGCTGGCTTGAGTGTTCAAGCAAGTTCTCAAGCTTGGTGGCAAGTTCTTGGTAAATCCAATTTGAAAGAACTCCTACTTGTGCCAACTAAGTTTTTGATAGGTAGACTTAGTTTTACAAACAAATTTTCCTATGCCTTGGTTGTAGTTTTTGCAGCCGCTTCTTTTGGCTATGCAATTCTGCAAAATGCCAAGAGTGTTAAAGCTGTCAAAAAAGACCTGCTTTTCTGGTTGTGGCTTTTAGTGCCAATAACTTTAGCATTTCTTTTAGGTTTTAAAGTTTCAGTCTTTAGTTATTTTAGGTTAATTTTTGTCCTACCTGCTTTCTATCTTCTAATAGCCATTGGACTAACGAAAGTGAAGGAGGCGGTTTTTCCAATACTGTTTCTCATTCTAATCGCCTTAAACATTACATTTTCATTAACATACCTCTTAAATGACAGATATCACCGGGAGGACTGGAGAAGTGCAGTAGACTTTATTCTGGATGCTTCCAGAGACAAAAAAACTGCAGTTGTCTTTCCGGCAGATTCCCAGCAGGAAGCTTTTAAATATTATGCCAAAGATGGTTTGCAAGTAATTAGGTCAGAAGAGATAGAAGACCATGAAATAGTTTACTTAGTTAGATATGTTCAGGATATTTCAGATCCTGCAGATTTGGCCAGGAAAAAGCTTGAAGAGAAGGGGTATAATAAGATCCTTGAAAAGGATTTTAAAGGAGTAATTATTTGGCAATATGAAAATCGCAATTGATACCTCGGCCTTACTGTATGGCACTGGCGTTTCCGTCTACACCAGAGACCTAATTAAGGCATTGCTGGAAATTGACCAACAAAACGATTATCTGCTTTTTGGTGGATCTTTGAGAAGAGGAAGAGAATTAAAAAATTTGCTGGGTCAATTTCAAGGAAAATGTCAAACTAAAGTTTTCCCCATTGCCCCAACCCTGGCAGATTTCTTGTGGAATAGACTACACACACTTCCGATTGAACGCTTAATTGGCAAGGTTGACGTTCTCCATTCTTCAGATTGGACCCAACCACCTTCTAAAGCTTTTAAAGTAACTACAGTGCATGATTTGGCTCCACTCAGATTTCCTAGACTTACTCACCCAAGAATTGTTTCGGCTCACAAGGCAAGACTTACTTGGGTGAAAAAAGAAGTCGATAGGGTAATTGTTCCTTCACTTGCAACTCAGGAAGACTTGATTGACTTTGGCATCAAGGAAGAAAAAATTAGGGTTATTCCAGAAGCGGCCAGTATTATAACTAAAAAAGCGGGGATGGAAGAAATTAGGCAAGTAAAGAAAAAATACAACATTGACGGCGATTATCTGGTTACAGTAGGAGTTGGTCAGCGAAAAAATACCACCAGACTTATTGAAGCTTTTGAAAAAGCGGCAGCAGGTCAAGACTTGAAACTCGTCCTGATCGGTAGGTCAGTTGAAAAATTTAAGGATTTAAGAAATATTCGTTTTACTGGACGGGTAACAGATGAAGAATTCAGGTCGCTAGTAACTGGCGCAACACTTATGGTTTACCCATCTTTATATGAAGGTTTTGGCCTTCCTATACTTGAAGCTTTTAATGCTGGAGTGCCAGTTGTTACTTCAAATACTTCTGGTATGCCGGAGGTAGCAGGGGATGCTGCAATCTTAGTTGACCCATATGAAATAGAATCAATTTCCGAAGGTATTAAGACTGGGTTAAGAAGGCGAAAGAGTCTAATAGATAAAGCAACGGCCAGAGCAAGTCGTTTTAGCTGGAAAAAGGCTGCGGAAATGACATTAACCGTATATCTCGAAAGTAGGCGTTAAATATTTGTTTTGGGTACATAAGTTTTCTAAGGTAAAATTCAAAAATGACTAAAAACATAACTATAGGGATAGATGGCAATGAAGCAAATGCGGAAAATAGGGTAGGGGTGAATACTTATGCCTTAGAACTGTTGTGGGGTTTGTATGAATTGGAAGATGACAGTAAAAAGTACGTCATCTACCTAAAAAATGCACCCAATAAAGACTTGCCGCAAGAAAAAACCAACTGGCACTATAAAGTCCTCGGTGGTGGTGGTCTTTGGATTATCACCAAACTCATGCCAACTCTCTTTTTTGAGAACGACAAGCCGGATGTATTTTTTGAACCCAGCCATTATGTTCCCCTATTGGCTCCACAGCCTCGGGTATGCGCAATCATGGATCTTGGTTACCTCAAGTTTTCGGAACATCTGAAAAAATATGACTTTTGGCAGTTAACTCTTTGGAGTGCTTACTCGATGTTGGTCGCAAAATATATTTTTGCCATCTCGCAAAGCACAAAACAAGAAATTATCACTCACTACCCTTTTACTAAAGATAAAGTTGTAGTGACACCCTTGGCATATGACCCCAAGTTGTTCAATCATCATCTGTCCAAAGACATCATAAGACAGGTAGTCAAGAAGTATGGCATAACAGGTGAATACATCCTTTTCCTTAGTACTTTAAAACCAAGTAAGAATGTTGAAGGACTAGTAAGTGCTTGGAAAGAGGCGGTAAAAGGTCATCCAGACTTAAAGCTGGTCATTGCAGGGAAGAAGGGTTGGCTGTATGAGGAGATTTTCCGCAAAGTTCGGGACTTTTCACTGGAAGAGAGTATTATTTTTACGGACTACGTTGCGGAAAAAGATAAGCCATACTTGATTGCAGGCTCAAAGCTTTTTGTCCTCCCATCTTTCTGGGAAGGCTTTGGTATTGATGCATTAAACGCAATGGCAGTAGGTGTTCCAGTAGTGGTTTCAGATCAAGGAAGTTTGCCAGAAGTTGTAGGTAAAGCAGGAATTTTAGTGGATCCCTACCAGACAAAATCTATAGCTGCTGGCATCGAAAAAGTTTTGTCTTTAAGTGAAAAAGACTATAATGAGTTAGTCAAAAAAGGACTGCAGCAAGCAAGTAAATTCTCTTGGCAGGAAACAGCCAAGAGAACTTTGGAAGTATTAGAGAAAGCTGTTAAGTAAAAAAATGTTATACGCCGAAAATATTCATCTCACCAAAAAGGGAATAGTCTTTACTGATAAACATGGCGGGGAGCTTTCTTTGTCCGTGGCCTTCAAGAAAGCCTTTGTCAGATTTTATAATTGGTACTTAGACTTTAAGCTTTTTGTAATTCACCTAGTAAGTAATACTGTTGCCATCTGGCCACTTCGAAAAATTGTGTTTCAAATGGCGGGAGTAAAGATAGGTAAAGGAACAACCATTCATATGGGGACGAAATTCTTTGACCCAAGTGGAGTAATAATTGGACAAGATACAATGGTAGGCGACAATGTCTTTTTGGATGGCCGGGACAACCTAATTATAGGAAGTCATGTAGATATTGCCTCCCAGGTTTTAATCTATAACTCCGAACACGACATGAACGATGCAGCCTTTAAAGCAATAACTGCAGCAGTTGAAATTGGCGACTATGTGTTTCTTGGGCCAAGAAGCATTATCCTTCCAGGAGTAAGAATTGGCAAAGGGGCAATAGTTGCAGCAGGGGCAGTGGTAACAAAAAATGTACCAGACTTTAAAATGGTTGGCGGGGTTCCAGCAAAAGAAATTGGGGAAAGAAAATTAAATGACCTTCACTACAAACTTGGAAGAGCAAGATTATTCCAATAAGTCAAAATTGGCTTAAGAACTAAAATTTTTGCTTAAGTTAATTTTATGTGGCCACTTTAAATTTAGCCAGTCAAAAGAATTTAGGTCTTTTAGTTTTCTATGTTGATCTTTAGGAATTTCTATTGGGAAAGTTAAAGTCTTTTTGTTTCCGTTTTCTCTTTCAACGCCAAACGATATGGTTTTATTTGGATTTAGGTAAACTGTGTATTTATCTCCGAAATAATTATATTCACCACCTGTTAGGTCTATGTTTTCTATTTTGTCTGGTTTGCTTACCATCTCATCTCTTGGATCACCAAGATAGCTGTTGTAATCTTGATAGAACTCTAGGGTCAATCCACCACCAGTGAGATTTATCGTTAAAGTAGCCATATGGTTTTGGCCAACTCTGTATTTGTCTGCTCTTTCTGCTCCTACTTCCTGGGCTTCAGAAGATAAATCCTCCCCAAGAAATCTTTCTGCTTCATATTCTTTCAAAACTATATCTAAAATATCGTTTAACAGAAATACTCTTTCTGTAGTAATCAAATTTTGAATCCTATTGACTTCATCTGGAGTTGTAATACCAAGCTCTATGGCTGCATCTAATGCACTTTGTAATGCTTGAGGGTTTGTGATTATGTATTCCTTTTCCATCTCAAACTCTTCATCTAGTATCGCATCAATATCTAGGTCTTCATCTTGACCTAATGTCACATATAGAAGAAATCCGGTTCTGGGTTCATAAGTTAATCTCGCTAAGTGTGTAGTGACAAATCCAGAGTCTGATATCTTTATGGAGATTAAATTGTTTCTTGTGTCAATTGTATATACTGTGCCGTCATCAAGATGATAATGAATCTCTATTGTCCCTGATGCTTCATATGCCATTCTGTCAGCAACAGGAGGATTGTCGTCAAAGAAGTCGAACTCAGTACCTATTTTTTTGTATTTATCGATTTGTTGTTTTGAAGGTGTAGTTAGTTTTGCAATAAGCTCGTTATAAACTTCTTTTGGCAATCCCCCCTTTATATAAAAAGTCTGATGTTTAAACCCGCCAGCTTCATATTCAATATAGTTTAGTGGTTGACCACTTTCTTCGATGGCTCGGTCAATTTCTCTACTCATGGAAAGCTATTATATTCTAAAATAATCAAAAAGTTAAATTCAGAAGTTGTAGTATAATTTAGCTATGACTTTGGGGAAGAAAATATTTCTTGTTTTGTATCTAATCGGCTCAATATTTTTCTTGATCTATCTTTGCCTTCATTCTCCTAAGTTTCCAGTTCCACCCCCTGATGCATTTCAATCTATGGAAGATGCAGACATTGAAACACCCTTAAAAAGAGCCTATTTTACTAATTACACTAGAGAACAGGTAATTGACCACTACTTAAATCAATTTAGTAGAAAGTCATTGGTTCTAAATTATCCCCCAGAAGATGCCCAAACTCTAATTCGCGATCAAACCAGAAGCAGGTACCTGCAAGAATTAGTCCATCCCTTCCGTGAATCTCTCTTTATAAACGGTTTTATTCCAATGGTTCCCAAAGATGATATTTGGTACAAGGGAGTCCACTACGAAGAAAAGATTACTATTAAATATATTCCTTCAAGTCTACCAGTTAGGCTAACAGTTGGAATTTTAACTTTAATTGTTGGCTGGAAGCTAATTGAAGCCTGGTTTTTAGTGCTCCCAGATCTAGGAAGGGCCTTTAAATGGAAAACAAACTAGTGGATGTTTCTATTGTAATTATCAGCTTTAACACAAAAGACATTACTATTGATTGCTTGACTTCAGTAATTAAAAATACTGAGGGCATTAACTGTGAAATAGTAGTAGTAGACAACAACTCACAAGATGGCTCGGTTGAGGCAATCAAAAAAATCAATGCCAAATTTCCCGGCTTAAGAATAATAGAAAATAAAACAAATCCTGGTTTTGCAGCTGGCAATAACCAAGGGACAAAGGTTTCCAAAGGCAGATATGTGCTTTTTTTGAATAGCGATACTGTTGTTAGTTCAAATGTCATTGGCGAGCTGACCAACTGGATGGATGACAATAAAGATATCGGAGCTAGTTCAGTTAAGATTATTGGCAAAGATGGCCAAGTGCAGGAAACAGGGGGATATTTTCCTACCCTTCCAAGAGTGTTTTCTTGGATGACTATTCAAGATTTACCTTTTGTGGACACTCTAATAAAGCCTTTTCACCCTCTAAAAAGAAAGTCATTAGCTAACAATGAAAACTTTTTCACACACACTCAATATCTTGACTGGCTAATCGGCGCCTTCATTTTTGTCAGAAAAGAAATCATCGACGAAGTTGGTGGTTGGAGTGAAGATTACTTCATGTACACTGAAGACGTGGATTTATGCTTTAAAATTCGCGAAAAAGGCTACATAATAGTATATCTACCAAATTGGCAAATTACTCACCTTGGGGGAGCCTCAAGTAAATCTCGGGAGTTTCCGCTTCTTTCAGAATATCAAAGCATTAAGCTCTTTTACAAAAAACACTACCCTGGTTGGCAATTTCCTGTCTTGAGATTTTTTTTGAAGCTTGGCGCCTTGGGCAGAATGCTGGTCTTGGGTATACTAGAAGGAAAGGAGGCTTTTAATATCTATGCAAAAGCTTTTCGTGAGGCTTGAAAAACTAGTTCCAAAAAAATTGTCTGACAAAGCAGAAGGACTGCTCAAGTATTTTGCCGCAACCATACTTCTGGCGGTGCCTTTATATCCCAAATTCCCATTTATCAGAATTCCTGGCACTTATGTATCTATTAGGCTTGAGGATTTTGTTTTGCTTATCTCCTTGTTTGTCTGGCTAATATATATCCTGCCAAATATTAGAAAGCTTTTTAAGGACAAGTTTTTTACAACTATTTCCCTTTTTTGGTTGGTTGGGTTAGTGTCAACTGTTTCGGCAGTTTTTTTGACTGCCACAGTTGATTGGCATATTGGTTTCCTGCATTGGGCTAGAAGAATTCAATATATGATTCCCTTTTTCATTGGCCTTGCAGCCGTTAAGAAAAAAGAAAACTTGAGCTTTTTCTTGAAAATAATAATGGTAGTCATCTTCTTTGTCTTTTTATATGGCATAGGCCAAAAGTATTTCTCTCTTCCGATTGTGACTACCCAAAATGAAGAATATGCCAAAGGCAGAGCGCTATACTACACTGTTTCTGGTCATTTGGTGTCTACTTTTGCAGGTCACTATGATTTAGCGTCATTTTTAATTCTAGTCGCCCCAATATTTGTAGGTCTGGTTTTGTCGAACAAGGCTTTGGATGAAATTAATATTGTGTCAAGCAGAAAAACTGCTAGGGCAATTTTTTTGCTGATCCTCTTCCAATGCTTTTGGCTTCTTGTTTATACAGCATCCAGAATCTCAATTGTTTCTTTTGTCATGGCTATTACAACCTCTTTATTGTTAATGCGTAAATACTGGGTAATCCCAGTTTTGGTTCTAGTAGTTTTTGTCTTTAGTATCTTTTCCGGAAATTTGCTTTCCAGATACCAAATGATTTTTCAAGTGGTTAAGGAAAAGATTAGCTACGAAATGGAAAATGCTTTTGTAGTCTATGCAGCCAGTCCTTTAGGAAAAGTTTTAGCTGCAGAGGACAGATCTTCATCAATTAGATTTAATGTTGAGTGGCCAAGGGCAATTAGGGCTTTTACTAAAAACCCAATTCTTGGAACCGGCTATTCTTCCATAACCCTAGCTACCGACAATGACTATTTAAGACTGATGGGGGAATTGGGGATATTTGGATTGTTGGCCTTTTCACTAATATTTGTAAGGTTATTTATTGAACTGTTTGGATTTATAAGACAAAAAGGGCTATTAAATTTCAAACAAAAACTAGATACTTTAACTTTGGAAACCATCTTTATTTTGGGGATGATTGGAGCAATTGCAGGAACACTTGTCAATGCAGTGTTTATTGATATTTTTGAAGCCAGCAAATTTGCAATTAGCTTTTGGCTGTTGCTTGGTTTTGTTATAAGCATTGTAAGGAGGAAGATAGTAAATGAGTGATAACCAAGAAATACTTAGCAAGCCTTTAGTTCGATTATATGATATTAAACTCGAACCTGTAGATTTTTCGAATATCACCGAGAAAACAGCAGAAACCAAATATAACGATGGATCAACTGACAAATATACGATTTTAACTGATATGACGGATGGCTCTCGCGTTTACAGACAGAGAGAAAACTTCGTAAAAATGGTTCGTTTGGGCGATGAACCAAGATATACACAAATTCCAGGAAGCATTGAACCAAAAGCTGGAATAGGTCGTGTTATGGAAATGTTTGATAATAAAACAGGTACTAGAATTGCTGCTAAGTATGTTCAACACAAGACCATTGATAGTGTTGCTGAAGCTAGGATAATGGCACGATTCAATCACCCGAATGTGGCCAAAGTTTTTGATATTGCAATCACAGGTAAAGGTAAATTATGCATGATTACAGAATGGATTGAAGGAGAAACTCTAGCTGATTGGATGGTATTTAACAGATCTTTTGAAGAAGTAGGAAACGTCTTGAAACAAGCATTGGCAGGAATTGCCTATATAAATTCAAAGAATGTGATTCATGGAGATTTAAAACCTCAAAATGTAATGATTGATAAATATGGTGTTGTTAAGATAATAGATTTCGGGGTGGCAAGTCCAGGTAACGAAGATGCTATCAAAAAAGAAGGCTTGATGTTTACTTTATGGTATTGTCCGCCTGAACAAATCGATGGATATCTCTCTACGAGAACAGATGTATATTCAACCGGAACTATGATATTTAATATTTTTTCTGGTATGTTAGGACAAACTGCAAAGGATCACAGAGATATTTTTCAAGAAAGAATTGACAGACAATTTCCTTTAAGCTCAGACTACAGAAATTATTTTGACTCTCATCCTGAAAAGCTGCAAAAACTCTCTGATATATTACATAAGGCTCTAGCAATTAGTCCACACGATAGATATCCAAGTGTCAAGGATATGGAGGCTGACTTGGGAGAGGTTTTTGGTTGGAAGTAATAATGATAAACATAATAAATAATAAGTTTTTCCAGACATCGACCTTAATTACTATTTTTCTATTTGGTTTTTTAGTAAGGACTTGGCATATAAACTTCCCAATTGCCGATTGGCACTCCTGGAGGCAAGCAGACACGGCCTCTGTTTCAAGGATATACCTGGATGAAGGAGTAAATATCCTACTTCCTAGATATTACGATGTTTCAAGAATCCAAACTGGAATTTTAAATCCGATCGGTTTAAGGATGGTTGAGTTTCCTGTTTATAATGTCATTCATGCAGCTTTGGAAAAGAATTTCCATATTCAAAAACTTCCACAATTTTCTTTCAACAAATTATTACTAATACAAAAGAAAAATCCAGTTTCAGTTGTCTTTATTGAGGCAGATTCCTTTACAGTCTGGGGAAGATTGGTGACCATCTTTTCTGCGCTTACCACAGCTTTCTTTTTGTATTTGCTTGGTAAAAAATACATTAATGATTGGGGAGGGATACTGGCTTCTTTTTTCTATCTTTTTATTCCCTATAACATTTACTTTACAAGGGTAATTTTACCCGAGCCAATTGGAGTGATGTTTTTGGTGTCTTCTTTGTATTTCTTTTCAAGATACATCGACAAAGAAAAAATTCTACCCTTAATTGTTTCTGGGATTCTTTTTGCTTTGGCCACTCTAATTAAACCGTTTGTCTTTTTCTACTCTCCTGTGTTTTTGTATCTTCTAATAAATAAATATGGTTTGGCTTGGCTTTACAAAAAAACTGAAATCTTTGTCTTTGCCCTTTTGGCAATTGTGCCGTTTTTTGCCTGGAGGATTTGGGTTAATAATTTTCCCCAAGGTATTCCGCATTTTGATTGGGCCTTCAATAGCGACAAAATAAGGTTCAGGCCAGCTTTTTGGTTTTGGATTTTTGGCGAGAGAATTGGAAAACTAATTCTTGGCATCTGGGGGCTTATTCCTTTTGCTCTTGGTCTTGCAATGACCAAGAAAAATAATCTTTTTAACATTATTTTCTTTTTTGGAAGCATTTTATATGTCACTATAGTGGCAACAGCCAGCGTCAGGCATGACTATTACCAGATATTAATTGTCCCTTCAATATGTCTCTTGTTAGCTCAAGGCATGATATCACTCTGGACAAATAAGCAGTTTAATCTGGCAATTTCTAGATTTCTATCTGTCTTTGTAATTTTTCTCATGCTTCTTTTGGGTTTTTATCAAGCCAGAGAGTATTACAAAATAAATCACTATGAAATAATCGAAGCAGGTAAAGCAGCTCAGAGATTAACTCCAAAGGATGCAGTAATAATAGCACCTTATAATGGGGACACAGCTTTTCTTTACCAGACAAATAGATATGGCTATCCAGTGATTGATGAATCAGTAGAAAAAATGATTGCCAGGGGAGCTGATTACTATGTGTCGGTAAACTATGATAATGACACTAATAGTTTAATGAAGAAATATAAAACAATAGAAAAAACCGATAAATATATAGTTATTGATTTACATCTTCCAGTTTCCCGAGAATAGGCTACCTTGCAGGAACTTTAGTAGCCATAATCATACTCCTCTGGGTATTGGGCGAAGGATTCTATGGTTGATCTTCCGGTTTTCTTTATAATCTCGGTAATGAATTTATCAGGATCCAACCCTTCTAAGATCCCGGCATCAACGACATCTCTCATATCTGTGGCATTTAACAATTTAATGTAGACGTAGGAATTTTTTTCATAAAGAGGGTGTTTCACATCAATTCTGCCGCTTTTATACAATTTTTCCTTAATCTGTCTTAATTCTTCAATATGGTCTTTCAGTCTTTCAAATAACATAGTGTTTGAAATTTTAGCACAGAAAATCGCCTTCTGTTTGCTATACTAAAGGTAATCATGAAAATTCTGATGCTTGTCCCATTCTTGCCTAACACCCAGACCTCTGGTGGTCAAACTAGGTGGTACAACATTGTTAAGTTTCTCTCCCAGGAGCACAAAATTACCCTTTTTTCTCTTATTAAAGATGAATCTGAGAGAAGATTTATTCCAGAACTCGAAAAATACTGTAAAAAAGTAATGGTTTTTAAGCGTCCCAAATCCCCTTGGACAGCCAGGAATATCCTACTTTCAGTCTTTTCTCCCTTCCCTCTTCTTTTGATTCGCAACTTTTCTTTTCAAGAAAGGTGGGCTGTTAAAAAAGAATTAGAAAAAGGGGATTATGATCTAATTCATGCCGAAGCTTTCTATGTCATGCCCCATATTCCAAAGACCGATGTCCCTTCAATTCAAGTAGAGCAAACTATTTGGCATAAAGTCTATGAACACCATGTCAAAAATGAGGTAAACCCCTTCCTCAGGCCTTTTTTCATGATTGATGTTTTAAAACTCAAGTTTTGGGAAATATACTTTTGGAAAAAGGCGACAAAACTCTTTACCGTTTCACCAGATGATAAAGTTATTATGCAGGAACTTGTTGGTGGAGAGGAAATTGGCGTTATTCCAAATGGGGTAGATACAGCTTACTACACTGAAAAGGAAGTGAAAAAATACGATCCGCCAAGAGTGATGTACGGGGTAACCAATTTTGAATGGATGCAAAATAGAGAGGCTGCAGATTTGCTTATTAGTGAAGTTTGGCCAGTTGTTCACAAAGAAATCAAACACGCCAAATTGTGGATTGTTGGCAGAATGATTCCTGAAAGCATTAAGCAGATGGCCAATAGAGAAAGTGACATTGAAATTTCGGAAAATATCCCCGAGGCTAGAGACGCTTACTTAGGAGCCTATGTCATGGTTGCCCCAATTAGGGGTTCAGGGGGAACAAGACTCAAGATTCTTGAGGCTATGGCTGCAGGACTGCCCACAGTTTCAACTTCTACTGGGGTTGCAGGCCTTGGAGTGGAAAATGGCAAACATGTTTTGATTGAAGATAGTATGCAAGGACTGGCAAGAAAAACTATTTCTCTTCTTAAAAATCCACAACTAGCTAAAAAAATAGGGGAAGCAGGCCAAAAGTTTGTCAAAGAAAAATTTGATTGGAAGGCAATTGTTGAGATGCATGACAGCATTTATAAAGATGTCAAAAAAATTGCACAAATAGCTAAAGACAAGAAATAATTACCCTTAAGCTTATGGAAAAAAAATCCAACCCAGCTCTTTCAGTAATAGTTTTAAACTACAACACTAAAGATGTAACTTTAAACTGCCTGAATTCATTGATAAAAGTCAAAGATGAGCTTAATTTTGAAGTACTTTTGGTGGACAATGGCTCGATAGACGGCTCTATAGAAGAAGTAGAAAAATTGATAGAAAAAACTGTCAAGCCAGAAATCAAGCTGGTAAAAAACAATGCAAACCTGGGTTTTGCCAAAGGTAATAATGCTGCTAAAGACTTCTGCATTGGAAGATATATTTTGTTTCTCAATAGCGACACCTTAATGAATCCAGACACCCTAAAAGAAAGCATTAAGTATTTAGAAGACCATCCGAATGTTGGCGCCTTGACCTGTAAAACAATCTTGCCCGATGGCAGTTTAGATAAAGATGCTAGAAGATCTTTCCCTACGCCTTGGGTTGCCTTGACTCACTTTTCAGGACTCGATAGACTGTTTCCAAAATCAAAAGCTTTCTCTAAATATTGGTATGGCTATCTGTCAGCTGACACCACGCATGAGATAGATGTTTTGCAGGGAGCTTATTGTATGGCGCCAAAAAAAGTACTTGATGAAGTTGGTTGGTTTAGTGAGGAATATTTCTTGGATGGGGAAGATATTGACCTTTCATATAAAATAAAGCAAGCTGGCTACAAAATAATTTACTTTCCAAAAGTTTCAATTATCCATCTTAAAAAACAAACCAAAAAGAAAGTGAAGAATGTTTTTAGCGGAACAGGAGTTGAATCAATGGCTATTTTTTACCGAAAGTTTTTGTGGGACAAATATCCAGCAGTTTTAAATTATTTGGTGTTTTTTGCAATAAGGCTAATGAAGATAGTGAGAAACATTAAGAGGATAATTGTAAAATGAAGATCCTAATTGATGCCAGGCTCTATGGACTTGAAAATGCTGGACTTGGTAGATATGCAGTCAACTTAATAGACCAACTTGCGAAATTAGACAAAGCTAATGACTATGTACTTCTTCTTAGGAAGAAATACTTTGAAGAATTGGTTTTACCAAAAAACTTTAAGAAAGTACTGGCTGACTTTCAACATTATTCATTGGGAGAACAACTGTTACTACCAAAGATAATCTTGGCTGAAAAGCCAGATCTTAGCCACTTTTTGCATTTCAATGTCCCAATTAGGTTTAAAGGGAAATTGGTGGTGACAATTCATGATTTACTCATGCACCGGCAAAAAGGCCTTGAGGCGACAACTTTAAACCCGGCATTTTACTATCTTAAAAGACTTGGCTACAAAAAAGTATTTTTGGAAGCTGTTAAAAAAGCTGCAGCAATTATTGTTCCTTCAAACTTTGTAAAAGAAGATGTCATAAAAACTTACAAACTTGATCCCAAAAAAGTGTTTGTTACTTACGAAGGCGTTGATTTGCCTGGCATAAAAGAAAAAAACAATGATAGGGAAATACTGACTAAGTACAATCTTGAACCAAGGAAATATTTCCTGTATATCGGAAATGCCTATCCTCACAAAAACTTAAAAAGAGCAATTGAAGCAGTTGTCCAATCACGAAGTACATTGGCAATATCTGGCGCGAGAGACGTCTTTTTAGAAAGACTGCAAAAATTAGTAGGCGATTTGCACGCCAAAGATAATGTCAAGCTTCTTGGTTTTGTGCCAGACGAAGAGATAGCAGTGCTCTATAAAAACTCGATTGCTTTTGTTTATCCATCTATTATGGAAGGCTTTGGACTCCAAGGACTTGAAGCAATGACATCAGAAACTTTACTTTTAGCATCAGAAATTCCTGTTTTCAAAGAAATTTATAAAGACAATGCAATTTACTTTAATCCTTTTGATTTTTCAGATATTGCCAGAAAAATGGAAATTGCCAAAGAAATGAGCGAGCCAAGAAGAAAAGAAATAATCGCAAAAGCCAAAAAGTTTGTAAGTAATTACTCCTGGAAAAAGATGGCTCAGGAAACTTTGGAGGTATACAATAGTGTTCTTTCATGAAGGTATCAATAGTCTATGACCGGGTAAACAAATGGGGTGGAGCGGAGAGAGTTTTACTTGCCTTGCATGATATGTTTCCCGACGCACCTCTTTACACCTCTGTTTATAATTCCGATAGGGCTAAATGGGCCTTAGTATTTCCAAAAGTCTTTACTTCGTTTTTACAGCGTTTTCCTTTCGCTAAAGACAAGCACGAGTTTTATCCACTGCTTATGCCAATTGCCTTTGAGCAGTTCAATTTTGATCAATATGATTTAGTAATCTCGGTTACTTCAGAAGCTGCCAAAGGTATAATCACCAAACCTCCAACAAAGCATATATGCTATCTTCTTACTCCAACCAGATATTTGTGGAGCCATTACAATGAGTACCTGCAGGGTGAGACCCTGCAGGTTGTCACCAGGCCGTTAATTAACTATCTAAAAAGATGGGACAAAATTGCAGCTGCAAGACCTGATAAAATTATTGCAATTTCAACAGAAGTTCAGAAAAGAACTAAAAAATATTACGGCAGGGATTCGGTAGTAATTTTTCCTCCAGTTGAAGGATTGAAAACGGATGAAAAGAATAAAACATCAGATGTGCCAAAAGACTACTTTTTAGTTGTTTCCAGACTTGTCCCTTATAAAAAGGTTGATTTAGTAGTTGAAGCATTTAATGAGTTAGAACTGCCTCTAGTGGTTGTTGGTACAGGAAGCCAAGAAGAGAGACTAAAATATATGGCAAAATCCAATATTTACTTTACAGGTTATGTAGAAGAAGAGGATTTGTCTTTCTATTATCAAAACTGTAAAGCCTTAATTTTTCCTCAAAATGAAGATTTTGGCTTAACTGCAGTGGAAGCCCAAACTTTTGGCAAGCCAGTTATTGCTTACAAAAGTGGGGGAGCACTGGACACTATAATTGAAGGCAAAACGGGACTATTTTTTGACAAACAAGAAAAAAATGCTTTAATTAAAACACTAAACTCTTTTCACGAATATAAGTTTAGTGTTAAGATTATAATAGAAAACGCTAAGAGATTTTCTAAAGAAAGATTTAAAAAAGAATTTCTTAAGGCAATTAAAAACATATGAAAGTTGTAATATTTGCCGGGGGTCATGGAACAAGGCTATGGCCCGTAAGTCGTAAGTCGACCCCAAAGCCCTTCGTACCTTTAGTTAATGGTAAATCTTTTTTCCAAATGACCTATCAAAGATTTCGAAAAGAGTTTGACCCAGAGGAAATATTTGTCTCCACTGAAGACAGATATGTTTCATATGTTCGAAGGCAAGCTCCAGAAATTCCCAGAACTAATATCATTGCAGAACCAGAAAGAAAGGATATTTTAGCAGCTTGTGGTTTGGCAACTGCAGTTGTTAATAAATATTTTCCCGGAGAAACTGTACTTATTTCTTGGGCAAAGCATTTAATTGCCAAAGAATCTGTATTTTTAAATGCCGTTGTGGCAGCAGGAGAAGTGGCGGAAAAAACTGGCCTGATTGTATCAGTTGATGCCAAGCCATCATACCCTAGTGTCCACAATGGTTGGGTAAAACTGGGAAAAACGATAGAAAAGATAAATGGCTTTCAGATAAAGCAAATTGAAAAACATGTCGAAAAGCCAGACGAGAAAGTGGCCAATGAACTATTTAAATCTAGACAGTGGTTAATAAATACTGGCTACAGGGTTTGGAAAACAGATATAATGCTTGGTTACTATAAAGAATTCCAGCCAAAGATTTATGAAGGCTTACAAAAAATTGTTAAAGCTTGGGGTAGTAAAGATCAGCATAAAGTATTAAAAAGCGAATACCATAAATTTACCTCTGATTCGATAGAATATGGAATTTTTGAGAAACTTCCCGGAAACGTGAGAGCAACGATTGCTTGTGATATGGGTTGGGAAGACATCGGAATTTCCTGGGAGTGGTTTTATCGGTCTTTAATTACTGACACTAAAACTACCATTGTAGAAGGAGGAGCTGATACCGCCTTTCTTGACTCCCAAGAAAACTTGATTTATGGCCCTAAAGGCAAAATCATTACTGTGATTGGATTGTCAAATATGGCTGTAATTGATACCCATAATGGACTTTTAGTTTGTCCACTGAGTGAAACGAGCAAGGTGAAGGATTTGTATAAGAAACTAGAACAGTATCACGATGAGTATACTGAATAGCAGACCGTGGTATAATTTCTCTGCCCAAATTATGTTTTTTGAGGTAACAAAAAGGATAATGGATCTAGCTGGATCAATATTTTTATTGATTCTTTTTTCTCCCATCCTCATAATTACAGCCCTTGCTATAAAATTTACTTCCCAAGGCCCAGTTTTTGCAGATACGCCAAAAAGGGTAGGTAGACTTGGCAAGCTTTTCTATGCCTATAAATTTAGGTCAATGATAGTTAATGCCTATCAACTTTTACAAACTGACCCCAGATTCAAAAAAGCCTACGAAGAACAACAAAAAGGAGGCAACTATAAAATTATGAATGATCCCAGAGTTACCCCAGTGGGAAAATTTATCAGGAGGCACTCAATTGATGAAATTCCCCAACTTATTAATGTCTTAAAAGGAGAAATGAGCATTGTAGGCCCCAGGCCATATTACCATGAGGAGTTGGAAAAACAGTTTGCCAAATTTCCAGAAAAAAAGCACTTACTAAAAGATGTTTTGACAGTAAGACCTGGAATTACCGGCTTTTGGCAAGTATCGGGCCGAAGTGAAGTGGCTTTTGACAAAAGAATAGAAATGGACGCCTACTATGCCAGGAAAAGATCAATACTTCTAGATGTCTTAGTTTTACTTAAAACCCCCTGGGTGATGGTTGCCGGCAAAGGCGCAGCTTGACAATTGTTGTAAAATAGTTCACCAAATGAAGGTGTTTTTTAATGCCACTCCTAGTCAGTTAGATGAATTTGGAAAAAACTATCAATTAATTGGCAAAACTATCGAAGGTTTGGGACACGAATTAACTTCGCGCTGGATTCTTGATTTCAACGGGCCACTTTTTACTCTTCCCCGTGATAAATGGAAGAATCACTACAAAAAAATGATAAACAGCCTTTTTAGATCCGATGTGGCTGTGATGGAAATTTCTGTTTCCAGTACCAGTATAGGTCAGTTAATCCAACAATCATTGATTTGGAAAAAACCGGTAATTGCACTTAAGTATCAAAAACAAACCAGTAATATTTTTCTTGTTGGAGCTGGAGAAGTAGAATCAAAACTATTAATTGTTGACTATACTGACGAGGATTTAAAAGAACAACTTTCATGGGCGTTTGAAAGTGTGCAGGTTTGGCTTGAAAGTAGATTTACTTTGATTTTGCCAAGTAACCTTAGAAATCAACTCGACTTAATAGCCAAATCAGAAACTTCCCGTTCGGAATATATTAGAAAACTAATTGAAAAAGATGTAAATCGAAAAAGTGAGACAAAAAGAAAATAAATTTAGATAAAAAATTGTGCTCAGATCAGGATTGATTCACATTCGATATGAATTGCTAATAGTGACAATGACTATTACTATTACCTAGTTAGGTAAGTATGAAGTTAAACAGAAAGTTAATCTTCTTTTCTCTCTTCACATTTTTAGTCCTCCTGTTTTTTTCTGGAAACAACATTTTAGCACAGTCTACAGGTGTAACTATTTTTTCTGAGGAGTTTGATAATTTAAATAAATGGACGCAAACCGGTAGATACTCTTTTACATCTGAGTCCCCGGATGAGTTACAAATTCCTGGCCAAGCCTCCTCTAATGATGTAGCCAATGGTGATTATTGTCGGCTTGATGGCTGCAAGATACTTTTAACTTCACCTTTGGACTTAGGCCAATATTCTGACGTAACCCTAAATTTTTGGAGGTATGTAGATAATGATCTTGATGCCGGTGAGTATTTAAAAGTTGAAATTTTTGATGGTTCTTTCTGGAACCAGATTTATTATTGGACGGCGGGCTCCGGAAATGACGACATCTGGCACCAGGAACAATATTTATTACCAGAAAAATATTTAAATTCCAATTTTAACATCAGATTTACAGGTGTAAGTGACAGCCTTTCCGAAGAAAAAGAAATAGATAAAGTAATTCTAACTGGAGTTTATTCAGGTACAACTCCTGCGCCCACTATTCTTCCATCGCCAACTATTTCCCCAACGTCAGCGCCAACTGCTTCTCCCACACCTACCCTAACCCCGACAGCAACACCAACATCTACCCCTGTTCCAACAACTACCCCTACTCCAGAAGGATCGACAATGCTTACATTTACAACTTGTGATGATGCATCTGACCGCCCTGGGTACTATTATGACAGCAGTACTTTGTATTTAGGTCCATACACCAGTAGTGCAAAATGGACAGCAGGTTGGCGCTTTTGCAACTTTAACATTCCCAAAGAAGCAATTATTCAGCAGGCTGATTTGACAGTAACTTCAAGAACCAGTTACACCAGCCCAGTGACCCTTAATTTATCAGCAGAGGATGTAGATGACAGTGTTGCCTTTAGTAGTACTAATCCACCATCTAGTCGCGTACTTACGTCGTCTATTCCCTGGGCTTTATCAACCTGGTCATACGCCCAAAAATATACAACACCAAATCTTGCAAGCAGTATCCAACAGGTAATAAATAGAGATAACTGGCAATCAGGAAACAATGTGGCAGTTATTGCAAAGTTGCAAAGTGGTACAAGCTATAGAAGAGTTTGGTCATTAAATTGGGACTCAGTAGATGCAGGTAAACTTACACTAACTTATACACTACCAACACCAACTCCTTCTTCCACTCCAACCGCTATTCCAACACCACAGCCAACTCCCACAACATCTCCATCTCCATCACCAACTCCAAATGAAGTCATGTTGGTTGTCTTGGAGCCAATTGTTATTTCTCCAAAAGCTTGTCCACAAGGAACTGGCCCTGGAGGAATATTGGCTGCTAATTATCCTCCTGAAAAACTGACTCAAGATCAAAGGCAGTGGCTGTTTGAGATTTTTGGCAATTCGGGAACTGCTTCTGTCGGCTACGGCGGAGAAAGATGTGGAAATTCATATGACAATGCTATGGATAACTTTGTGGCAAGTGTTTGCAGCAGTGGACAAACTGGCCCTGGAGGAATTATTCCAGGAGGATATAACCCAGAGGAATTAACTCAGGATCAGAGACAGTGGCTGTTTGAGATTTTTGGAAATACCGGTATTGCCCCGGTTGGTTTTGGTGGCCACAGGTGCCCAAATCAGACAAGTAATATGACAGTTGATGATCTTTTCGTTGCAAAAACTTGTGCAAGTGGGGCTCTGGGTCCCCATAGTATGATTCCTGGAGCGTATAATCCAATTGATCTTACGCAGGAAGAAAGGCAGTGGCTGTATGATACTTTCGGAGAGGAACCAAGGGGAATTGCTCCTGTTGGTTACGGTGGTAGATCTTGTTTAAACCAGGGGGTGAATTATAGTGCTCCAGACAGAAACAAACCGTTTAATCCATATCCTGACCCAAGTAACGTTTCTTGTTACAGTAATTCAACAATTGCGCTTGGAAATATAATAACTCTAAATACCAGTACCGTTGTGCGTGATAATCCCAGATTTTCAGCTAACAATCTATTTACCTTAAACACAGGCGAACAAATTACAGTAGTCTCTGGACCCAGCTGTGAGGATAATACAATCTGGTGGACAATTGGAACCTCTGATGGTAGAGGTGGTTTTGTTGAAGAGACAAACCTTGATCCGGTAGAAGCGAGTGATTTAAGAGTTATATCGGATTTAGCGATTGGTCAGGAGGCAGATTTGGTTTTTGAAGATGGAAAAAAGTTGGTGTGTCAGGGAATGATCGATCCGAAATTAGTTTCATGTCAAGAGATAATGCTTAGTCCGGAGCAGTTGCAACAACTCAGAGAGGCGGAGGCAAAGCTGGAACAAATGCATGGGACTTTGGATGTAGTAGGTTTAATTAACCCTCTAGCCGATGTAGAAAATGCCTTTTTCTACGCTGTTGAAGGGAGATATGGAGATGCTGGGATGTCAGTGGTTATGATTGTACCTGTTGTTGACCTGGCGAAAGTGTTAAAAGTTGCGCCTCCTGCGAATGTAATTCGTAAAGGTGCAAACAATCCAATAGTTAAAGCTGCTCTAAAAAAAGGCCAGAAAATTCATGGTATTTTTAAATTGGACACTAATGATTTGGCAATGCTTTCAGATAAAGCTCTTGATGGTGTGAAGATGAGACCTGATGCAGTAGATTCATTAAGTGGCGTAGTAAAAGCAGTTTATGAATTAAAACCTGATACTCTTTCTGGGTTTAATAAAGGAGTGAAACAATTAATTAAATACGCAGATCAACTGGATGGAAATTCCAACATATTACTCCAGTTGGTTCTATATTAGAACAAGATGAAGTTTCTTTCTTTTTAAATTTCCTCTACAATTAGTCTAATGCCTGAAGATTCCAACAATATTGATATTCCAGAGATAAAGCCAGATACACAGGCCCATACTGGTGAAAGCATTATAATGGAGGACTCTGGACCTAAAACAATTCTTGACCCAGAAGGTTTGGAGAACTATTCCCAAGCGGCTCAAGACAAAAAGGCAACTGATCAAGTAATAGTGCAAAAAGATATGCAGATTGAAGAAAAGAAAAAACAAATTACAACCAAGGCAAAAAAGATTTTACGCCCTGTTGCCATTGGTTTGGGAGTAATTTTAGCTCTTTTAATTATTTTCCTTGGCATTCCAGGCTATACAGTTTACATCAAAGCTCAAAAAGTAAATAAATCTGTAAATGTCTTGAAAACGGCAATGGACAAAGAGGACATCCTCGAAGTCAAAAAAGAACTAGACAATACCAAGACTAGCTTTATTTCTTTAAAATCTTCCTATAAATTAATTTCCTGGGCAAAAATTTTGCCTTGGGCAGGTCCATTTATTTCTGACGGCTCACACGCCATAAATGCGGGTATATATGGCATCGAGGGAGCCCAACTTACAGTTGATGCAGTCGAACCCTATGCTGACATTATAGGTTTTAAAAAGGGAGCCGAAGAAGCTAAAGATGGTCAAGAAACAGCTAATGACCGAATTGAATTTATTGTTGAAACTATTAAAGGCATTACGCCAAAGATAGACAAAATTGCTGAAAAAGCTAAAGCGGCAGATAATGAACTATCCTACATTGATTCTGCCAAATATCCGGAAACTTTTAAAGGTAAAAGGGTTAGAGAAAATATCAAAAAAGTAAAAGACGTGGTTTCCCAAGCTTCAATAATGGCTTCTTCAAGTAAGCCTTTACTTGAGGCGGCACCATATATTTTGGGCATTGATGAACCCAGGAAATATATGCTGATTTTCCAAAACGACAAGGAACTAAGGCCTACTGGTGGATTTTTGACCGGCTATTCATTAGTTTCTATTAATAAAGGTAAGTTTGAGCAAGCATCTTCAAATGATATTTATAATATAGACAAGCTCTATAAGCCACACATTAAAGCTCCTGAGCCAATAATCTCCTACATCAAAGGCCCATATGTCTTAAATCCCAACTTAAGACTTCGGGATATGAACTTTAATCCAGACTTTAAAGAAAGTATGGACATGTTTTCGCAGGAAATAAAGTCAGTCGGTATTAAAGACATTGATGGTATAATTGCCGTCGATACTCATGTCGTTGTTAATATCTTAAAAGTTCTCGGCCAAATTGGCGTTCCTGGTTTTGGTAACTTCAGCGCCGAGCCAGACGCCAGATGTAATTGTCCGCAGGTAGTCTATGAACTTGAGGATTTTGCCGATCAAGAAGGAGCAATTGTTTGGAGTGAAAATGATCCGACTAAAATAGTTTTTGCTCCGCCAAATTATGAGAACAGAAAAAAAATCGTCGGGCCTTTGATGAATTCAGTATTATCAAATGCCTTGGGTCAACCAAAAGAAAAGCTGCCGGCTTTGTTTGAAGCAGGTTGGAAATCAATAATTGAAAAACATATCCTACTTTATATGTTTGACGAGAAAGCTCAAAAAGGAGCGGAAAGCTTTAATATTGCAGGCAGACTCAAAGATTATGATGGCGATTATCTGCACGTAAGTGACGCCAATCTTGGTGGTAGAAAATCGAACCTATATGCAACTTCTGAAATCCACCAAGAAATAAGCATCAAAAAAGACAGTACTGTTCAAAAAACTGTTGAGATTACCTATAAAAACCCCCAAAGCTATGACGGTTGGTTAAATTCACCTCTTCCTACATGGACCAGAATTTATGTGCCAAAAGGCTCAAAACTAATTGACATTTCAGGCTTTGAAGAAAAGGTAGAACCATATGAGGAATTGGGCAAAACTGTTTTTGCAGGTGGCTTTACCCTGCGTCCCCAAGGCGTTATAAAGATAAAACTGACCTATATGGTTCCAGTAAAAATGAAAGGTGAATACAAAATCTTAATCCAAAAACAGCCGGGAACCGACATGCCTCTTTCTACTCTCACCTTGAGTAAACAGAGAGAAGAGTTCTTTCTAAATACCGACAAAGAAATAAAGCTTAAGATTTAACTGCTTCGTGTTACACTTTGTTTGCCATGAAGCTGCGTAGTTATCAAGACGAAGGTATTATTCTTTCCCGAAAAACGTATGGTGAAGCAGACAGAATATTAAGCTTATATTCCAAAAGCCATGGCAAGGTGGTCTGTATTGCCAAAGGCGTCAGAAAGCCAACAAGTAGAAAAAGGGGCCACATCGAAAGCTTTTCCCATATTAGGTTTTCAGCTTCTGTTGGAAAAAGTATGTCGGTTATCACGGAGACTGAAACTGTAGAAAACTTTACGATACTTCGAACAAATCTTAAAAAACTGTCAGTAGCTTACTTTTTTTTGGAGACCGTAAATAAAATAACCCATGAAGGAGTGCCGCACGAAGAAGTCTTTGATTTATTGTTGAAATATTTAAAAAGCCTAGAAAAAGAAACCCAGGTCAAAGAGTTGAGAAATAACTTTACTAGAGAAATATTAGTGACTTTGGGCTATTGGGATAAAGAAAAAGATATGCCAAATCCAGATCAAGTTTTGGAAAGTATTTTGGAACGAGATTTATCCTCGATTAGGATTGGCAAAAAACTCCTTCTTTAGCGTATAATTGGTTTAATTATGGATTTGATGGATAAGCAAAGCTTGGCGCCTGACGACGTCATGAGTAAAATAACCAGCTTAGCCAAAAGAAGGGGATTTATTTTTCCTGGCTCTGAAATTTATGGCGGACTGCAAGGCTTTTGGGATTACGGTCCATTGGGAACTGAATTAAAAAGAAATATTAAAAATGAATGGTGGAAAACTATGGTTTACGGCCGTGATGATGTTGTAGGCTTAGACGCTGCCATTGTTATGAATAATGAAGTCTGGAAAGCTTCAGGCCACTTGGATGCCTTTACAGATCCCTTAATTGAATGCAAAATCTGTCATCAACGAGTCAGGGCTGATCAGGAAGATAAAGTTAAAGAGCACGAGCAAACTCACAACGGGAAAAGTGATTGGACTGAGCCAAAAACCTTTAACTTAATGACTGAGGTATATCTTGGCGTAACTGAACCCAAACATCTGGCTTACCTTAGGGGGGAAATTACCCAAGGAGTTTTTGTTAACTTTAGAAATATAGTTGATTCTTCTAGAGTAAAAATTCCATTTGGTGTTGCCCAAATTGGCAAGGCTTTCAGAAATGAAATCACTCCGGGAAACTTTACTTTCAGAAGCAGAGAATTTGAGCAGATGGAGTTGGAATTTTTTGTCAAACCCGATGACCAAGCATCTAAAGAAACCTTTGAATATTTTAAAAATTTAAGACTTAACTGGTATGTCGGCTTGGGCATTAGACAAGAAAACTTAAGATTTAGAGAGCATGAACCTAAAGAAAGAGCTCACTATGCTAAATTTGCAGAGGATATAGAATACAACTCCCCTTTTGGCTGGAAAGAGTTTGAAGGCATTCATCACCGAGGTGATTGGGATTTATCAAGGCATAAGCTGTCTTACATGGATCTTGAGACTAATGAAAACTATATTCCTTGGGTAATTGAAACTTCTGGCGGAGTAGACCGGGCAACTTTATTTTTCTTAATGGATGCTTATAGAGAGGAGGAAGGCAGAATATATTTAAAGCTTCACCCTAAGCTTGCTCCCTATAAAGCAGCTGTTTTTCCACTTCTGCGCAATAAACCTGAACTGGTTGATAAAGCTAGAAAAATCTATGAAGACCTTCTTCAAAAAGGCGTTTCAGTAGCTTGGGATGACCGGGGTAATATTGGAAAAAGATATGCTAGTCAAGATGAAATTGGAACACCTGTTTGCATAACTGTTGATTATCAAAGCTTGGGTGATAATACTGTGACACTAAGAGATAGAGATACTGGAAAACAAGAAAGAGTGTCAGTTGACAAACTTGGTGAATACTTAGAGAATTAACTAGATGAAAAAATATTTGCCAATAGCTTTTTTTCTATTAGGAATAGCAGTATTTTCGGGAGTTTATTTTTTTGTAATTAAGAGCAATAAAACTAAAGTTGTTGAAGAGGAAGAAGATATTGTCGCAGAAATTGCCTTGAGTCAAAGACCGGTTACAACTTTAACGCCAATTAAAGACGGACACTGGCTGAAACTTAATATCTCAGGCATTGAAGTTAAAGCTCAATCTCTTGATTATGAACTTCTTTACAAAACCAAAGATGGGTCAACCCAAGGAGTGCCTGGAACAATTAAGCTTGACACAGCTGGAGCAAATATCGAAAGAGAACTTTTACTAGGGTCAGAATCCTCAGGTAAGTTTAGATATGATGAGGGAGTGGAAGAGGGAACACTCACTTTGAGGTTTAGAAACGAAAAAGGAAAACTGGTTGGAAAATTGGCAACTGATTTTCATCTGCAATCAGGGGACAAGGAATTAACTTCTGTCGATAGTAAATTTAAGTACACTTTAGACAAAACTCCTAAAGGAGTTTTCTTTGTAGTCATGAATACTTTTGGACTACCCAAAGAAGTATCTGCAGTCTCTGAAGGCCCATACGGTATCTTTACAGAAAGTACAGGTTTGACTGGTATTCCAAAAGGTGAGTGGACAAAAGTAGATAACCCCAATGCTTCAAGTTTGGGAATATACTACCGTTAAAAAAGGCCAAGCTTTGCTTTAGTTTTACTCAAGCTTTGCTTATAAGTAAAGCTTCTCTTTTTATCTAACCTCATACTTTTTTCGGATTTACTTGGTGTTGACTGCTGTGTGAAAATAGATCAAAATGGTGACAAGTGGTAAGAAGTGGTGACAAACTACTTGTTACTCATACATAATTCTGCCCAGGGATTAATTAAAATAAAATGTTGATTGGAGCGTATCTGGGCATAGTAGGCGACAAAAGAAGAGTCGCTGTACCTAAAATTTTTTTGAGTGAGCTTGGCGAGAGTCCAGTAATAGCAAAATGGTATGAAGATTGTTTAGTAATGGTTTCAAACCAGTTTTGGAATCAACTGCTGACAAGACTTACTGGAGGAGTAAAAAGCTTGAGTCTTGGAGTTAGGGATATTGAAAGATTTATTTTGGGAAGTGCATTTGAAACTGAGCCCGATAACCAAGGCAGAATTGTCATACCGCAAGTCTTAACCGACTACGCGGGAATACAAAAAGAACTGATGTTTGTGGGATTGGTGGACAGAATTGAAATTTGGCCAAAAGAAATTTGGGATAAAAAATCGCAGGAATTGGCCAAGACAACTAAGGAATACATTGAAAGTATTGGGAAAAATGACTGAAGACAACTATCATAAACCGGTACTTTTACTAGAAGTAATAGAACTTTTGCACATTGAAAGTCAAGGACTGTTTATCGATGCAACCGTAGGAGCCGGGGGACACTCGGCCGAGATTGTTAAGGCTGGAGGAAATGTTTTAGGTTTAGATATGGATCCTACAATGCTTAAATTTGCAGAAGAGAAACTATTGAATACTTGCCCAACGCCTGACTTTAGTCGGACGAAATTCAAACTCATCACTGCAAATTTCGCAAAGATAGCTGAGATTGCCAAAAGAGAAGCTTTTTATCCAGTAGATGGGGTTTTAATGGATTTAGGCGTTTCAAGCATACATTTTGACGACAGTCAAAGGGGTTTTTCCTTTAAAAACCCAGATGCGCCGTTAGATATGCGTTTGGATCCTCAACACCAAGGAGTGACAGCAGCCGATTTGGTTAATAGTTTGGACGTAAACCAACTAACTAATCTTTTTGAACTTGGAATGACTGCTTTTGAAGGTAAGAAACTGGCTAGAAGAATTGTTAACTTTAGAAGAGAAACAAAAATTAATTCTGTTGCGGATATTTTACTTGCCGGTCAATTTCATAAAAATAAAAATCAAAAAACAAATCCTGCAACTAAAGCCTTTATGGCTCTTCGGATTGCCGTTAATACAGAACTTGAAAACCTGAAAGAAGGACTAGCACAAAGCTTTGAGCTTTTGAAGCCACAAGGAAGACTAGTGATTATTTCCTTTCATTCAGGTGAAGACCGGATTGTCAAAACCTACTTTAAAGACTTGAGTGAAAAGAATTTGGCAAAAATAATTACCAAAGATCCTGTTAAAACAAACCAAGAAGAAATAAATGATAATCCAAGATCCAGAAGTGCAATTTTAAGAGTGGTGGAAAAAATTTAATAATAAAAATGAAAATACTTGAACCAAAAAAAAGAAGAAGTAAGATTGGCCTTGTATACCTAATTTTTTTAGGTATCCTGGTCCTTTCTTCTGTGGGAGTGACTATTGCTTCAACAATAAGAGGAAGTGAAATTTCTTTTTTGGAAAAAGAAAGGCAGGCATTAAAGCTTGAAAATGAAGAACTAACGGCAAAAACTCTTTCCACTAGCTCTTTGTCGCAGCTATCCCAAGCAAGCGTTTCACTTGGGCTTGTAAAGCCGCAAACAGTCCTGTACCTTAATACCGAAGCGCCAGTTGCTTCCTTGAGGTAAGCCATGAAATCCAGATTATATGTACTAATAGGTGTATTTTGTCTTGGCCTTATTGGTCTTAGTCTGCGACTTTTTTTTTGGCAGGTGATTAAGTCAAAAGAGCTAACTCAAGAGGCTAGATATCAACATCAAAACGGGAGAAAAATTCAGGCAAAAAGGGGCAATATCTTAGCTTCAGACGGTAGTTTTCTGGCAGCTAGCCAGTCTTCTTGGCTTCTATTTGTGCAAAAATCAGAGATCAGCTTGTCCCATAAAGACTTGGCCAATAAATTAGGGCCATTAGTGGTTGAGGAAATAAAAGAAGGAGAAAATGCAAAACAGAAACTAATGGATGAGGTTTTAAGAATCCAAGAAGTTCTTGACCGAAAAGATTTAGTTTGGGTGCCAATAAAACACAAAATCACAATCGATGTAAAAAGAAATATTGAAGCTTTGAAATTAAAAGGCGTTGGTTTTGACCCAGAGGAATTAAGATTCTACCCAGAGGCTTCGGCTTCTGCCCATGTTCTTGGCTTTGTCGGCAAAGACGACGAGGGAGTGGACAAAGGTTACTTTGGCCTTGAAGGTTACTATGATCTGTCTTTAGCTGGTAAGCCGGGATTTATAAAAGAGGAATCGGACACCAGAGGTGTACCCATTCTTATTGGTCAATCAAAAGAGATTACAGCACTTGGGGGGGTAGATTTAAAGACAACAATTGACAAGAGAATTCAATTTATTGTTGAAGATAAATTGAAGCAAGGCATTGAAAAGTATGGCGCCAAAAATGGCGTCGCCATTTTAATGGAGCCAAAAACTGGAAAAGTAAGAGCAATGGCAGCCTACCCGAGCTATGATCCGGCGACTTATTCCCAGTTTGAACAGGAGTTTTTCAAAAACCCGGCAATTTCCGATTCTTTTGAGCCTGGAAGTATTTTTAAGCCTTTGGTCATGGCGGCAGCGCTTGACAGTAAGGCAATTGAGGTTGATACAGTCTGCGACATTTGTGGAGGACCTGTAAAGGTAGATAAATACACCATTGAGACCTGGAATAAAAAATATAAGCCTGATTCTTCAATGACTGAAATCATAGTTCACTCTGACAATGTGGGAATGACTTTTATAGGCCAAAAACTAGGCACTGAAAAATTGTATGACTACCTAAAAAAGTATGGCCTGGGAAGCCTTACAGGTATTGATTTGCAGGGTGAGGCGACACCAGCCTTAAGAGAAAAAAACAAATGGAATATAGTAGACCTTGCTACCGCAACTTTTGGCCAGGGAATTGCCGTCACCCCAATTCAAATCATTAAGGCTTTTTCAGCTATAGCCAATAATGGCAAAATGGTAACACCGCAAATAGTTGAAAAGATAGTCAAGGATGGCAAGGAACAAAACATAAAAACAGATATACAAAAAGAAGTAATTTCTGAAAGTGTTGCTGCCCAAACCACTGCCATGATGGTTGAAGCAGTGGAAAAAGGTGAAGCTAAATGGACCTATGTTCCGGGTTTTAAAGTGGCGGGCAAGACTGGAACTGCCCAGATCCCAATTGGCGGCCACTATGATGCCGAAAAGACAATTGCCAGCTTCATTGGCTTTGCCCCTGCCAATGATCCAAAATTTATCATGCTTATTACCTTAAGAGAGCCCCAAAGCTCTCCCTGGGCATCAGAAACAGCAACCCCTTTGTGGTTTTCAATTGCCAAGGATTTATTTCCATACTTGGGAATTCAGCCAGAAAATTGACTTGGTCTGATAAAATAGAGTCTCCGGTTTAAAAATGGAGAATATTTGCGCCATTGTGCTTGCAGCTGGTAAGGGTACTCGAATGGGAAAGGGTGCTCCTAAAATGCTTCGAAAGCTTCTTGGTAAACCATTAATATTTTGGACACTTGATCTAATTGAAAACTTAGGTCTTTTAAAAAAAACAATAGTAGTTATTGGTTATAAAGCTGTCTTAGTTGAAAGGACTATCAAAAAAATGGGATTCAACCCAATCTTTGTGCGCCAAGACGAACAATTAGGTACTGCGCACTCTCTACTAACTGGTTTAGTAAAAGTACCAAAGAACACGGAGCACGTGTTAGTACTTTTTAGTGATGACGCAGTTTTGTATAAAACAGAAACAATTCGGGAGTTCATCAATGACCATATTACTCATGGAAATAATGCAACTTTATTGACCCACAAAACGGAAGGAAAGCTTGATATTGGTGGATTGAAAAGAGATAAAAGAAATGAGATCGTGGGAGTCTTGACCCGTCAGCAACTTCTAGAAAACAGAGATAGAAAGTCTGAAGTTTTGTGTGGTGGTTTTTGCTTTAAAAAAGACTGGATTGAAAAAATGCTTCCGCAAATAAAACCTAGTTCTGTCAGTGGTGAATACCCGCTACCGGGAATTATCTCTGTAGCTATTTCGAATAAACAACTTGTTAATTCCTTTAATCTGGAAAATAAAGATGAATGGACAAGCATAAATTCCCCTGTGGAATTATCTGAGGCTGAAGATAAAAAAAGGAAGTTGTTAAATTTATGATTGCAGATAGACTTAGGAGAGTAGATTTTCATGCTCATTATGACCCAGAAAATCCAGTTGAATCTGGAAAAAGTGTAATTGATGCTGCATCCGAAAGTGGAGTTGTTGCAGTTGCATTACTTGCGAGAGACAAGAGTGGTTCTTGGTTTTCTGAACTTATTAAATACGGTGTTGCAAGAGGTGTAAATATTATTCCAGGCATTGAAACTAATGTATTCGTTGATGGTGGGGAGACTGACTTAATTTGTTTAGGGTTTGATTATAATAATCCAGAAATTAGAAAGTGTTTTGGTGCAACTGAGAAAAATATGGAAATTGCCCGGTTGCAGACCCAATTTTTTAAGGGTTTAGGATTTGTTTTTGATAAATTGTCTGACGTCGACCAGCAATTGATGGATCAATTACTTAATGGAGAAATTTCAGAAAAAGCGATTAATTTTTGTAGAATTATCGCGAGAACTGAGGGAAACAAGGAAGTGGTTATAAGAATGGCTTCAGAAAACTCTGATTTATGGCAAAAAGTTATTAATAAATATTTGGATTCACAAAATTATATAGGTAGGGGTGATGAATTAGTTGCTAAATTTTTATATGAACATCTCATGGCATTTGGCAAAGAAGGATTCAATTATACAAAAAGCGGGATTAGTTTTGAGCCATTATCGGCGGTTGAAGTTGTCAGAATTATACATCAAGTGGGAGGGGTTGTTTTGTACTCTCCGGAAGGTGGTTACAACCAAAAAATTTGGAATAGACTTATAGAGATGGGGATAGACGGTATTATGGGATGGCATGGAAACAAATTGGGAGTAGAACAAAGAAATTCCTTGCAGTCAATAATTGCTGACACTCCCATAGATGTCATTATAGAAGCTAGGAAGGGAGGTCTGCTAATTTTGGGCGGTAGTGATGCACAAGGTGGAGATTGGGTGCTTGGAAAGGGAAATGGCCAGATGTGTATTAGTCCTAGAAGATATGAAGAATTTCAGAGGTACTTACAAATCCTAAATATGAAGAATAATTCTAGTTAAATATATTTTGTATTATTAAAGTTAGGTAAAGCAATAAGCTAGAAATTTTATCAACAGCAAAATCTTTTAGATTTTCAGAAAAAAAATATCCTCTTTTAATAATCCATTTGTAGTAGATATCTAACCTATTATTTAACTTAGCCTTTTGCTCCATCAATTTTTTATTTGTCACTTGATCTTTAATTTTTAGTGTTTTTGAAACACTTGTTTCATTGTATAAATTTTTTATACTTGTTCTTGTTTCAATTATGGCCTTAATTAGATTATAAAAATCCTCTACATCTTTTTTGAATATTTCTTCTGGAACTATATTTCCACTGATATCTTCGTTGTGTTTAAACAGGTTTGGTACGGTTAAAGTTACAATATTTGGTGTTAAGTTAAAATATGAAAAAGGTCTTGAGTCACATGAGTCTTTAATAACGCCAGTTTGAATATGTATTTTTTCTTTTTTGCTTATATATTTCACTAATTTTTCTGCCATATTCTCAGCAGTTGATTTGTAGCCAAAAAGACAACCAGTGTTACTGAGTTGCAAAACTAAACCATCGTTGTAGTTTGCCGAACTTAGATTTTTATCTACATTTTCTATCTTTAGGCATTCAAGATTAACAATTAAGTCTGACGATTTTAATCCTAAGGTATTGTTTTTTGCCAAATACCAAGAACTTATTTGATGGACTTCTTCATGGAGGTTAAAAACAAAATAAACATCATACTGACTTTCAAATTTATTTTCGCTGAGTAAAGCCAGCATGGTTGCTACCGAGATTCCGTTATCAGCATTATATACAGAGACTTTCTTGTCAGATTCCTTGTAATACTTAAATATATATTGGCCTAAGGAATTGGTTGGAACAGCTATATTTGTTTTGATGTAAGCTTTTCTTTTATTGGTTTCATCGAGTCTAATGATTTCCCCAAAACCTAAAAGATTACCCGATTTGGAAAATATTTTTATCTTTATAGGTGAAGATTTGAGCAATTCTTCAAGTCTGTTTATCCCTACACTTCCTAAGAGTAGTCCCTCATGATTATCCTTGAGAACCATTCCAGGATGATCTGTGTGACACATAATTACTAACTTTTGTTTTCCGAAATTTGATGGATCGTTGACAATCAGGGAGTAATTGTTGTTTGTGGCTTTATAGCCAGAGTTTTTTAGTAATTTAGAGATATAGTCGATTTGGCCAACAGTTACAAACGGAACACTTGGAACGTGTTGAATAGCCTCAAAATGCTTTAATGAAGGACTTTTAGCCACCAGCTATTTTAGCAGATTAGGGATCCAGTTTGTTACATTTGGAGAAGTGCTCTATAATTGGAGACAAGACAATGAATGTTTCTTCTGTTTTGCCACTTGCCCTTGGTTTAATCCTGTTTTCATTCCTCATTAACAGTGCCCTAATTGTTCCCTTTATTGATTACCTCTATAAAATTAAACTGATACGAAAAAGACAAGCTGAGGGTAGAAATGCCAGAAATGAAGGTCAAAAGCTTTTTGATAAGCTTCACGATGTTAAAGTTGGGACACCAATTGGTGGGGGAATACTTTTAATTATTACCACTATGGTGACCTTTGCCGTTCTTTTTCCTCTGGTTTCAAAACTCGGAGTATATGTTCAGACAGCATATCCACTCAGAAATGAGTTGGTTGTAATTTTTGTAACCTTTTTGGTATTTGGATTGCTGGGTCTTCTAGATGATGTTGTAAAAATATATGGTAAGCCGAAGGAAGGCTTCTTGGCTGCTAACTTTGGCCTTTCGTCAAAACATAAATTTATGCTTCAGTGGCTAGTTGCTCTATTTGTTGGTTGGTGGCTATATACCCAACTAGGTATCCATATACTGCATATTCCACTTATTCCTAAAGTTATCGATTTAGGGATATTCTACATTCCCTTTGCAGCCTTGGTAATTGTCTTTTTTACTAATGCATTTAATTTTACAGATGGACTTGATGGATTATCATCTGGTCTTTTAATGATTTACCTTTTTGCTTACATAGTCATTACGGCGAGCCATTTAGATACCCCACTATTTATCTTTATTGCCATTTGGCTTGGGGCAATAATTGCCTTTCTCTACTTTAATGTTTATCCAGCTCGTATAATGCTTGGGGATGCAGGAGCGCTTTCTTTTGGAGCAACAATTGCCGTAATTGGACTTTTGGTGGGAAACATCACAGTTCTTTTTGTGATTGGCGGTCTGTTTGTGATTGAAGCCCTTTCTTCAGCAATCCAGATTCTTGGTTGGAGAATATTAAAAAGACCAATTTTTCCCCTGGCTCCTTTGCACCACACTTTTCAGGCAATAGGTTGGGAGGAGCCAAAGATAGTCATGCGTGCTTGGCTTGCAGGCATTATCCTTGCCATTTTTGGACTCTGGCTTGCTACAATATAATTGTGGAAAGAAGAAAACAAAGACAAAAGCTTCAAGAAGTAAACAGAAATACTAAAGCAAATAAAATAGACAGAATTCTGTTTTTTTTGACACTTGGCTTAACTGTTTTAGGTGTTGCTGCCATTGCTGATGCTTCAGCCCCTCTGGCCTTGTCTAGTTTTGGCAATTCTTTTTACTTTGTAAGGCAACAGGCAATCTCTGCAGTCATTGGCTTTATAGCCTTAATTGTTTTTTCAAATATCCACTACACTTTTTGGAAAAAACTTGCGCCAGTTATCTTTAGTGTAACCGTAATTCTTTTAGTTGCAGTTTTGATTCCTGGAGTTGGCTCTAGCTTTTTAGGGGCCAGGCGCTGGATTGTTATCGCCGGTTTTAACTTTCAGCCCTCTGAGTTTGTAAAAATATCTTTAGCTTTGTTTTTTGCCTACCTGTATGCCAGAAAGTCTCCAAACTGGTATTACTTGGTAATTTTAGGTGTACTAATTGGCCTTATCATGCTTGAGCCAGATTTGGGAACGACTATAGTAGTAGCAACTATTGGCGTGGTTCAACTATTTATAACCGGCTTTCCCCTAATCTACATGACAGGCCTTTTAGGAGCAGGTGGTCTACTTGGAAGCTTACTTATTCTAATTTCAAGTTACAGGCGGGAAAGATTATTTACCTTTTTAAATACAATGATTGATCCTATTGGTAAAACTAGTCAAGACGCAGGTGGGGCAGCTTATCACATTAGGCAAATTTTGATTGCCGTAGGTTCTGGGGGTATTTTTGGCGTAGGTTTAGGTCAATCAAGACAAAAATATTTGTTTCTTCCAGAGACTGCAACAGACTCTATTTTTGCAATCATCGCCGAAGAGGTTGGTTTTATAGGCTCAATTATTTTAATTGGAATATATGCATATCTGATACTCCGAATAATAAAAATTGCCAAGAATGCTCCAGATGATTTTTCTTTTGTGTTTGTGGTGGGGATTGCTTCCTGGGTCGCGGGGCAAATGTTTTTCAACATTGGCTCAAATGTAGCCTTAGTCCCCTTAACAGGGATTCCACTGCCTTTGATCTCATATGGCGGGACTAGTTTAATTGCAATATTATCTGCCTTAGGAATAGTATTAAATATCTCTAAGTATTCTAGGCCGAAGTAAAACAAATATTGACCATTGTATTTACTAGGTGTATAAATAACTAATGTCTATCTTTTCAAATAAAAAGGTCTATGCCTTTATCGATAGTCAAAACCTTAATCTTGGAATCAAGTCTCAAGGTTGGAAATTAGATTGGCGGAAATTTAGAAATTATTTGAGAGACAAATATAATGTGAACAAGGCATATCTGTTTATAGGGCAAGTTGCTGGTAATGAGACCTTATATGCTTTTTTACGAAAATGTGATTATATTTTAGTTTTCAAACCGACTCTATCTCATTTTGTAAATAACGAGATAGTCACAAAAGGAAATGTAGATGCCGAGTTAGTTCTACACGCAATGATTCAATATAAAAATTATCAACAAGCAGTTGTTGTTACTGGTGATGGAGATTTTTACTGTTTAGTCGAATATTTGGAAAAAAAGAACAAACTGCTTAAAATATTAGCTCCTACAAAACATTATTCAGGATTGCTTCGTAAATTTAACCAGAAAAATTATATTGTACGTATTGACTTGCTGAAAAATTCTTTAGAGCAAAAAAAGACTGGCATTCGCGGTCGGTCGAAACCTTAGGCTAGTCCAGTCATCGTGAT